>NZ_CP071409.1:0-684565 GCF_022647505.1 [Pantoea] beijingensis
GTGTCACTTTCGCTTTGGCAACAGTGTCTTGCCCGCTTGCAGGATGAGCTACCTGCCACAGAATTCAGCATGTGGATACGCCCGCTACAGGCCGAACTAAACGACAACACATTGGCTTTGTATGCGCCTAACCGGTTTGTACTGGATTGGGTTCGGGATAAATATCTGCATAATATTAATGGGCTACTCAATGAGTTTTGTGGCACGGATACGCCGACGCTGCATTTTGAAGTCGGCACTAAGCCGAAGCCAGCAGCACAGCCTGTTAGCCAGCCGATTACCGCGAGTGCTCACTATAATGCGCCGCCCGTAGCCGCTGCAGGCGTCCGTCCGGCACCTTCACGCCCAAGCTGGGATACGGTACCCGCCCCGGCGGAACTCTCTTATCGCTCGAACGTCAATACCAAGCATAATTTTGATAATTTTGTTGAGGGTAAATCTAACCAGCTGGCTCGCGCGGCAGCGCGACAGGTCGCCGACAATCCTGGTGGAGCCTACAATCCACTGTTCCTTTATGGTGGGACTGGTCTGGGTAAAACCCACCTGTTACATGCGGTGGGGAACGGTATTATGGCGCGTAAACCCAATGCGAAAGTGGTTTACATGCATTCTGAGCGCTTTGTACAGGATATGGTGAAAGCGTTACAGAATAATGCTATTGAGGAGTTCAAGCGCTACTATCGATCTGTTGACGCGTTACTGATTGATGACATCCAGTTTTTTGCTAATAAAGAGCGTTCACAGGAAGAGTTTTTTCATACCTTTAACGCACTTTTGGAAGGTAATCAGCAGATCATCTTAACCTCGGATCGTTATCCCAAAGAGATCAACGGGGTAGAAGATCGTCTTAAATCGCGCTTTGGCTGGGGCTTAACGGTGGCTATCGAGCCACCGGAGCTGGAAACACGCGTGGCGATCCTGATGAAAAAAGCGGATGAGAATGATATCCGCCTACCGGGTGAAGTCGCTTTCTTTATCGCCAAGCGTTTGCGGTCTAATGTGCGCGAGCTGGAAGGGGCGTTGAACCGGGTGATCGCCAACGCCAATTTTACCGGTCGGGCCATTACTATTGATTTCGTGCGTGAGGCGCTGCGCGATCTGCTGGCGCTGCAGGAAAAGCTGGTCACCATCGACAATATTCAAAAGACGGTGGCGGAGTACTATAAAATTAAGGTAGCCGATCTGCTTTCCAAGCGCCGCTCTCGTTCCGTGGCGCGTCCGCGCCAGATGGCGATGGCGATGGCAAAAGAGTTGACCAACCACAGTTTGCCGGAGATCGGTGATGCTTTCGGGGGTCGGGACCATACGACTGTGCTGCATGCGTGCCGTAAGATCGAGCAGCTACGTGAAGAAAGTCACGACATTAAAGAAGATTTTTCCAATTTAATCAGAACATTATCTTCCTGACGCTATGAAATTTATTGTAGAACGTGAGCATTTACTCAAGCCATTGCAGCAAGTCAGCAGCCCGTTGGGAGGCCGTCCCACTCTGCCAATTCTGGGAAACCTGTTGCTGCAGGTGACTGAGGGCACTCTGCTGCTAACTGGTACAGATTTAGAGATGGAAATGGTGGCGCGTGTTGCGCTGTCGCAACCGCATGAGCCAGGTGCCACAACGGTGCCGGCGCGCAAGTTCTTTGATATCTGCCGTGGTCTTCCGGAAGGTGCAGAGATAAGCGTCGTGCTGGAGGGTGACAGAATGTTGGTGCGATCAGGTCGCAGCCGTTTCTCGCTTTCGACGCTACCCGCCAGCGATTTTCCTAATCTGGATGACTGGCAAAGTGAGGTTGAATTCACCTTGCCGCAGGCAACGATGAAGCGCCTGATTGAAGCCACGCAGTTTTCCATGGCTCATCAGGACGTGCGTTATTATCTGAACGGCATGCTGTTTGAAACCGAAGGCGAAGAACTGCGCACCGTGGCCACCGACGGTCACCGCCTGGCGGTTTGTTCTATGCCGGTTGGTCAGGCATTGCCAAATCATTCGGTGATTGTGCCGCGTAAAGGCGTGATTGAATTGGTTCGCTTGCTGGACGGCGGTGATACACCGCTGCAGATTCAGATTGGCAGCAACAATATCCGTGCGCACGTCGGTGATTTTATCTTTACTTCAAAGTTGGTTGACGGTCGTTTCCCGGATTATCGCCGCGTGTTGCCGAAAAACCCTGATAAAAACCTTGATGCCGGCTGTGATTTACTAAAGCAGGCGTTTGCCCGCGCAGCTATTCTCTCAAATGAGAAATTTCGCGGCGTTCGCCTCTATATCAGCGAAAATCAGCTGAAAATCACCGCAAATAACCCGGAGCAGGAAGAAGCGGAAGAGATCCTCGACGTGACCTATGGCGGCACAGATTTAGAGATCGGGTTTAACGTAAGCTATGTGTTGGACGTGCTGAACGCGCTGAAATGTGAAAATGTGCGGCTGCTGTTGACCGATTCTGTGTCCAGTGTGCAGATAGAAGATGCGGCCAGTCAATCGGCCGCTTATGTCGTTATGCCCATGAGATTATAATTGTCCGGGCTATCTTACTGGCTACTTTGGGATTGGGCAGTGCTCAAAATCCTCACGTACTGCGTGTACGCTCCGGTTTTTGCGCGCTTGCCGCACCCAAACTAGCTGCGACGATAACGCCCTGGATTGTAATGTTACTCGTGGGATTCAATAGAATATGGCTTTAACCCGCCTTCTTATCAAAGATTTCCGTAATATCGACGATGCGGATCTGACGCTTTCGCCGGGGTTCAATTTTCTGGTTGGCGCTAATGGCAGCGGGAAAACCAGCGTGCTGGAGGCGATCTATACGCTGGGCCATGGCCGCGCGTTTCGCAGTTTGCAATCAGGGCGAGTGATCCGCCATGAGCAGGATGCGTTTGTGCTGCATGGTCGGATTGACGGCGTAGAGCGAGAAACCACCGTAGGCTTAACTAAAAACCGTGCCGGTGATAGTAAAGTGCGCATTGACGGCAGCGATGGACATAAAGTGGCTGAGCTGGCACAGCTTCTGCCGATGCAACTGATTACTCCGGAAGGTTTTACGCTTCTAAACGGCGGGCCGAAATATCGCCGTGCGTATATCGACTGGGGCTGCTTTCATAATACGCCGGGATTCTTTAATGCCTGGAGCAATCTGCGGCGCTTGCTGAAGCAGCGTAATGCGGCATTGCGTCAGGTTTCTCGCTATCAGCAAATCCGCGCATGGGACCTGGAACTGGTGCCATTGGCCGAACAGATAAGCCAGTGGCGCGCACAATACAGTGAAGCGATTGCGGCGGATATCACCGCAACCTGTGCCCAGTTTCTCCCGGAGTTCCAACTGACGTTTTCATTCCAGCGAGGTTGGGATAAAGAGAGTGACTATGCAGAGCTGCTGGAGCGCCAGTTTGAGCGCGATCGTGCGTTAACTTATACCGCCAGTGGCCCACATAAAGCCGATTTTCGTATTCGGGCTGAGGGAACGCCGGTGGAAGATTTATTATCACGTGGCCAGTTAAAGCTGCTGATGTGCGCCTTACGCCTGGCGCAGGGTGAGTTTCTCACCAAACAGAACGGGCGACGTTGCCTGTATCTGATAGATGATTTTGCCTCTGAACTGGACGAAAGTCGCCGCCGCCTGTTGGCCGCGCGTTTGAAAGCCACTCAGGCCCAGGTTTTCGTGAGTGCCATCGGTACAGAACACGTCACCGATATGACTGACGAAAAGGGCAAGATGTTCCACGTGGAACAGGGTAAAATAGCGGTTCAACCTGAAGATTAAATGAGCGAGAAACGTTGATGTCGAATTCTTATGACTCCTCAAGTATCAAAGTCCTGAAAGGTCTTGATGCGGTACGCAAGCGCCCGGGAATGTATATCGGCGATACGGATGACGGCACCGGTCTGCATCACATGGTATTCGAGGTCGTGGATAACGCAATCGACGAGGCACTCGCCGGCCATTGTAAAGAAATTACCGTTATCATTCATGCCGATAACTCTGTTTCCGTGCAGGATGATGGCCGTGGTATTCCTACTGGTATCCACGAAGAGGAAGGGATTTCTGCGGCTGAAGTGATCATGACCGTTCTGCACGCCGGCGGTAAGTTTGATGATAACTCCTATAAAGTGTCTGGTGGCCTGCACGGTGTGGGTGTTTCCGTGGTGAATGCCCTTTCCCAGAAGCTGGAGTTAACCATCCGTCGCGAAGGTAAAGTGCATCAGCAGATTTATGTCCATGGTGTGCCGCAGTCACCTCTTGCTGTCACTGGTGAAACCGAAGCGACCGGTACGCGCGTGCGCTTCTGGCCAAGCCATGACACCTTTACCAACGTTGTTGAGTTCGAATACGAAATTCTGGCGAAGCGCCTGCGTGAACTCTCCTTCCTGAACTCTGGCGTTTCGATTCGCCTGGAAGATAAACGCGACGATAAAAACGACCATTATCACTATGAAGGCGGCATCAAAGCCTTTGTTGAGTATCTCAATAAAAATAAAACCCCGATTCACCCTAACGTGTTCTATTTCAGCACGGTTAAAGATGATATCGGTGTGGAAGTCGCATTGCAGTGGAATGATGGCTTCCAGGAAAACATCTACTGCTTTACCAACAACATTCCACAGCGCGATGGTGGTACGCATCTCGCGGGTTTCCGTGCGGCGATGACGCGTACGCTGAATGCCTATATGGACAAAGAAGGCTATAGCAAAAAAGCCAAAGTGAGCGCCACCGGTGATGATGCGCGTGAAGGGCTGATTGCTGTGGTGTCGGTTAAAGTACCGGATCCGAAATTCTCTTCTCAGACCAAAGACAAACTGGTTTCCTCTGAAGTGAAATCGGCCGTTGAGCAGCAGATGAACGAACTGCTGGCCGAATACTTACTGGAACACCCAAGTGACGCGAAAATCGTCGTGGGTAAAATTATTGATGCTGCGCGTGCGCGTGAAGCCGCACGTCGTGCTCGTGAAATGACTCGTCGTAAAGGCGCGCTGGATCTGGCGGGTTTGCCTGGCAAACTGGCAGACTGTCAGGAGCGCGATCCGGCGTTGTCTGAAATCTACCTGGTGGAGGGTGATTCTGCAGGCGGTTCCGCCAAGCAGGGCCGTAACCGTAAAAACCAGGCGATTCTGCCGCTCAAAGGTAAAATCCTCAACGTTGAAAAAGCGCGTTTCGATAAAATGCTTTCTTCACAAGAGGTTGCCACGCTGATCACCGCGCTGGGTTGTGGTATTGGTCGCGACGAATATAACCCGGACAAATTGCGCTACCACAGCATTATCATCATGACCGATGCTGACGTTGATGGTTCGCATATTCGTACGCTGCTGCTGACCTTCTTCTACCGGCAGATGCCGGAAATCGTCGAGCGTGGCCACGTTTACATTGCACAGCCACCGCTGTACAAAGTGAAAAAAGGCAAGCAGGAACAGTATATTAAAGACGATGAGGCGATGGATCAGTACCAAATCGCCATCGCACTGGATGGCGCCACGCTGCATACCAACGCCGATGCACCTGCGCTGGCTGGCGAGCCGCTGGAAAATCTCGTGGCTGAATTCAACAGCGCACAAAAAATGATTAAGCGTATGGAACGCCGTTTCCCTGTCGCGATGTTGAATGCACTGATCTACCACCCAACGCTGAGTGACTTAAGCCAGCAGGCTTCCGTTCAGAGCTGGCTGGATAGTCTGGTGGTGTACCTGAATGAGAAAGAGCAACACGGCAGTACCTATAACGGGTTAGTACGTGAAAATCTTGAGCAGCATATTTTTGAGCCTGTTCTCCGCGTACGCACGCACGGTGTTGATACCGATTACCCACTGGATACCGAATTTATGCTGGGCGGTGAGTACCGTAAAATCTGTGCACTGGGTGAAAAACTGCGTGGCCTTATTGAACAGGATGCCTTTATCGAGCGTGGTGAGCGTCGCCAGCCTATTGCCAGCTTTGAGCAGGCGTTGGAGTGGTTGGTGAAAGAGTCGCGCCGTGGTCTTTCCGTACAGCGTTATAAAGGTCTGGGTGAGATGAACCCGGAACAATTGTGGGAAACCACTATGGATCCGGATAGTCGCCGTATGCTGCGTGTCACGGTGAAAGATGCCATCGCGGCCGATCAGTTGTTTACTACGCTGATGGGCGATGCGGTTGAGCCTCGACGTGCCTTTATAGAAGAGAACGCACTGAAAGCGGCAAACATCGATATTTAAACTGTGCCACAATACGAAGAAGCAGCCCTAAGCCGGCTGCTTTTTTTTGATCAAGATGCGTAATCTGATGAGGAAATTATGGCGATAAAGTTGATTGCAATTGATATGGATGGCACGTTGCTGAACCCGAAACATGAGATTACGCCTCGTGTTAAACAGGCGATTGGTCTTGCACGCGAGCGAGGGGCCGCAATTGTGCTGGCGACAGGGCGACCTTTTATCGGCGTACAACGCTACCTGATGGAACTGGATTTACAACAGGATGGCCAGTTTTGTATCACCAATAATGGCGCATTAGTTCAGCGTGCAATTAATGGCGATTGTGTAGCCGAAGTAGCCCTGACTTTTGATGATTACCTCTATTTTGAACAACTGGCGCGTGAGCTAGGCGTTCATTTCCAGGCATTGACCAAATCGCTGTTGTACACCTCAAACCAGGACATCAGTGAATACACCGTTCATGAAGCCTGGCTCACCGGCATGCCGCTTCGTTACCGCAGCGTTGCTGAGATGGACCGAACGCTGACTTTCCCGAAAGTTATGATGATCGATCCGCCTGAGCGGCTTGATAAAGCCATTGCTCGTATTCCGCAGGAAGCACGCGAACGCTATACCATTATGAAAAGCTCGCCTTACTATCTTGAAATACTTAATAAGCAGGTGAATAAAGGGGCGGGGGTCAAAGCGCTGGCCGATCAGCTTGGGCTGTCGCGTGATGAAGTCATGGCTATCGGCGATCAGGAAAACGATATAGCGATGCTGGAATTTGCCGGCACTGGCGTAGCGATGGGGAACGCGATCGATTCAGTCAAGGCTGTAAGCCAGTTTGTCACTAAAACGAATATGGAAGATGGTGTTGCGTACGCGATTGAGACATTTGTGCTTTAAGAGCCTGTACACCATTCTGTATAACTGCCTTTTCGAAGTGGCCGCCCAGGCGGTCACCGAACTCAATAATAAAGTCGCTTATTGCCATACGCCAGTTCCTCAACGGCGCCGTCCGTTGGGAACTTCTTCTTGAAACGCGTATGGTTATCGATAAAACAGACCTGTATTTTGACTAAACCGAATCTACAGGCGAGTTTTTTTCTATGCATCGGGCATCTACGGCCATTTCGTCAAAGCAAAGCAGATTTGAATCCTGGTCTGTTCCCCCGTCGATACGATATCCCTCACCAAAGTCCCTAATGGCCACGCTGTAATCATCATCTTCCGGTATACCGTATTTAGCGTTGATCATGTCCTTATTAGCTTTCCACCAGGCTTTTCAGGTATGGAAGATACCTGGCCAGTATTGTATACCATCATGAACGGCAACAATCTCAACTGGCGTCAGGTACTGCCACAGCATATAGCCACAGGCCGCAGCGGCTACAATTCCTGTCAGTTGCTTATTCACCCCGTCTCCCGCTGATTTCTAAGGTAGCATTCATTTCAGTGATAAACGGCTTATACCTGTACAGATCCCAGCGCTGGAGAGTAAACCACAGCCGGAAGATACAAAACCTTTTCCATTTACAGTCTCACCAGTAGAACTGACCTGTATTTTGACTCCATCCAATCCAGCTAAGTGGTTTTTTTTCAATGCATCGGGCAGCAACGGGTATATCATCAAAGCATAACAAATCAGAATCTTCGTCCGTTCCGTGATCGATGCGATAGCCATCACCAAAATCCATAATAAATACTTGGTAGAAGCCATCTTTAGACTTGTGTGGAATCCCATATTTAGCTTTGATCATGTCCTTATTGGCTTCCCACCAGGCTATCTGACGGTTTTTCATGTACGGAAAATGCCTGACAAGCATAAAGTTTCTATGCACAGCCACAATCTCAACCGGCGTCAGGTACTGCCACAGCATATAGCCACAGGCCGCAGCGGCTACAATTCCTGCTATCAGTCGCTTATTCACCCCGCCTCCCGCTGATTTCTAAGGTAGCATTCATTTCAGTGATAAACGGCTTATACCCGTACAGATCCCAGTGCTGGAGAGTAAACCACAGCCGGAAGATACGAAACTCCCTGTATAGTGGGTTCTGTACATCGGCATCATCAAGTCCGAAGTGATCCTGAATACGGTAATGCACCTTTGCCCTGAAACTCTCCCCCTCAAATTCCAGCGACTCCAGCGTGATATGCGTCGACCAGGTATCATGGACGGTAATCACCAACCCGTTAGTCCGGTCGATCAGACGGTCAAATTTAGGCAACACCGCTGAATTAACTGCATCGAGATTCCCTTTTTCATCAAATAAACTGGCTTTTTTATCCAGCGGAATAAACCCATATTCATAGTTAACAGCCGTCTTTAAAGCTTTTTTAATTTTCAGCAAAGAACTCTGCTCTGAATGATCATTCAGAATCTGCTCTTTCAGCGCCCTGTCCAGCAACGAGCTGCTGTATGGTGTGCCGCTTTTCTCCTGCATGTGGTCAATCATTTCGGTAATGATATTTTTGTACAGACCCTGGAAGGAGAACAGCTTCGCCAGCTCACGGAACTCATCAAACATAATGCGCGCGCTTTCCTCCCGGCTGACCACGACCGGTGCACTTTTCGCCAGACTGCCCGGATAAAATCCGCCAAACGGGCTGGTGGGAGCTGATGGGACAAGGGTCAGCGTATTCGGGTCGACTTTCGCCGAGATATCTGTCAGACCAAAACGCCCTTTCAGCACCTCCGCGCTCAAATCGCCGTAATGCATGTCCTTCGCGTCATAGTCATCCATCATGCGCTGCGTGGCATAGATCCGCGCCGGCAAAGGCATTGGCTCAAGTCCCTTTGACTTCGCCTCACTCAGTTTTTTCTTCCGGTCAGCCTCCTCCCGCTCTGCCACCCTACCGGCATTACAGTTGCTGTCGTAGGTGTGCGTCTTGACTGACGGGATGAACCGGGCACGACACGGGCAGGAATTGTAGCTGTCCAACGAACCCGCCCACTCTTTCAGCTCTCCACCCACCTCGTAAGTATCCCCCATACCACCGCAGACACGAAACCGTCCCTCATGCTTACCGCAGGTCACCGGATCGCCCACTCTGACCCGCTGCCGCTCGATACCGCCGATTTCGTAGGTTTCATCTAGTGCGCCGGCAAGAATTCGCCCGCCACAGGTAGTTTTATCCAGATGGTAGAGAAAATAACCTTCGTTAGCCATACCAAATCCTTCTGTTTTACATGGTTATAAAGTCAGCGCATCATAGCGGGACATCACTAGTCGAGCCACATCGGAGGGAATGATTTACCATAACATCCATATTATGAACCGCTTGAAACCGACTGTAGTTGGCAACTTCATAGTGCACTCCGTCTTGCATTCTACAGGTTCAATATCTGAATACGATATTTCAGGCGGCGAGGTAACTCACAGCCTCTTTCCACGTTTCACTTTTATCGTTCAAATAAAATGGGACAGAGTCAAATACAGGACTTATGGACAAAAAACAATCAACCATCCCTTCTCTAATAGTTTACTTAACTATCAGAATTGATCTGAGTCATAAAAATAACCATTTTCGGTGATAAAAATAAATATGAATTAAGTTCAAACCTTCATTAATTTTAAATAATAGGAAACCATTATGGGAACAGTAAGCTCAGGCTCTGCTCATAAAATGGGAGTCATTGCTCTTACGTTAGTAACCGCCTCCAATATGATGGGGTCGGGGGTTTTTATGTTGCCCACTAACCTGGCAGGAATTGGCTCTATATCGATATGGGGTTGGGTATTTACCATTATTGGTGTAATTGCACTGGCTTTAGTTTTTGCTAAAACCAGTTTAGTGACGCCTCGTGCGGGCGGTATTGTTGCTTATGCCAGTGATGCATTTGGCCCCTTTATTGGATTTCAGACGACCGTTTGTTACTGGATAAGTGCATGGGTTGGTAACGTTGCTTTATTAGTTGCTGGTGTGGGTTATTTGAGTTTCTTTTTTCCGGAGCTTAAAAATCCAACCTATGGTTGTATCGCTGCCATCTTTATTTTATGGGCTTTTGTATTTCTTGCGAGCTTCGGCGCAAGGATAGCTGGCCGTGCACAATCTTTTACTGCAGTATGTGGCCTGATCGTTATTTTAGGCGTCGGCCTGATTGGCTGGTTCTGGTTTAATCCAGAGATGTATTCCGAAGTTTATAATGCGACAGGACGGAGTAACTCCTCTGCTATTGTTTCTGCAGCATCAATGGCGTTATGGGGATTCCTGGGGATCGAATCCGCCGTTGTTTCGACGGGGCAGGTTCAGGATCCGGAACGTACCGTACCACGGGCAACGGTGATGGGGTTACTGATTGCCGCCATCTGTTACGTGGGTAGCTGTACCGTCATCATGGGACTGGTCCCACATAACGTGCTGATCAACTCAGCAGCACCTTTCGCTGATGCTGCTCGTTATATGTTCGGTAATCTTGCCGGTAATATTGCCTCTGCACTCAGTATTATTGCTTGTTTTGGTTCCATTTCAGGTTGGCTGATCCTGCAATCTGAAGGCCCACGCGCGGGTGCTCAGCAAGGTCTTTTTCCTCAGTTTTTTGCGGATACCAATAAGCAAGATGTTCCAATGAAGAGCCTTATTTTTACCGGCGTCCTAATGAGCATTGTCCTGTTATTAACGGCCTCGCCAAACCTGGCTAAACAGTTTGAGGTTGTTATTTTAATGTCAGTTTTCGCTTCATTACTGCCTTATATGTATGCCTTAATTTCACTGCCTATTATCCTGGTATCGAAGAAAATGAACCGCGGTAGCTCTTTCATGTTTTATTGCACATTGGTTGTTATCGGCATGATCTACTGTATTTTTGCCTTACTTGGTTCGGGCGGTGACTCCATGTTCTGGGGCATACTGATGATGATGATTACTATTCCGTTATTCTCTTTCGTTGCTGTTGGTCGAAGTAAAAAAGGGAAGACCACGCTTTATTTAGATAAATGAAATCGTAAAAAAATGAATACAAGGAGTTAAAAAATGACATTATCTATAGCCGATCAAAACAAACTTGATGAATTCTGGTCATATTGTGTGAAAAATCAATATTTCAATATTGGTTATCCTGAATCTGCTGATTTTGATTATACGATTCTTGAACGTTTTATGCGTTTCTCAATCAATAACTGTGGTGACTGGGGAGAATACTGCAACTATTTATTAAACTCATTCGAGTTTGAAAAAGAAGTGATGGAGTATTTTGCTAATCTCTTTAAAATTCCGTTTGAAGAGAGCTGGGGATATGTTACCAATGGTGGTACTGAAGGAAATATGTTTGGCTGTTATCTGGGGCGTGAGCTTTTTCCTGATGGCACTCTTTACTACTCTAAAGATACACACTATTCAGTAGCCAAAATTGTCAAACTATTGCGTATTAAATCCTCTGTTGTTGAATCACAGCCAAACGGTGAAATGGACTACGGTGATTTACAGCAAAAAATTAAACGCGATGGCGAAAAGCATCCTATTATTTTCGCTAATATCGGGACTACCGTGCGTGGTGCTATTGATAACATCACGACTATTCAGGCGTTAATTAAAGATTTGGGCATTAAACGTGAGGATTACTATCTCCACGCTGATGCCGCACTTAGCGGGATGATTTTGCCCTTTGTTAACGATCCTCAACCGTTTAACTTTGCAGATGGGATTGATTCGATTGGTGTGTCTGGCCATAAAATGATCGGTTCTCCGATTCCCTGTGGCATCGTTGTCGCCAAAAAGAAAAACGTCGATCGTATTTCAGTCGAGATTGATTATATTTCCGCTCACGATAAAACCATTACAGGTTCTCGTAACGGTCATACGCCATTAATGATGTGGGAGGCCATTCGCAGCCATTCATGGAGCGACTGGCAGCGCCGCATTGAGCGGAGCCTGAATATGGCGAAATATGCGGTTAAACGATTCCAGGACGCTGGCGTAAAAGCCTGGTGTAACAAAAACTCCATTACCGTCGTATTCCCTTGTCCCTCTGAGGAGGTCTGGAAGAAACACTGCCTGGCGACGTCCGGTGACGTTGCGCACCTGATCGCGACGGCACATCACCTGGATTCCAGCAAAATTGATGAGCTGATTGACGATGTCATTGCCGACCTGAACAAACAGGCTGCCTGATAAAAGGGCAGTGATAAAACACTGCCCTCCAGCACGGGCGCAACCGTTGCCGAGACCAATCATTAGCGGTTGCGTTTCTCAGTCCCTGTTTTCGCGGGGACGCGCTCAGATTAACGCTTTGCCGACAGGTTGTAACGACAAATTACGTCCGGGATGTACGTCAATGGACTCAGGTGCATATGCGATAGCGTTTATTCCCCATCTTACGAGGACCGGCATGGATAAATTCCGCATAAAGAAGAATCAAATGGGCTTATTTGCCCTGACCATGATGACAGCATCAAACATGATGGGCAGCGGCGTGTTTATGTTGCCCGCTACGCTGGCGCGGATAGGTGCTATTTCCATTTGGGGGTGGGCACTGGCATTTTTAGCGATTGCCGCACTGGCGCTCATTTTTTGCAAAACAAGCGAATTATTTCCGTGTAACGGGGGCATCATTGCCAATATTACTGCCAGTTTTGGTCCTTTCGTTGGCCTGCAAATGACCCTTTTTTACTGGTTATCGACCTGGATCGGTAACTGCGCGCTCCTGCTCGCGGGAGTCGGTTATCTCTCTTATTTCTTTCCCTCTTTGCATAACCCGCTTTACGGAACCGGTGCCTGTATCCTTATTCTCTGGCTTTCCGTTATTTGGGGATTAAGGGGGGCAAAACTGGTGGGCTATACGCAGCTATTTACCGGCGGATGTATGGTGCTCGCTATCCTTAGCATCGGTGTTTTGGGCTGGGGGCACTTTGACGCTGAGCGTTATCATGCGGCCTGGAATCTCAGTGGTGTCAGTAATTATCAGGCTATCATCAATGCCGCAATGATATCGCTATGGGGGTTTTTAGGTATTGAATCTGCGTCGGTCTCTTTTAGTCAGGTTAAAAATCCTCGCCGTACTGTTCCCCTGGCAACGCTATTAGGATTAGGCATTGCCGGGCTGTGCTACGCCAGTTCAACCAACGTTATGATCGGCATACTTCCTCATCATGCACTGATCAACTCCTCTTCGCCATTTGCCGACAGCGCCTGCGCCATGTGGGGAACGAACGCCGGATTAGCTATTTCTGTTATGGTGGTTATCGCTTGTTTTGGTGCAATACCCGGCTGGCAAATCCTGCAAACGGAAGTCCCCAAGGCTGCGGCGGAAGAGGGGTTATTACCCGCATTTTTCGCCCGCACCAATCGCCATGGCGTTCCTGCTGGCGGGCTGGTATTTACGGCTTCACTGATGACCTTGTTGTTGCTACTCACGCTCTCCCCTAATCTGCAAAACCAGTTCACAACGATTATCACCCTGGCTGTCTCGGCAAGTTTGTTTCCCTACGCTTTTGCCGCGGTATCGCTGCCGGTGATGATCGCTCTAAATCACCAGAAAAAAAATACCACCTTTTATTACTATTGCTGCTTAAGCCTGGTGGCGTTGTGTTTTATTTCCCTCGCGTTCATTACCGAGAGTTCGTCAACCGTGGTATGGGGGATCGTTTTACAAATAGCCACGCTCCCTCTTTATCTCTTATACATTGCGCGGCGCCACCGACGGGAAAGTCGTGTCTCGCAGCAATCTCTCATCGGGCAATTAAACAAGGAGCTGTTATGAACAAGATTCAGGCCATACGCGGTATGCGTGACGTTCTTCCGGACGAAACCCCCATCTGGCAGTGGCTGGAGCGGAAGTTTCACCACATGGCTTTCCACTACGGATATCAGGAAATGCGTTTGCCCTTACTTGAACCTGTTGCTTTATTCGAACGTGCCGTTGGGGAAGCAACCGATATTGTATCCAAAGAAATGTATGATTTTACTGATAAAAGTGGTGAACACATAACGCTCCGTCCTGAGGGAACCAGCGGATGTATGCGTGCCGTGCTGGAAAATAATATGTGTTACAACAAATCTCAGCGTTTGTGGTATCAGGGGCCCATGTTTCGCTATGAACGACCGCAAAAAGGTCGGCTACGCCAGTTTACACAATTTGGTGTCGAGGCCTTCGGCATGTCCGGTGCCGATGTTGATGCCGAGCTGATTTTTATGGTTCGTGATCTGTTTGAGGACTTAGGTATTACGCAAAACGTTCGTCTCGAAATTAACTCGCTTGGGACGCCTGCAGAACGACTGGCACATCGTCAGCAGCTCGTGCAGTGGTTCACTGACCATAAATCACAATTAGACGACGACAGTCTGAAACGTCTGGCCGTTAATCCATTACGTATCCTGGACAGTAAAAATCCGGAAATGCAGGCGATAATTGAGCAGGCTCCGCGTTTACTCGATTTCCTTGAAGAAGAGTCACGACAGCATTTTGCGACATTGCGGAAGTTACTCGATGAAGCGGGCATCGCTTATCGCATTAACCCGCGTCTGGTCAGGGGATTAGATTATTATTCTCGTACTGTCTTTGAGTGGATCACCGATGATTTGGGGTCGCAGGGAACCGTATGCGGTGGTGGCCGTTACGATGGCCTTGCTGAGCTTTTTAATGGCAAGAAGCTGCCTGCCTGTGGTTTTGCTATTGGTATCGAGCGCTTAATATTGTTGCTGCAAGTGGTTTATGGCGACCAGAATCCACAGTGGCAAACTCATCCTGATGTGGTCATCACCAGTGAGATGGATGACGACGGTGTCTGCGCGCAACTGCTGGCCTGCACGCTACGACGTGACTTGCCGAGCTTGAATATATTAACCGACTGTAGCGATGCGAAATTAAAACGTCAGCACCAAAATGCGCTTAAAAGTGGTTGCCGCTATATTATTACCGTTAATGCGGACAAACAAATTCGCTTTTGGAATTTGCAGGATAATAGACAGGAAACATTAATAATCGAAGAGATAAAGAAACAACTGTTATCTTCATGATATAGATAAAAACGATCCATTATATCTGGGCGTTTAGCAGCAGTAAAATGGCAAGTCTGAAGGGCCCGGTAATTTGTTCAGGTAGATTGCCGGGCGGTGAATGGTGCTTCCGGATAAATTTTTAATACGGCTATTAAAATCATGGGTTGCAGAGTAAGAAGTGGGGAGTAAATTTCTTATTTTTTCTTTTATGGTTTCTGTGATTTTTAATTTTCTGATAAGCAATAATTAAATTTATTCTTTATTATAAGAATTGTGTTGTCGTTATGACGAGAAAAAGTAGATTATTTGTTGATGGCATTCCTCATCTTGTGAAACTGTCCGGTCATAATAATGGCGTTATTTTTAAGGATGAGAATGATTTCCGGAGTTTCTTTGATTGCATTGAAAATGCATTAACTATCTATGCGATAAAATTACATGCCTATAATTTGTCCGCCCGGAAAATTTTATTACTGCTCTCCGCACCAGATAAGGAACGACTGGGACGTTTTATGCAGTACCTGAGTAAGGGGTACTCTCAGGTTTTTAATCAACGCCATCAGCGGCATGGTACGCTTTGGGATGGCCGTTACAGCTGTTGCCCCGTCGAACCTAATGCCTATTTTTTATTAACGAAAAAATATGTCGAATGCCATTGTGTTGATGATTTGGGCCATCATAGTTTCGCCGGCGAGCCAGCTTCACGGGTTACTCCTCATGACGAGTATTTACGCTTGGGTGATAGCGCATCCCAACGGCTAACTGTTTATCAACGTTTTTGTCTGGGCAGGATAGGACCGGCGTTAATTACCCGTATTGAATCCGCTTTAACGCAAAACTGCTTACTTGCGACGGCGACCTATACTCAAACGCTTGAGCAGAAATACCAGCGAAATCTACGCCCACGGAAAATTGGTCGGCCAAAAAAGTACGAACATAATCCACTGGAAAGCTGGGAATGGCTGGGGAAGAAGGCCGGTTATCTGCTGCATCAGTACTGTTACCGTGAAATAAGAATCCCACTGCTGGAACAGCAAAATGAAAATACAGGCCACTCCTTTTCCGGCGAGTCTGACGCGTTATGTTTCAGTCATCAGGCACTATTGCGCGGTGATGGTACGATGGGATGTTTACGGTTGTTATCGCAACATCAGAGTTTACAAACGGAAACCCGTGTCTGGTATCAGGGCGCAATGTTCCGGCGCCAACATCAGCAAAATATAAATCAATTTCACCAGTTAGGTGTGGAAGCATTTGGCTATTCCGGCATTGGTATTGAAATTGAACTTATTTCTCTACAGTTTGATTTTTTTAAATCACTGCAAATACTGCCATTTATTGAATTAAAAATGAATACAATAGGAAGCACTGATGATTTCACGCGTTTTCGTAGCGAGTTGCGGCAATATTTTCTTCCTTACGCTTCTCTGTTTAATCCGCAGCAGCATCGCTGGTTTGCCTCGTCTCCTGAACGTTTGTTAACCGATAACGACATATTGATGCAAAGGCTGGCAGAGAAAGCGCCAAAACTGGATGACGTACTCTCTGCGCACTCACACGAGCGATTCACAAAACTTTGCACTTCCCTGACCGCATTAAATATCCCCTTTATCCACGATAAAAACCTCTTTCCGATTAATGACTACAACGATTTTCTTTTTGAATGGAATACCGATTCGCCACATAACCACGGCGTGCTGTGTCGGGGAGGGCGTTATGATAACAGCGCCAGTAGTCTCATTGGTCACCCGGTATCTGCTTGCGGCTTTGCTTTTATGCTGGAACCTATCATGCAGCTATTAAACAGTACTCAAAGAAGCAAGGGTTGCGGAAAGCAGGTTGATATAGTGCTCATTCCTGAGCAGGAGAGATCTCGGGATATTGCGCTATTGCTGGGACGCAAGTTGCGGCGCAATTTTCCTCACCTGAGTATTCTGAACGATTGTTCTACGCTACGTTTGTCCACCAGACAGAAAAACGCGCAACGCCAGGGGGCCAGATTCATCATTCTGATTGATGGCTGCGAGAATGAAGCCACATTCTGTGATGAAACCAACCATTTCTGGCAGCAGATTCCCCTTAGTGATGTTGTCGCCCACCTTAGTCACGCGCTAATGATGTAAAAAAATCGTGCTGATGTTGTTACGCTTGAATTGTCCGTTTTGTGATCTGCATTGTAGTACAATGTTATTATTTAGTACTACAATTTTGCCAACGGCCTATTCAGATTGCGTGATTTTGTCTCTCAAAGCGGTAATGTGTTGAGCAGTGTCATCTCTACTTGATGAGAAAACAGAACATGGAAAATCTCACTAAAACGGAACGCATTATCCTGACGCTTGGCGAAGAAATTGTATCCGGAAAGTATGTACCGGGTGCAGCTTTGCCCTCTGAAGCGGAGTTGTGCGAACAGTTTGGAACCTCGCGCAACATTATTCGCGAGGTTTTTCGTTCACTGATAGCCAAGCGGTTAATGGAGATGAAACGTTATCGCGGCGCTTTTGTTACTCAGCGTAATCAATGGAACTATCTGGATAGCGACGTACTGCAATGGGCATTAGCCCACGATCATGACCCGCGACTGATTGCGGCAATGAACGAAGTGCGTACGCTGGTTGAGCCCCAAATTGCACGCTGGTCAGCAGAGCGCGCAACGCCCGGAGATTTAGCGCAAATTGAGAACGCCCTGAACGATATGGTGAAAAATCATCTCGATCGTGAGGCCTTTAATCAGGCGGATATTCGCTATCACGAAGCCGTACTGGCATCAGTACACAATCCGGTGTTGCAGCAATTGAGCGTAGCAATCAGTCAGTTACAGCGTGCGGTTTTTGAACGCACCTATATGCCAGATACCGGCAATATGCCGAAGACGCTGGAAGAACATAAAGCTCTGTATGACGCCATCCGTCATCAGGACCCTGATGCTGCAGAGTTAGCAGCACAAAGTATGATTGCCAGCTCAACACAACGGCTCAAGGATATTATGTGACAAGCTATATCGCTATCGACTGGGGCTCAACGAACCTACGGGCCTGGTATTATCAGGATGGAACGTGCGTGGATGAACGTCGATCGGAAGCTGGTGTTACGCGCCTCGGTGAGCGTACGCCTGCTCAGGTATTTGCAGCTATCACCGAAGGGTGGCCAGTCAGCGACGTGCCCGTAGTGATGGCGGGTATGGTAGGCAGCAATGCGGGATGGATTAACGCTCCTTACCTCTCTTGCCCGGTTTCGCTTCGCCAACTGGCGTCACGGTTAACCCGTGTTGACGATAAAGCGTGGATTGTACCCGGCCTGAGTCTCGATCGCCCTGATAACCATAACGTGATGCGTGGTGAAGAAACACAGCTAGCAGGTGCCGTTCGTTTGGCACCCGCCACGGTATACGTGATGCCCGGCACGCATTCTAAATGGGTGCTAACGGATGGCGACAATATCAATGATTTTCGTACCGTAATGACCGGCGAACTCCATCATCTGTTGCTAAACCATTCGCTTATCGGTGCGGGTTTACCTCCCCAGCAGGCCGACGCGGAAGCTTTTCAGGCGGGGCTCGAAACGGGCGTAAATGACAGCAGTATCCTTGCGCGTTTATTCGAAGTCAGGGCATCACATGTTTTAGGCGCACGGGCGCGAGAATCGGTAAGTGATTTCCTTTCTGGGTTATTGATTGGTCATGAAGTGGCACTGATGCAGAAGCAGTTTGCGTGCGCTGAGCAACCCGTGACGCTGATTTCTGGCTCGTCACTGGCCCAACGCTACCAGGATGCAATGAATTTTACCGGAATCCCGGTACAACGACTGGACGGCGATGCGGCTTTCCAGCATGGCATGAGGAGTATTGTTGATGAGTTGGCCAACTAAAACGCCATTAATCGCTATTCTGCGCGGTATTAAACCGGAAGAGGCGAAAGCCCACGTTGGTGCGTTGATCGCTGCCGGTTTCGATGCGATTGAAATTCCGCTTAATTCTCCGGGATGGCAGCAAAGTATCGCTGAAATGGTACAGCTGTTTGGCGATCGTGCCTTGATTGGTGCGGGTACGGTACTTCATCCGGACAATGTTGATCACTTGGCCACCATAGGCAGCAAATTAGTGGTAACGCCCAACACCGATAGTGACGTCATCCGCCGTGCAGTTGCGCATAACATGATTGTTGCAGCGGGTTGCGCCACGGCATCGGAAGCTTTCACGGCACTCAAAGCGGGTGCACAGACGCTGAAAATCTTCCCTTCTTCGGCATTTGGTCCGGATTATATTAAGGCGCTGAAAGCGGTATTGCCGCCGGAAGTCCCGGTATTTGCCGTGGGCGGCGTTACGCCAGAAAACCTGAAGGATTTCATGATGGCAGGATGCATTGGTGCTGGTTTAGGAGGGGATCTCTACCGCGCCGGTCAGCCACTCTCGCGTACGCAGGAAAAAGCCGAGGCCTTTATTCGTGCCTATCAGGAGGCCGTACGATGAAAATTACTAAACTCACCACTTATCGCCTGCCACCGCGCTGGATGTTTCTGAAAATTGAAACGGATGAAGGCATTGTGGGTTGGGGCGAGCCGGTCATTGAAGGGCGTGCGCGCAGTGTTGAGGCTGCCGTACATGAGTTTTCCGATGTATTGATTGGCCAGGATCCGGCGCGGATTAATGATTTATGGCAGGTGATGTATCGCGGTGGATTTTATCGTGGTGGTCCCATTTTAATGAGCGCGATTGCCGGCATTGACCAGGCGTTATGGGATATCAAAGGCAAAGCGCTAGGCGTACCGGTCTATCAGCTACTTGGCGGATTAGTACGCGATAAAATTAAGGCCTACAGCTGGGTGGGGGGCGATCGCCCGGCAGATGTAATTGGAGGCGTTAAAAAACTGCGTGATATCGGTTTTGACACCTTCAAATTAAATGGCTGCGAAGAAATGGGGATTATCGATAATGCCCGGAAGGTCGATGCCGCAGTGGATACCGTAGCGCAAATCCGCGAGGCGTTCGGTAAAGAGATTGAGTTTGGTCTGGATTTCCATGGTCGTGTCAGCGCACCCATGGCTAAAATTTTGATTAAAGAGTTGGAACCGTATCGCCCGTTATTTATTGAAGAACCGGTACTGGCTGAACTCGAAGAGTACTATCCACGGCTGGCCGCACAAACACATATTCCGATTGCCGCCGGTGAGCGTATGTATTCGCGTTTTGAGTTCAAGCGTGTGCTGGAAGCGGGGGGATTAGCGATATTACAGCCAGACCTGTCACACGCTGGCGGTATCACCGAATGCCTTAAAATTGCCGGTATGGCAGAAGCTTATGATGTTGCGCTGGCGCCGCATTGCCCACTTGGCCCTATTGCGCTAGCGGCTTGTCTGCATATTGATTTCGTTTCACGCAATGCCGTATTCCAGGAGCAAAGCATGGGCATTCACTATAACAAGGGTGCTGAACTCCTTGATTACGTGATCAATAAAGATGACTTCAAAATGACTGATGGTCACTTCTGGCCGTTGAAAAAGCCTGGATTGGGCGTAGAGATTAATGAAGAACTGGTGATTGAGCGTAGTAAAAACGCACCTGATTGGCGCAATCCTGTCTGGCGTTATCCGGATGGTGCGGTTGCAGAATGGTAATGCTGTCTGGCTGACGTTATTTTTTGACTGGCTATGCGCATCACCGTGTAGCGTGATGGGCGTAGCCAATGCGAGTACTGTGCAAAACGGGAAGCTATTTATCCTGCCCTGTCGGTGATCTGCAGCGCGAAAGATAGCGGTTATAAAAAGTCTCTATTACGGGAATAAACACCCTCAGCGTAATAACAGGGTGTGGCGAACTGTTTTCGCTATGCCAGATCCGGAGATAACATTCTTATGAATACCGATCTGTACACCACAACGTTAAAAAAGCTTAATGCTAAAATTATCCCTTTTATTATTATTTGCTACTTTGTTGCGAACTTAGATAAAACAAATATCTCTATCGCAGCATTGCAAATGAATGCTGATTTGGGATTGTCCGCCAGCATGTATGGACTTGGCGTAAGTATGTTTTATATCTCCTATATTATTTTTGAAATACCCAGTAATGTTTTTATGACACGAGTTGGCGCACGTATCTGGATAGCTCGTATTATGGTGACATGGGGGATTGTCAGTGTCGGTATGTCTTTTGTTCATACCGCTAATCAACTCTATATTATGCGATTCCTGTTGGGTATGGCGGAAGCCGGATTCACTCCGGGTATCATATATTATATTTCCTGCTGGTTTCCGAAAAGTAATCGTGCGCGTGCGATGTCATTTTTCTATATGGGATCGGTTGCGGCTTCGATTATTGGCTTACCCGTATCCGGCTTGATCCTCAATATGCATGGTCTTGCCGAAGTGGCGGGTTGGCGCTGGCTATTTGCGCTGGAAGGCATTCCGGCGGTGATGCTCGGTCTGTTGGTCTTGCGGCGTCTGCCAGATACCCCGGCACATGCAACATGGCTGAGCCAGGAACAAAAAAACTGGCTACAGCAGCGTTTAGTACAGGATAGCGCAGGCGTTGAAATTGGGGCGAATCACTCATGGATCAGCGCGTTAAAAAATAAAACGGTGATGTTGTTAAGCCTGGTATGGTTTTTACAGGCGTTCGGATCGATTGGCATCACGTTATTTATGCCACTGATTATAAAAAGTATGGCTGCGGATGAAAGTAACTTTGTCATTAGCCTTTATTCAGCGGTCCCTTTCATATTTGCCTGCCTGTTTATGTATTTAAATGGCAGTCATTCAGACCGAACCCATGAGCGCTCCTGGCATATGGGGCTTCCTCTGATTTTATCCGGATTGTCACTCACGCTGGCGATATATTCAGGAAGCCTGATGGCTTCATATATTTTGTTGGTATTAACCGTTGGCTTTAACTTCGCATTAACGCCGATATTCTGGGCAGTAACGACGGAGAAATTGGCGGGTGTTGCGGCGGCGGCATCCATTGCTTTTATTAATACCATTGCCAATTTTGTTGGCCTTGGTTTACCCCCTGTGTTAGGGAAAATAAAAGATCTGACCAATAGTTACCATTATGGTCTGCTGATCGTTGCGGTCGCGCTCATTATCGGCGGAATCATTGGCATTTTGGTTTCCCGGCCTGTACGAACTGTGACGAATAAAACCGCCACGACTCACATTTCTTGAGGATGATGCATAAAACAGAACGGTGGGGCAGGCAGCGTATCTGCCCCATGTAACGCGTTGATTACGCATGAGCTGATGCTCTTTGCACAGTGCAGGCGATAATTTTAATCAGTAGCCAGGTCGCTCAGGCATAACAAATAAGCCTGTAGCGTAGGGTATGGTGAATTCACACCTTTTTTAACCGCAGTGCAGGGTGATGCAATTCCCTATACAAAACTTAGGAGATATAACGATTATGAGTACCTCTGTCATCGCGGAAAAACCTACACGTCGCCGTTATATAACGCTAATCATGATCTTTATCACTGTGGTCATCTGTTATGTAGACCGCGCTAACCTTGCAGTGGCATCAGCACATATTCAGGAAGAGTTTGGTATTTCTAAGGCCGAGATGGGCTATATTTTTTCGGCTTTTGCCTGGCTCTACACGCTCTGCCAGATCCCCGGCGGTTGGTTTCTCGATCGTGTTGGCTCGCGCTTAACCTACTTTATCGCTATTTTTGGCTGGTCGGTGGCGACATTACTTCAGGGATTTGCGACGGGCTTATTCTCTTTGATTGGCCTGCGTGCGATCACTGGTATTTTTGAAGCGCCTGCGTTTCCAACCAATAACCGCATGGTCACCAGTTGGTTCCCCGAACGCGAGCGTGCCTCTGCCGTTGGTTTCTATACATCCGGACAGTTCGTTGGTCTGGCATTTCTCACACCGTTGTTGATCTGGATCCAGGAGCTGTTGAGTTGGCACTGGGTCTTTATTTTGACGGGAGGAATAGGCATCGTTTGGTCATTTATTTGGTTCAAAGTTTATCAACCCCCGCGTGCCAGCAAAGGGATCAACAAAGCTGAACTGGACTATATCCGCGATGGCGGTGGATTGGTTGACGGTGATGCGCCAGCGGAAAGAAAGCAGCGTGTGGCACTGAGTGCTGCTGACTGGAAACTGGTCTTCCATCGTAAGCTGGTGGGGGTTTATTTGGGTCAGTTTGCGGTGACATCAACGTTGTGGTTTTTCCTGACCTGGTTCCCAAACTATTTAACGCAGGAAAAAGGCATTGCAGCATTGCAGGCGGGATTTATGACAACGGTTCCGTTCCTGGCGGCATTTTTTGGTGTACTGCTGTCGGGTTGGGTCGCCGATCGTCTGGTACGTAAAGGTTATTCACTGGGTGTTGCCCGTAAGACGCCGATCATCTGCGGCTTACTGGTTTCAACCTGTATCATGGGCGCGAATTATACCAACGATCCGATATGGATTATGGTGCTGATGGCGCTGGCTTTCTTTGGTAACGGTTTCGCCTCGATTACCTGGTCGCTGGTCTCTTCACTGGCGCCGATGCGATTGATTGGTCTGACCGGTGGCGTATTTAATTTTGTTGGCGGATTAGGTGGGATCACCGTTCCTCTGGTTATTGGTTATCTGGCGCAGGGGTATGGTTTTGCGCCTGCCTTAGTCTATATCTCGATTGTTGCTCTGTTAGGGGCGCTTTCTTATATTTTGCTGGTTGGAAAAGTGGAACGTGTAGGCTAAACGCATTGAATGATTTACCCTGAGGCAGTTCAACTGCCTCAGGGATTGCCACGATGAAACAACTCACATTTGACGAGCGCCATCATCAGCTCACTAACGTCAATGTCTGGACCGCCGATAGCCAGTGGCTGGTATATGATGTGCGGCCCAGCGGCGCTTCTTTTACCAGCCTGACGATTGAGCGCGTTCATGTTCTCACGGGGGAGACGGAAGTTCTTTACCAGGCAAAGGATGGTGCGTACGTTGGTGTCGTCACCGTTAGCCCCGATCTTCCCGCGCGTTATGTTTGTATCCATGGCCCGGAGCACCCTGACAGCAACTGGAAATATGACTTCCATCATCGACGTGGCGTGATTGTGCAAAATGGCCATGCCGAAAATCTTGATGCCTGCGATATCACACCACCTTTTACACCAGGCGCATTGCGGGGCGGTAGTCATGTTCACGTCTTTAGCCCGGACGGCTCGCGGATCAGCTTTACTTATAACGATCATGTGATGCATGAATACGATATCGCAGAAGATCTGCGTAACGTCGGTATCGCGCTGCCGCTTCATGCAGTTTGCCCGCCAAAGCAGCATTCGCGTGAGTATGACGGCAGTCATTTCTGTGTTCTTGTGAGTAAAACCACCGCCAGTCCAATACCGGGAAGTGATGAAATTAATCGTGCCTACGAAGAGGGCTGGGTGGGGCATCAAGGCTACCAAAAAACCGATGGTAGCCATCAGCGCTGGGCATTGGCGTTTATTGGTGACACGCTTTCCAGCAGCAGTGAAAAAGTGGCCGAAGTATTTATTGTTGATCTGCCTGAGCGCCTGAAAGATTACGCGTTGCCGGGCGTAGCGCCGCTGGAGGGGACGGAAACCACCTTGCCTGCGCCACCACGCGGCGTTGAGCAGCGTCGTTTAACCTTTACGGATAAACGACGCTTTCCTGGATTGGTGAGTCAGCCACGTCACTGGTTACGGGTATCGCCGGATGGGCGTTCGATTGCTTTTCTGATGAAAGATGATTGCGGCGTTGTACAGCTATGGACCATTTCTCCCAATGGGGGCGAGCCAAAGCAAATAAGCCAAAGTCACTATGATATACAGTCGGCGTTTAGCTGGCATCCTGACGGAAAAATGGTCGCATTTATCTGTGATAACAGCGTGATGCTGTGTGATATCGACAGCGGTGAATTGAAAAGGATAACGGCGCGGAATGAACACGCACCGTGCGGTGATGCCGTTGTATTTTCACCAGACGGTCAGTACGTCGCCTGGATGAATGATGTGAATGGCTTCCGCCAACTCTTTACTGCTGTGGTGAATTAGCGGCCAGCGGTGCAGCTTGACTCAGGCTATCCTGGGTAGCAGAAATTCTTTCGCTTTTTAAAACGCGCTCACGCGGGGAGTCTTCACTCTTATCGTCGTCAGCGCGCGCGTAGTCCCACGGAAGCAGGAGCGTGTCCATGACCGCTGAAAATGGCAGATCGATCGCCGCCAGCGGTTTGATCGCCCAACTGGTATCATCATTAACCAGCATCTCTGCGCTGGCTCGGGTGCCCGGATAATATCCCTGGCTGGCTCCAGTATGGGACATCACGCTGGAACAACCTGTCGTACTCGCTACGCAGCAGCAAGCGAACAAACTGGCTAAACGAATTTTCTTCATGGCTTTCATCATCATCATCCCTTCAGTCAAAGCATCACGCCCGGCTGGGTTTCATTACCGACGTGTAGGGCATATTCCCGGCGACTCTTTGGTCACTCGTACACGTTTACCGATAATACCCTGGTTAGCTTGTTGCAGCGGCAACGGTAGTTAACCAACGTTATATTGCCCCTGAGTGTATGACATTCAGTGCATTCTGGTTAAAAAAATTACTCTTCTGCTCTTGAAAGCCGACTGATTGTCACCATTTTTATAACACGGTCACAAAAGCGTACGCCGACAGGGTACAACTTGCGTGGCTGGCAACCTGTCCATTGTGGAAGGTTGTGCACAAATCTTGCTGAAATATCAGGAGTATTAATAATGCGTAATTTCGACCTTTCCCCTCTTTACCGTTCTGCTATTGGTTTCGATCGTTTGATTAATCTGCTGGAATCGAATCAGGGCCAGAGTAATGGCGGCTATCCTCCCTATAATGTGGAGTTGGTCAGTGAAAACCAATACCGAATTACGATTGCCGTCGCGGGATTTGCACAAAGCGAACTGGATATTACCGCGCACGACAATCTGCTGATCGTACGGGGTGCCCATGCTGAAGAGCAAACCGAGCGCCAGTACCTCTATCAGGGGATTGCGGAACGTAACTTCGAACGCAAATTCCAGCTGGCAGAGCATGTCCATGTGCGTGATGCTCGCTTAGAGAATGGTTTGCTGTATATCGATTTGGAACGTGTTGTACCTGAAGCAATGAAGCCACGTCGCATTGATATCCTCAGCGAATAGCGTCTTCAAACGTGCGCCGCGGAAAGCCGCGGCGTTTTAGCCTCTTACCGACAAGGGCGGCGAAGGCATTTAGCCTGTCCGCTCGGCAATGCGACGATGCGCAGGTGTCAGAAAGCCGCCGAAAACGTTCAACAGTAATCCCGCAATTATGATCAGTGCGCCAGCAATTTGTATCGGCGAGAGCATCTCATCCAGCAACAGTGCGGCGCTAATAATTCCCACAACCGGTACCAGTAGCGCCAGTGGCGCAACACGCCAGGTTTCATAGCGATTAAGCAAATCCCCCCAAATGGCGTAGCCAACAATGGTGGCGATAAAGGCCAGGTAAATCAGCGCCAGTATGGTTTGCGTATTAATATTCATCAGGCTCAGGATAATAGTCTGCTGTCCTTCATACAGCCACGAACAGGCGAAGAACGGGATGATGGGCACCAGCGCGCTCCACACCACCAGCGACATAATCGGTGCCTTGCTGTTACGCATGATGACCTTATTAGTAATATTGCCCAGCGCCCAGGAGAGTGCAGCGCCCAGCGTGAGCATCAGGGTTATCATGGTAATACCACCCATAGCCTGATTTTCCATACTCGCTTTTGCAAGCAGCACCATGCCGACACAGGCAATCAGAATACCGACGAAATGGTGCCACTTCAGTTTTTCCGATAACAACAATGCACCCAGCAGAAGAGTAAAAAATGCTTGTGCCTGAATCACCAGTGAGGCAATCCCTGCTGGCATTCCCAGTTTTATGGCCAGAAAAAGGAATGCGAACTGACCAAAGCTGATAGTCATGCCATAAACCACCAGCCATTTGATCGGGATTTTAGGTGGTTTGATAAAAAAGATGGCGGGAAACGCAACCAGCGTGAAGCGTAAACCGGCCAGTAAAAAGGGTGGCATATCGTGAAGTCCCAGCTTAATCACAACAAAGTTCACGCCCCAGGCAACCACCACACAGAGAGCCAGCAACATATCTTTGACAGACATTACTTTTTCCTTCTGTAACGCTTATTCAGCGTTAACCACGACGGGCGTGGAAATTTCACCCAGGCAGCTTTCGCCCACCACGCGGAAATAGTCTTCAACGTTCAGCGCGAGCGATTTGTCTAATTCGCCAGCGTTAAAAAATAGCGTGCCCACACTGCGTAAGCGATCGTCAACCAGCAGCGTTAATCGGTCATCAAAACTAAAAGGCGGTACAGCTCCCATAACACACTGCGTGAGTGCCTGCGCAACTTCTGGCGGGGCGAAGCTTGATTTCTTACCGCCGCTCCGCTTAGCCACCTCTTTGAAGTTCACCTTACTGTCGCCTGGTACGATAGCCAGCACGTAGCGTACGGGCTCTGCACCGGCAATCACCTGTAGTACCATCGCTTTGGCTGCCTGCTCGGGAGCATTGCCGCGAATGGCACTGATCAGCTCGGTTCGCCCTTCTGGCGGATGCTCGATAATCCGGTAATTCGCCTGTTTCTCATTCAGTAAGGCCAGTAATTTTTCAAAGGTTGTCATGCATAAACTCCTCTTGAGTCGCGTTGTCATTCCGGCTATAGCGTGCCGACAACGCGCATTATTTCGGCGAAAACGCGGCTAGCTCCAGGCAATGGCGTTCTTCATTTTTTTATCGGTCAAGCCAAAGAAGAAGCCCATAGTGATGCGCGTATCGCCTGAGACGCGATCAATCTCATGGTAATAAGCCGGATTGAAAATATAGATATCGCCCTGACGTGGCTTGAATTCACAGATTTCACATGCGTTAATCACATCGCTGTGATAGCCGAGTTCACCCTGAGTTTTAAATTTCTCATCCTCAGGTAACCATTTTTTCTTATAGATGCGCAGAGTTCCTCCGCTGTCGCACTCTTGCAGACAAACAACGCAACTGAGCTGATGGGCGATCTGTGTGACGACCAGTCCACTGCCGGCGGCATCGCGCACGATATGATCGTTGTGCAGCGGATTAGCAACACCGTCGGCGTGGAAACGCACAATTGAACCGGAGTATTCCCCAAGCTGCGGTTCCACAGCGGTTTCCAGCGTTTCCAACTGGAGCGCATGTTTTACCCACTGATAAACATTGTTTTTTAATATCGCTAGCGAGTCTGGTAATGCCGGTTGAATATCGCGCAGTTCGGTAAAATAATTTTCCGGTGCGGCAGTATGTTTAGCCAGATAGGGCCCGAGAGTGGTAAGGGCACCGTTAGAATAGTGAGAGACGCGAATTTTTTCGCGGCACTGGCGTAAGTTTTCTACGATGGCGTGGGTGTCATTAGGTTGCAGAAAACCGCGCATGACCAGTAGGGGTACGCGCGCGGTAACGATATCGTCAAGCCAGGTTCTTTCAATAAACATGGTGGGGTTAATGACGCGAATGTGATTAAAAATGGCCATGATTTCACTCCGCAAAGTTTACTTCATGTAGTTCATGATTATGCATACGGCGCCATTTCGACGCTTCGCCCAAGTGTGAGATGGTTTCTGATGAAATGTATGTCGTTTCCGCTGTTTGATAACAATTCAGCGTAAAATAGTGAGGATAGGGGGTGTCATCGGGATGCCATTGCCATGCCCAGGCTTTCTCTTTGGTGATAAAAAACGCGTTGCCCGCGCTGCCTCCCGGTGCGATTTGCGCCATTTTGTCGCTTAAATAACGCTGATTGAGATCGCCAGGCGTTATGTGATCAACGATGTATTCCAGATATTCCGCCGAATCAAACCGTGATTCCTTCAGCCCCAAATGTGGATAAATAGTGGGTAAAAACCCGTTATGCATCATGAACCACTCGGTTTCCCCACTGTTGCGCCGTAGCGGATGTGAAAACTGGACCCCGCTATTTTTGCTGAGCGTGGCGTGGCGAACGTGTACCGCTAAAAAACGCGTCTTGATGCGGGAGAAATCAATATCAGGTAAGGCATCAGCAAAGGTGCCGGTGCCGTGCAGAGTGCGGATTTCACCTTCATCCAGCCATAAACATCCCCAGCCGTTAGGATGTTGTTTAATCGGACCATCATGCTGCGCGGTTTCGCCACAGCTCATGGCACGGGCAGCTTGCATCACGTCGGCAACGGAAAAATCGCCGCGCGCTAAAATCATCCTGCACATTGTAAATCTCGCTGTTCCGGCAGTGGTTTAAGGGTGGAAATTACATTGAATACCGACATAACTTCATGCCGGTCGCGCGCTTCCAGACGCAATGTACCGAGGACACCGGCATGTCGTGTTAAGTCCGCATATAGCGTCGATCGGGTGGAAACGCTAAGTTGTGGCAGCTTTACCGGCGGTATGATGCATCCCTGTGGATGTTGATCTACCCACCGTTCCGCAGCGCTGAGCTGACTGGGTTGTCGCAGGCGAAGCTGGCCTATGGCTTTTTTTGCACTTCCCGGCGTTAAGCCGGTAAAAGGTTTGCCCTGCTCCAGATTAAATGCGATTTCGGCCCAGTTCAGATCCGTTACCTCTTTGACCAGATTAACAATGCCCATTCCTGACAGGCGAAATCCCATTTCAAGGAAATGCGCAACCCCATTCACCAGAATAAAATCGATATGAAATGCGCCCTGACGATAATCGAAGGCATCACAGCAGAGGTGCATTAAATCGGTAAAAGCCTTAGGCAATTCGTCGGCGGCGGTGGCGATGTGCCCGGATTCATAGAAACTGGTAATCCCTTCCGGCGTGGTGACCGGTTCAATCAGTTTCTGGCAGTAGGTCAGGGCATGGGGAACGCCATCACTGACAACACCTTGCAGCGAGTATTCTTCGCCCGGTAACCAGCATTCGACGATAAAGCCGGAGAAACTACGGCCACCGTAATTCATCGTGGTGACCAGCTTGTCGATCGCTTTATCCAACTGCTGCGGGGATTTCACCAGCCAGACGCCCAAGCCGCCGCCGCCATCAACCGGTTTAATGACGCAGGGATAAATCAACGCATCACTGGCGTCACGAATGCTCAGCGCCGAGGCGAAGAAACGGAACTCAGGCTGTGGGCAGGTTGGATTCATTTTATTCAGCGCCATACGCTGTGCGTATTTATCCGGCGGGATGAAACATTGTCTGTTGAGCGGATCGGCGAGCATTTCACGTACGCGACCAGCACTTTGGTTGTAAGCTTCGAATCCGGCCAACACAATATGTGGATGCTCAAGCAACCCCGCGTTCATATACGCTTGCATGACTTCGAACGGGCTCTCAGGGCGGTTAACGCGCAGAATCATATCGAACGGCAAGCTGAGGCAAACGGACTGGTAGTCCACGTAATCGCCCATTTCTGCCAACACGGTAAAAAAACCTTCGCGTTGTGCGACCTCACAGTAAGGATTCTGCCCGTCACGGGTTGCGCCTATTTGCAGGAAAATCTTTTTCATGGCTTTGGCCTTAGCTGATTAGCGTCCTGAAATCACTTCACTGACGGTGTCCTGAATAGCACCGTTATTAACCTGAATAATGGCCTTGTGTGGGTCATAGCGCAGCACGCGTGATAGCGGATCGTTATGCTTGCGTTCCAGCAGCGAACTGACTAACGGGCTGCGATAACACTGACGAAGCTGTTCAAGCGTTAAGCCGGACAGCGCTTCCAACTGAATGCGGAGCGCACGATCTTCATGGTTTTCATTGCCCAGCAGAGCGTGGATTGCGGCAGCGGAGCAGGGGATATCCTCTTGAGAAAGATAGTTTTCCAACAGCTTGCCTCCTTCAGTGAAGGGGGAATAGATCATGCAGACCAGCTGTTGCGTTGAGAGGCCAAAGGCGTCAACGGCAAATTGCTCAGCGCGTGCACGTTGTGCGGCAATAGCGGAGTTATCCTGATAACGTGCGGCCATTTCGGCGATCAGATGTGCGGGGAAATCTTTCTGCTGCATCAGTCCGAGCGCGAAGCGTACATATTCGCTCACGCCTTCGCTGTAGCTGCGCTGCAGCCGTGTTTCTGCGCGCAAACCGCGAATATGCGCCATTAGCGTGGGGTTACCGCAGTCAGATTCAGAAAAGCTGAACATTAATTCGTCAAAACGAAAATGCATAAATTCGCTCAGTAGCGCCCAGTGCTCGCCAGCTTCATAAGCGGTATCCTGATAGATATTGAAAAACAGAGGATCGCGTACCAGCTTGCAGGTAATACGGTGAGCCGGCATTACGTTGTCAGTCCCATAAATATGGCCGAAATAACGTGTTGCCACGCCGTCTAAGGTTTCAAGAAAGCCAGAGAAACCCCGGCGGTTTGCGGTGTCAGGGGCGTCAAACAGACGCGCAAGATGACGTGCCCAGGCGATATAAGCTGTCTGTTCTTCGGGGGAGTCACCGGTGATGATAATATCCACGCCGCCCTCGTAATGTGCGGCAAGGCCGAAAGAATTGACCATACTGAGGTTGCAGGCGTTGCAAAAGGTAGATCGTGCATCAGCCTGGAAGCGGTGCCCGTTCATCAACACATCAGTACGGTTTTGGCGGCGAACAGCGTTGGGCATAGGAAGCTGTGCGTCAAAAGGGCGAATAATCGGCCCGTCGGTCAGTAAGCATTCAACAAATGGATCACCGTATATATTCAATGCCTGATACACACGATCGATATTTTCCATCACGCGGTCGTTCATGCCGGCGTGGCGATTAGTGCTGATGCGCAGGCGGAACGTTTCGCCCTTTTCCTGCCATACCAGCCCCTGAATATAACGCACCCAGGCAACCATATAGCTGCTGTCTTTGCCGCCACCGTAAGCCAGCAATACTCGGTTATCGCTAATATTCTGCTGATTGGGCAAGGAAGTGATTAATCGCTGAGCGCATTGTCGCGCTGAATCAATAACGGCCTCCGAAAGCCAGACCTCCATATCTTTCATCATTTTCGAAAGATTATTCATTGTCACTTTTTCCTTTAGTCCATAGATATAAGATTACCCGGTGAAAGGTAAGTAAGAAGAATGACCTCATTGGAACGGCCGAAAAAAGAAAGAACAAGATACTGGCAATGAAATATCAGGATCTTATGATTATTTTTATCCCTAATAATTCGAGTTACAGCACGGTCAATAAAACTGCAATTCGCGATATGACGGCTATAAGCGCTTGATAGGTAAACTACTATCAAAGTAACCTGTTGAACACGCACAGATCAGAACGATATAGGGTGTAACAGATGTCCATTGCGGGAACAGATCGGGACAATCAAGCCAGCCGTTACCGACAAATAGCAGAGCAAATAAAACAGGCGATTCATGCCGGTACGCTCCTTCCCGATACGCGCTTGCCCTCTGTACGTACGTTGGCGACGCAGTACAACGTTAGCCTCACAACGGCGCTAAAAACCTTACGCACGCTGGAAGATGAACACTATGCTGTCGCCCGCCCAAAGTCGGGTTTTTTTGTTGCGCCTTTGCAGCGACCACAGCACGATCTTCTGGTGCCGGTCGAGCAGTCGAAGGAAGTGGCACCGCTTGATGAACAGACCGAACTGCATCTGGCGATGGTGGGGACCGATTGTCGGGTCAGGCTCGATCTGGCTAATGGTGCTTCCTCGCTTTATCCGGTGAAGAAAATGGGCCTGTTAATGCGGCAGTTGGGATATACCAAACCCTTTTTGTTAGGTGATACGGTAAAAGGCACCGGCTATTCACCGTTAAAAGCCGAAATAGCTCGCCGGGCGGTTGATTATGGCTGCAATATAAATCCCGATGATATTTTGATTACCAACGGTTGTATTGAAGCCCTATCGCTTTCACTGCGTGCGACGGTAAAACCTGGCGATGTAGTGGCCGTTGAGTCACCCTGTTATTTTGTGTTATTGCAAATGCTGCATAATTTAAATCTACGGGTGATTGAAGTCGAAGCTGGTCCGGAAGGGTATATCCACGTAGAGAAATTAACCGGATTGTTTAAGCGAAAAGCGGTGCAGGCGTTTGTCACGCTGGCGAATATTAATAATCCGCTGGGGAAAAGTATCCCTAATGAAAAGAAAGCGTATATTGCTCGCCAGGCTGATGAAAATGATGTGATCGTTATTGAAGATGATATTTTTGGTGATACGGCATTTGGCGAACGACGCCCTTTTCCGATGCGTGCCTTTAGCCCAAATGCGATTCTGTGCAGTGGCTTTTCGAAAACTGTGGCCCCAGGCATGCGTATTGGCTGGGTATGCAGCAGCAACTACATGCGTAAGATTGCATCGCTGAAATATACCTCGACGATGGGGACATCGGTGCTTTCGCAGGCGGCTATCGCGGAACTGCTGCGTAATGGAGGTTACGATGCACATTTACGCAAGCTGCGACGTGAGTTGTGCTGCCAAATTGGACAGATGCGCAATGCCGTGCTGCGTTATTTTCCTGCGGGGACACGGGTGTCTGATCCTGAAGGAGGCTATGTATTGTGGGTCGAGATGCCTGAACGGTCACTGAATGTGCGCACGTTATTTATCAAGGCACGCAACGCCGGCATTGGTATCGCACCGGGGCATATTTTTGCCACCGACCAGCGTTATGATCGCTGTTTCCGGCTGAACGCTGGTTTTGGCTGGAATGAAGAGGTCCATCAGGCGATAAAAATGCTGGCGCAGTGGTGCGAGCAGTCACTTATTGAACCTCCACCCCAGCAGGATAGCCGTTAACCTGCGGCCCTACATACCCTCGGCGTGCGCACGTTCAATCTCTTCAGCAAGAATTCGCACGCCCTTCTCAATGGTTTCACTGTCTGGCACATAGTTCATGCGCATGCACTGATGCGTATGTGCCCATTCATGTTCCAGGCCGGGGAAGAAAACATGGCCTGGAACCATCAGTACGCCCCGTTTTTTCAGTCGCTCGTACAGGACTTCGGTGGTTATGGGCAGATCTATGAACCACAGCCACAGGAAGATTGCTCCCTCTGGTTTATGAATCAGGCAGCGTTCTTCGGAGAGATAGCGACGAATAACCGCGATCGTCTGGCTTACGCGGCGCTGGTAAAATGGTTTTATTACCTCTTCGGATAAGCGCAGCAGATCGCCACGGTTAATCATCTCGGTGGCGATAGCAGGGCCGATGCTGCCGGGTGCCAGACTGATAATCCCATTCATGTTGCCGATGGCGGAGATGACTTTCTCGTCACCAATAATAATACCGCAGCGTGAACCTGGCAGGCCCAGTTTGGAGAGGCTCATGCACAGGATAATATTAGGATTCCAAAGTGGTCGGGCATCACTAAAGATAATACCCGGAAAAGGCACACCGTATGCGTTATCGATAAGTAGGGGGATACCGTGCTGCTGCGCCAGCAGATCAAGTTTCATCAGCTCATCATCGGTGATGACGTTTCCGGTTGGGTTTGTCGGACGTGATACGCAAATCAGCCCGGTATCGTCAGTGATCTTCAGATGTTCAAAGTCAACGTGATACTTAAATTGCCCTTCGGGCAGAAGCTCAATGTTAGGTTTTGCACTGACGAATAACCCTTCATCCAGACCTGCATCAGCGTAGCCGAGGTATTCCGGTGCAAGCGGAAAAAGGACGCGTTTTTTGCTGCCGTCGGCGCGGCGGCCGGCATAGAGATTAAACAGATAAAAAAATGCGCTTTGACTGCCATTGGTTAACGCGATGTTCTGAGGCGATATTTGCCAGCCCAGATGTTCACGTAACAGAGATGCAAGGGCATCCAGCAGCACAGCCTTACCCCGTGGGCCATCGTAATTACACAGTGCGTCAGTCAGCTTGCCTTCTGTATGCATCTGCTGCAAAAGCTGATGAAAATAATCATTCATCTCAGGGATCTGTGCCGGATTTCCTCCGCCCAGCATGACGGTGCCGGGCGTACGTAACCCTTCACCCATATCTTCCATCAGGCGTGTAATACCTGAATAGCGTGTAAATTTGTCGCCAAATACGGAGAAACTCATAGCCTGTTGATCGTTTGTTAATGGTAAATGAAGTCCCACCTTAACGTCCCTAAAAATGTGGCGCAATCGGAATATACGCTCATATATTCAGACGTCGGGAAGGATAGTGAGGTGGTGACCGGGCTGGCGATGGACGAGTGCAGAGGAAACTCGCTTCCTCTGCACTTGGTATGGCGTTACTTCAACAGTTGCGGGTTAACACAGTTTTTCTCAACGTTGCCGTTCAGGGCGGCAATCAGATTATCCACGGCATCACGGGCCATACCGTAGCGCGTTTCATGAGTTGCAGAGCCGATATGTGGCAGGGCCACAACGTTAGGTAATGTCAATAACGGCGAATCGGCGGGAAGGGGTTCCGTTTCGAAAACGTCCAGGCCTGCCGCATGGAGGGTGCCTTTCTGTAGCGCCGCGATAAGCGCTTGCTCATCAATGACGGCACCGCGGCCTGCGTTCACCAGGACCGCACTGGGTTTCATTTTTGCTAACTGCTCGGCACCAATAAGATGATGGGTTTCCCGGGTCAGTGGCAGACTGATGCAAAGGAAATCAGACTCTTTTAGCAGCGTATCAAGATCGCAATAGCGGGCATCGAAACGGCTCTCTGCTTCTTCATGATGCTTGCGTGCGTTGTACAGAATCGGCATGCCGAAACCGAGGTGCGCTCGCTGTGCCAGTGCCAGTCCAATGCGACCCATTCCCAGGATCCCCAGTTTTTTATGGTGCACATCAATACCAAACCAGGCCGGGCCGATGCTTTCTGTCCATTCCCCGGCTTTCACCCGTTCAGCAACTTCCACGACGCGGCGGGCGGAAGCAAGCACCAGTGCCATCATGGTATCGGCAACAGTCTCTGTTAACACGGTTGGCGTATGCATTAACAACACGCCACGCTGGTTAAGCGCATCAACGTCAAAATTGTCATAACCCACAGAAACGGTAGAAGCGGCTTTTAAGCGAGGCGTTTTTGCCAGAAATTCGCCGTCTACCTTGCCGCCAGAACCAAGAAGCCCCTCGGCGCTGTTAAAGGCATCCGCATATTTCGCCATATTTTCTGGCGTCAGACCGTCGATTTCAGTCACGGTGAAATGTTCATCCAGACGCTTACGTAAATCGTCGGGTAAAGATTTATACAGCACCACTGAAGGTTTCATGCGTTTCTCCCTGTCGAACTTTACTTAATCGTGAATTGCTGATGGCGGCTGGTTACCGCCACGAGTAATGTTTCAGGCATGCCTGGTGCCATTTACAGCGGATGCGCGTTTGTTATCCGCAGGCTTAACAATCAGTGTCAGCCACACCGCAACCAGCAATGCCGCACCCATAAAAACATAGGAGGCCGCGGGCGTACCGGTAGCACCGTTCAGGTAGCCGACAAACCATGAACCCGTAAATGAACCCAATGCTCCCATGCTATTAATCAGCGCCATGGCCCCGCCCGCAACGTTACGGGGCAGCATCTCCGGCACGATGGCGAAGAAGGGGCCATAAGGTGCATACATGGCGGCACCCGCGATCACCAACAGCGCATAGGACAGCCAGAAGTTACCGGAACCTACAAGGTATGAACCTAAAAACGCCAGCGCGCCAATTAACAGTAACGGCCAGACAAACAGTTTGCGGTTTTGTAACTTATCTGACGCCCAGGAGACGATAATCATTGCAATCGTTGCTGCCAGATAGGGCACTGCCGAAAGCCAGCCGGCTTCCACCATCCCCATTTCCGTGCCATTACGCAGAATCGAAGGTAGCCACAGTACAAAACCATAGACACCAATACTCCAGGCAAAGTATTGCAGGCAAAGCAGGATAACATTGCGCGATTTAAAGGCTTCACGGTAGTTAGGTACTGCCTTGATCCCTGCCTGCTCCTTCTGCAATTCGGCCTGTAAATCGGCTTTTTCTTTATCGCTCAGCCACTTCGCCTGCGTGGGTTTATCCTGTACCATAAACCACCAGGCAATCGCCCAGATAATGGCCGGGAAGCCTTCAATGATAAACATTTCCCGCCAGCCCAGAGCATCAATCAGATATCCCGATACCACCGACATCCACAGCACGGTCACTGGATTACCCAGTATCAGGAAGGTGTTAGCACGCGAGCGTTCGGATTTGGTAAACCAGTTACTGATATAAATCAGCATAGCGGGCATCACCGCAGCTTCCACGATGCCGAGGATAAAGCGGATTGCGGCCAGCATCGGGATATTACTGACCACTCCGGTTAACGAGGCGCAGCCGCCCCACAGAATTAAACACCAGAAGATTAATTTCTTCACGCTGCGGCGTTCGGCATAAATCGCGCCGGGGATTTGGAAGAAAAAGTAGCCGAGAAAAAATAGCGCGCCCAGCAGGGAGGACATGCCTTTAGTAATGCCTAAGTCATCGTTTATCCCGGCAGCGGAGGCAAAACTAAAATTCGCTCGATCGAGGTACGCCAGGCTGTAAGTAATAAACACGATGGGCATGATGTACCACCAGCGTTTTGGTGCAATGGTCTGTTTCATAATTGCTGTCCTCTGTTCCCCGTAATACTTCAGGCTGCAGGTTTATTGCCGGTGCCCGTGGGTCCGGTGTTCAATATCGGATTAGTCTTCGCCCAGTTCGGCACGCGTCGGCAGCCCTTCGCTATCGCCGATGACCTGAATGGCCAGAGAGCCGATTTTATTGCCGCGTTTAATCGCCTGCGGTAAGGATTTACCTTCCAGTAACGCGCTGATGACGCCAACCGCAAAGCCATCGCCTGCGCCAACGGTATCTACAACATTATCGACTTTGATGGCTGCAACCTGGCCCTTTTCGCCTTCGGCGGTTTTAAACCAGGCTCCGTCGCTACCGGTTTTAATAATGACCGCTTTGACACCCTTATCGAGCCAGAAATCGGCCATGGCTTCCGGCTGGCTGTATCCGGTAAGAACTTTTCCTTCCTTTTCACCGGGTAGGACCCAATCGGCATATTCAGCCAACAGGTTTAATTGCTTCACCATCTCACGCTCGCCAGACCACAGCACCGGACGTAAATTAGGATCGAAAGAGATAGTTTTTCCCAGGGAACGCATCTCTTTCGCAGCATACTTCGCTAATGCCAGCGAGGAGTCAGAAAGCGCGGCAGAGACACCGCTCAGATGTAAATGTCGCGCCGAACCGAAATAATCATGATTGAAATCGTCGATGGAAAGATGGCTGGCGGCAGAGCCTTTACGGAAATACTCTACGCACGGATCGGAGCCATCATCGACCTTTGATTTCAACTGGAAACCTGTCGGATAGTGGCTATCGATCGTAACCTGGCGACGATCAACGTTTTCTTTATCCAGTTGCTGGCAGGTAAAACGACCAAAAGAGTCATCGCCTACCCGGCTGACCCAACCCACTTTCAGACCAAGACGGGCAAGACCGATGGCAACATTAAGTTCCGCACCAGCAATACGTTTAATAAAACTCTCCGCTCTGGCCAGATCGCCGGTTTCACGGGCAACAAACATTGCCATGGCTTCACCAAGAGTGACGGCATCCAGCATGTTGTTTGCATCGGTGGTCATCAAATTACTCCTCTCGCAACAGGTTAACGTAATGGCGCGTTACGGCGACCAGATCGTCACCTTCTAACGGAAACTCGATACCGCGTGGCACATCTGTCGGCAACTGCCGCAGAAGGTCGCGCCAGAGGCGATCGGCATCATCCAGCGCGATAGCGCGGAAGGTATCATGATGCGGTATGGCCGCTTTGACATGGATATAGCTGACAACGTGTTTCAGGCTGCTGGCTGCTGCCGTGGCGTCCTCACCTGCCCATAACCAGTTGGCCATATCAAAGGTCATGCCGATCGGCATACGTATTTCACTGCTTTCAGCGAAAAACGCGTTGATGGCCTGCTGTCTGCCGCAAACGGTTTGGTCATTCTCGACCACCAGATGAACCCGATGCCCCGCAAGCTGCTGGCGCAGCGGTGCAAAATCGAACCCGGGTTGATAATGGCCGAGAGAGAATTTCAGGATCTGCGCATTCAGTTGCTGTGCTTCATGAAGATAATTGTCGAGATCCGGATTCAGACGGCCCTCCTGACTAAACAGGGGGGCAGGCACTGAGTAGAATGCGGTAAGCTGATGGTCAGCAATTGTCTGGCCCAGCGCGCTGCACTGGCGCAGTTCTTCTTCGCTCATCAATTCACGCCGTATTTCGACGCCATCGGCACCCGCTTCAGCAATAATCGGCAGCAGTGCCTGCTGACCTCCCAGCGCCTGAACCGTCTGGTGGCCGTAAGCGGCTGTCACTACAATAATTTCGCGTGTCATTCCTTTTTCTCCGGAACCAACCGTATCGAACAGAGCAAAACGTTAAATGGAACCGGTTCCAAAACAAAGCGCCAGAGTGTTGTTTTATGATCGTGCTCACGATGTCAATAAACGGTTGGATTGGGTGTAGGCCTTTTTCATCCTGATGATGTGGATTATTTCAGCGCCGCTGTTCAGCAGTCGACTAAAACATCTTAGCGCCACAGGTCGTCCGATCTCATCTGGCTTGCGGGCTATCAGTATATTGGGACACGCGACGTTCAGGCTAACGAGTAGAGTTGAACAGGGTCGAGCCGCGGACGATCAGTTCGCCGGAGAAAAGCTGTTCCCGTACCGGAGCGTTATCGCCCTCAATGCGTCGGATCACCTGCTCAAGTGCGGCATAACCAATTTGCCAGGTGGGCTGTTTTAGCGTGGTGATACCTACGCCGGCCAGTTCAGCCCATTCCAGTTCGTCAAAGCCAAGCAGGCCAACATCTTTACCCCATTGCAAACCGATACGACGCATTGAACGGGCAACCTGAAGTGTCAGTGCACCATTTGCCACCAGTACGGCGCAGCGCTTGTGATGATGGCGGCGAGTAAACTCCGTGAGTAAGATATCCAGCTTTTCACTCTGGTTTAGGGCTGTTTCCGCCTGTTCGCTCACTACGGAAGGACGGCCCTGAGTGGTATGCAAAAAAGCCTGTAAACGTTCCAGTCTGGTATTAACCTGCGCTAGCGGCTCACTGATAAACAGAATTGCCTCACAGCCGTTTTCCAGCAGGTGTTCGGTGGCGGCTGCCGTCGCCTCCTGATTATTCAGAGCAACAACATCACAGGCGAAGTCCGGGATTTTGCGGTCAATCAATACCATGGGGAGTTGTGATTGTTGCATGGTATTCAGTGCCTCTTCACGCATTCCCACGGCATTCACCACGATGCCCTCCACCTGATAACTACTGAGTAAATGCAGGTAATGTCGCTCCTGGTCTACTTCATTATTGGTATTACAGACCAGCAGGGTAAAACCCTGAGCACGACAGGCCGCTTCAATGCCACTTAGCACATGGACGGAGTAGGGGTTGGTAATATCGGCGATGATAAGGCCGATTAATCGCGTACGGCCACGTTTGAGCCCCCGAGCCATTTGATTGGGACGGTAGTCTAAGGCTGAAATTGCCTGTTCAATACGTTGTTTAAGATCCGCTGAAAGTGCATGGTATTCACCGTTTAAATAGCGTGAAACACTGGTTTTACCGGTTTTAGCTGTTTTGGCGACATCACTGATAGTAACTCTTGCGGCCTTGCGGTTCATGGCTTTCCCTTTATTCCGGTTTTGCCAGAGACTAGCACAGCTTTTTTCACTGGGGGTAATGCTGAGGCGTTTTACCATTTACCCCGTTGGTAGGGACAAGAGTGGCCTGCGGGGGAAATACCGTGTCATTTGGTGCCTCTTTTCCAACGTTTTGCACCAACAATGGAGGCAGGAGATAAATGTGGGGGCAAACATGTTGCCCCTGTTATAACGGCGTTACAGAGGGCTCAGCGTGATCTCTACGCGACGATTCTGTGCCTTTCCGGCTTCGGTGCTGTTGCTGGCGATAGGGTTCTCAGGCCCCATACCGCGGGTACGGATACGACTGGCGTCTACGCCCTGCGTGATCAGGGAACTGCCGACGCTGTCAGCACGCTGCTGAGACAGCGACATATTCAGCTTACGCGTACCGGTGCTGTCGGTGTAACCGATAATATTAACCGCTGTTTTCGGATACTCTTTCAGTACCATGGCAACGCCGGTCAGGGTGTTAGCTCCAGCAGGTTTTAGCGAACTGCTGCTGGAGTCGAAGGTCACGTTGCTTGGCATATTCAAAATGATGTTATCGCCATTACGCGTAACGCTCACGCCGGTTCCTTTCATCTTGTCACGCAGTTTAGCTTCCTGCACGTCCATGTAGTAGCCGATGCCGCCACCGAGCGCTGCACCTGAGGCGGCACCGATCAACGCACCTTTGCCACGATCTTTTTTCGATGAGGAGAGCACGCCGATACCTGCTCCTGCAAGTGCGCCAAGGCCAGCGCCAATCCCGGATTTCCCGGCTTCAGATTCGCCAGTGTAAGGGTTAGTGGTACAGCCTGAAATGGCAAGCGTACCGCACAACAATGTGGCAATGGCGATAATGTTTTTGTTCATGAGTATTCTCTCAAAATATATCCGTGAATGCATTTCCCGCATAAGCTGACGTAACAATCATCAGCTTCAAGAGACTTGGCCGCGAGCTCCATAGCGGTATGCGGGAATAATGTGCGAAAGCGGCATGATTATGCCGCCAGATGGTGAGAAAAATAGTTAGGATTAAGTCTTAAAATGTAACCTTCAGCGAATTATTATTATCGGGGTGACAAAAGCACTGAATAATATGATCGTTTACCAGACCGCACGCCTGCATAAATGAGTAGCAGGTGGTGCTACCGACAAACTTGAAACCCCGCTTTTTCAGTGCCTTTGACATCGCGTCGGAAACGTCTGTTGTGGCGGGAACGTCAGACAGGGTAGTGTGATGATTGATCTGCGGTTGATTATCAACAAAATCCCAAACGAAGCGGGCGAACTCTTCACCGCGGGCCTCCATGGCAAGATATGCTCTGGCATTAGCAATGATGGCGCTGATCTTACCGCGATGACGAATAATACCGCTGTCCAACATTAATTGCTCAATACTGGTTTCGTCGAGTAATGCGACGGATTGTGGATCGAAATTGTTGAACGCGCGGCGGTAATTCTCACGCTTTTTAAGCACCGTAAACCATGACAGCCCCGCCATTTGACCTTCGAGGCAGAGCATTTCAAACAGCGACTTTCCCTCAGTAACGGGGATACCCCATTCTCGATCGTGATATGCCATGTAGAGTGGATCCTGTGATACCCAACCGCACCGTTGCATTTTTTAAATTCCTTATTCCGGGATGCCTGGCATTGATATGGAAAATATTGAACAGTCACAATGGATGCAACATAACGCAAAAAATAAGACTAACATCGTGTTGTTTTTAGGTTCTATCCGGCACTGTTTTACTGTGAAGAGGCGAGCGAAAAATCGTTCTCGCTGTTTTATGCGATCTCTCTCGCTAATATTGTTAGAATCAACGGAAGATGGAGCATCGTACTCCACGTTGTATCGCCTGAAAAAACAACCAGAGATCGAATCATGTCTGTCAAACTCTTAACGCCTAACATCATTGCTCTCGACGCGTTTCACCACGATCCATCGGGTGCTCTTGCAGCGGCCGAGCGTGGGATGGTGGCGGTTTTCGACAATAATGCGCCTGCATTTTATGCGTTAACGCCCGATCGTCTCGCGCAGTTGTTGGCGCTTGAGGACGTTGCTGGCCGCGCCGTTTCTGATGTCGCGTTAGAGGATGGCCTGTTTAACGATGAACTTGCTCATCCTGCGGCGATTCCCGTGCCGTCGGGTAAATTTGTTATGTATGATGGCTGGCAACCGGATGATGACTTTATTCGTTTGGCCGCCGTCTGGGGCGTCTCATTAAATACAGCTGTTTCACCTGCTGAACTGGCCTCATTTGTGGCCTACTGGCGGGCTGAGGGCCGTGTATTCCATCATGTGCAGTGGCAGCAAAAACTGGCGCGTAGCGTGCAGTTAAGTCGAGCAGCCAGCGGCAGTCAGCAAAAACGCGACCTGAACCACATTCCTGAGCCAGACCAAGAGATTCCTAAAGGATTCAGAGGGTTAAGATGAAAAACAGTGCCGATTTGCTCAAGCGTATGCAGCGACTGATGCCTGCACACATCAAACCCAAGTTTACCAATGGTGCCGATCTTTTCGCCTGGAACCAGGAGCAGGGTCGGTTACGTTCTCAGGCTATTGACCGTGAAAACCGTGCGATGAAGATGCAGCGGATTCTGGGTCGCTCCGGTATCCGTGAGTTACATATCAACTGCTCGTTTGATAACTATCATGTGCAATGTGAAGAGCAGCAGTATGCGCTGGATTGTGCCCGACAGTATGCTGCTGATTTTGAAGGAAGTATATCCAGCTTTATCTTCACGGGTAGGCCCGGCACTGGAAAAAACCACCTTGCCGCCGCAATCTGTAATGACCTGATTCACCGCGGTAAAAGCGTGTTAATTGTTACGGTGGCGGACCTTATGTCGAGTATGAAAGGAACGTTCAGCGGTGCCAGCGGTAACACGGAAGAGAGCCTGATCAACGATCTGAGTACGGTCGATTTGCTGGTGATTGATGAAATCGGGATGCAGATTGAATCCCGCTACGAGAAAGTCATCATTAACCAGATCGTTGACAGGCGATCGTCGTCTAAGCGTCCGACGGGCATGCTCTCCAATCTTGATAGTAAAGGAATGGAGTCACTATTGGGTGAGCGTGTGATCGATCGTATGAGCCTGGGAACCAGTCTGTGGGTGGCATTTAACTGGGAAAGCTATCGTAGCCGGGTAACGGGTGAAGAGTATTGATATGTGCCGGGCGCTGAAGGAGGGCCAGTTGCAGAGCCCCTCCTGCGCGCATTTCAGCCGCCCGGCTAATCAATAGCAAAATTGTGTCTGGTCTTAGCCTTTAGTATTTGCTACCAAATCGGTCAATAAATCATTTACGCCATCGCTCATTGCTGTAAAACGACTTAGTGGAGAGCGGGTCACCACCACGAAAACCCCAACATTATATTGCGGTACCATCGCAATATAGGTGATAAAACCGCCGCCGCCGCCCGTTTTCTGGATGATTCCAGGGCGCCCTTCTTTTGGTGCCATGTAAACCCACCCCATCCCTAACGCATCAGCTTTGCCGGGAACATCCATGCCATCAAGGCGTGTTAACTGGCTACGTTTGTAAATGAGCGTCTGCAGACGATCTGCCTGTGCGCTACGGTGATGAATGTCAGAAGAAAGGAACTGCTGCATCCAGCGGCCCATATCATCCGGCGTGGAGTAAACGCCCCCGCTACCAATGGCCGCCAGCGTATTAATACAGGGGCTGGCTCCTTTTTCCGCGACCATAAGGCGCGAGCATTGCTCCGGAGAAGGGGTAAATGTGGTGTCCTTCATCCCCAGTGGACGGGTAATCTTTTCCTGTAACAGCGTGGGATAAGCTGTCGCTGAAGCACGAGCGAGCGCATCAGCGAGTAAATCATAAGCGAGGTTGGAATATCCTGCGCGTACTCCCGGGGGGACGGCAAGCCTGGCCGTTTGTAACCAGGTCCAGCGTTCAGCACGTGTCGGCCAGACAAAAACTGGACGGCTTGGCGCCCCGCCCGGTTGCTCCCGTGGTAAGCCGCTGGTATGCGTAGCAAGATTAACGAGTGTCATTGGCTGGCCAGCATAAGCTGGAACCGTTTTTCCTGGCTGCGCATATTTACTGAGTGGATCGTCTAAGCGTATACGACCTTCTTCCGCCAGTTTTACCATTACTTCACTGGTCATCAGCTTGCTTAACGAGGCGATACGGATCAGTGAGTCTTTTTGTGGACGAATGTTATTGCCCGGTCGTGTATCGCCAAAGCTGGCGAACACCCGCTGATTGCCGTCAATCGCAACCAACGCCATGCCCGTCGCGGCTGTTCCGTAAAAAATATGTTCTGCATAGCGGTCCACAATCTGTGAAGCCAGCAAAGGATCGGGTGAATTTAGCGCCATGGTGCGTAGCGGAAATGCAGCAACAACCAGTAGCAGTAAAGAAAAGAGTCGTGAGTTCAACAGGCATCCATCCAACGATTTAGCGAGATTAACTAGCAGTGTAATCAGTTCTTTTGTTGCTGGCACTAACGAGTTTATGACTTGAGTTACATAAATTGCTAGCTTGATTGCTAGCAATTTAAGCGCTAAGGTAATTGTGATTTTTAGCACAGTAAGAGAGGATATTATGGATTTCATTAAGCGGACAATTGCGCTGGCGATGGAGAATGTGGAAAAAGGTGGAAGGCCGTTTGCGACCGTTATCGTTCGCGATGGAAAGGTTATCGCAGAGAGTGCAAACCAGGCGGCACAAAGTCACGATCCCACTGCCCATGCTGAGATACTGGCAATTCGCGAGGCCTGCAAGGCATTGCAGACCGAAAATCTTTCCGACTGTGACATCTATATTCTCGCCAGTCCCTGTCCAATGTGCCTGGGCTCACTCTATTACTGTAGTCCACGGCAGGTGATTTATATCACCACGCGTGAAGAATACGCGCCGTTTTATCGTGACGATCGTAAGTATTTTGAGCTGGAAACTTTCTATGATGAATATCCTAAAGCGATTGCTAATCGTCGCCTGCCGATGAAGCACCAACATGATAATGAGGCGCTGGCGGTATATAAGCGCTGGCAGGATTTGAATGGGAATCAGAACAGCGAAAACGCCTAAAGGATAATGGAGATGTAAACCGCATCAGCGTCGGTGCGGTTGCATTCGATAAACGGATTTATGTTGTATGGTTTTCGGCTGGCGATTAATGATGCCGGGACAATTCCTTAGCACGGTAATAATTTGTATTAAAAATTAAAATCCCCGGTTAGGGGACTTCCGTTATCATGAGAAGAAAGGGCCGCGTGATGGATTAGTAGTATATGAAGTGGTTGTCTAAGAGTGCGGTTTTATTTTCTCTTAAAACCTGTTTTGCTGCGTTTTTGGCGTTATATATTGCTCTGGAGCTTAATCTTGACAGGCCTGCATGGTCGTTAACGACTGTATACGTGGTTTCACAGCTTTATTCCTCGTCGACGGTTTCCAAATCAGTGTTCCGCTTTCTCGGCACCGTGCTTGGTGGACTGTTCGTTTTCCTTATCTATCCTGCCACGGTACTTAACCCAATACTGTTTAGCTTCTGTGTATCAGTTTGGGTCGCGGGATGTCTGTATCTTTCTCTGCATGACCGTACTCCCAAAAGTTATGTTTTTATGCTGGCGGGCTATAGCGCAGCGATCATGGGTTTCCCTGATGTTGAAACGCCGCTTTCGATTACTTACACAGTCATCTCACGTATTGAAGAGATTACCGTCGCGATTATTTGCAGTAGCCTGGTGCATAGACTTATTTTCCCGGTCTCGATGCGTAATGTCCTCGAGAATAGCGTCAGTAACTGGTACACCGCCGCGCGAAAGCTGTGCCGTGAATTGCTGACGGTAGAAATCAAAGAAGACTCTTCGGAGCGGGAAGCGATTCTTATCCAGATGGCGGGCTATCCGGCGAATGTTGAAACCTTAATTACCCATTGCGTATTTGAGGGTGATGCTGCGCGGCAGCTTATCCGTCTGGTCACGGTTCAGTATCAGCACCTTTCTTATCTTGTCCCGACGTTGACCGCGATTGAGATTCGGCTTCGGCAGTTAACCGATCAAGGTATTGTTCTTCCTGATTTTGTTGAGATCACCTTTCGCCGGTTTCTAATATGGCTTAATGAGGGGGGAACGGATGATACTCAATCTGTCCAGCAGGACATCGCGCTGACGCAGGCAAATATCCGGCGTGCCTACCTCGATCATGCTCTTAGCGCGGAAGAGAACTTGCTGTTAGGCGGTTTGATGGAGCGTTTAGGTAATTTCGTTAAAATTACCGATGCTTATGCCAGCGTGGGTAAACGGGTAGATAATTTTGAGGAAAATACGCGTCGGATTAAACGCACTCGCGCGCATTGGTATGTCGATAAAGGCCTACTGATGCTCTCATCGTTTACTGCATTTCTCGCGACTTTCGTCACCTGCCTTTTCTGGATAGGGACGGGCTGGAGCGATGGTTCAACCGCGCCTATGATGGCGGCGGTGCTGTGTTCCTTTTTCGCAGGCATGGATAGTCCTATTGCGCCGATGAAGCTCTTTTTGAAAGGTGTCATTGTCGCTATCGTTATCAGCATCCTCTATTCGGCGTTGTTTATTCCGGAAACGGTATCCTTTGAGTCACTGATTATTTGCCTTGCTCCCGGATTATTCACGCTGGGATTGGTCATTGCCAACCCGTCAACTAACCTGCTTGGGCTTATTATTGCCACCCAAATTCCGGGGTTAATAGGTATGAGCCATCATTTTAAACCCGATCTGCTGCTGATTGTGAATGGGGCGATCTCAAGCCTGGTGGGTATCATCATTGCGGTTGTTATTACCGCATTAATTCGCAGCAAGCGACCTTCCTGGATTGCTCGCCGGGCATTTCGTCAAGGGATACGGGATCTGATTCAGTTCCTTTCCGAGATTCGGTTGAATAGCGCTTCACTCCGAGCACGTCAGCGATTTGTGGCGCGTATGCTGGATAAAGTGAACGTTATTTTACCCCGCAAGAAAATTGATCCGGCGCCTGATTTAGTCTCTGGAGGAAATTTAATCACTGAAGTGTGGATTGGCGTCAACTTTTACGATTTTTATGTAAAACATCAATCGTTGCTGGCTGTTCATGGTGTAGATATTGAGCGCTTATTTTATGAGCTGAATCGTTTTTTGAAAGCACGTTTAAAATCACTCCATGCTATGCCGCAACCTACATTGCTCAGCGAAATAAACCATCTGTTAATTCAGTTGGAAGGTTTGTGCGCCACGGACAACCAGCTCTATTCCCCTATGTTTTACTTATTCAATGTCCGCCTTTCGCTATTTTCCAGCCAGCGATGGCCAGAGATTACGGCGAGGGATGAGGCATGAATACGAGGCTCGGGAGTGTTATTCCGACTACATTCTAACCGCAGGCAACATATTGTGCGGTGCTTCTTGAATTTATGCGTAATCCTACTTAACTACATGTCTGTAAGTTAATACAAAAAAGGAAGTTAGTGATGAAAAAGACGATTATTGCGTTGTCCCTGGCGTTGATGACTTCTGGTGCATTGGCGGCTGAAGTGGTTCCACATGCAACGGACAAAACGGTGGAAAGCGCACAGCGCGGCGCGGATACGGCTAAAGAAAAGTTGCATCAAACGGAGCACCGTATTTCAGAGCATAAATCAAAAGCTGAACATAAGCTGAAAGATGGTGATACCTCAACCAGTGATAAAGTGAAGGAAGATGGTCAGAAAGCGTGGAACCGCACCAAAGAGGGTTCAGAAAAAGCGTGGGATAAGACCAAAGAAGGCAGCAAAAAAGCCTGGGACAAAACCAAGCAAGGCGCTGGCGATCTGAAAAAGAAAGTCACTGAATAACCGAGCCTTGCACAAGATCTATCCCCCCTCAGGGATTGAGGGGGAACCTTGTCATCCGTACCTGACACGCCATTCCTTGCCATCTCTGGCAAACAAAGAAGTCCTCTACCTTTCTATGCAACCAACAAAGCCTGAAAAAGCATAGAAACAGGAACCAATTACTCCCGTGAGATACTTAAGTCTTTTCTGGGACCAGATTGCCTGGCATTTGGCATTCATTATTCAGTCCTTTATTCGTGACTTTAGAGTCAACACCAGAACCATTTTTTATGATATTGCATAGCCAATAATCCGATATCGTCGCGGATTATAGCTGAGGATCGTGCGAGTTCAATGGTGAAGGCGAAAGAGCAATAAGCAGCTTTCCGCCGGGCGTTATCGTGATCCGGTGACAAAACCCCCGGCCGCTGGGTATATGCGGTGGGGAGTGACACAGCCGGGTACATGTTGTACCGGAAAACGTATCTGACTTTATCGACAGGAGCAACCATGCAGCCCATCTCATCCGGCCCGACCCACTTTACTTATCCGATCCAGCAGCCTGCAGCAGATGCAACGGCACATGCATCCGGCAGCAGCGGTGCCGGGAGACCCGAAGCTCAAAATGACACCTGGCCGCCCGCAGCATCACGCCCCCGCGGGCTGCTGCAACAAATTGCCGGGCTAAATAGCCTGGCTGGCCAGATGGAAACGCATGAAGGCCTTAGCATTGTAAACCGGCAAGTTGGGGTACTGCAGGCCGCACTTTCACAGGCTATTCCCCGGGAAATTGCCGACCTTGAAGGGCAAAGAGGCAGCATAGCGAACATGGACGGCAGCCTTGAGCGCCATATACAAACTTTGCGTAGTTATATGCCGCCTCTGTCTCAGCAGGCATATGACGCCACGCCTCAGCCCCCTCTTTCGTTGCAGTTGGCCGCCCTGACAACGCAAATAGGCCTTAATGGTTCCGTAGACAAACAGATACGTGATCTACAAAAGATCATCGTGTTTCAGCAGACGGGTACCGCTTCTTCAGGTAGGGAGGGGATGGGGGTGAACCTGTCATGGCAGGGGCCACCCCAGGCCCGTGTCGCCGCACCGCTGGCTCGACAGCAGGCTTCCGGTTCCACTCCGTCGTGGCAGGGTGCAGAATCGTCCCAGGCCGGCTCATCACGGACCCGGGGAGCTACGGATGATGACATCAGGAGACATCTGCGAACCCCGAATGGCACGCTGAGGTCTCAGGCTGTGATCCGCCAATCAATGAATGATGCCGGGCTTCCTGTCGGCCCGAATCGTATCAATGACCTGAGGAGAATGGAGCCGGATTACGTATCACGCAGGCCGGGGGCAACGGATGATCAAATCAGGGCGCATCTGCGCACCCCGAACGGCAGGCTTAAAAGCTGTGATGAGATTGTCCAATCACTGAATCAAGTCGGACTGGGTGCAGGTGACCGTCGTATTAATTTCATACTGACAGCGGCACCGGATTTCGTGCCGGCATCCATGAAGAGAGCAACGGATGATCAAATCAGGGGGCAACGGTTGAATCCGGACGGTTCGCTGAGAAGTGCTCCGACTATCGCCAGCAATCTGCGCGCGGCCGGGTTTGCTGTAGATGACCATCGCATCAGTGCTCTGCGGCACAATGAAGGAGGGGCAACACCTGCACAGACTTTGCCGAGGGCAGCGGACGCCCAAATTATGGCTCATCTGCGAACCCCGGACGGCGACATTAAAAGCCGTAAGGATATCGCCCAGGCACTGAACCAGGCCGGATTAGGTGCAGATTCCCATCGTATTGATTCACTGCGGCAAAGCCAACCGGATTTCGGGCCAGCATCCAAGCAGAGTGCAACGGAAGATCAAATCAAAGCGCATCTGTGGAATCCGAACGGCTCACTGAGAAGTACCGCTGCTATCAGCGCAGCAGTGCGTGCGGCTGGATTTGGTGTAAATGACCCTCGTGTCCATGAATTACGGAACGAGGAAATCAGAAAAACATCTGCACAGCCCCCGACCCTTCAGAGAGCTACGGAAGCGCAAATCAGGGAATATATGCGACGTCCTGACGGCTCGTTGAGAGGTGTTGATTCTATTGCCACACGTCTGCGTACGGCCGGGCTGACTGCAGATGAGGATAGCATCAAGGCCCAGCGGCGCCAGGCAGTAGAGGCAACACGTACAAATCTTTCGCAGGCAACGGAGGCTCAAATTCAGCAGCATCTGCTAAATGCGCAAGGTCTACCGAGAAGTACGAGGGAAGTCATCAGCGAACTGAATAAGGTTGGATTGAGTTCGGGTAAAAATCGCGTCGACAGCCTGCGACAAGCGGCAGGAAGCCGGAGGGCAACGGAGGATCAAGTCAGGCAGAATCTACGTAATCCGGATGGCTTATTGAAAAGTGCTACTGCTATTGCCTACGAGTTGCGTGCAGCTGGCTATTCTGTGGATAACAACATGGTCTCTCAACTGGTCAATAGTGAAAAGGCGAAACGGAGATAAGCCACTTTCCGTCGGGCGTTATCGTGACCCGGTGATGAAGCTCCGGCCGCAGGGTATGTGCGGTCGGGTGTGACACAGCCGGGCACATATCGTACCGGAAAACGCATCTGACTTTATCGACAGGAGCAATCATGCAACCCATATCCTCCGGCCCGGCCCACTTTACTTATCCGGTTCAGGAACCTGTGGCAGGCGCAACGGCGCATGCATCCGGCAGCATCAGTGATGGAAAACCCGCAGCGTCACGCCCGCGCGGGTTGTGGCAACAAATTGCCGAACTAAATAACTTGCTTGTCAGATGGAAACACCTAAAGGCCTTAAAATCATAGGTCGGTAGGTTGAGGTTTTGGAGGCCGGACTTTCACAGGCCATTCCCCGGGAAATTGCCGATCTTGAAAGGCAAAGAGGCAGTATTGGCGACTTCGACGGTTCCGTAGAAAAACAGCTACGTGATCTGGAAAGGATTATTTTTTTTAGCGGGCGAGTACGGTCTCTTCGAAAGGCGGGGGCGTGACTCCGTCGTGGCAGATACGACCACAGTCCCTTTTCAACACACCGCAGGCTTCCGACTTCGACTTGATTCCGTCGGAAGTAAGAGTGGGCCAGCGGAGGGCAACGAAGGATGACATCGAGGCGCATATGAGAAACCAGAAGGGCAATCTGAGAAGCCGTTCAGAAATCAACGCATCAATGCGTGCTGCCAATCTGGCTGTAGCTCCCCAGCGTATTGATGAGCAGTGAGTACGTGCGGATACGCAAAAAAGGGGCAAATGATGAGCAAATTAAACCGTATTTGCGTAATCCGGACGGTTCGGTAAAAACAACCCGGAACGCTATTGCTTCGTTGCATGCTGCCGGGCTGGGTGCATCCTCAGATCGCGTCCACGCTCTGCTGAGTAAGGAAAGGAATAAAGGGTGATAAGCCGCTTTCCCGGGCGTTATCGTGTCCTGGTGACTAAGCCCACCGGTCGCAGGGTATGTATGGTCGAGAGTGACACTCCGGGTATATATCGTACAGGAAATGTATCTGACGTTTCCGCTTCTTACCGCGTCCTGTGCCATCTGTTTTCCATGCGATGGCTTCATCACTTTTTTGCCATGGTTTCCTGAATAATTTCTGCTTTGAGGCGTTCCCCAGCATACATTTTTTTGAGACGGCGATTTTCGTCTTCCAGCTCTTTCAGGCAGGTCATCATCGAGGTATCTATACCGCCAAAACGTGAACGCCACGTGCAGAAACCGGCGTTGCTCATGCCATGTTCACGACACAGCTGCGCGACAGGTGTTCCGAAGAGATCGATTGGCGGAAGATCACAGGAGTCGAACCTGCCCGGGGCCGCTGGCGGTCCCAACTGGATTTGAAGTCCAGCCGCCTCACCGGAGACGACGATCTTCCATGATAGAAGAGGCCGGGAGTATACCATCGGTGGTAGAGACGTACCAAGCACGTCGCCGATTCGGTTTATAAAACGAATCGGCTATTAGGGTGAACCAGCATCAGAGCTCAGGTTTATTTATATAAGCTACAGGCCTGAATAGCTGGCGAGCCATGACACCGAAGGTATTAGCTCACCAGACGATGTTTGTCCAGCCGCTGCAGGCCCATCGCCAGCAACAAACTGCCGCCAAGCGTGATGGCAAAAACCAGTGGGATATCCAGCAGCGGTTGATTGACATGATCCCAATGCCGGGTGCGGATAAAATGGATAAACAGCGCGTGAAAACCATAAATGGGGAGTGAATAGCGTGAAATAAAAGCCAGACCGGGCAAGGGACGCTGATTGAGGCAATTTTTAAACAGGATCATCAGGCTTAGTGCAGCAATAAACACCAGCGGCCCGCAATAGAGATACCAGGTATCGGCAAAGGCGCCGTTAATCTGTAACGCCTTTTTGGTCCCGATAGAGATACCTGATATACAAACCAGGAACAGTAATCCTGCCAGCCCAGTGACACCACGCCTTTCCGTTTCCATGATGCCTAATGCGCGGCCCAGCAATGCATACAATACGTAATAAATGCTGTCACCGCTGATATAAAGGTTAACTGGCAACCAGTGAAACGAACCCAGTCGTTGATCAACCGTATTCGGATTGGCGATAATCCCCAGAATTAACACCAATAGTGCGGTATAGCCGGCCGTGATCGGCTTAACCTGAATCAGCGGTGATAGTAAATAAATCAGGATAATGGCGAAGAAAAACCATAGATGATAAAAAACGGGCTTTTGCAGCAAATGTTTAATAGAAATCCATTCGCTGATTGGTGTCATCCAGGTTATGTAGCTCAATGCCACGGCACTGTAAAAAAGTAGGCAGAGGACAATACGCAGGAAGTGACGTTTCTTCGCGCTGCGCTCACCGAAGAACAGGTAGCCTGAAATCATAAAGAAGAGAGGCACGCAGACGCGTGATGCTGAATTGAGTAAATTGGCAAAATCCCACTGATACTCGGCGAGTTGCGGGCTGTGATTAATATACCATGACGTGGTGTGAATCATGATGACCATCAGGCAGGCAACCGCGCGTAAGTTATCAATCCAGCCAATCTTTTGCGTCATTATTTCCTCATATTTGTCTGCACTTCAATTCATGAAAAAGAGTAATCAGCTAACGAAGAATCAACAACCACTGTGAACAGGAATCAGAATCGACCGAAGGCCTTCGCGTTGAGAAGCTCTCCTTAATCATGAGTGCAAAACAGGGAATGCGCAGGCGGTGGTATGACAAAAAAGGATAAGCCACAGGCCCGGAGAAAAAATGCTCTGCCGACTTGCGGCGAGTATTTTACGCTGATGGCGGGCGAATCAATATCACGGGCTGCATAACTGACGGTCAAAGGGTATACTGGCGCACACTTTTTTAACCCACTCGTATCGCGTGCGAACTCATCATGCAAAAGTTTGATACTAAGACCTTCCAGGGCCTGATCCTGACCTTGCAGGATTACTGGGCGCGCCAAGGCTGCACCATTGTTCAACCACTGGACATGGAAGTTGGCGCTGGCACCTCTCACCCAATAACCTGCCTCCGTGCGCTGGGGCCGGAGCCCATTGCTGCCGCTTACGTACAGCCGTCACGCCGTCCTACAGACGGGCGCTATGGTGAAAACCCAAACCGGTTACAACACTATTATCAGTTCCAGGTAATCATCAAACCGTCACCAGACAATATCCAGGAACTCTATTTGGGTTCACTGAAAGAGCTGGGTATGGACCCTACTATTCACGATATTCGCTTTGTGGAAGATAACTGGGAAAACCCAACGCTGGGCGCGTGGGGACTTGGCTGGGAAGTGTGGCTTAACGGTATGGAAGTCACGCAGTTCACTTACTTTCAGCAGGTCGGCGGTCTTGAGTGTAAGCCGGTTACTGGGGAGATTACCTACGGTCTTGAGCGTCTGGCGATGTATATTCAGGGCGTGGACAGTGTGTACGATCTGGTATGGAGTGATGGTCCTCTGGGGAAAACCACCTACGGTGATGTGTTCCACCAGAACGAGGTGGAGCAATCCACGTATAACTTTGAATACGCCGACGTCGACTTTCTGTTTACCTGTTTTGATCAGTACGAAAAAGAGGCTCAAAGCCTGCTAACGCTGGAAAAACCGCTGCCATTACCGGCCTACGAACGGATTCTGAAAGCAGCGCACAGCTTTAACCTGCTTGACGCACGCAAGGCAATTTCAGTTACAGAGCGCCAGCGCTATATCCTGCGCATTCGTACCCTGACGAAAGCCGTGGCTGAAGCCTATTACGCGTCCCGTGAGGCGCTGGGCTTCCCGATGTGTAATAACAAGAAATAAGAGGCAGCCATGACTGAGAAAACATTTTTGGTTGAGATCGGTACCGAAGAGCTGCCGCCCAAAGCGCTGCGTAGCCTTGCCGAATCTTTTGCTACCCATTTTACCGCAGAGCTGGATGCTGCCGATCTGACACATGGTGAAGTGAGCTGGTTTGCTGCACCACGGCGTCTGGCACTGAAAGTCGCTGGGTTAAGCGCCGCACAGCCGGATCGCGAAGTGGAAAAGCGGGGGCCTGCGATTGCCGCCGCCTTCGATGCCAGCGGCGTCGCGACTAAAGCCGCTGAAGGCTGGGCGCGAGGATGCGGTATCACCGTCGATCAGGCGGAACGTCTGAGTACGGACAAAGGCGAATGGCTGCTGTATCGCGCAAAAATGAAGGGTGAAAGCGCCCAGACGCTGCTGCCCGCGATGGTAAGCAACGCACTTGCAAAGCTGCCGATCCCAAAGTTGATGCGCTGGGGTGATAAAGAGACGCAGTTTGTTCGCCCGGTCCATACCGTCACGCTGTTGCTGGGCGATGAGTTAATTCCTGCCACAATTCTTGGTATTGAATCAGCCCGTGTCCTGCGCGGTCACCGTTTTATGGGTGAACCCGAATTAACGATCGACAATGCTGATCAATATCCGCAACTCCTGCTGGATCGCGGTAAAGTGGTTGCTGATTATGAAGCGCGTAAGGCAAAAATTAAAGCCGATGCGGAAGAGGCCGCGCGTGGCATTGGCGGACAGGCCGACCTAAGTGAAAGCCTGCTGGAAGAGGTGACGTCACTGGTTGAATGGCCGGTGGTTTTGACGGCAAAATTTGAAGAGAAATTTCTCGCGGTGCCGGCAGAAGCGCTGGTTTACACCATGAAGGGCGATCAGAAATATTTTCCTGTCTATGACAAAAACGGCAAATTATTGCCGCACTTTATTTTTGTCACCAACATCGAATCGAAAGATCCGCAACAGATTATTTCCGGCAATGAAAAGGTCGTTCGCCCGCGTCTTGCTGATGCGGAGTTCTTCTTTAATTCCGATCGTAAAAAACGTCTGGAAGATCATCTGCCACGTCTGGAAACAGTACTGTTCCAGAAAGAACTGGGCACGCTGCGTGATAAGACCGATCGTATTCAGGCACTGGCGGGTTGGATTGCTGCGCAGATTGGCGCAGATGTTAATCATGCGACGCGTGCCGGTTTACTTTCCAAGTGCGACTTGATGACCAATATGGTCTTTGAGTTTACCGATACTCAGGGCGTAATGGGCATGCATTATGCGCGTTTTGACGGTGAGGCAGAAGATGTTGCTGTTGCGCTGAATGAGCAATACCAGCCGCGTTATGCGGGTGACGATCTGCCCTCGAATCCGGTGGCTTGTGCGCTAGCGATTGCCGATAAAATGGATACGCTGGCGGGTATTTTCGGCATCGGGCAGCATCCAAAGGGTGATAAAGACCCGTTTGCGTTACGTCGTGCGTCGTTAGGTGTTCTACGGATTATCGTAGAGAAAAATCTGCCGCTTGATCTGCAAACGCTGACTGAGGAAGCGGTTCGTCTCTATGGCAGTAAGCTAAGCAATAATCATGTTGTTGATGATGTGATTGATTTCATGCTGGGCCGTTTTCGCGCATGGTATCAGGATGAAGGCTATAGCATTGATACGTTACAAGCCGTATTGGCGCGTCGTCCAACGCGACCTGCTGATTTCAATGAACGTATGAAAGCGGTTTCGCATTTCCGTACGCTGGAAGACGCGGCGGCGCTGGCTGCTGCGAATAAGCGCGTCTCTAACATTCTGGCAAAATCAACGGAAACGTTGAACGATAGCGTGCAGGCTTCGCTGTTGAAAGAAAATGAAGAGATTCAACTGGCCACTTTTGTTACGGCGCTGACCAGTAAGTTACAGCCCTGGTTTGCCGAAGGTCGTTATCAGGATGCGTTGATTGAGCTGGCCCAGTTGCGCCAGTCAGTGGATAACTTCTTCGATAAAGTGATGGTTAACGCTGAGGAACATGATGTGCGGATTAACCGTCTGACGCTTTTGGCCAAACTGCGTGAGTTGTTCCTGCAGGTAGCTGATATTTCGCTTTTGCAGTAACAATTACAGGATTAATAAAGGCTTTATAAGATATGCGGATCAGTAACGGCTACATTTGCTGGTACTGATTCGCACGCTTTTAATCTTTACAGAATAACGCCTACCGTACTCTCATGCTTTTCCTCTGCTTATCATTGCCACAAAATTTCAGCGAGTCTCATGTTGCCCCCTTCATCATAGATAATCCTTACTTAACGTAGAACAGCATCTCGTCGTTTGAACGCTGCGCTTTAATGAGATAGGTGATATCCCGGCGTATACGGGGAGATTCTTATTGCTGCACGCTTTTCAGTTCTCTACTGATACATTCATTATTGTTTGTGCATCAACCTTTCTTATTAATGGTATTCATTTTTTTTTAATATTAACAAAGGGATTGATCGGAAAACTCATAACATGATGAGGTAATAACCTAAGAAAATTACCTGTATATGAAACTTTTCATTTCATATATAAAGTAAAAAAATTCCTAAAATTATCTTATACGGCAATTAAATGAGATTTATTGTGAGGTGTTGAGGTTTTTTGTGAAATAATTGAGATGACCTGCCTTGTTAATTTCCTGTTCTCAGGGGTAGTATGGCTTTCCTTAAGAATTATCATGTTGATATATTATTCATATAAGTAAGAAAAAAAGTAGCGTGGTGAATTTTATGAAAGGGATTTTTCATGACAACGAAAGGGAACGATAAGGATGAGCAGGAAAGGGTCACTTTTATTCTGAACGGAAAAGTAAAATTCTTTCCTTCGCGGCGCTGTCTGGCAGCGGATGATGGCACTATTGTTGAACTGTCAGAAAATAGCTATCGCCTCTTATTCCTGTTGCTTAAAGGTAAAACAGATAAGCAAACATTAATAAACGAAGTATGGAGTGAGCAGCGTGGCTCGGTCAGCGAAAGTAGCTATTATGGTCAGCTCTATCTTTTACGTAAAGCATTCAGCCTCGCGGGGTTACCTAACTCACTTATTAAAACTATTCCACGTAAGGGCGTTAAGTATGTGGGGAATGTTTCTGAGGAAAGGATGACCGATGATGGGGAAAAAACCGATATGGCCGCCGGTGATCGCCCGGTAAATGAATGCGAGATGATAAAAGATGATGAGCCCGGTGTAATCCATGTTGATGAAACGGAAGCGATTATTGAAAGCAAGAGTCAGAATCCGGAATGGTATAACTCTCGCAGCTGGAATATCCTGGTTTCTTCGCTAGCCGTGCTGGCCGTTTGTTGGCTAACAACTCTGATTTTTGCCTTTGTCTTCTTCTTTATCGGCAATGGTAAACTATGAAAGTCTCGTAATGAAAATTGATAATAATTGAGAGTCAATTGAATGACTTTATCCTGCCGTTGCTATTCAATGCATCGGCTGACCCAGGAAGGGCAGTTTAATTTTAAAACTTAAACAGGATTAGAGGATAATATGAAAAATTACTTATTGGGGTGTTATATTTCGGCGCAGTTGAACATGGAAGAGCGTATTAAAGAGTTCGCGAAGAACCAGCGTGGTGTAACGGCGATTGAGTATGCGCTGATCGCGGTAGCGATGGCGACGCTGTTAGCCTCTGTACTGGGAGACAAAGACAAGGGATTCCTTGGTGCGCTGAACCATACGTTTGAGGCAATTGCTGCGGCTATTAGCAGCGTAACGATTGCGAAGTAATCGTGTTCTGGCAGAGGTGAGTACCTCTGCCTAACCTCAAAATATTAATAACGGCATCGCAAAATTTGGCATTGCAACTGATGGTAAGGTACTAACATCGACATGCTTACCCAGGCTGGTAGATCGTTCTGATGTGATAATAAAACCAGTACAGATGCAGCGGTGAGTATAACGGATACAGTAACAAGGTTGCAGGATGCACAGCTTACAAGTAATAAATTTTATAGCAGTTTGTGGTTTGCTCTTTTTTGTTAGCTGTAGCGATATTTTGCACAGAATCATTCCTAACCGAATTTTATTTTTTCTTGCCCCTTTAGTCTGCACACTGGCTTTGCTATCTGATCGCATGCCAAACCTCCTACTTTTTGTGTCTACACTCCTGGCTGGTTTTTTACTTTTTGCTCTCAAAGTATTCGGTGCGGGTGATATTAAGTTAGTCTCTACTCTTGCGTTAGCATGTACCCCGACGTTAATGGGGGAGTTTCTGATGCTGATGGTTATTTCTGGTGGAGTAGTCGCGCTGGGTGGATGCGTTTTCTTTTTTAAAAATGTAAAAAATAATGGTGTACCCTATGGCGTTGCTATTTCTTTCGCCTTTATTCTAACTTTTGCTATGGATGTTATTTTTATTTAAGGGAATATAAAAATGAATCAGAGGATTCTTTTTTTTCTCTCCATTACCATCATTGCCGTTGGTATCGTGGGGATCGCTTTACAGAAAAAGCCACAGCCTGAAGAAGAGGCTGTGGTTCCTTCGTCATCTCAACCGGTTGAACATACAATACTCATTGCTAAATCTCTGAGAAGCATAAAGTCTGGAGATACCTTAGAGCGTTCTGATTATCAAATGATACCTGTAAAAGTATCATCAGAGCTTAATGATCCTCGTGATATCTCATCTTTATCTGCATCTGATGGGTTGCGCGGATTTATGGTAAAAAACGATCTCAAAAAAGATGAAGTTATTATTCCTTCATCGGTAGTTTCTCCCAATAGTCCTGATTTTATGAAAGAAATGCTGAGTGAGAATGAAATGCCTTATGCTTTTCCAGTAAAGGAGATTGATGACTACCTACTTTCTACATTGCGGGTAGGGGATAAGGTTTCTTTATACATAAAAATAAAAGAAACAGATCGCTATAAAGAGTCACGTGTTGTTCTTGATGAAACACCATTTAACAATGAAGGGAGTGGTAGCAGGCGTACAGATAAAAATACACAGCCGTTATATACCATCAATCAGATCTTCGAACAGCTCACAGTACTGGAAAGTAAGCGTAAAGAGAAAGATGAGAATTCTAACGAATCACGTTATGGCACTAATTCTTCTTATGCGGGCACAATTATCCTTCGGTTAAATAAAGAACAATTGGCAAAGCTGAGAGTAATAGAGAATGTTGGTGAGATCTTCCTGCTCCCGGCAGGAAGCAGAACGGACAAATCATTAAAACGCATCAGAATGGACGAGGTATTACCGATGCTGCGTTCGAAAAGGGAAATACGATCGTTGAAGGAAGTAAGGGGACAACAGTGATTTCACGTAACGTCATACAAGAAAGAATAATGAAGAAAACGTTTCAGAAGATTATTTGCTTAATCGCTTTTTTATGTCCTTTGTTCTCTTTTGCCAGTGAAATCTATATGGCACCGGGCGACACACGAGTGATTCAGGTAAAGGATAACGTTGAAACCGTCTATATCTCCTCACCTGATGTGGCCGATTATGAGCTGATTAGCGATAAAAGCCTTGTCGCCTATGCAAAAAATCAGGGGCGTGCCGATCTGATTGTGTTCGATAAGAGTGGCGACCAGGTACTCAAAATGACGATCGTGGTTGACACTGTCTTGAGTGATATTGCTAAGAAAATTAATCAGGAGTTTCCTGACAGCACGGTTAACGTGTTGAAAATGGGCAAAAGTTATGTGGTTTCGGGCATGGTTCCGACTGAACAAGCAAAAGATCGTATTTATCAAATTGTTGGTGAAGGTACCGGGGCTGAGCGGATAGAGCACAAGAAGGCGGGAATGGGGCAGACAACCCCCTGGCTGAATGATGCTGAGTATAGGAATGTGGTTAATAAACTGGAATTACCGGTGACTAATCAGGTTAACGTAAAACTGTCAGTCGTTGAAGTGAGTAGAACCTTTGTTGATAACGTTGGGATCGACTGGGGAACTAACGGGGGAGGCGGCAATGGATTTGCGGCTGGTACTTTTCGTTTCGTAAAATTTAATGCTGATACGTTGACCAGCCTGGTTCGCGCTATCCGCAATGATTCGGTTGCTCGTGTGCTGGCAGAGCCTAATTTATCGGTTCTGTCGGGCGAAACGGCTGATTTTCTGGTCGGCGGTGAGGTGCCCGTTGTGACCTCTTCCCAGAATGGTAGTAACGTTGATTATAAAACCTTTGGTATCAAGCTAAATGTGGGAGCGAGGGTCAACAGTAATAAAAATATCCGCCTGACCCTCAGTGAAGAAGTCAGTAACGTTGATGAAACATATAAAATTGGCGTTGATAATAATCTGCCTTCTTTCCGAACCCGTAGTGCCAGAACCACTATCGAATTAGCCGATGGTGAAAGCTTTTTACTGGGTGGATTACTGAGTAACAACGATAAGGAATCGCTGAGAAAAGTTCCGTTCATTGGTGATGTACCCTTACTGGGTGCCTTATTTCGGAATGCATCCACTTCGCGTGAAAAGACCGATTTGGTGGTTGTGGCCACGGTAAATCTGGTTAAACCGATCACGCCGCGTGAAGTCGTGCTGCCGGATTTCAAAAGAACATCGACTCTGGCGCGCTTCTTCAATCTTGACGGTATTACCGATCGACGTGACAGAAAGCGTGCGCAGCAATTCATTGAAGATGGTGGGTTTATCAAATGAAGATATTTAATCTGTTTCTGGGGTGGTGGTTGACGCTAGCGGCCGTAGTAATGCCCTTTCCGCTATATGCTGAGCAAATAAGTGAGGGATTGCCGTTCCTTAAACCAGATGTCGTGCTTAGCACACCTGATACCATTACCAGAGAAGTCGCTGTAGGAAAAATAATGTCCCAGGTTAAGGGTGATTTTCGCGGTAGAATACTACTTATCTGGAATAACTCTCGTTTCAACGAAAGTGCGAATAAATTGCGGAGTGATTTAATTCAGCGAGGGATTGCACCTTATCGTATTGAGTTAGTTCAGGATGTTGGCGGCTATCGAAAATATAATAATAGCGGCATAAAAATTCATATCCAGCAAATGATAAAACAGCAACGTGAATGCCAGGACAAAAATTATAACTATAAATTTAATCGCTATAGCGATCAGGGATGTGCACTTGGTAACCTCCTCGATCGCTCATTAGTCGATATCTATTAAGGAAGATAAGGTGTTGCTATTTCAGTCAGATAAAGGACTTGGCTATCACTCACCAAAAAACCTGTTTTACGTTGTGTCATCGCGTAAGAACGTGGGCGAGACGCTATGCGAACAATTCCGTATGGCTGGCGTTGAGGCGGTTGAGCAGATTGCTATCGATATTACGCAGGTTGATGTGCTAAACATACCGACAAATGCGGATGGCGTCGTCATTGATGTTGGTAATAATGAAGATGTGAGCAATATTATTAATGCATTACGTGTTCATATTCCTCGGACTGTCTGGTGCTGCGTTGTTGGGGACAGTGATTCAATTTCAGTCGCGCAAAATTTTGCGGTTAACGATCTTCATTACTTTAACATCAATACACAATACGAAGCGATTATACATAATGCCATCGCTAAACGTGGTGCCGTGGTTAGTCGCTCTGCGGTTCATATCAGCATTCTGGGATGCAAAGGTGGGGTAGGAAGCACGACGATTGGTTACCAGCTAGCCAGCGCTATTTCTAGTCTGAAACGCTCTCCTGGGCTCTTTATTCAGGGCGCTGGCGGTTCAGTAGATCTTGATCTTGTGGTGGGCAAGAAATTGCTCAAAGAAATCACGCAGGTGCAAAAACACCTGGACGTCATCGGTGGACAGAGTGCCTGCTTCCCTGAGGTGTCAGAAGGTATAATGAAAGGATATAACTTCATCTTTTTTGAGCAGTCTATCCATTCAGCAAATAAAGAAAATTTACGTCAGGTTATCGAGAATTCTCATTGTATTGTACTGGTGATCGACCGTTCTATGTCAGCCATTCGGGTCGCTAAGAATGTCATTGAGAATATTGAGCAATTGCAAAAAATACGCAATATTTCACGGCGGCTCGTGATATGCCTTAACGATTCCCGTCCCGTAACGATGGGCGGATTGAATCAGGACGATATCAACTCGTTAATTAGAAATCGCATTGATACTCATTTTCCCTACAATAAAGCTACGCTTAATGGAAAATTAGAGCGTCTCTTAAGGACGCAATCCCCCCAGGAAGATTTAGTGAAAATTGTTCTGGGTAAGGCAAGGAAGAATAAATACACTTCTGCAACACCCAGTCTCTTCTCTCGAATCGCACGGAGAAAAGCATGAGTATTGCTATTGATGTTCAGGAAATCCTGCGCGAAGGTGTATTAAAAAATATCGAGCTCGATAAAATAGAGCAGTTAATTGACGATAGGATACAGTTGATCACGGAAATCAACCACGTCCTTGAACGTTTTGTTGAACAACAAAGAATTTATCTTGCGGGTAACAGTCAACAGTTGTTTGCAGAACAAATGGCTGATGAGATTGCCGGTTTTGGACCGCTACGTACTTTGCTTGATGACGATACGATCAGTGACATTTTAGTTAATGGCCCTGAACATATTTTTATTGAGCGTTTTGGCAAACTGGAACCAAGCACGGCGCGCTTTATCAATAACACTCAACTTACGGATATTGCGAAACGGTTAGTACAGCGTGTCGGGCGTCGACTAGATACGGGAAGTCCACTGGTCGATGCACGCTTGCCGGATGGTAGCCGCCTGAACGTTGCTATTCCTCCTATCTCATTAGATGGAACTGCTATTTCAATTCGTAAGTTTGGTAAGCACAATTTACAGTTCAGTGATCTTATTAGTTCTAATGCACTCAGCAGCCAGATGGCAAATTTCCTGATTATTGCCGCTCGTTGTCGTATGAACATCATTATTTCAGGCGGGACAGGGTCAGGGAAAACGACGCTCTTAAATGCGCTTTCAAAGTACATTGATGAAAGTGAGCGAATTATCACTATGGAAGATGCGGCAGAATTACGCCTAATGCAGCCCCATGTATTACGTATGGAAACTCGTTTAGCAGGCGTGGAAAATACGGGCCAGGTTACTATGCGCAACTTGCTTATTAACTCACTGCGTATGCGTCCTGATCGTATTATTGTAGGCGAGTGCCGAGGGGAAGAGGCATTTGAGATGTTGCAGGCAATGAATACCGGTCACGATGGTTCAATGTCGACCCTGCATGCTAATAGCCCACGTGATGCTATCTCACGCTTAGAAAATATGGTGATGATGGCCGGCATGAATATTCCGATGGAAAGCATCCGGCGAAATATCACCTCAGCGGTTAATCTGGTTATCCAGGTCTCGCGTCTGAACGATGGTTCCAGGAAAATAATGAATATCAGCGAAGTTATGGGAATAGAAGGAGATCGCATTGTTATGGAAGATATTTTCTATTTTAAAGGCGATAATGATCGTGATGAGTCCGGTAAGATAAAAGGTAATTTTATTTGTAATGGCCTGCTCATGCGTTCTTCAGTAATGAAAAATGCACAACTATTTAATGTTATTAATGAGTTGAAGCAAGTTTTTGGGATGGAGTAGAGTATGTTCTATTTTATCTTGTTAGCTGGATTGTTTTTCCTTGTTATGCATTATTTACGCATAAAACGGATAAATAATATTTTTCTCTCTGAGGTTAAAGACGAGCGCAGAGAGTCTGTCCTGATACGCTACTTTTCCGAGCTGTTTAATGAGTGGAGGAAATATGTCCTTGCTGACCGCTCAGCCAAGGGGAAACGAAAAAACATTATTACAATTTTTATTGTAGCAGGCATGATGTTCGTTAACTATAACTGGCTTTCCCTCAATTGGGGTGTCTTTATATTGCTTCTGGCTATCTGCATGTTTTGGGGGCAGATACAGCTTGGCAGGTTATCGCATATCCGCCATTTTGAGAAAGAATTTCCTAATGTGTTAACGATAATTAACTCGGCCGTCTCAGCAGGAAACAGCATTCACCAGGCTATGCATCGTTGCGGTAAGGAAGTGGGCGGTAATTTAGGGAAGACATTTAATCGTATTGACAGGCGTCTTAACGTTGGTGAGGACACCGAACGCGTTATGCTGGACGCATGGACTGCGTATCCCTATCGTGAATTTTATTTTTTTATCGTCGTAATGCAGGTCAGTATTGAGCGAGGGGGGCAAATTCGTTCTTTGGTAGGGCGCCTTTCACGTTCAATTAATAATGCGCGAAAGATGGAGCGTAGAAAGAAATCAATGACGTCAGAGGCTCGAGCTTCAGCTAAGATTGTCGCGATGATCCCGGTCCTTTTTTTTCTTGGGATGAAGTATCTCAGTCCTGAAAACTTTGATTTTATTATTCATGATCCTATAGGACGCTATATATTATATTACGTCATCATTAGTGAAATCATTGGCATGTCAATCATCTGGCTTTTACTTAAAAGGGCGGTCTAATGATTTTATTTTATCTGCTCATCTGTGCTGCAGGGATATTGATTTCTGTGTCTATTCTGTTTCATTCCAGACGTGTTTCTCATGACAGAAGAATCATTGAACATACGGAAGTTATTGATGGCAAAAAAAATATTACGGCTATTGATTATCATTCACTGATCGTGAGTAACTCACCGTATCTTACAGTACTGAGAAAAATTGATAATGACCTGCTAATGAAAATGAAGATAGTCGGTGTGATATTAATTTTTATGCTGGTAACAAATTGGCTATCAGGAAGTGATTTTTCCCTACGCGCGCTTTCACTTACTACATTGATTCTATTTGTTTTGGTGATTATCATTCCTTCTTTGTTATTGGGGCCAGGAATAAAAAGAAAAGCTAAGGAGATGATGGATGTTCTACCCTATTTTATTGAATTGGTAGCAGTATGTATTCAGTCAGGCATGACGGTTGAAAGTGCACTGAAATTCGTCAGTGAGCGTTTCTGGCACCTTAATCCCGATCTCTCGGCTCTCATGGGATTATTGGTTAAACGCGCTGAAATAGGCGGATTAGAAGAATCATTACATGAACTTTATAACTCTATGGAGATGACCGAGTTAAGAATGTTCTGTTCTACGTTACAACAGAGTGTACATTACGGGACATCGCTTTATGAACATCTTATGGATCTGTCACTTGATATTCGTGATCTTCAATTATTAAATACAGAAGAAAAAATTGGTAGTCTGTCGGCAAAAATGAGTATACCACTTATTATTTTTATTATGTTTCCTATTACCGTATTGATTGCTGCTCCGGGAATTTTAAGGATTGTTAAAAATGGACTTTTTTAAAAAAACATTGCTATTCATCACCTGTATGGTGTTTTTGGCTGCTTGCCAAAGCCCTAATTATAAAAATCCCGCCCAACAGAGTGAGCAGGAGGATATCCTGTTGAAATCCCAAAACTACACCGGTCTAATTAATCTTTATCGGGGTTATTTGAAAGAAAAAGATGACCCTGCAGTGAGATTAAAATTGTGCCAATATTATTATCTTGCTGGGGATTATAAGAGTTCGCTTTACTACTTGCAGCCGCTTTCAACTAAAGCCGATATCAATGTTTATACATTGCAGGCCAGAAATATGATCTCGTTAGGGGACTACAAGCAAGCGGTGCGCGTAACTGACCGGATGCTGCAGGCCAGCCCGCAAAGCGCGGAAGCCTATAATTTACGCGGAATAGCACTGGCGCTGTCAGGCGATTTGGCCGGTGGCGGTAATGCTATTCAAAAATCGCGAGAGTTCTTTATTGCGGACGATGTTGCAATCAATAATTTGGCGATGGTCGCATTACTTGATCAGCGCTATCAGGATGCTGTTGGGCTCTTGCTACCTTCCTATTTGCGCGGCCGCAAACAACCCCGATTATTACATAATCTTGTACTGGCTTTAGTGAAAAGCGGCGACTCGCGGTACGCTAAAGATATCATCAGAAATGAAAAACTTTCTGATTATCCAGATGAAGTGGTTGAGTCACTTGGCTATGTGGACACACTGAAACTGGGAGGTGCTTAATGCGGCTAAGCAAAAATTTTACTCAGGACCAGCGTGGGGTAGCGACCGTTGAGTTTGCACTACTCGCCGTAGTGTTTTTTATGATCCTTTTTTTCACCGCTGAAATTTCTCGTGTTGCTTATGTTTCCTCTGTTATCGACCTGGCGCTTTCTGAATCAGCAAAGTCAGCCAAGAATGAGCATGCTATATCAAAAGATGGCACAACTGATAGTAGCCGTTTTCAGCAACGATTATTACAGGATGGTGGGAGGTTATGGGGTTTTCTCCGCAATAACGATATGGTCAATATTGAGATTACCTATGCTGATTCAGTTGCCGAGATGATTGCCAGTGGTGGGCATCAGGGGAATGGTACTAACCAGGCATTAGCACGTTATCATTTGATCTATCAGTACAAGGCTATGTTTTTTCCTTTTCCTAAGAGCTGGGTTAATAGTTTATTAAACAGGGAGGTGATTTTTGTTCAGGAATATGAGCGTTCGAAATTTATGGATTGATCAGCGTGCTTCTGTAGCCGTCGAGTTTTCATTGATTTCTATTTTCCTTTTTATTTTTATTTTCTTTCTGGTGGATTTGGTACACCGGCAGGCGATGGTGGGTAAGCTTGATCGTGTCTCCTATTCTGTCGCCAGCGTCTTACGTGAACGGATCCAACTGTACGATCGGCGAGATAGAATATCGGTTGAAGAGTTTGAACAGGGGAGAGAACTGGCAAAAAAAATGTTAAAGGACATGAATCCAGATGCCGATCTTTCATCAGTTATTACTTCCATGCAGGTATGGTATCCCCCTTCTACGCCGGGCACTCCCCAGATTCATTTCTCTCATGGGGGAGACTGCGGCACAGGCTCTTCTTTTAACGATGCCGTAAAACTGGCGCCGGAGGGGAGTTACGGACGTAAAGTGCCCGTTTATCGTTTTAGTGTTTGTATGAAAAGCAATAGCTGGTTTCGGCGTCTTACCGCGGGCATAAAAGAAGAACCATTGCTGTCTTCAACCTCTATTGTCATGATTCGATAAGATATGCGAAACCTTTACTTTGTGCTTTATTTCATTGTTTGTTTCTCTCTGGAGGCGAGTGAAAATCATGCCATTATCTTTATTGACTCTTCATTTGCTAACCAGGCAAAGCTAGTTGAACAGATTAATCAGTCGCTGTTCTACAGTCCAACCTTACGTGAATCACTTGATGTCACGGTATTTGATACTAATAGCCAGCCCATGGTGTTTAACGGTGAAATAAATTATGTCCATGATGCTCAGGGAAAGCATATCGCACAATATAGACCAACCAGTCTGCCCGCTCTTTACTGTCAGTCAGCTGGAAAAGTGGTGCTAAATCTCACATTACAAGAAAAGGATCAGATATGTCTCTGTATCAAAAAGGATGCATGATACTTCGACAATTTTATCACGAGCAGCGAGGTGCATTTGCGCTCAGTTTTGTCATGTTATCCGGTTTTATGTTATCTCTGGCAGCGCTGGCGATCGACGGTTCACATTACATTACTGAACGTGCCCGCTTATCGGATGCGCTTGAACAAACATCCCTTGCTCTGTCTGCAGAGGATAACGGTGAAAACTCTCCCCGTAATCAGCAGTTAGCGACCTACTGGATCCAGGCCTATATGGTGCGAAGCAAAACGGTCTATACGCCCAAGGTAATTGTTAAACAGGGTAGCTCACTTAATAATAAATCAGTGAAATATGTTGAATACCGCGTGAGTGCACAAACCCTGCATAACTCCTGGTTTTCTTCCTCTTTTTTCCCCAGTTTTGAAAAAAATGTTGTGGTGGGTGACAATGGCGCCGCACGTAAGTTTCGTTCTAACCTTGACGTCGTATTCGTGGTCGATTTTTCCGGCTCAATGAATAATCCCATTAGTACCGGGCAAGGATCTAAACTTGATGAAGCGAAGAAGATCGTGTTGGACCTCGCCGACCAGCTCTATTCTTATAATGTCGATAACTCTGTTGCTTTTGTTCCTTTCGGGTGGGGAGTCAGGCGTGGAGATCAATGCCGCTTACCTTTTCAATTTAATGCTTCTTTTCCTGAAGTCCTCCCAATGGTTAACGATAACCTCGCGAGAGGAATTGATATAGATATAAATTATCGCGCGACGGTTAATGCTATTCCTGATGCGCATTTCGGCAAATATTTCCCGATGGATAAGGTGGCCATGGATTTTTGCCTGAATTTCATCAGATATAATCCGGGGCAGTTTCCTGCCACAACGATCCCGCTAAAAGGACGTAAAGATGCGGCGGATCTGGCACGAATCAAGACGATGACGGCCAGTGACCGGACCCTGGTAAGTGGTGGAATGTTAGATGGTATTAGTGTACTGGCAAAAGGGGATGCTGCACGAAAAATTATGGTTGTCGTTTCCGATGGGGAAGATTTCCCGAATACAAATATTACGCCGAATTTGGTCAATAATGGCATGTGCGACAAAATCAGAGAAATTTTAGCGACGCCTTTCTCTCAGGGGAAAATTGCATTTATCGCACTGGATTATAATCCAACATTTGACTGGACTGCGTGTGTTGGTAAAGGGAATTTTTATGAACCTAAAACGTTAAATGATTTTAAAGATGCAATGAACCATGCGGTATTTGAAGAAGTAGGGCATAACACTCTGAAAGACCGTTAATTAGATAGAGCAATGTTTTATCTCATGTTTGGGCAAGCGTCGGGGTTGGGCTGAGAATGGGGTTTTGCCCGGACAGAAAATAAGTCATGTTGATGTATCTCGCAATTATATAACTCGATTATTTATTAATAATATTTGATATTATTGAGAATGTAATTAAACACGTTACTTATTATATTAAAAATAAAAGTTACGGCAATGCGCCATCGTGGCATAGATACGTGTCCTTTTTTTGAAGGATAGGCATTCGATGATAAAAAATAAGGAATGATTGAGGATTAGCGAGATAGTTGAGGGTAGGCTGTGCGGCCTGTAGTCATTGTCATTATGGTAACGGGAATGGTTTCTCATTTTCTAACCGATGATGCCTGCATGCACAACGTACATCTTGCTAGTTCTCTCATGGAACGGGACGGCAGAAGTGCGGTGAATACGTAAATAAAAGTGAATTTTATATTATCTCAAGGATTGCGAATGAAAACTAAAGTAGCTCTTTCTGTTATTGCCGGTTTAGCATTTTCTGCGACTGCGTTTGCCAGTACGCCTGCCAGCTATGACACTAAGTTCAACGTAAGTGCAAACGTGCCGGATAGCGCGCACATCACCGATCCAGATGGCAAGCCTGTTACTGAAGTTGATGTAGTACTGGTTGCTTCGCCAAGTGGAAAGATGGAAGCGACCGTTGGCGATCTGTATCTGTGGAACAATGACGTTAATAAACTGGATGTTTCTCTGATATTAGACGATGCAGGTGTTGGCGCTGGCGCTCCGTTTACGCTGAAAAGCACCCAGGGCGGCACGCTGAATAAAATGACCTATAGCATCGAAACGATTGATAGCGCGGGTACTAAAAAATTCGCAACGTCTGGTGCTTCACAGGACTATACCCTGACTGCTAACGGTACTCATGGCGAGCACGAAGTTGCGTTCCACTTCATCTCTGATGAAGATTACGACAAATTGGGACAGGGCCATTATACCGGTGTTGTATATGCCAATGTGAATGCAAAAGCGTAATTCTCTTCGCTAATAATAATGACCGGTTAATTTAACCGGTCATTTTAAAACCGGAATTATTATGACCAAAGTTATTCAAGCGTTAATAATCTTCTGGCTTATGGCATGGCATAATGCTGCTCTGGCTGCTTATTCACCCAACGTGAACGTTGAGGTAGATGCTGAATCGATTGCTAAGATCGTTGTTTATTATCGTAACACCGCGATAATCAGCGGTGCAGAAGTAAATTTCCCCCTAGTGGTTAATGGTGTATCACAGCATTTCGAACGTACGTCCGATTTTTTTTATGTAGTAGGTAATGTAGAACAGGCAGACGTTACATTTACGGATACCTCGTTCGAGCTTTATGCCAGTAATGGCTCTGCTAATAAAATAAACCTTGCAGGTGATTTTATTTTTAACGGTAGCACGACAAACGCATTAGATACGTTGCGAGTGCCAGTGTTAAATAATATTAATGAAGCGAAAGTATCAAATGGTTTTAAAGTACATTTTAAATCGGAGCTGTTAGCGGGAAATTATGCCCAGGATCGTTATGCTAATACATTCACATTACTGATAAAATCTATACTATAAGATACAGGGATGTATGAACAAGAAAATAATCTTCGGTGCCATATACCTGGGAGGGGTGGCCTCGATCGCGCCTTATGCATTTTCTGCCAGCGATGTTATTTTGCCATCCGGGTTTGAAGATATATTCAACCAAAAGCAGAATGGTGTCTTCAGTGTTATCTATAACGATATCTCTATTGGTACGCTTAGCGCTGACTATGATTTAGAAAGCGTTACATTATACACGCCTCGGGTTATTGCCGAGCAAATCACAGCAAAAGATATGCCTGAGCTGAAAGAGAGCAAGCAGGCATTATTACATCAGCTCTCTCAGCCGTTAAAGCGAGTCAAGAAGCGGACCGTGCAGGATGATGGCATTGTTGTCTGGGTCAATGAGAAAGATGCCAGCCTGCATCTTGTGTTACCCGCAGCGATGTTTAAAGATCCAAGTGCACTGAACGATCGCACCTTTATTCGTTATACGCACCAACCCGGGTTTGTTCATAGCCATAATTTAAATTTTTTATCGGATAGTTATAGCGACAGCTTCAGTCTTTCCTCCGATGATACGCTTAATTTAACCGGTAACAGTTACGTTAAGGGATCGTGGAGTTATTCAGACGATATTAATTTTAATCTGGATGAGCTTGCGCTGTATCTTGAATATAACGCTAATCGCATGAAACTGGGACGACAGCGGCTAAGTGATGCACTGCTGTATAGTACACCTTCGTTAACGTACAGTTTCTTTAATCCAATGAGCTATGATGGCGTTTCATTGGGATACATGACAGATAACTATTTACAACCGGTTGAAGGTGCGGCTTCTCCAATACCACTTTATATGCCGATGGCAGGGACTGTTGAGGTGTATCGCAACGGCCGGATAATCGATCTGCAGCAGTTTCCCGCGGGTATGCAGCAATTGAATACCAATAGCTGGCCGGCTGGCGGTTATGACGTGGTGCTCGTATCAAAATTCGCCAACGGTAGCCGTGAAGAGAAGCATCTGCCCTTTTTTAAACGCAACGGTATGTTTCGTTCGGGCGACCTTGAGTACAGCATGCAGTTAGGTCGCTATGACTTACGGCAGGGGCACTTATTATCAAAGCGGAATAATGATTGCTATGACTGTAATCCGGCATTTCAGGATAGCAAAAAACGCGTTAATGATAACTACCTTGCTGGCGTGATGCTCGGCTATACCACTTCTTCGGCACTTTCCCTGGGAGGAGGTGCACTGCTGGACCATACTTTTGACTACTATAATGCCAGCGTTGATATTCCGCTCAACTATTGGTTTGCCGAGCGTCTCTATTCTGATGCGATCGTGGGCGGTGATGGTAGCTATGGTTACCAGGTTGGCGTCAGTAAAAATCTTTATGATCTGGGCGTGAACGTAAGTTACCGCAGTAATCGTTATAAAGGTAAAGAGGAAAATTATCGGCGTTTTGGTCTTGTGCCGGCTTACGATTTTGAGTATCTGCAGTTTGGTGTCAGTACTTTTCTGCCTTTCGATACCAATTTATCCGTGTTATATAGCATGAACTCGCTCTATCAGGATTATGGCCGTCAGGATAAGAGCAATTACCGGACATGGGATGTCACGTTGAACCGTGATTTTATTATCGACGATAATATCAACTTACGTGTTGATTTGGGCTATCACCAGGGAATTAACCGTTTTAATGGCAGTGGACAATACTCCTCGCGTCAATATACGGACGACCAGGTTTTTGCTCAATTAACTTTGGGCATGCGTGAGAAAAGTTATAATCATTACCAGTCCTTATACCTAAAATCCCGGCTTAGCGATAAAGGTGCCGATAATAATATCTATTCGGCGGATTATTCTCTTGACGTAAAAAATCCTGCATTCGACCGCGGCGGAAAGTATGCATTATCCGGCTCACTATCTAATGGCCCGAACTATCAGACTTCCAGCAATATTGGCGGCACTGTTGATAACAGCTTGGGTTATACCTCTGCGGGAATAAGCCGTTCGTACGGTAAGGGTAATTATCAGCAGTATTACCTGTCACAACGTAGTGGGTTCGCCGTTAGTCATGAAGGCGCTGCATTCGGCAAGATTGACAACAGTACAGCGCTGGTTGTTGATGCGACCGATCTACCTGAAGATCAGTACTTTGAAGTTCGCAATCAAAACTCAGGCTCTGTCATCGTCAAAGGTGGCAGGAAAACCACGCTCCCTGTTCAGCCTTATCAGAAGGTTGCACCGACTACTGAGCAAGTCTTCACCGGTGAGACTAACGCCTTCTACAACCTTGCTACCAAGTCCACATCAACATGGGCGTTACCAGGGCAGGTTTACAACGTCAAACTCGAGGCGAAGAAGAATCAAACGGTGACGGGCCGTATTTATTACGACGGGACACCACTAACCCATGCTCGCGTGGTGGGAGGAAATACGGTGACGGACGAAGAAGGGCTTTTTGTGGGTGATTTTGTTATCGGCATAAAAGACAAATTAACTTCGTTAAACGTAAAAAAAGATAGCCAAAATTACATATGTCCTCTGGATGATAAAAACATCAAGATGACACAAGGTATTATGCAAATTCGTGAGGTAGAGTGTGAAATTGAATAAGAAAATATTAGCGATATTGTCTCTTGGGATTGCGATGTTAACCGGTGCGAATAGCGCATCTGCAATAGAGGTTTATCCCATTATTAAAGATGTCAAAAGTGACTCACCAAGAGATAACTTTATCACGGTACGCTCGGCTTATCGCGCGAAGGACGATGTGAATAATCAGCGTTCAGAAACTCAGCAATATGAATTTGTCACGCTGGAAATGTTCGAAATAAAAAACCCGGGAGAAAATAAAGAGATCTTTGAAAAGGAGTTGGGTAAGACCGATCCTATCCTGATGTTTTCACCAACACGGTTGGTTATTCCCTATGGTGAAGAGCGTAAAGTAAGGCTGATGCCATTAAAAAATGTAGATAAAGAGAAGGTTTATCGCCTGCGAATTCGCCCCGCCTATCCGGAACAGGCATTAGAAAAAGGAAAAGTCCGTTTTGCGATTGGTTATGACGTTCTGATTCGTTATCTCCCTGCAGGCAAACATGAGCAGGGGATTAGTATTTCCTGTAACAGCAAAGAATGGACAATAACTTCGACGGGTAATGTACGCAGCGAGATGCGCAATCTGGTCATTGATGGGCGTAAGGGTGCGGTTAATTTTAACGTTTATCCAGGAACGGCGCGTAGCCTTCCGGTTAGCCGCACTCTGGCCTTCGAAATGGACAACAAAATGTATACCTATGATCAGTGCAAATTAAAGGAATAAGCGATGAAACGCATTATTTTGTCGATAATATTGCTCTTTAATACAGGCATTGCGAGTGCTGGAGATTGGGTACTACGCCCTGATGGCTCAGGAGGGATGCATATTCAGCAGGAAGGCGGTGGGCAAGCTTCCGCGCCTGACACGCTTTCCTGGCAGCAGACTACCGCCGGGGATGTTAGCCTGCAGATTATTCCTGCAGGGGCTGGCCGCTGTGAAGGCGGCGAGTTGACGGCTGCACCACTGAAAAATGTTCGAATTGCATTTAAGGCATCTTTATACGGTGTTTCTCAACGTCGTCAGGACATTGCCTGTGGAGAAACCGTATTAGTCCCGGCACAGAGCGTAGCCCAGCGTATTAATATACAAGCGATACCGGGTCACGAAAGATCAGGGGTAGCCAAATTAAGAGCGGCGTTTTCAACGCCTCGTGTGCTATTAGGTTATGCGAATTTTATTGGTGCAGAAGGGAGCGTTAATTCGAATGCTATCTACCTCGATTTAACGACCGTTCAGGCGAGTAGTGTCGTTGTACAGGCGAGCTTTAGTCCTGCTGCCATCTATTTCGGTCAGATTGTTGCTCAGAAAGACTTTCAGCAAAACACCACGCTGACCATTCGTAAAACTATAGATGCGGATAGTGCAGCATTACCTTATGAATTGCAGTTTGAATCGAGTCAGGCGAAAAACAATAGCTTTCAACTGAAGCCTTCAAATGGCGGTGAGTCAGTTCCTTATCAGATTACGGTAAATAATCAGTCGATGTTGCCGGGTTCAATTTATTCAGGAGTGATTCCTTCGGGGGCAGGGACGGCCGATGCTGTTAACGTTCTTTTTTCATTACCGGGGAAGAGCATTAATGGATTAAAAGCAGGTGTCCGCCTCAAAGATACGCTAACCGCTGTAATTACACCGAAGAGCTAGCCAGGGAAATGAAAATGGATAAATTTATGGTAAAAAATATTTTAGCATTGACGCTGTGTCTGTTAACAACTTCTGGTTATGCAGCTGTGCCGGTTAAAACGGATATTAATGTTGAAGCAGAAGTGAGCACCAGCGTACGCATTTATGTCGAAGGTAAGGATGTCACCGATGGCAGTTTTGGTGTCAAACTGGAAGATAAAAATGGATATATGAGTGCGATTACGCCACCCTTTTATTTTATCGGCAACGCGTCTACGGTTTCGATAAAGTTGTCCGGACCTAAAGCATTAACCTCTACGGAGGGTAATTTGATGAATGTGTCTACGCTTTATGTGGATAAAAGTAGCAACTCCGGTGTTTCGACCGCTTTTCCTTATAATAATATCGCGGTTTTCTCTTCGCTGGCGACCGTTCCCAGTAGTTACAATGGTCCAATGATAAGTTTTAAGTCCACCGACAAAACAGAAGTGATACCACTGGGAAAATATAGTGGAACCTATACTTTAACGGTGACACCTTCAACCTGATTTCAGTGCGGTCGGATATTATCTCCGCCAGACATCTTTTCACAGGCCGGTCATTATTGAGAGGCCTGTTTGCTTTCTGACTGGAGTGGGAAAAGAGCGCTGTCGCGCAGGCTGTGCTCGTTTCCCTTCCGCCGGGTAAAACCAATACGATCGAAATGCTCAAGGATTTGTATGGCCAGTTTGCGTCCAATATTGAGTTGGCTACGAAAATCCGCAGCGTTCACACTTCCCTGCTCTGCACATTGCTTACGAATAAGATCGGCGAAGATCGTTATCTGCTCACTGCGGTAATAGCGATCTTTGACGATCGCGACAATATCTCCCCGCTGGGCTGCGATGCGTAACACCTCTCGTACACGTAACTCTTCTTCCTGTAATGCATTAGCGATATCGCGTACCCAAAGAGCTTGGTCGTCAAACAACGCCAATGCATGCTGCCATATCTCTGCTTCGTTCTCAGCGAAATGTATTTCGAAACCAGGCAAATGTAACCAGCCAGAGCGGTTAATGATTTTACCGCTGATAACAAGTTCATCAATGAGTGCCAGTACAAGAGCTGCGGGTTGGTTTGGTAGTGCGATACGCCGCAGGCGGTCTCTTCCTGGTCCTGGCTGATCGTTATGATTCAGATGGAATGTTGTCAGCGCCGCCAGCAAGCTATCTCGCCATGTAGCTGCAGTCTGTTGTGAAAGTAAGTATTCATCGGCAACGATCGGCGCAACCTCAACGAATAACTCTTCCATCGCATGTGCAGTCAGCTGTCTTGCCCAGCCCAGTTCGGCAACCTCGCATGGCTGCTGATCCAGTCGCAGCTGGAGCGTCTGAGCATCATCTCCGACACTGGCTAATTGCCGTAGCCAGCGCAGATAGTCGGGCTGGCGCTTACCTCGATTCCTGGCGCGTAGCAGCACAACGCGAGCGGCGCCTAAGGTTTGCTGCGCGCCAATGTCGCGCAGGATTAATCGGTCGTTATCTGCCAGCCACAATGGTGCATCCAGCACCAGTTCCGCGAGCCCGTCAGCCAATAAAGACACCCGGCCCGTGATATGGCGTGCCGCATGATGAATATGCAAAGGTTGCCACTGTTTAAGCGGTTGTGTGTGCTCAATGGCTACGATAACCCGGTCAAATGGGTTCTGTTGACGTTCTTCAAGCAGCCAGTCACCGCGTGTTATATCTGATTTTTCCACGTCACCGCTAAGGTTTAGTGCAATGCGTTGACCTGCCTGCGCGTGTTCCGTTGGCTGATTTTGCGCGTGTAGGCCACGCACTCTTACGGACTTATTTGCTCCCGTCAGCCACAGTTTATCGCCTTGTTTAACCTTGCCGGCGAGCGCCGTTCCGGTCACGACCAAACCAGCGCCTTTAATACTGAAAGCCCGATCGATTGCCAGACGAAAACGTAGCGATGATTTGCGAGCAATGGATTTAAGGTCACGCAGATGATCTCGAAGCTCCGCGATGCCTCGTCCATCTTCAGTGCTGGTCGTAAAGCAGCGGAGGTCCTCCCACCCAAGCTGCTGCGTCAGAGCCAGCACTTGCTGTTCAACCTGCGCCACGCGTTCGGTATCTACGCGGTCAGCTTTAGTCAGCGCTACGCTCAGTGCAGGACGACCGATAAGCTGCAGGATAGTCAGATGTTCACGGGTTTGTGCCATGATGCCGTCATCGCAGGCGACAACCAGTAGAGCGTGGTCGATACCGCCGATACCGCTTAGCATGTTAGCAAGAAACTTTTCGTGGCCTGGTACATCAATAAAACCTGTCACCGTACCATCAGGCTGCGGCCAGTAGGCATAGCCAAGATCGATAGTCATCCCGCGCTGTTTTTCTTCCGGCAGACGGTCGGCATTGACACCGGTAATTGCTTGCAAAAGTGTCGTTTTACCATGATCGACATGGCCAGCAGTGGCGATAATCATGGTGCTAACATCCTGATAAGGTGGGCCTCGTCCTCCAGGCAGCGTAAGTCCAGCCAGAGGCGCCCTTCCTGGATACGGCCAATAACGGGTGTGCTACCCTGACGCCAGCGCTGTGCCAGCGCCTCCAGTGTGCTGCCACGACCATCTTTGGGGCTAAATGTGATGGCGACGCTGGGCAGACGATCTACTGGCAGTGAGCCGCTCCCGATTTGAGATAAGCAGTTGACGGCTTCAAGAGTGAAACGATCGCCCAGAGATTGACGCAGAGGGGGTAGCAGACGCTCAGCCTGCTGTGCGATATCGTTTTGGCTACGTGTTAGCAGGCGCAATGTCGGTAACGTTTGCACCAGCGTTTCTGGATGGCGATAGAGCTTTAACGTGGCTTCCAGTGCCGCCAGCGTCATTTTCCCCACGCGCAGTGCGCGCTTAAGAGGGTGCTGCTGTAACTGTGCAATAAGGGCTTTTTTACCCACGATAATACCGGCCTGCGGGCCGCCAAGCAGTTTGTCGCCCGAAAAGCTTACCAGGCTGACGCCTGCGGCAATCAGTGCCTGCGGCATAGGTTCTGCCGGTAAACCGTATTGACTAAGGTCAATCAGCGAGCCACTACCCAAATCGGTAATCACCGGTAACTGATATTCATTTCCCAGACCGGCCAGTTCGATTTCGTCTACCGCTTTGGTAAAGCCCTGCAGCTGATAATTGCTGGTATGGACTTTCATCAGCAGGCCGCTGTTTTCACTAATAGCCTGACGATAATCTTTCAGATGGGTACGGTTGGTGGTACCGACCTCAACCAGATGGCAACCGGCTTGTCGCATTACATCGGGAATACGAAACGCGCCACCGATTTCTACCAATTCGCCGCGAGAAACAATGACCTCTTTGCCGGGAGCGAGTGCGGCAAGCATTAGCAGTACCGCCGCTGCGTTATTGTTGACGATGCAAGCATCTTCCGCACCGGTCAGCTCGCAAAGTAGGGCAGCAATGGCACGATCGCGATGCCCGCGTCCGGCATCATCCAGCGCATATTCCAGCGTGACGGCACTACTCAGGCTGGCGGTTACCGCATCAATCGCAGCTTCGGCGACCAGTGCGCGTCCCAGGTTGGTGTGCAGTACGGTCCCGGTCAGGTTAAATACCGGCTGTAGCGCGCTACATTGCTGACGAGCCAGTATCGCGAGTGCCTGTTGTGGCCAGTCGCTATGCCATATCGGAAGTTTACCCTGTTGCGTGATGGTAGCGCGTGCTTCATCCTGCATCTGGCGTAGAACTTTTGTGACGGCGCGGTGCCCACACTGCTGAAGCTGTGTCTGCAACGCGGGCTCGCGCAGCAGACTATCAATGGAGGGAAGCTGGCTGAAAAGCGTATTCATAGAAACCGATGACTCAGGCTGTGGGTGGCACTGTGCGGGCAAAGCTCTCGCGCTGGAACATTTTCTCCACCAGTTTGACTAGCGTGGGGCGCCCAACGCACCAGTTCGGTGCCACATGACGAAAGTTAAGATAACCGATGGCACAAGCGGTGGCGATATCTGCCAGGGTTATGTGTGTGCCATTCAGCCACTCGCTTTTTGCCGCCTCATGCTCCAGAGCATCAAGGCCGCGACGAATTTTTTCACGTTGGCGTAGCAGCTCATTTGTCGATTGCTGGGCTGGAGGTAACATCTGATGGCGTACAATGACCAGCGCGGCATCACAGACGCCATCCGCTAATACCTCGATTTGACGAACCCGCAATGATTGTAGCGTGTCACGCGGAATGAGTGCGGGCGCGATATCCAGCGAATCGAGATATTCTGCAATGATAGCGGAATCAAACCAGGTTTGATCGTCGTTGACTACCAACGCCGGCACTTTACCCAATGGATTGTACTGTGGTACAGGGCTCTCTTCATGCCAGGGGGATTCATTGACAAATTCAAAAGTGATTCCTTTTTCCAGCATAATAACGGAGATTTTACGTGCAAAAGGGCTGGTGTAATTGCCAATCAGTTTCATAACGCGATCCTTTTAAAGAGGCCGGGATGATCGGATGGGTACAGGTACATCGCGTAATTCTGCAATTATTCTCCCGGAAACAGAAAGGGGTTCAGGCTGCTGCGGGCAAAACCTTCTTGCTCCATTCGAGCATCCAGTACCAGTGAGGCAAGATCGTCCGCCACAGGTTCGACAGCGGGATCCTTCTCCTGATAAAGCGTTTTCAGGTAAGTGCCGCAGTCGCCACAGCTTTCGGCTTTCACTGCTGCATTCTCGCTGTCCAGTGACCAGTAATGCAGATCACCCGTTTGTTCGCAATTACTGCATTTCGCACGGACCACATACCATTCACTCTCACAAAGATTGCAGTGAAGATAGCGTAAGCCGCCGTGCTGTACGCCCATATGAATGATACTGGTGACGGGCACGCTACCGCACACCGGGCAAAACTGGCGATGCTCACCGTATTCCGCGCGCGCTTTGCCTGGAATCAATGCTGCCATCTGCGCCCAGTAAATTGACAATGCTGCCCAGATAAAGGGCGCTTTATCGCTACTAACCTGGCTAAATTCACTTTCAAACATCGCAGCCGCCATGGCTTCCAGCTCCGATGACGACGCTTTTTCAAGGTTCTCCAGTACGGCCAGCGCCTGGCCGCTCATTTCAGGCTTCAGCTCGGCAATCAGTGAGTGCAGCAAGCGCTGCCAGTGTACGTCTCGCGGCAGGGTATGAATATCAAGTGGCGGTTTGCCACTGGCTGCCGTTTCAACCAGTCGGGCATGCAGATCCATCTCTAAGGGATGGTCATAAAGGACAATTTCTTGTGCCTCTGCGATGGCGGCGGCGAAGCGCAAATAATCGCCGAGTGGATTTTTGGCGGCCAGATCGCGTAGACGCGCTGCGCGTCGGCTGTATAAATTCTTTAGCCTGGGGAAAAGTAACGGCGGAATGATATCCGCCGTTTTTTTATCGCTTTTCTCCAGCTGTTCCTGCGGGATTATGCGGATGCTCATCAGGGGCGTTTTTCCTGTTGTTTCGGGCGTTGTTGTTGCGCGCGTACGGCGCGATACCAGCGTGGGTGATGATGTTTAGCCCATGCGGCAGGAACCCAACCTTCTACCATCGCCGTAATTGTACCTTTCACCCACAGCGCTGCGTAGATATGAACCATAATCACAATGATCAATCCCACGGCGGCCAGTGAGTGCACGACTAACGCCAGCCGTATTACCGGGATGGCAAAGGCGCCGGCAAAGTAAGGGCGCCAGATAACGATGCCACTCGCTAACAGCAATAATAAGCTGATAATAGCAGCCCAGAATACGCACTTCTGCCCAAAATTATAGCGTCCAGTGTCACCCACCTCCTGATTCATGGCAACTTTATGGATGTTTTTTGCCCAAATCAGATCTTCGCGGTTGATCAAATTGTGTTTCCAGTAACGGAAAAACATGATGATAAAGGAGGCAAACATTGCCACCCCGACGAAGGGATGCAGAATTCGCGCCAGTTGCGGCGTGCCTAATACGTGCATGAGCCAGTTGAACGAGGGAAAGAAGAACCCAAGCCCACTCAGGGCTGCGAACACAAAACAGAACGCGACAATCCAGTGATTGATACGTTCAGGCGCGCTGTAGCGTTGGATGCGATCGTGCTGTTTCATGACTCGCGTTCCTCCTCGTTATGGCGGGTCGTATCCTGATGCTCATCATCATGCTCTTCCTCTTCTTCAACCCGATTCGGGCCAACGCCGACATAGTGGAAGATACTGGCAGCAAAAGTGGCAGCAAAGCCGATAGCGGCCAGAGGTTTCCAGATGCCTTTCCAGAAGGTTACTGCCGGGCTAATACTGGGGTTGTTCGGTAACCCATGATATAGCTGTGGACGATCGGCATGATGAAGTACGTACATAACATGTGTACCGCCGACGCCTTCCGGATCATAAAGACCTGCGTTGTCATAACCGCGCGTTTTCAGTTCTGTGACACGGTCAGAGGCCAGCTGTTTCATATCTTCTTTGCTGCCAAAGTGAATAGCGCCTGTCGGGCAGGTTTTCACACAGGCAGGCTCCTGGCCAACGGTCACGCGGTCCACGCACAGCGTACATTTGTACACGCGGTTATCGTCTTTATTCAGTCGAGGCACATCAAACGGACAACCGGCAATGCAATAGCCGCAGCCGATGCACTGTTCCGACTGGAAATCGACGATACCATTGGCGTACTGGATAATGGCGCCTTCTGATGGGCAGGCTTTCAGGCATCCGGGATCCGCGCAGTGCATACAGCCATCTTTACGGATTAACCACTCAAGGCGTCCATTCTCTTCGACTTCAGAGAAACGCATCACCGTCCAGGATTTGGCCGTCAAATCGGCCGGGTTATCATAAACTCCGACGTTATGGCCGACTTCATCACGGATATCGTTCCATTCTGAGCAGGCCACCTGACAGGCTTTACAGCCAATACAGGTGGTTACGTCAATCAGCTTCGCCACTTCTTCCTGATGATTTCGCGCCTGCGGAGCAGGCGTGAAACCGTTAGTCGCGGAGCGGCGGATAATGTCTTGCGATTGATAAGGCATAAATAAATCTCCGCTACACTTTTTCCACGTTAACCAGGAACGCCTTAAACTCTGGCGTTTGCGTATTGGCGTCGCCGACGAATGGCGTGAGGGTATTAGCGATAAACCCCTTCTTCGCCACGCCCTGATAGCCCCAGTGAATCGGGATACCGATGGTGTCAACCTGCTTACCATGCACATCCAGCGTGCGAATACGCTTGGTGACCACCGCTTTGGCTTTAATATAGCCACGCTTCGAGCTCACCTTCACCGTATCGCCCTGAACAATGCCCAGTTTGTTTGCCAGCTTCTCACCAATTTCCACAAACTGTTCCGGCTGTGCGATAGCATTCAGCAACGCGTGCTTCGTCCAGAAGTGGAAATGCTCTGTCAGACGGTAGGTGGTGCCGACATACGGGAACTGCTCCGCTTTACCCATCGATTGCCGATCGCTTTCGAAGATACGCGCGGCCGGATTCGAAACGACATTAGGATGCAGCGGGTTGGTTCCCAGCGGTGTTTCAAACGGCTCGTAATGTTCCGGGAACGGCCCTTCCGCCATTTTATCAATCGCGAACAGGCGCCCCATCCCTTCCGGCTGCATAATGAAGGGGCCAACATCACTTCCTGGTGCGGCAGTGCTGTAGTCAGGGATATCTTGCCCATCCCATTTGGCACCATCCCAATGCAGTAGCTCGCGTTTAGGGTCCCACGGTTTTCCTTGCTGGTCTGCCGAAGCGCGGTTGTAGAGGATGCGGCGATTCAGCGGCCATGCCCATGTCCAGTTAAGAGTATTGCCCAGGCCTGATGGATCGGTATTGTCACGTCTGGCCATCTGGTTGCCCTGAGGCGTCCAGCTACCTGCAAAAATCCAGCAACCACTGGCGGTGGTACCATCATCACGCAGATGGGCAAAGGTACTCAACTGCTGGCCTTTTTTCACCAGCACGTTACCCTTGTCATCCAGAATATCGGCCAGCGCTTTACCGTTGCTCTCCATCGCCACTTCTTCTGAGGCGGGGTTTTCCGGTGTCAGATAATCCCAGGTCATATTCAGCACCTGTTCTGGCACAGCTCCGCCTTCACGCGCATACATCTCACGCATACGCGAATAGATGCCTGACAGGATCTCACCGTCATTGAGCGCTTCGCCCGGCGCATCTTGCCCTTTCCAGTGCCACTGTAGCCAGCGCGCGGAGTTAACGATGGAACCATTCTCCTCTGCGAAGCAGGTGGACGGCAGGCGGAATACCTCCGTCTGTATTTGTGACGGATCAACGTCGTTAAATTCGCCGTGGTTCTGCCAGAAGGTTGAGGTTTCGGTGTTGAGCGGATCGATCGTCACTAAGAACTTCAGTTTCGACAGCGACGCAATCACCTTCGCCTTGTTAGGGAAAGAGGCGACGGGATTAAAGCCCTGGCAAAGATAGCCATTAACCTTGCCTTGCGACATCATCTCGAAGTACTGCAGGACGTCGTAGCTTTTGTCCCATTTCGGCAGCCAGTCAAAGCCCCAGTTATTTTCTTTCTGCGCTTTATCACCGAAGAACGCTTTCATCATGCTGATAAAAAACTTGGGATAATTTCCCCAGTAGTTTACCTGGCCTGGTAATGTCGGTTTAGGCGTATTGGCCGCGAGATAGGTTTCCAGCGTGGTTTGTTTTTCCGACGGTAGCGTCATATAGCCTGGCAGGCTTTGTGACAGCAGACCGAGATCGGTCAACCCTTGAATATTAGAGTGGCCACGCAGCGCATTAATACCACCGCCCGCCATCCCCATATTGCCAAGCAGCAGCTGGATCATCGCCATAGTACGGATGTTTTGCGCACCGATGGAGTGCTGTGTCCAGCCTAGTGCATACAGGAACGATGCAGTGCGGTCGTGCACGCTGGTTTCTGCCAGCAGCTCACATACCTTGAGGAAGTCGGCCTGTGGCGTACCGCAAATATTACTGACCACGTCCGGCGTATAGCGGCTGACGTGTGTTTTTAGCATATTCCATACGCAGCGCGGATGGGTTAGCGTGGTATCTCGTTTGGCGTAGCCATTTTCATCCAGCTCGTAGTTCCAGCTGGTTTTATCATAACTACGTTGGGATTCGTCGTAACCGCTGAATAAGCCATCGTCAAAGCCATAATCTTCACGCACGATCAGGCTGGCGTTAGTATAAGCCTCGACATATTCACGGTTAATTTTATTGTTGGTGATCAGATACAGCAGAACGCCTGACAAAAAGGCGATGTCAGTACCGGAACGAATTGGCGTATAGAAGTCCGCCACCGATGCAGTACGCGTAAAGCGTGGATCGATGACAATTAATTTAGCCTTGTTATGGATTTTGGCTTCCATCGCCCAGCGGAAACCCACCGGATGCGCTTCTGCCGCATTACCGCCCATAACGATGATCAGGTTCGCATTTCGGATGTCAACCCAGTGGTTGGTCATCGCACCGCGACCAAATGTTGGAGCAAGACTTGCTACCGTTGGTCCGTGTCAGACGCGCGCCTGGTTATCGACGGCAAGCATGCCGAGCGAACGCGAAAATTTTTGGGATAAATAACCCGTTTCATTACTGGAAGCGGAAGCGCACAGCATACCTGTACTCAGCCAGCGGTTTACCGTTACGCCCGCATCATTCTGTGCGATAAAATTGGCGTCGCGGTCAGCTTTCATCAACTTAGCAATCCGCGTGAAAGCATCATCCCAACTGATACGCTGCCATTGATCGGAGCCTGGCGCGCGATATTCCGGGTATTTCAGGCGGCTTTCGCTGTGGACAAAATCGAGCAGGCCAGCCCCTTTCGGGCAAAGTGCACCACGGCTTACTGGATGATCCGGGTCACCTTCGATATGGAAGATGGTTTCTTTTGCATTTCTTGCGCCATCGCCGAGGCTGTACATTAACAGTCCGCAGCCGACCGAGCAGTAAGTACAGGTATTACGGGTTTCACGGGCGCGCAGCAATTTATATTGCCGTGTTTCCGCGAGCGCGACTTCAGGCGTAAAGCCGAGTAGCGCCGCCGTTGTTCCTGCCATACCGCCCGCGCAAACTTTAAAAAACTTACGTCTGCTTAGTTGCATGGGGAATCCTGATTTCGACATTGTTCAAACCCATTGGCCACAACCCGACAGGCATGATGCTCTATCGTCTTGCGGCACAGGGCGATCGTTTTATTTGGGCGTGCGCCCTTTATACCTTCACGTCGCCGGTATATTACGTCTGACGTACGCTTTTTCTACCGGCGTTTGCTGCCTAATCGCGACAAATTATTTTGCGCTGCGGCAGTCACCGGTCCAAAATTATGCGGTAGCCGTCGAAAAAACGCGACTGATAATACCATTAGTTTCGTACGGTTGTTTCTGTAAGGTGGCTGAAAAGTGAAAAACAAGATGCAGGGAACGGCCCAAAATGTGAGCGACATCGCAGGAATAAGTCAGGCACGGATATGGCAACGACCAGCTTTGCAGGAGGAACAAGCGGACTGGTTGGCGGATGAAATGCCGGTTGCGCTGGTTTATAACGGCATTTCACATGTAGTAATGATGGCAACACCAAAGGATCTTGAAGCGTTTGCGATAGGATTTTCGCTGTCGGAAGGCATTATCGATTCACCACAGGATATCTTTGGCATAGATGTCGTTCCGTCATGTGACGGCATTGAAGTGCAGATTGAACTTTCCAGCAGACGTTTTATGGGGCTGAAAGAGCGTCGTCGCGCGATGGCGGGTCGAACGGGGTGCGGCGTATGTGGCGTCGAACAGCTTAATGAGATCGGTAAACCCATTGCGCCACTGGCGTTCACACAGACGTTTCACCTGGATAATCTTGATAGTGCGTTGCACCAGCTAAAAGATTTTCAGCCTGTAGGACAGCTAACGGGCTGTACACATGCTGCGGCCTGGATAGCACCAGGCGGGCAGCTAAGCGGCGGCTATGAAGATGTAGGACGACACGTCGCGCTGGATAAGCTGCTCGGTTATCGCAGCCAGAATGCGTGGCAACAAGGTGCGGTACTGGTTTCCAGTCGGGCTAGCTATGAGATGGTACAGAAATCGGCGATCTGCGGCGTGGAGATCTTGTTTGCTGTTTCTGCGGCAACCCGATTAGCCGTTGAGGTTGCTGAACGCAGCAACCTGACGCTGGTGGGCTTCAGCAAGCCGGGGCGTGCCACTGTTTATACCCATCCGCAGCGTCTGATTGGATAGCTATCCGACAATAACTTTTGGCAATCGCTTCTGTAGCAGGGCGAACGCAGGCTGTTTTATTGCACCACAATCGGTTACCAGCACATTGATTTCGGTGCATGCCGCATAGGCCATGCGGCTGGTGATCCCGAGTTTACTGTAATCCGCCAGCAATATTCGTTGTGCCGACTGCCTGACCATCGCCTGAGCAATGGCCGCTTCATGAAGATGAAAGCTGGTTGCGCCATTTTGACTGTCGATACCAACCGGCGACAGCAGCGCAATGTCTGCCCGATAGCGATGAATTTCATTTACCGTAAGATCGCCGCGCGTCTGAGACGCGCCTGACATCATACTGCCGCCCAATAAAATCACCTCGTTATTCAATGCCTCATACTCTTCCGCGGCGCTAAGCTTGAGTGCCGCGTTCAGACTATTGGTGATGATCGTCAAGCCAGACATGGAACGCAGCTCATCCGCTAACATTGTGGTGGTGCTACCTGCGTCAAGAAATAGCGTTTGGCCTGGCGATAGCAGGCGTACAGCCGCGCGGGCAATTGCCCGTTTTTCTTTTGCCCGTACGGTATTACGGATAGTGAGTGGCGGCTCGGGTTGCGTATCGATGGCAACCAGTCCGCCGTGTACGCGTCGTGCCAGACCTTGCGCAGCCAGTTCAATAATGTCTCGCCTTGCGGTTTCGCGGGAAACGCCAAGCTCTTTAATGATACGTTCTGTACTCACCTGGCTGAGCGTGGCGAGCAGTGCCCGGATGCGATGTAAACGCTTTTCCTGCAGCATATTGATGTCCTTTGTACTGAAACCTTTATCCGTTATTTTCGGCCGCGTTTACGGCCCTCTCAATCTTGTTCCGCTCCGCAAGTTTACGACCAAACAGAGGCTTTGTTGAATAAATCGAACTTTTACGCAATGACAGGATCAGATCACACATCATCCTGACAAGACAGGCAATCCCGTGGTAAAGCAGAAGTCCAGAATTACCAACTGGCGCATTTACAACCAGGCTCTTATCAACCACGGCTCCATAACTGTCTGGCTGGAGGATGAAGCCATTCAGACATGGTATGAAACAGCAACGCCCTCATCATGGGGGAAGACTGCAGCACTATTCTGACCTCGCTGTCATGACGGATGGTCCTGATGATTAAGCGCGACTTCCGGCTGCCCTTGGGTGACGGCGCTGACCATGGCCAGCACGCTGAATAAAACGACAACGGCAGGTATACCCGAAAGCGCGCACATCGCCTGACAGCCTCCCCGTTACGGGGAGACTTATCCAGAATCTGATTTATTTAACAAAGCCGATATACCTGGTCAGGCCGCAGGGTTTATCTGCGTGTTCCAGAACAGACCTGCCGGCTGCGTATCTTTAGATTGATTCGCGCAGCAATAGCGGGCTTTCGACGCGAATGATATCGCTGTGCGTTTTCTGATTGATGATATGCAGTGCGCTCAGGCGGCCGATTTCATAATGTGGCAGCTGTACCGTTGATAGCGGCGGCAAGAACAGATCGCCGATGCCCACCATATTGTCATAGCCCACCACCGCAACGTCCTGCGGAATGTGCAATCCCTGTCCCAACAGAGTCTGATACACCATAAATGCAATGCGATCGTTACCGCAGATCACTGAGTCGAACAGCGGTTTGCTATGGTGCATGTGCGCCAGCAGCAGGGCGGGCATATCACGGTAGTGCTCATCGCCAAACTCCATATAAATATGGTCGAACGTGCCTGAATCAATCCCGGCCTCGCGGCAGGCGCGCTCCAGCCCCTGATAGCGACGAATGGTCGCCAGATGCTTCTCGGGTAAGTGCAGGCAGAGTGGACGACGGTATCCCGCGGCCAGCAGTGCCTTAACCGCGGTGTACTGGCCTTGCTCATCATCCGGGATGTAGCTCGCTACGGGATGGTTGAGGCTTTCACAGTTAGCCAGCACGCAAGGCAGGGTCAGCAGTTTGGCGGGTAATGGCACCTGACGCAAACCCATTGTGGTATAGATAATGCCGTCCGGACGGTGGGAGAGCAGCAGATCGACCATCGTTTCCGGGCTATCGTCAGAAAACATGTTGACGACAAAACTGTTCCAGCCATGGGCACGGGCGGTTTCTTCAATGGAGAGCGTGATTTCAACCGAGAAAGGCGTCGTCACGGTATCCAGCGCCAGCACGCCAATGGTGCTGGGGGAGGCATGGGCGCCACGGATCTTCTTTGCAGACAGATCCGGCACGTAATGAGTCTGCTCGATTGCCCGTTGCACGCGAGCCAGGGTTTCTGGTTTCAACCGCTCCGGGCTGTTCAATGCGCGGGACACGGTCATCAGCGAAACGTTTGCCAGTCTTGCCACATCTTTCAGGGAGGCCATTTGTCTTATTCCATCCTTACCGCGTTGCTCAGGGCAGTATAACCAACTTGCTGATGTAAAAGGATCATACGCAGTTCTTTTACCGGCGTGTCGCGAGGCGTTAGCCAGAAAGTTTGATCATGATCTCATCTTTTCAATGTTAACGTTAACCTTTGTGATTAACATCATAAATCTTAGCAAAATGGCATGAGCACTATTTTTGTTAACGTTAACATTTAATCATTACTCCGAAATGAGATCTGCATGATGAAAGTTCGTCGTTCTCACAGCTACCCGATACTCAGCGCTTTGTTGTTTTTCTTTTTTGTTACCTGGTCCTCCTCAAGCTCACTGCTTTCCATCTGGTTACACCAGGATGTTGGGCTGAAAGCAGGGGATACAGGGATTATTTTCGCGGTGCTGTCTGTCTCGGCTCTGTTTGCGCAGATCTGTTACGGCTTTATTCAGGACAAACTCGGCTTACGTAAGCATCTGCTGTGGTATTTGACTGCGATGCTGATCCTCTCCGGCCCTGCCTATCTGCTATTCGGCCATTTGCTGAAGATCAACATCCTGCTGGGCAGTGTATTTGGCGGTATCTTTATCGGCCTGACTTTTAACGGGGGCATCGGCGTGCTGGAATCCTACACCGAGCGTGTGGCACGTCAGAGCCAGTTTGAGTTTGGCAGAGCGCGGATGTGGGGATCGTTGGGCTGGGCGGTGGCGACGTTCTTTGCCGGTATGCTGTTTAATGTTGATCCGAAGTTGAACTTCGCGGTGGCCAGCGGCTCCGGTCTGGTGTTCCTGGTTCTGCTGGCACGGCTGCGGGTCTCATCTGCTTCCCATGCCATGCAGGAAGCGGTGTCGGGCGGTAAAGTGACGTTACAGGACGCACTGCGTTTGCTGAATCTGCCACGCTTCTGGGCGCTGGTGTTCTTTGTCGTCGGCACCTGTATTTACAGCGTGTACGACCAGCAATTCCCCGTCTACTTCTCATCGCAATTTGCCACACCGCAGGAAGGCAACGCAATGTACGGCTATCTGAATTCATTTCAGGTGTTCCTCGAAGCCGGCGGTATGTTTTGCGCTCCGTGGCTGGTGAATCGCGTTGGGGCTAAAAATGGCCTGATATTCGCCGGGATGGTTATGGCGATGCGTATGATCGCCTCCGGGCTGGTGGAAGGTCCCGTGCTGATCTCGATTACCAAACTGCTCCACGCCGTCGAACTGCCTGTGCTTCTGGTCGCCATCTTCAAATACAACAGCCTGAATTTTGATAAGCGCCTGTCATCCACACTTTATATGGTGGGCTTCGCCTGCACCAGCTCGGTCATCGCCTCTGTGCTGTCGCCGTTGGCAGGCTACAGCTATGAAAAATATGGCTTCCCCGAAACCTATCTGTTTATGGGATTGCAGGTGTTTGGCATCACCTTAATCTCGATGTTTTTACTGCGATCCGATAACCAACCGGCGAATCCGCAAGTGCCTCAATTTTCCGCGACCTGAATGAAAAGAGTGAAGATGATGACCAACTTAATAGCTGACGCTGAACAGGAACTGAAAACGAAGCGCGAGGCGCTCAACCTGCGCTGGTATCCGCGCTACCATCTCGCCGCCAGAGCAGGCTGGATGAACGATCCCAACGGACTGGTGTGGTTCGACGGTTGGTATCATGCGTTTTACCAGCACCATCCGTACTCCCCCGAATGGGGGCCGATGCACTGGGGGCATGCGCGCAGTCAGGACCTTGTGCACTGGGAACATTTGCCGGTGGCGATCGCGCCGGAAGGGCCGGAGGATAAAGACGGTTGTTTTTCCGGTTCGGCGGTGGTGGATGGCGACACGCTGGTGCTGATTTACACCGGACATAAATTCCATGGCGATACTGATAATGAAGACAATCTCTATCAGGTTCAGTGCATGGCAACCAGCCGCGATGGCATTCACTTTGAGCGGCAGGGCATTGTTGTGGATACGCCGCCGGGCATTCATCATTTCCGTGATCCGAAGGTCTGGCGTGAGGGGGCTAACTGGTACATGGTCGTTGGCGCCCGGACGGGCAACACCGGGCAAGTACGTCTGTATTGCTCTGCGGATCTGCGCCAGTGGGTGTATGGCGGGATCCTCGATGAAGCGGAGACCGGGATGGGGTTCATGTGGGAGTGTCCGGACTTCTTCAACTTAGGAGACAAGCGCGTGCTGATGTTCTCTCCGCAGGGTATGACCGCACACCGCTTCAAAAATCGCAATCTGTTCCAGAGTGGTTATCTGGTGGGTGACTGGCAGCCTTGCCAACCTTTTATCCGCAGTGGTGAGTTTGTCGAAATGGATCACGGGCATGACTTTTACGCGCCGCAGAGCTTCCTGACTCCGGATGGACGGCGCATCGTGATTGGCTGGCTGGATATGTGGGAATCACCGTTACCCGAGCAACAGGACGGCTGGGCAGGGATGCTGTCACTGCCGCGCGAGTTGAGTTTGGGTGTGGACAACCGCCTGCAAATGCGTCCAGCTAAAGAGGTGGAAAGTCTGCGTCAGGCATGGTTCCCGTGGCCGGTCAGCTCGTTGAACAACCAGCAGATTAACGTGGTGGAAAACGCTGTGGCCATGGAAGTGGTGCTCAACTGGAAAAGCGCTGACAGCAACGCCGAACAGTATGGCTTGAGTCTGGGTGACGGTTTGCGGGTATATATCGATGCCCAGATGCAGCGCCTGGTGCTGGAACGTCACTATCCGCACCATGGTTTATGTGGAACACGCAGCGTGCCCGTCACCCTCGATCGCGATCTGCATCTGCGTCTGTTTATTGATAGCTCATCTATTGAGGTATTTGTAAACGATGGCGAGGCGTGCCTCAGCAGTCGGATATATCCGGACACGGAACGCCGGGAATTAGGTTTATTTGCCTGGAGCGGTTATGCGTCATTATCTGATGGCGGAGCCTGGCAGCTTAAATAATTAAAAGATGCATTGTGAATAACCTGTCTCAGTGACAGGCAGGTTATTACTGCCCTAATTACCGCTTTGTCCTCTACCTGATTAATGATTGGTTAACGCAATAATAAAAAGGTTTCTCGATGAAAATAATCTGGGTCGGATGTATGTTGACGTCTGTATTCAGCAGCGTGGTCTGTGCGCAGGATAAACTTTCTCTTGAAGATCAACTGGCACAGATTGAAAACCGACTGAAAGCCACTGAAGCGCGTGCCGCCAGAGCGGAAGCAGAGATTCAGACGTTAAAACAGCAACAGATATCCCATATGGCTGTCAGCCCTGCGCCAGCAAAAAACACACTACAGGTTAATCATACTGACGAATTAAAATTCTATGGTGATGTTGAATTTAATATGGATAGTGCCAGCCGCACCGGTGGACTGACATCTCTTAAAACCAGCGCCAATAAAAACTGGACGCCAGGACAGAAAGAACGCTGGGATATTAATGGACGAATTCTTCTTGGTTTTGATGGAATACGAAAGAGTGAAAACGGGAAATATACAGGTTTTAGCGTGCAGCCGCTGGCGGACATGAACGGTAAAATGAATCTCGACGACGCGGCTTTTTTCTTTGGCCAGCAGGATGACTGGAAAATTAAAATTGGCCGTTTCGAGGCCTGGGATATGTTCCCACTGAATCAGGATACCTTTATTGAGTATTCCGGTAATACCGCTAACGACCTTTATAGCGATGGGTACGGCTATATCTACATGATGAAAGAGGGGCGTGGGCGCAGCAACAGCGGTGGAAATTTTCTGGTCAGTAAAAATAGTGGTAACTGGTATTTCGAGGTTAATACGCTGGTTGAGGATGGCAGTTCGCTATTCGTCGATCAGCGTTATCACGGCAACGCGCTGAATAATCGTAAAAACGTGGTGTATATGCGCCCGGTGGCTGCGTGGCAGTCCGGTCCGTGGTCGGTAGCCGCCGCGCTGGAGAGCAATCTGGTGAATAACGCCTACGGCGAACAGTCGGAGAATGGCCGCTTCCACGATCGGTCTAACCGCAACGGTTATGGTATGACCATGAGCTGGAATACGCTCAGAGCCGATGCAGAAAACGGCTCGGTGGTTAATGTGAGTACGGCCTACCTTGATGCGGTAGACGAAAAAGACTTCAGCGTTGGCATCAATGCGTTATGGCGCCGCATCGAGCTGGGCTATATCTACGCGCATAACAACATCGACCAGTTCAATATGAAAGGTATAAGCGCCAATTGTGACAGTGACTGCATGATCCTCGCGCCGGGCCGCTACGACATTCACACTCTCCATACTTCATGGCAACTGCCGAACATCATGGATATGCCCAATTTTAATATTTACCTCGGGGCTTACGCTTCATGGATGGATTCATCGGCGACGCAGACTGGCCGTAACGACGAACGCTACGGCGGGCGGGTTCGCTTCAAATATCTGTTCTGATTGTTTATTTATATCAAAGGGCGTTTATGAAAATCTGGACATTAGGAGATGCGGTGATTGACTTGTTACCGCATGGGAATATGCAGTACACCGCTTGTGCGGGCGGTGCGCCAGTGAATGTCGCCGTCGGAGCAGCGCGCCTGGGGTGTGATTGCGGATTTATCGGTAGAACGGGCGATGATCCGTTCGGTCATTTTCTGCGGAACACGTTGGCAGAGCAGGGCGTTGATACGCAGCATATGCAGTTTGATACGCAACACCGTACCAGCACGGTGCTGGTTTCACTCGGGGATGAGGGCGATCGCAGTTTTACCTTCCTGGTCGCGTCTTCAGCCGACCAGTTTTTGACCGCAGACAATCTCCCGGAGTTTCGTAACGATATTTTGCATTTTTGCTCGCTGGCTCTGGTCGCACCGACCTGCCGCGAAACGCTGGTACGTGCGATAAGCCGCATCAAACAGCGTGGAGGTTTGTTGAGCTTTGATATCAATCTGCGTGCGCAGATGTGGCCGGATGCGCAGGAAATGTCAGAGACTGTACGTCATTTTGCACAACAGGCCGATATTCTCAAGCTTTCGCTGGAGGAACTGTACTGGTTAGTTGGCACCACGCAGTATGAAAAAGCGCTGAGTATCATACGCGACTATCCGTCACGTCTGAAGGTTGTGACATGCGGCTCTGACGGGGCGATAGTGCTATGGCAGGAGCAGAGGGTTCAGGTGAGCGCGTTTAATGTTGAAAGTCTGGATACAACCGGTGCTGGCGATGCTTTTATGGCAGGGCTACTGGCAAGCCTGGCACAAGGTAATACGTTAGGTGAACTGGCACAGCTCAAGCAGGCCATGACGCAAGCCAGTGCCTGTGGCGCACTGGCAACCACTGCGAAAGGTGCGCTGGCCGCGTTGCCTGATGCGCAGGGCGTACTGGCGTTCAGGGAATTAGCACAGGCGCTGCTGTTTGATATAGAGGAAATATGCTAGCCCGCAGGCTATGAAAAATGGGGTGCCTTGTACGGCTCCCTGAGTGCCCAACATGTCAATGCTTACTTATTTGAGTAAATCAGGTTGCCCTTTATCTGTTAGCGGCTCCCCATGTCCTGATGCCACTTGATAGCTGGACGTAATCACCCTCAATTGTCCGGCGACAGGCTTTTGAATTGAGCGTCTTCAGGATGGGACAGTCGGCAAAGATTGTATTTTATTGCATATGTGTATTTTATTGCATTTTTAGCGCATTCCTCCATGATGAGCACATCAGCTACGTAATGCATTTTTTGCGCCTTATCTCGTAACGGGAGTGATCATGGCAACACGTTCTACCATCATGGATACCAATAGTTTTCGTGCGGAACACGCCGATGCGTTGGACAGTGACACACGCAAACTGACGGATAAGCGCAGCAAAGTGCTGGGCGAATCCTATCGGCTGTTTTACCGCCGGCCGGTGCATCTGGTGCGGGGTGAGGGCCAGTATTTATGGGATGCCGCCGGAGAGAAGTATCTGGATGTTTACAACAACGTCGCCAGTATTGGTCATTGTCATCCCGCGGTTACCGAAGCGGTACAGCAGCAGATGAGTATGCTGAATACCCATACCCGCTACCTCCATGAGCGCATTCTTGATTATACGGATGAGCTACTGACGACCTTACCTACTGAAATCGATCGGGCGATGTATATGTGTACCGGTTCAGAAGCCAATGATCTGGCGATCCGCGTGGCGCGTGCTTACAGCGGCGGTACCGGCATTATCGTCAGCCAGGAAGCCTATCACGGAACCAGTGATTTGACGTCCGGGGCTTCGCCCGCGTTGGGAAGTGGCCAGGCGCTGGCGGCGACAACGCGTCTGGTGCTATCGCCGGATCGCTATCGCGTAGAAGCGCCCGATCTGGGTGAATGGTTTGCGCGTGAAATTCAGAAACAGATTGATGATATGGCGGCGCATGGCATTAAATTTGCGGGCTTTCTTGCGGACTCGATCTTCTCTTCCGATGGCGTGCTGCCCGGACCTAAAGGGTTTCTGCAGCCCGCTATCGACGTAGTACACCGCAATGGCGGTATTTTTATTGCCGATGAAGTACAGCCAGGATTTGCCCGAACGGGCGAGGCATTCTGGGGCTTTGCTCGTCATGGCGTAGTGCCGGACATTGTGACCACCGGCAAACCGATGGGTAATGGCATTCCGGTTTCAGGTCTTCTGGCGAAAAGCCACGTTCTGTCCGCCTTCAGCGATGCGATCCCTTATTTTAATACCTTTGGGGGGAATCCTGTCGCTATGGCCGCCGCACAGGCTGTGCTGACGGTGATTAAACAGGAACAATTACAGGAACATAGCCGCGTGGTGGGGGCGGCACTGTTGGCAGAACTTCGCACGCTGATGGATAAATATGAATGTATTGGTGATGTACGTGGAGCGGGGTTATTCATTGGTTTTGAGCTAGTGAAAGACCGCGAGTCCAAAACGCCGGACAAAGCATTAGCGCTTGATCTGACCGAACAACTGCGTGAAAGGCGCGTATTGACGTCAGTCGCTGGACCTTATGGCAATGTGCTGAAACTGCGTCCGCCTCTGGCTTTCCAGCAGCACGATATTGACTGGCTGGTGGGGGCGCTGGATGCCTCACTGGCGGCGTTAATTTCCTGATCCCGTTTGCTCTGGCTATCCTGTTACGACGGATTAAAAAATAACCTTAGCAAAAGAAGGGCATTGATAACCATTTGCAAGAACATTTATTTAACTATAATGATCCGACTGCTTACGCGGTGCTAACTCAAACTCAGAGTGCCGCTTTACTGATAATGGAGATGATGAACATGAGCTATTCACTACCATCCCTGCCTTACGCCTACGACGCACTGGAACCGCATTTTGACAAGCAGACGATGGAAATCCATCACACTAAACACCATCAGACCTATGTCAACAATGCGAATGCCGCACTGGAAGGTACTGAATTCGCCGATCTGCCGGTTGACGAGCTGATTACTAAACTGGATCAGGTTCCGGCGGATAAGAAAACCGTACTGCGCAACAACGCGGGTGGCCACTCAAACCACAGCTTTTTCTGGAAAGGTCTGAAAACCGGCACTACGCTGCAGGGCGACCTGAAAGCGGCGATCGAAAAAGATTTCGGTAGCATTGACGCGTTCAAAGCTGAATTCGAGAAAGCAGCAGCGACCCGTTTTGGTTCTGGCTGGGCGTGGCTGGTTAAGAAAGGCGACAAACTGGCAGTGGTCTCTACCGCAAACCAGGACAGCCCACTGATGGGTGAGGCGATTTCTGGTGTTTCAGGTTTCCCAATTGTGGGCCTGGACGTATGGGAACATGCTTACTACCTGAAATACCAGAATAAACGCCCTGATTATATCAAGGCGTTCTGGGAAGTGGTTAACTGGGACGAAGCTGCTGCGCGTTTTGCTGCGGCAAAATAAGATTTCGATATCACGTTATTTTTCGTGATAAAAAACCGACGAGGTTTGCTTCGTCGGTTTTTTTACGTCTGCCGTGAATAATAAAGCAGGAACAGATAAACGCTAAATTAGCACAGCCTTCTGCATACCGACGCTTCCTCCCCTAATCATTCTGCTTATCTGCTTGCATTGCAGGTACTTCCGCTGCCTTATATGGATGTCTGGATGGCTAATAATTTTTTGTGTTAGCTTATACCCTTTCGTTCGTTGCCCACTTGGTTAATTACGATAAAAATGCGGCAAATCAATCTTTGAATTTCATGAGATGACATTTCCATGGACGCGTTAAATCGCCTCGAAATGCACGATATTTCCATCGCTTTTGGCGGGTTTGCAGCACTGAGGCAGGTGGATTTCACCCTTGAAGGTGGTTCTATCCATGCGCTAACTGGTGCAAATGGTGCGGGTAAATCGACGCTGATGGCAGTGTTATCTGGTGCCCACCATGATTATCGCGGTGATATCCTGCTGGATGGCGAACCGGTGGCGATAAACAGCCCACGTGATGCTAAACAGCTCGGCATTCATTTGGTGCAGCAGGAGGTGGATGTTGCGCTGATCCCCGGGTTGAGCGTAGCGGAAAACATTATGCTGGACCGACTCGCCGAAGAGGGGCAGCTGTATCGCTGGAAGCAGGTCCGCCAACAGGCGCGTGAATTGCTCGCACAATTAGAGGTGCAAATCGATGTTCGTCGCCGTATCGACAACTGTTCACTGGCCGAGAAACAGCAAATCTTGCTGGCTCGTGCGCTTTCTCATCATTGCCGTTTTCTGATCCTCGATGAACCCACTGCGCCGCTCGATCAATATGAAAGCGAACGGCTGTTTCGCGTGGTACGTCGACTAAAAGAGAGTGGTATTGGCGTGGTATTTATCTCCCACCGTATTCATGAGTTGAAAGCGATATGCGATCGGCTGACGGTGCTGCGGGATGGTTGCCTGGTTGAAAGTACCGCTATGGATAATTTGAGCGGCGAGCAGATCGTTGAAAAAATGCTGGGACATCAGTTGGAGGATATCTGGCCTCCCCGCCGCGCTGAACCATACACTGAAACGCTGTTGCGTATTGAAGGCTTACATGACGATACCCTTTTGCGGGATATCTCATTATCGCTACGAAAAGGCGAGGTCCTGGGGATCGCCGGACTTGCTGGCGCGGGGAAAACCGAGTTATGCAAGGCGTTGTTTGGTGCCAGCCCGAGTCGTATAAGGATCGGAGAGCTCCACGGTAAGCCCTGGAAGCCACAATCGCCACATGCATCAGTCGAACAAGGGTTGGCACTGGTCCCGGAAGAGCGCCGTAAAGAGGGGATTTTTATCGATGAATCAGTCGCGACGAATCTCAGTATCACCGCGGATAACAGCTTCTCCCACTTTGGGCTGTTTAACCACCGGCAGGCCTGGCGCTGGGCCGAGGAGATTATCGGTAAGCTTGGTGTCCGTACCACGGGACCGCAGCAGACGCTGCGTCGCCTTTCCGGTGGAAACCAACAAAAAGTCGCTATTGGCAAATGGTTACGCAATGACGCTGATGTTCTGATTTTTGACGAGCCGACTAAGGGGGTTGATATCAAAGCGAAAACCGATCTTTTTGTTTTAATCGATAAGCTGGCCCGGCAGGGAAAGGGGGTGATCTACGCTTCCGGCGAATTTGCCGAATTGGTGGGATTATGCGATCGCATTTGTGTGCTGTGGGATGGCCGTATTGTCGCTGAGATGGATGCTTGTAACGCCGACGAAGAAACGCTTTTACTCTATTCCACCGGAGGAACGCCGGCTTGAGCAGCAAAGAACAGTCCCTGAAAGCAGCGCCGTTGGGGCGGCACCAAATTTTTGAATTTCTTTATAAGTGGGGCATGTTACTTACAGTTGTAGTGTTGATCGCCGGTTTTGGTCTGGCCTCGGATAGTTTTCTTGATACGAACAATATCATCAATATCTTGCGCTCTATCGCTATTGTCACGGTGATTGCCATTGGCGTCTCGGTTTCACTCACCGTTGGCGGATTCGACCTGTCGGTGGGTTCAACTGCATCGCTGGCCTGCTCATTGGTCATTTCCCTGTTTGTCTGGTACGGCTTTGGCACATCCGGAGCGATTATTATCACTCTGTTGCTTTGCACGCTGGTGGGATTATTCAATGCGTTTTTAATCGTGGTGCTGAAAATCCCGGATATGCTGGCTACGCTAGCTAGCCTGTTTGTGGTACAGGGCGTGGCAATGACCTACAGCTTTGGCGGATCCATTACTGAAAATATGGTATTGCCGAGCGGTGACATGGCTGAAGGTACGGTTCCGGCGGACTTCTCCCTGTTGGGCCAGGTTCCGACAATCGTCATTATTATGCTGGTGGTGACGGTGATCGCGCAATTGGGTCTATCGCTAACTAAACATGGACGTCGCATGTATGCCATTGGCGGAAATGCGGAAGCGGCACGTCTGTCCGGCATTCGTACTACACGCTATCGGGTTGCGGCTTATATTATCGCTTCACTGTTGGCGGGATTGGGTGGGATTCTGCTGGCCTCACGCATTGGTTCTTCACAGGTGAATGCGGGTGGGGGTTACCTGATGGATGCTGTCGCGGCGGCGTGGATCGGCCTGTCGCTGGCAGGCTCTGGCAAACCTAACGCATTGGGCACCCTGGTTGGTGCAGTCATTCTTGGTGTGTTGCAGAACGGCCTGGTAATGCTTTCCGTCCCTTACTATGCCATGGACATTATTAAAGGGTTAGTGCTGGCAGTTGCGCTGGCAATCACTTATATCCAGCGCCGTTAATGCGCTGTTCACGAATAACAGGGATTACCATGAAAACATTTACCGTATCACTGCTGGCGTTGAGCCTGTTGGGGGCCACACCCGTCTTCGCAGCTGAAGCACTGGCACCCGTACCGGCGGCGATTGCGAATCATAATGGCCCGATACGTATTGCGATTATTCGTAATCTGGGTTCTGACGATAACACTACGCAGTTTGTTGCCGGTGCAATTAAGCAAGGCCGACAGTTGGGTTTCAAGGTCAGCACCTTTCTGAGTAACGGTGACGATGCGCGTTTCCAGGATTTTGTTAATCAGGCCATTGGCCAAAAATATGACGGCATCATTCTGTCCCATGGACGCGATCCCTACTCGACGGAATTGGTAAAACGAATTACCGATGCCGGTATTAAGGTGACGGTTTTTGATACGCCCGTGAAAGGTGATATTGCCGGCGTAACTGTTTCCCAGCAGGATGATGCATCATTGACCCAGCTTTCCATCAATCAAATCGCGAAGGATTTCAACGGTAAAGCCAATATCGTCAAGCTATGGGTTGGTGGATTTCCGGCAATGGAACGTCGGCAGGCGGAATTTGAAACGTTACAAAAGAACTGGCCGGAGATCCATCAACTGGAATCTATTGGTGCCGTTTCTTCGGATGTGCAGGGTGACACCGCCAATAAAGTGGGGGCGATTCTTGCGAAGTATCCTAAAGGAAAGATCGATGCCATTTGGGGAACCTGGGACGCCTTTAGTCAGGGGGCTTATAAAGCATTGCAGGAAAATGGGCGTACTGAGATTAAGCTCTATAGCATTGATATTTCCAATCAGGATCTGCAACTGATGCGTGAGCCGAAAAGCCCTTGGGTCAATAGTGTGGCGGTGGATACCGGGCTGATTGGTGCGGTGAATATGCGTTTGATCGCCAATAAAATTGCCGGTGAGGCCACGCCAGCCAGCTATGAGTTTAAGGCTGCGGCGATTCCTCAGACACTGTTAACCAGCCAATCCGGTGGTGTTAACGTTGCTTCATTGAGCAAAATCATACCCGGCTGGGGACAGAGCAATGATTTTGTTGCCCCGTGGTTTGCAACTTTAGAAGCGAAATATAAGAAGTAGCATCAGGGGCTGCACGCGTGCCGGCCCTGCTAATGCAGATTTAATGGCAACGTCGTTCGCAAGTAAGATTACCGAACTCTCTGTAAATAAGCCTTTTCGGCTGAGTCCGTGGAGGGGGAGAAGGTGGTCGAAGAGTGCGGGTGCAGGGCCAACGCTAACTGGCCCTGCCTGGTTATCTGTAAGGCGGAACAGAATGCTAAGCCCGGCACGGACCTGGGCGATTACTGCACCTTAAAATGCTTTTTTGGCGAAGCCTGTCATCTCTTTCAGGCCCATTTCACGGCCTAGTGCCGTCATAGGGTGCACGACTACAATACCGCGTACGCTTTTCTTCAGGGTACCTAAATCAGCCTGTTCTTTTTTGGTAATTGCCCGGCTGAACGGTAACTGTTGTAACTTCTGGGCTTCTTTACTCAGCTTCTGTTCACGGGCATCCTTCAGACGCTCGATCTCACTCACCAGCTTCTCTTTTTCTTTCAGCAATTCGCCGAGTTTTTCTGCATCGCCGGATTCCAGCAGCAGAGGCTCTTTATGATTGAGGGCATCAAGCCGATCGCTTAGTCGTTTGATTTCCGCTTTTTCCAGCTCTTTCATGTTAATTATCCAGTAAATTGACGCTATGCGGCAAAGGATACACGAAAATGGTTCATTTCGCGGCGTTACTTTTTGAAAGCCTGTTTAAGGCTAATGCGAGAGATGAGTTCAGTGAGAGAAAGCACCATGGTTGAGCGGACGACCTGCTGATAGCGCTGCCGTTGCATAGCAAGCAAATCGGCATCTTCGCTGATAAACTGCGGCGGTGACGGCAGTTCAGCAACGCAATGCAGTTCGCCAAAAGGCCCGAGAATCTCGTCGTCAGTGAAATGATAGTCGTTGCCGTCGTGGTTTAACTCCTCACGTAGCGCCATCAATAATTCGCAATCTTCATATTCATTACGATTGATCACTCCCAGCCCGTAAATCAACTTCAGGCGAACCGAAAGTTCTCCCAGCGGGCCATCACCCAGTAATAACGGCTCAACAGCGTATTTCACTGCATAATCGTCCTTGCGAAACACCTGAATCACCAGGATATTAACCGCTTCTGCCAAAAGCTCCACTGCGGCGATCAAAAAACTTCTCACCGAGCCTCCGGCATTCAGGCGTTCAAGCACCTGATTTTCAAAAGCCTGCTTCTCTTCCATTATTGCCTGCATATCTGTCATCACGCTCAGGGCACGGCAGAGCCGTGCCCTTTATGCTCACCGAAGGCGTCGGAAGCGCGCGCATTATGGCATGGCGTTGTAGGCCTTCACCACTGCGGCAACAACGTCGCTATTTGCATCCAGACCAGAAATCTGGGCCAGTGTGGCCTGTGGTCCCTGCTTCTCCAGCAGTTCCACTAATTCCTGTGCTTGCGGGTCCTGGGTACTACGGTAGTGCATGGCTGCAGCGATACCCTGGACCAGATTATCGTGTGGTAAGTCATACTCGAGCGTACCTAAGATCGGTTTGATCAGGCGATCGCCCGCGCTCAGCTTGCGCAGTGGCTGCCGTCCCACGCGTTCAACATCATCATGCAGATACGGGTTTTCAAAACGGCTGAGGATTTTTTCGATATAGGCGGCGTGCTTAGTGGCATCAAAGCCATAGCGCTTAATCAGTACTTCACCGCTCTCCTGCATCGCCCCTTTTACCACTGCATGGATGTTTTCATTAAGAATGGCATCGCGAATAGTCTGATGGCCCGCTAACTGGCCAAGGTAAGCAGTGATGGCATGCCCGGTGTTAAGGGTGAACAGCTTGCGTTCAACAAAGGCCATCAAATTATCTGTCAGCTCCATACCGGCAATCGTCGGCAGCGTGCCTTTAAACTGTGTTTTGTCCACAATCCATTCGCTGAAGGTTTCCACGGTCACTTCCAGTACATCAGTGGTTCCGGCGGCGGAGGGTGGCACGATACGATCGACGGCAGAGTCAACGAAGCCGATATTTTGCTCAGCCCATGCGTGGTATGTTTCCGGCAGGGCTTTGAGTACATGCTGTTTCAGTTGGCTGGTGCCGCGCACCATATTTTCACAGGCGATGATATTTAATGGGCGGGTATTACCGTTATCACTGCGTTTGGCCAGCCCTTTGGCAACGCTTCCGGCGATGCGTTCCAGGATCTGTGGGCCAACCGCCGTGGTAACGATATCAACCTCAGCAATCAGGGCAATCACGTCATCGCTTGTACTATTGACGGCGCTAACGCCTTTCACCGTCTCAACCTGAGCATTTTCACCCACCACATGAACCGGATACTCATGGCGGGCGTTAAGTGCATCCAGCACCGCCTGATTGACATCGGCGAACACCAGTTCGATACCAGCATCTGCCAGCAATTTACCAATAAAGCCTCGGCCAATATTACCTGCGCCAAAATGTAGAGCTTTCATAATGATACCTATAGACATTACGCAGGGATCAGGTATGCCTGACCCGAAAAAAAGGGCCGGGCATTCCCGGCCCCTACGAATGGATAGCTACCCGGTCTGCTTCAGGCTGTGGCCCATAAAGGACAGGCTGAAGCAGGGGGTGAGATTAGGCGGACGGTTTACCTGCCAGCAGGTCCAGTACTTCTTGTACGCTGGTGGTGCTGGCCAGTTTCTCGATCACGCTTTCATCATCAAGTGCATTAGTCAGGCTGGTAATTACCTGGATATGCTCGTTATTTCGTGCCGCTATACCGATTACCAGTCGGGCAATGTCATCTTCATCTTCACCGAAGCGAACGCCTTCAGGATACTGGCAGAACACTACGCCGGTTTTCAGCACGCGATCTTTTGCTTCAATGGTGCCGTGTGGTACTGCGATAGATTCACCGAGATAGGTTGGCGTTAGCTTTTCACGATCCAGCATGGCTTCAACATATTCCGGCTCAACGTAACCGCCCTTAACCAGTTGCTCACCGGCGAAGCGGATGGCCTGCTCCTTTTCGGTGGCGTGTTGGCCAAGGAAAATATTGCTTGCCGTTAATTTAAACAGGTGATCCTGGCCGTCATCAAAACTGTCACCCAGTGCAGCGTCAACTTTCTGACGATTATCTGCGCTGCGGTTGGCTTCTACCAGACGCGCAGTGAGGTCGGTGTAAAGTCCGCTATCCAGAAAATTGCTCAGCGAAATATGCTGTGCGTGTGGTGCTTGACGCATCGCACGTTCAGTAAGGTCACGGTGTGTAATCACCAGGTCAACGTCACCGGGTAAGCTGTTGATCGCAGAGTTGGTGACGGAAATATTGCTAAGGCCAGCATCGTTGACTTTTTTACGCAGCACGCCAGCACCCATGGCACTGGAACCCATCCCGGCATCACAGGCCACAATGATTTTACGTACGTGGCTCAGATCGCTGTTCAGGCCGTCAGCCGTTTGGCCTGCCACAGGGCTCTGACCTTTTGCGGTTGCTTTCATATCCTGCATGCGGCGGGTTGCTGCTTCAATATCATCCTCATCTTTGACCTTGCTGGTTTTCAGCAGGATACAGGAGATGACAAAGGAGACGGCAAAGGCAGCGACGATAGCGGCAATGTTAGCGAAGTAAGCCCCTTTTGGCGTCATGGCCAGCACCGCCAGGATAGAGCCTGGCGAGGCCGGAGAAACCAGGCCGCCGTTTAACAGCGTCAGGGTAAAGACGCCGGTCATACCACCTAAAATTACCGCAATAATCAGACGTGGGCTCATCAGAACATAGGGGAAGTAAATCTCGTGGATGCCGCCCAGGAAGTGAATAATGGCAGCGCCACCCGCAGATTGCTTCGCATTACCGCGACCAAAGATCATATACGCGATCAGCACGCCTAAACCTGGACCTGGGTTAGCTTCGATCAGGAAGAAGATCGACTTACCGGCTTCACTCGCCTGTTGAATGCCCAGCGGAGAGAAGATACCGTGGTTTATCGCGTTATTGAGGAACAGGATTTTTGCCGGTTCGACAAAGATTGACGTTAGCGGTAACAGATTGTTCTGCACCATCAGGTTCACGCCAGCAGCGAGCAGGTGTGATAACCCTTCAACTAATGGACCAATGGCAAGGAAGGCGAGGATAGCCAACAACATACCGATGATTCCGGCAGAGAAGTTGTTAACCAGCATCTCAAAGCCGCTTTTGATTTTACCGTCAACCACACGGTCAAAAGACTTGATGGCCCAGCCGCCTAATGGCCCGGCAATCATGGAGCCAAGGAACATCGGCATGTCGGCACCCACGATAACCCCCATCGTGGTGATGGCACCCACTACGCCGCCACGATCGCCACCGACTAAACGGCCACCGGTAAAACCAATCAGTAACGGTAGCAGGTAGGTAATCATTGGACCAACCAGTTTTGCCATACTTTCGTTTGGCAGCCAACCGGTTGGAATGAACAGTGCTGTGATGATACCCCAGGCGATAAACGCCCCGATATTTGGCATCACCATGTTGCTCAGAAAGCGACCAAAGCTCTGAACTTTGACCTTCACTGATGAAGACATAAAACACACCCCTTATTGTTACGCGCTGACAAATAAGAGAGCGCGTTGATTTTTGTTTGCGATGTCACGGCGGGGAGCCGTCGATATGACTGTTGTACGCGGACTTTAGCATGCCAATATGACGCTGCGTAGTGAGGTGGTTTAGTGTGATTCATATCACACTATTGCGTGGCACTATGGGGGGTATTTAGTGACATTGATCACATAAAAATAGTGTAAAAAAACGACGCTGATTATTATTTGCGCTTAAACAAGGCCTAAATGTGATGTTAGTCACCTTTTCATCTTTCCTTTTTGTTATTGAAATGTGATGTGTGTCACAAAATATTTTTGGTTGAAAATGCGGCGAATCACAAATTGCCGATTTGGGGACGTCGTGAAATGATGCACTGTAATTTTCTTACGCGCTTTGTAGCAAAAACCACGCAGAATGAATAAGAGCCGATGACGTTCGGCTCTGTGATCGTTCGCGAAAATAACGCGTTTATCGGTCGGAAGTGCGTACGCTCAACCGCCGCCGTTATCAGTGGTCAACATGGCGGCGGATGACGTTACGATGGAAAGTTTAAAAACCGTTTTGCAGTGCGCGTTGCGCCTGAGCCAATGCATCACCCTTTGTCGAAAGATTGCTCATAATCGTATTGTACTGAGCGACCTGATCGCGCGTCTGGAATTGAATGCCGCCATTGTTAAAACTGACATTCGATCCCTGTTGCTGTAGATAATCACCGGCCTGGATAACATCCTGACTCAGCGATTGCAGCGCTGGAAGTAGGGGTGTCAGTGCATCTGCAGGTTGCGTTACCACGCGCGTATAAACGTTGTTATAGACCGATTGTAGATCTTCCGGCTGTTTAAGCGCAGCTTTACTGGTATCTGCCTGACTTTTGGCGCTTTGAATTTGCTGCGCCAGTACGTTCAATGAACCACTGGCCTGACGCAGGCTATCACGATGCGACAGATAATCCTGTGGCATACGGATTGCGTTAAGCTCATCAACAACCGGTTTTAATCCGGCCTCAACGGCTTTGTTAGCCTGCTGTGAGAATCCATACAGGATTGCATAATCACTGACGTAATTGCCAAATTTCTGCTTCTGATCTTCGCTGAGGCTGGGTAAATGTTCGCCGCTGCGCATCACGGTATTCTGCAGAAAATCAATAAAGGCTTTACGCTGATCCGGCTCTTTATCACCACAGCCGGTAAGCTGGAAAACCAGCAATAGTGCCGTCAATGGCACCCACAAACGTGTCCATACGCGGGAGATTCCTGCCGCCATAAATAAACTCCTGTCATTGAGAAGGCCTAACCACCTGAAAAAGCTTATCAACAGCACCGTTAGCTGCCGCTACAGGATAGTCTATTGCATTGGCTTATACTCGTCATATTTCACGTTGCAGGTGTCTCATGGGGTTGTGTGAGCGTTCCGATATTACTCAGTAAGTGAGTCTGTATGCCACAAATGACAGAGGTGTTTTTATTTCTTGACTCATACTTTTTATAAAAATGCCACTGCTGATGTTTCTTTCTTTGATTTATGTCAAATTTCACCGCTTTTGAAAATCCACAAGGACAAAGTAAGTAAAAGGAGCGCTAAAAACACTTACCGATTATCACTAAAAATTATGAGGCTATTTTTCGGGTATACTTCCTGCTGCGGGTGTATTGATTTTGCTTCTCATCTGCTTATGAAAAAATACTAATTAAACAATAGCTTACCATTTAAGTCTGTACCTACAGATTCCCCCGTCTTAATTTTTCCCTGCAAGCGTCTGGGTAATTCGTTGTGCAATATTTTCAGCGAAGAGAAATTGAGATGGATATTTAGATATTTCTGTAGCAGTCACTATACACAGTAAATAATTATTCCTGGAATATTAGAATGTTAGTTTTAAACAGCAACGTTATAAACAAAAGAAAAAGAAATACTATTGCCTGCCTGGTTTCCCTTGCCTTATCGGGTGGTGCGGTTGCAGCGGATCTACCTTATACCGTAAACGATGGAGAATATACCTTTCTGTCGGATTCGGATGCAGGCGGTCTTGCAGTGCTGACGTTTTTTGGTGAAGACGTCAAGGCTATTAATAATGCCTTTTCCCTGAAGGGGGGGTCGGCTATCTCCAATGAGTTAGGCTTTGATCCTGGCACGGGTGAAGTTACGGTCGGAAGAATCGGTGTTATTAATAATAATAAGTCCGGCCATATCATGGGTACTGACTCAGGAATTTATAACGGAGCTGTGATTGACACGATTAATAATGATGGCGTTATTATTGGTGAATTATCAGGAATCAACTCGCTGGGCGATACTATCACTTTTCTTTCGGATAAAAGCACCCCAACAATTCATCATATAAATAACAATGGCGTTATTCGCGGAAATAAACATTATGGCATTTAATTATATGCCTTTGATTTAATTGAAAATAATGGTGAAATAAATGGAAACGTTGCCGGGATTGTTACTTCTGAGGATAAAGCCCATCCGGCTGTAACTGCAGGAAATATCATCAATAACCAGTCAGGCCGCATCATTGCTAAGACCGCCGGTATATCGAATGCTGTAACGATTGGCTCGATAAAAAACACGGGAACTATTCAAGGTAATGTAAGCGCTATTAATAACCAGAATGGCGTTATCACCAATGGTATTGATAACGCCGGCTTACTGGCTGGAAATGTTTTACTGAACGATGCCAGCTTGACTTTGCATCATTCTGATGCCGCCGTAACAGCGAACCCGGAAGTCAAAGGGAATATCGACGGTAGTGAAAAATCGTCGATCACCATCGGAGAGGGTAGCACTGCTACGTTATTTAGAAATGAAGGTGATGCGCATGTTGGTGACATCAATATTTTAGCATCCAGTACATTAGCATTACGTGATGGAAGCAATTGGATTGCTGACAAAGATATAAGAAATGACGGTGTTGTTTCATTGTTACCTTCGGCTCGCACTGCCCGGATGGAAGGCAATTTTAATAACGCTGGCGCTCTGGTATTAAGTGATTGTAATGATTGCGGAACCCATGTGTTGACGCTTACGGGTGATTATACCGGGAAAGATGCTGACCTGATTTTATCAACGACGTTAGGAGATGATAATAGTCCGACCGATCTGCTGCAAATTACGGGGCATGCATCAGGCAAGACGAATGTCACGGTGAACAATAATCAGGGAACGGGTGCGAAGACTTTAGAGGGAATTAAAATCATTGAAACGGGGTCTTCTACCGAAGATGCCTTTATTCAGAAAGGACGTATCGTCGCGGGCGCTTATGAGTATCATCTACAAAATGGCGATGCTTCAGGGAAAAATACAAATAATTGGTATTTAACCAGTCTCTTAGGCACCCCTTCGCATCCTAATCCTGAAACCGGGCCAACTGAGCCGACGAAACCAACCGAGCCGACGAAACCAACTGAGCCAGTTAAACCAACTGAGCCGGGTACGAAGACCCTGAGACCGGAACCAGGCAGCTATACTGCCAACCTGGCTGCGGCGAATACCATGTTTATTACTCGTCTGCACGATCGTCTGGGTGAGCCTCAGTATATTGATGCACTGAGCGGAGAGCAGAAAGTAACCAGTATGTGGATGCGACAGGTCGGCGGTCATAATAGCTGGCACGATAGTAGCAGCCAGTTAAAAACCACGGGAAATCGTTATGTCGTACAGTTAGGTGGCGACATTGCTCGTTGGGGCGATGATGGTCTTGATCGTTGGCACCTTGGCGTGATGACGGGCTATGGGCATAACAGCAGTAACACCGACTCATCGGTATCAGGTTATCGTTCTAAGGGATCGGTCAAAGGTTATAATGCTGGCCTGTATGCTACCTGGTATCAGAATGATGAAACTCATCAAGGTACCTATCTTGATAGCTGGGTGCAGTACAACTGGTTCCGCAATACGGTAAAAGGCGATGGGATTCAGAGTGAATCCTACAATTCTAAAGGGATCACAGCTTCACTGGAAACCGGGTATACCAGTAAACTCAACGAGTATACTGGCAGCAAAGGCACGACTGTTGAATGGTTTATTCAACCTCAACCTCAGGCAATCTGGATGGGTGTGAAGGCTAACGATCATCAGGAAGCTAACGGAACGCGCGTTACCGGCAAAGGGAATGATAATGTACAAACCCGGCTCGGTGTTCGTACCTTCCTTAAAAGCCATGATGCGACGGATAACGGAAAAGGAAGAACGTTTCAGCCGTTTGTTGAAGTCAACTGGATCCATAATACGCGTGATTTCGCAACCCAAGTTGATGGTATGACGATTCGTCAGGCGGGCGCGAAAAATACAGGCGAACTGAAAACCGGTGTGGAAGGCATGATTAACCCTCAGTTGAATGTGTGGGGTAATGTGGGCACGCAACTCGGTAATCATGGTTACAATGACTCGGCTGCGATGATCGGTATTAAATACAACTTCAAATAAAATCCATGCGGTCTATGGGTTTGCGGTACCCGTTATCATGAGCTGGACGAAGTCAGCCAGCGGTAATGAGTACCGCTCTCCTGGATGGGGATTCATCCCCATCCATTATCCCTGCAGCATACCCACCTCTTCCTTTATCCATGTGGATAATTTGTCTGGTGAGTTCCCCCCGACAGCGAATTAGCCGTATCTGAGCTCGATCAATTACTTAAATAATCAACGTCAGGCAGTATTAAAAAATAGTCAAAAAAACTGGCGCAAAACGCCGCGTTTCATCTAATACTTAGGATCCTGGTGTTTTTTTGCGCTGTCATGGCGACGTCAATAACGTAAATTTTTCAGCGCGGCTCACCAGTATTCCGAGTCTACCTTTTTGACTCTTGCCTCTGCCCCGATCACATTATTCATTGTGAGTTGTGAGGAGTTCTCGATGGAAAATAAAGATCCTATGTTTGAGCTGTTGAATAGTCTGGAACAGATTGTTTTGAAACGCAGCGTTGTCAGAAACTCATCCGCCGTACAGGCAAAGCCAGTAGAGATCCCGGAACCGCAACGGCTACGCGAAATTACCGGCATGCAGATCGAAGAATTTGCGCGGGTGATGGGAGTCAGTGCATCTTCGGTAAAAAGTTGGGAAGCTAAGCGCACCAAGCCCTCAGGCACTGCGCAAAAGCTAATGCGTTTGCTCCACGCTAATCCAACGCTGGGGCGACAATTACTGGAATAAGGTATTAAGTAACCCGCCGCGCTGGCGGGTTTATTTATTGTGGCAAAGCATTGTTCTCGGTCGGACCTCAACAATATTTAGCGGTCTGGCGCTCAAACCACGCTGGCAACATATTGTAAGGTGGCAAAGTCAGCTGCCGGATGCCTTTTTCAATAATGGTGTTAGCCTGCCGCCATAGTTCAGCATTTCCTGCCGTTAATAGCGTTAACTGCACGCGTTTCTCAACCAGATAGATGCGTGCAAAGCTGGCATCGTAATAAATAATTGAGCGAGTATTATCAATGATATCAGCAAGTTTAATGGTTTGTGCCGCTGGTGAAGCCGTTGCTGTATGGCGAAAATGGGCCACTTTACGCGCAGCGCGATTTTTCGCGGCAGGCTGCGGATTATCCGTCAGCATTTCTACCAGTTGCGCGACTTCATGGCCAAAGTGGCTCTCGATATCTCCCAATGTGCTGGCAGTATCCTCGACCGTATCATGCAGCCATGCAGCCGCCAGCATCGTTTCGTTATCGGTCACGCTGCGTACCAGTTCGGCCACCGCCGCCGGATGTACGATATAGGGTTCGTCAGTGTATTTTCGGCGTTGGTTAACGGCAGAATGGGCCTTTGTCGCATAGCGGCGCGCTTGATCTTCCAGTGGTTGCATCAATACTCGTCTCCTGCGCAAAAAAACTTGCAATTATATAGCGCGCTATTTATGTTGAACCGTATGACTACTTACCAAGATGGCAAAAAAGAGAAAGACGCGCCACTGTTGCTTGATCAGCAGCTCTGTTTCGCACTTTACTCGGCTAACCTCAAGTTGCATAAGCTATATCGGCAACTGCTGGCACCGCTTGAACTCACCTATCCGCAATATTTGGTGATGATGGTGCTGTGGGAGCGTGATGATGTTACCGTTTCAGATATTGGTGAACGGCTTTTTTTGGACTCTGCAACTTTAACACCGCTATTAAAACGGCTTGAGAGCGCCGGACTGCTGCAGCGGCAGCGTTCGCGCCAGGATGAGCGTCAGGTGATTGTGACGTTAACGGCGGAAGGGCGAACGCTGCGTAAAAAAGCGCGCGGCATTCCTGATTCTGTGCGTTGTGCATCGGCTTGTGATAGCGATACGTTGATTAACTTAAAAAAACAGTTAGAAACACTGCGCGATAACCTTAGCGAATAGTCACATGTTTTGATGCTCATTCATGAATGCTGGTTTACGCTATAAAAGTAGTTCGCGATTTAATCGCACTAAATTATGCCCGTAAGGGCTATCCACTTACAGAAAGGAAATACGTTATGTCACTAGAAAAAGTTGTATATCGTGCAAAAGCTAAAGCAACCGGTGGTCGCGATGGCCGCGCGATCTCTTCAGACGGTGTACTGGACGTTAAGCTGGGTGTGCCAAAAGAGATGGGCGGGGCCGGTGGCGAAGTGACTAATCCGGAGCAGCTTTTTGCTGCGGGTTATTCAGCCTGTTTCCTCGGTGCGCTGAAGTTTGTGGCTGGGCGCGATAAATTTAACATTCCTAAAGATACGTTTATTGAAGGTGAAGTCGGCATCGGTCCATTGCCAACGGGTTTCGGTATTGAAGCTACGCTGAATATCCATCTGCCTGGCATGGACAAAGAGGACGCGCGTAAATTGGTGGATGCGGCGCATATCGTTTGCCCGTACTCTAACGCTACGCGTAATAATATCGATGTCACCTTGAACATCATCAACTAAGTTTGCAGGGGCCAGCGTGCTGGCTCCGTCTCATGATGTTCAGGTCTGCTTTCCCTAAGATTCAGAGGCGTGAGTGCCGTCTGTCCGGAAATGTTTTATCACACTCTTTTCAGCTATTTAACTCGCCATTTTTCTGCACATTATTATTCTTAATTAGCATGCTAAGTTTTAGCACACTCCGGAGAGCCAAATGATTAAGCATCGTTTCACCCATTTATTAATGGGCACGTTATTACTGAGTTTTGGCGCGGTCGCTGCGGCGGCACCCGCTGATTCAATTATTAAACCCACGCGCGCGACCATTGATTCGGTTACCGACAGCGCTCTGCAAATTACGACTCGGCAGGGTGAGAAAATGACGGTAGGCCTGACCGATCAAACTAAAGTTAACAGCATCAGTAAAGCCACCATGAGCGATATCAAACCTGATAGCTTTATTGGTACAGCGGCGGTGCCGCAGGCCAACGGCACGCTGAAAGCGCTGGAAGTGCATGTATTTGCGCCCAGCTTGCGTGGCTCAGGTGAAGGTTTTAACCCGTTTGAATCTGCTGACGGAAAAGTGAATACCATGACGAATGGCACCGTAGGCAAGCTGGTTAATACCAATGGTAGAACGCTGACGGTGAAGTATCAGGATAAAGAAAAAACGGTGGTTGTACCGGATGATGTGCCTGTGGTGCTGATTGAGCCGGGTAATAAGGCATTACTGAAACCCGGCACCAAAGTGGTGTTGTTTACCATGAAAGACGATAAAGGTGCGTTGGTTGCTCGCGGTATCTCTGCGGGTAAAGATGGCTTGACGCCACCGATGTAATCACGGGAGTCCATCATGCGATCATCCGCTAAAAAGGTGCTGCATCCGTGGCCATTGAGAGTGTGTCACTGGATTAATGTGCTAGTGATGGTTGGCATGATGATGAGTGGGTGGGGCATTTATAATGCCTCGCCGCTTTTTGATTTCACGTTCCCGCAAGTAATGACGGTGGGAGGCTGGCTGGGGGGCAATATCGCATGGCATCTGGCGGTGATGTGGCTACTGGCGGCAAATGGTCTGATTTACCTGCTCTGGGGACTCTGTAGTGGTCATTTCAAAGAGCGTTTTTTCCCCGTTAGCGTTGCTTCAGTATGGCGTGATATGCGTCAGGCATTAACGTTCAGCCTGGTACACCGGGCAGGACACTATAATGCGGTGCAGAAAGTCATGTATCTCGGCGTACTGCTGCTGGGATTGTTGTTGGTGCTTTCTGGCCTGTCAATATGGAAGCCTGTACAGTTCAGTGGGTTAGTCATGTTATTGGGAGGTTTTGATATCGCGCGCTATGTCCATTTTTTTGCCATGAGCGGTGTGTTGCTTTTTGTCATTGTGCACTTACTGATGGTGTTACTGGTGCCGAAAACATTGCCCGCGATGATCACCGGCGGACGACGCAAGGAACCCGCAGATGAGTAAGCAATCCAGGCGTCCCAAAATAATCCTTGAACCTGCACAACGCAAACAACTGGTAAATCTTGAACGGCGTTTCCTGCTGCGATCCGGGCTGACTCTCGGCGCGGTATCGATGCTCACTGGCTGTAACCTACAAGATGGCGACCAGGTTGATAAGGTGCTGTGGGCGATGTCGCACTGGAATGATCGCGTACAGGCGTGGTTATTCAGCGGTGAAAAGCTGGCCCAGACTTACAGTGAAGATCAAATCACCCGCCCGTTTCGCTTTAATGCTTTTTATCCTGAATACAATGTACCGGAAATTGATATCCCCAATTACCGGCTTGAGGTATCAGGAAAAGTAGCCAAGAAATCGTCGTGGACACTGGAACAATTGCAACGACTGCCGCAAAGTAGCCAAATTACGCGCTTAATTTGTATTGAAGGCTGGAGTGCGATTGGCCAATGGAGTGGTGTCCCACTCAAGATCCTGTTGCAGCATGTGGGGGCTGATTTAAAGGCAAAGTATGTTGGCTTTAAGTGTGACGATCGTTACTACTCCAGCATCGATATGGCTACGGCGTTACACCCACAAACGATTCTTGCGCTGGATTTTGACAACAAGCCACTGCCACCTGATTTCGGTTATCCACTACGTTTGCGAGTTCCAACAAAGTTGGGTTTCAAGAACCCAAAACATATTGCGGCAATTTTTGTCACGGATCAGAATCCGGGTGGATACTGGGAAGATCAGGGCTATAACTGGTTTAGCGGTATTTAACTTCATTCTTGCCGATATGATACGGTTCTAATCGGAGACAAAATGGGTTCGGTTGAGTTTTTTGCCATTGCCATTGCCATTGCCATTGCCATTGCATGTCCTGTGCAAAGCATTTTCTGTTGATTTCCCTAACGGGTGAGCGCAACCTTTCCAGAGATTTCACCGGTTTCAGCAGGGGTATCGCCCTTTTTTTGGCATAATCACGAAAAATACCCGCCATTTTCGACGAATTATTGTTATTACCTCAATATCATTCATTTTCAGTCTTGTCTGGAATAAGCCGTTCCGAGTGCTTAATTACCGTCTCTTCCGAACTCCGTGGCAACAATACGGTCTGATTATCGGTTAGAAACTGTTTAAGCCATGCCAGGAAAAGGTTGAATGAATTATATTAAATCGTTATCGCAGCAGAAACTGTCGTTACTGCTGGCTCTTTATATTGGCATTTTGCTAAATTTGCCCATTTTTTACCGACGCTTCGAGCCTTTTCTGACGAAATCTACGCTGACCAATTGGTTCTCTGTCGTCGCTGAAGTGGTGGCGATCGTGCTACTGACATTCTTCCTGATGCGGTTGCTTTCGCTAGGCGGGAAGATATTTTGGCGTATTCTCGCGACATTGTTGTTACTAATCTCAGTCGCTTCCAGTTACTACATGGCTTTTTTCAATGTGGTCATTGGCTATGGCGTTGTTGCCTCGGTTATGACAACGGATATTGACCTATCGAAAGAGGTGATTGGCTATCAATTTGTTCTTTGGATGGTGCTGGTCAGCTTGATACCGATGCTGATGATTTGGCGCAATACTCTGAGCTTAACGTTACTTGAACAGCTGAAAACCCCGGGACATCGGGTGAAGCCGTTGGTGATTTTAGTGGCGGCCGCGGCGATGGTTTATCTGCCTCTGCGTTATATCGATACGTTGCAATCGGCACACGAAAAGGTCACCAATATTGATTTACCCAGTTATGGCGGTGTGGTTGCCCATTCATATCTCCCGTCTAACTGGCTAACCGCGCTGGGGCTGTTTGCCTATACGCGCGCCGATGAGTCACTGGATAGCCAGGAACTGCTGGATCCTGCTAAGAAGTTCACTTACGTGGCTCCGCCCGGTATTGATGATACTTATGTGGTGTTTGTGATTGGTGAAACCACGCGCTGGGATCATATGGGCATGCTCGGTTACGATCGTGATACCACGCCAAAACTGTCAAAAGAGAAAAACCTGGTCGCTTTTCGAGGGGAGTCCTGTGATACCGCGACTAAACTCTCACTACGCTGCATGTTCGTGCGTGAAGGCGGCACGATGGACAATCCAGGGAGGACGCTGAAAGAGCAAAATGTCTTTGCCGTTATGAAGGAACTGGGGTTTAGCTCTGAGCTGTTTGCCATGCAAAGCGAAGCCTGGTTTTACAACAATACGGATGTGGATAACTATGCTTTCCGCGAGCAGATTGGTTCTGAGAAACGCAATCAGGGAAAACCCGTCGATGATATGTTGCTAATCCCGGAGTTGAAAGCTTCTCTCGATCGACATCCACAGGGTAAACACTTAGTCGTGCTGCATACGAAAGGTTCACACTATCTCTATTCGCAGCGTTATCCGCAGGCGTTTGCGCGTTATCAACCGGAGTGTAAGGGCGTTGACGATTTTTGTAGTAAAGAGCAGTTAATCAATGCCTTTGATAACTCGGTACTGTATACCGATACCGTGCTGGATAACGTATTCGACCAGTTGCGTGATAAGAAAGCGATTGTTTTCTACGCTGCCGATCACGGTGAATCGATCAGCGATAATATGCATCTGCATGGCACACCGCGTGATATGGCACCGCCGGAGCAATTCCGTGTGCCACTGATTGTGTGGGCTTCGGATAAATATTTGCAGGACAGCAATCATCAGCAGGCGTTTGAGCGGTTGCAGGCCCAGCAGCGTGTCGGTAAGACTCACAGGCAGGTTGAGTTATTTGATAGCATTCTTGGATGCTTAGGCTACACCTCGCCTGATGGTGGGATTAAAGCGGCAAATAACTGGTGTCAGGCACCGGCATCGGGATCTGCGGAAAAGGCTGAGTGATTTCTGCTTTGCTGGCTGCTTTCCAGGCGCTTGTGAGGATATTCACAGAAAGTCATTGACGCTCTAAAACCGTAGCAGTAACATGCGCCCCCATCGGCGAGTAGCGCAGCTTGGTAGCGCAACTGGTTTGGGACCAGTGGGTCGGAGGTTCGAATCCTCTCTCGCCGACCATATTTAAGAAACCTGCTTTTTAAAGCAGGTTTTTTTTCGTCTGGAATATAAAGAGGATGAGAACCTCCGAAGGAGGTTTGAGCCGAGCGCAGCGAGACAACGTTGCTTCAGCAACGGCCCGCAGGGCGGCTCTCGAAGAGAGCGGTCATCCTCTCTCGCCGACCATATTTAAGAAACCTGCTTTTTAAAGCAGGTTTTTTTTCGTCTGGAATATAAAGAGGATGAGAACCTCCGAAGGAGGTTTGAGCCGAGCGCAGCGAGACAACGTTGCTTCAGCAACGGCCCGCAGGGCGGCTCTCGAAGAGAGCGGTCATCCTCTCTCGCCGACCATATTTAAGAAACCTGCTTTTTAAAGCAGGTTTTTTTTTCGTCTGGAGTATAAAGAGGATGAGAACCTCCGAAGGAGGTTTGAGCCGAGCGCAGCGAGACAACGTTGCTTCAGCAACGGCCCGCAGGGCGGCTCTCGAAGAGAGCGGTCATCCTCTCTCGCCGACCATATTTAAGAAACCTGCTTTTTAAAGCAGGTTTTTTTTCGTCTGGAGTATAAAGAGGATGAGAACCTCCGAAGGAGGTTTGAGCCGAGCGCAGCGCTCCCGGCTTAGCGGCAATTCTGTCATGTGAATTATTCAGCTAATACGGCCGGATAACACACTGTAATCTGGTTTATCCCTTAAAGATGGCAGCGACCCCTTGCTACGCTTGCGCTTGTGGCTTAATTCGTCATGCGAACAATTATGCCTGCTCTGATGTTTATGCCCCCTTTCTTATGCCATGCCTGCAGAATATTTAGCTGCTTCTCAGTGAGTTCGCAAAATTAATCGTTCATTCCTTCAGCATTTAGCGACCATTTTTCAATGATTTTTAATGAAGTAAAAAACTGGTTACATTTTTAAAAGCACTGTGTTTGTCTGGTTTTTTTGTCTCATAGCAAACTTTTTCGCTATTTTTGTTATTAAGAGGTTTTTTTTATGTTTGCTTGCTGTTTCTCACACTCTGTGTAAATACATGACAGTTGTATTGACGTTGCTTGAATCTGTTGACAAATTGATGCCTCAATGAGGCGAAAGGAAGCGGATTCGTCTGCTTGATTTCATGGAGTCAGACTTTCATCAGTTATCTGTTCGCATCATTCATGCCTACGGGCATTCACGTATCAGCCGCATTAAAAAAACACAGGCTGGGCGTAACGCACACAACAACACATCACAATTGGAGCACACGCATGAGTATTTCCTTGGCTAAATCAGGGGTGCTGAAGGTTGGTCTGAGTCTGATCGCTATGACCGTTGCCGCAGGTGTCCAGGCGAAAACCCTTGTTTATTGCTCAGAAGGTTCGCCTGAAGGTTTTAACCCGCAACTGTTCACATCAGGCACCACCTATGACGCCAGTTCCGTGCCGATTTACAACCGCTTAGTCGAATTCAAAATTGGCACCACTGAAGTTCAGCCTGGCCTGGCTGAAAAATGGGATATCAGCCCTGACGGTAAAACCTACACTTTTCACCTGCGTAAAGGCGTGAAGTGGCAGAACACGAAAGATTTTAAGCCAACGCGTGATTTCAATGCTGATGACGTGGTGTTCTCCTTCGAGCGCCAACTGGATAAAAATAATAAGTATCACAACGTTTCCGGCGGCAGTTACGAATATTTTGAAGGCATGGATATGCCTGCATTGATCAGCAAAATCGAAAAAGTTGACGACTATACTGTCCGTTTCACGCTGACGCGTTCTGAAGCGCCGTTCATTGCCGATCTCGGAATGGATTTCGCCTCCATCATGTCTGCTGAATACGCTGACAATATGCTGAAGGCCGGTACCCCAGAGAAAGTCGATCTGAATCCGGTCGGAACGGGGCCGTTCCAGCTGCTGCAATATCAGAAAGATTCCCGCATTCTGTACAAAGCTAACCCGGATTTCTGGGGCACCAAGCCAAAAATCGACCGCTTAGTGTTCTCCATTACGCCAGATGCGTCAGTCCGTTACGCTAAGCTGCAAAAAGGCGAATGTCAGGTAATGCCGTATCCGAATCCGGCTGATATCGCCCGCATGAAGCAGGACACGAATATTAACCTGATGGAAAAACCGGGCCTGAACGTTGGCTATCTCTCTTTTAACGTTGAGAAAAAACCGCTCGATAATGTCAAAGTCCGTCAGGCACTGACCATGGCGGTGAACAAGAAAGCGATTATTGATGCGGTTTATCAGGGCGCAGGCCAGGCCGCGAAGAACCTGATTCCACCGACCATGTGGAGCTACAACGATACCGTTGAAGATTACCCTTATGATGTGGAAAAAGCGAAAGCCCTGCTGAAAGAAGCGGGTATGGCGGATGGTTTCTCTATTGATCTGTGGGCAATGCCGGTACAGCGTCCATATAACCCAAATGCGCGCCGAATGGCTGAGATGATCCAGGCTGACTGGGCGAAAGTGGGTGTGAAAGCCAATATCGTGACTTACGAATGGGGCGAGTACCTGAAACGTGCGAAAGCAGGTGAGCATCAGTCGGTCATGATGGGTTGGACGGGTGATAACGGGGATCCGGATAACTTCTTCGCCACGCTATTCAGCTGCGCGGCAGCGAAAGACGGGTCTAACTATTCACGCTGGTGCTATAAGCCGTTTGAAGATCAGATCCAACCCGCACGTGCGGAATCCGATCAGAACAAACGTATCGCTTATTACAAACAGGCTCAGGTCGTAATGCACGATCAGGCACCTGCGCTGATCATTGCCCACTCAACGGTATTTGAACCGGTCAGCAAGAAAGTTTCTGGCTATGTGGTTGATCCATTAGGTAAACACCACTTCGAAAACGTTGATATCAGCGAATAAGTCGATCTCCTGAACGCTGAAGGGCGACAACAGGTGCCCTTCAGTCGTTTGACATGTGCGATGCTGCTGGATACGGCAACCGTTATTCGCAGCATTGATGGGTTGAGGTTCCCTCGGCCCTTTTCCGGGATGAAAAAACGGTAAAGGCGCAATGTAATTGCGTCGCGTTAGGGTTTACCCTGACGCTGGATGTGAGCAAATAGAATCCTGTTCGCTACGGGCGACAGGAGATTACAGAGAATCCGGATTATGTTGCAGTTCATACTCCGACGTTTGGGGTTAGTTATCCCAACGTTTATTGGTATTACCCTTTTAACTTTTGCATTTGTACATATGATTCCTGGCGATCCGGTACTGATTATGGCCGGTGAACGCGGGATGTCTCCTGAACGTCATGCCGCATTAATGGCTCAGCTTGGGCTGGATCAACCGCTGTGGAAGCAATATCTCACCTATATCAACGGGGTATTACATGGCGACCTGGGCATTTCACTGAAAAGCCGCATTCCGGTTTGGGATGAGTTTGTGCCGCGCTTTAAAGCCACGCTGGAGTTGGGCATCTGTGCCATGATTTTCGCCGTGGCGGTGGGCATTCCCGTTGGTGTTCTGGCTGCGGTTAAACGCGGGTCTATTTTTGACCATACTGCTGTTGGCATCTCACTGACCGGCTATTCCATGCCGATCTTTTGGTGGGGCATTATGCTGATCATGCTGGTATCGGTGCAGCTCAACCTCACGCCGGTGTCCGGCAGGGTAGGCGATGCGGTCTTCCTTGATGATTCGATGCCGCTGACCGGTTTTATGCTGATTGACACCTTCATTTGGGGTGAGCCTGGCGACTTTAAAGATGCCGTGATGCATATGATTCTGCCTGCCATCGTGCTGGGCACCATTCCACTGGCCGTTATCGTACGTATGACGCGCTCTGCGATGCTGGAAGTGCTGGGCGAGGACTATATTCGGACTGCCCGCGCCAAAGGCTTGACGCGTATGCGCGTGATCATCGTCCACGCGCTGCGTAATGCGATGTTACCGGTGGTGACGGTTATCGGCCTTCAGGTGGGGACATTGCTGGCAGGCGCCATTCTGACAGAGACCATTTTCTCCTGGCCGGGGCTTGGACGCTGGCTGATTGAAGCTTTGCAGCGTCGTGATTATCCGGTTGTTCAGGGCGGTGTGCTGATGGTCGCTATCCTGATTATTCTGGTTAACCTGCTGGTTGATCTGCTTTATGGCGTGGTTAACCCGCGCATCCGTCACAAGAAATAGAGGGGCTCACGGAATGTCTCAAATTAATCCGGGCAGCATAGTGGCTGCGCCAAAGCCGATGACCCCTTTTCAGGAATTCTGGCACTACTTTAAGCGTAACAAAGGGGCTGTGGTTGGTCTGGTTTACGTCATATTAATGCTCCTTATTGCGATTCTGGCGGATGTCCTGGCGCCCCACGGCCCGGCTGAGCAGTTCCGCGACGCACTGTTGCATCCGCCGGTATGGCAAGACGGGGGCAGTTGGCAATTCCTGCTGGGTACCGATGATGTCGGGCGCGATGTGTTGTCCCGTCTGATGTATGGCGCGCGTCTGTCATTGCTGGTGGGTTGTCTGGTGGTGGTACTTTCACTGGTCTTTGGCGTGATTTTTGGTTTGGTTGCTGGCTATATCGGCGGTGCTGTTGATGCGGCTATTATGCGGCTGGTGGATATTATGCTGGCGCTGCCAAGCTTGCTGCTGGCACTGGTATTGGTGGCCGTTTTTGGCCCATCCATCGTTAACGCTTCCATCGCACTGACCTTTGTTGCGCTGCCGCACTATATTCGTCTGACGCGTGCAGCGGTACTGGTTGAGGTGAACCGCGACTATGTAACGGCCTCTAACGTGGCGGGCGCGGGCGCGATGCGTCAGATGTTCGTCAATATTTTACCAAACTGCCTGGCCCCGCTGATTGTTCAGGCGTCGCTTGGCTTTTCTAACGCTATCCTCGACATGGCCGCTTTGGGCTTTTTGGGTATGGGTGCGCAACCGCCCACGCCGGAGTGGGGCACGATGCTCTCCGACGTATTACAGTATGCGCAAAGTGCCTGGTGGGTGGTCACCTTCCCTGGGGTTGTGATCCTGCTGACCGTGCTGGCATTTAACCTGATGGGCGATGGCTTACGTGATGCCCTTGACCCGAAACTCAAGCAGTAAAGAGGCACCGAGATGGCGTTATTAAATATAGACAAACTATCGGTGCATTTCGGCGACGAAAAAGCACCGTTTCGTGCGGTTGACCGCATCAGTTACCAGGTTGAACAAGGGCAGGTTGTTGGTATTGTCGGGGAGTCCGGATCGGGTAAATCGGTGAGTTCGCTGGCGATTATGGGCCTGATCGATTACCCCGGCAAAGTGATGGCGGATAAGCTGGAGTTTAACCAACGTGACCTGCAAAAGATCTCTGAAAAAGAACGTCGCCAACTGGTGGGTTCCGAAGTTGCGATGATCTTTCAGGATCCGATGACCAGCCTGAACCCCTGCTATACCGTGGGTTTCCAGATTATGGAAGCGATCAAGGTTCATCAGGGCGGCAACCGGCGCACGCGTCGTCAGCGCGCAATCGATCTGTTAACACAGGTAGGTATTCCCGATCCGGCATCGCGGCTTGATGTTTATCCGCACCAGCTATCCGGCGGGATGAGTCAGCGCGTCATGATTGCGATGGCCATTGCCTGTCGCCCCAAATTGTTGATTGCCGATGAGCCGACGACTGCGCTGGATGTGACGATTCAGGCACAAATAATCGAGCTGCTGCTCGACCTGCAGCGTCAGGAGAATATGGCGCTGATCCTAATCACCCACGACCTGGCACTGGTTGCCGAGGCGGCGCAGCACATCATCGTGATGTATGCCGGGCAGGTGGTTGAAACCGGGAAAGCGGTCGATATCTTTAAGGCACCGCGTCACCCTTATACTCAGGCGTTATTACGGGCGTTGCCGGAGTTTGCCGCAGATAAAGCGCGTCTGGCCTCATTACCGGGCGTTGTGCCGGGTAAATACGATCGCCCGAACGGCTGTTTACTCAACCCTCGTTGTCCGTACGCGACCGATCGCTGCCGCACTGAAGAGCCTGAATTACGTGATATTCCGGGGCGTCAGTCCAAATGTCATTTCCCACTGGATGATGCCGGGAGACCAACTTATGAAGCCTGAACAAGCTAATGCATCGCTGCTGATGCAGGCGATAGATTTAAAAAAACATTATCCGGTTAAAAAAGGCCTGTTTGGCCAGGAGCGATTGGTCAAAGCGCTCGACGGTGTCTCTTTCGATCTGGAACGCGGTAAAACGCTGGCCGTGGTGGGGGAGTCCGGTTGTGGAAAATCCACGCTGGGCCGTCTGCTGACGATGATTGAAACGCCAACCGAAGGACAGCTGTTTTATCAGGGGCAGGATCTGTTAAAACCGGACCCGGCTGCGCAGAGTCTGCGTCGTCAGAAGATTCAGATCGTGTTTCAGAATCCTTATGGTTCGTTAAATCCGCGTAAAAAGATCAGCCAGATCCTCGAAGAGCCACTGGTGATTAACACCAACCTGAGCAAGGCCGAGCGGCGTGAAAAGACGCTGGCGATGATGGCGAAAGTTGGCCTGAAAACGGAACACTACGATCGTTACCCGCATATGTTCTCGGGCGGTCAGCGTCAGCGTATTGCTATCGCGCGTGGTTTGATGTTGGACCCTGATGTATTGATTGCCGACGAGCCGGTATCCGCGCTCGATGTTTCGGTCAGGGCACAGGTATTGAACCTGATGATGGACCTGCAGCAGGAAATGGGACTGTCTTACGTCTTTATTTCTCACGACCTGTCCGTGGTGGAGCATATTGCCGATGAAGTGATGGTGATGTATCTCGGGCGCTGTGTGGAGAAAGGCAGTAAGGAAGCGATATTCTCGAATCCGCGTCATCCGTATACCCAAGCGTTGCTCTCTGCAACTCCACGCTTGAATCCGGACGAGCGTCGCCAGCGTATAAAGTTGACGGGGGAATTACCCAGTCCGCTGAATCCGCCACCGGGCTGCGCATTCAATGCGCGCTGTCACCGCCGATTCGGGCCTTGTACGCAATTACAGCCCCAACTGAAAGACTATCGTGGGCAGCAGATTGCCTGCTTTGCTGTCGATCAGGATGAGCAGCAAAACGCCGGATAGTATCGGCGAAGCCACGTCAGGATCGATTGAGGGTGCCCGGCGCCCTATATTTCAAATAACGTGTTTTTCCTGCCATAAAGGCCGATGCAAATCGGCCTTTTTTATCTGTTCTTGCCCAACTTAACGCTGAAAATTTATTGGTTTTATCATTGATCGTTCCCTCTATGTATCCCTCCTGTGAACCATGTTGATTCTCTCAGCGGCTCGGACTATTCAGGATATATATAGTTGGGGTGTTTTTTTTTATTTCCGCTGAGAAATTATTTTTGCCAATGATATTTTAGGTGAGATAAAGAAATGATTAATAATAATTTGATATGGGTATCATTTATTTATTGAATCGAGGGGATAGAAAACTTCATTGGCACGGGTACGACATATTGTCGGAATAATCTGAACGGACAGAAATTAATATGCTATATTTTGCTAAATTCACGCCTGAAATGTTTTAACATCTTATGAAAAGTTATGATGATTTGCAGCGTTTTAAAGAAAAAACTCAAACAAATGATATCAAATTCAAGGATATGTCTGAGCAGGCAGGCGAATCTGATATCACTCATTGGGCAATCATCAGGCAGCTCTTAAGTCACGATACGCTTGAACCCGTGCTGGGTCAGGGACAAAGCATCGACCTGATTCACCCTCAGCCGGTAGATAAATATACGTTTAGCGCTCCCCTTTCAGCACCTTCCTCGGGCACGAGTGGAAAGCCTGCCTTTTCCGTGGCGCCATCTGCAGCAGCTCCGGCTCGCGGGTCGCTGCTGGACAGCATTGCTGCAGAGCTTAATACGACACCCGCAGCCGTCTCTCAGAGTGCGGCAGTAGAGCAGCCACCGGCGATGGAACGGCCGGATAGCGTAGCCTCAGCGCCGATCTCCAACGGGCAGCAGCGCCCCGTCGCGGCGGCTGTGGCGCCGACTAAACATGCTGAGCCAACGCCACGGTATTCTTCCCTGTTCAGTGCAACCGGGACGGCTAATCGCGTGGTGATGACCAAAGATACTCTGTTAAAACCTTTGTTAGAGAAGATTGCTTTATGCCGTTAGTCTGCGTGTGTTCACCGAAAGGTGGAGTGGGTAAAACAACCGTGGCGGCAAATCTGGCCTATGCGCTGGCTCGCGGTGGCAGCAAAGTGTTGGCAATAGATTTTGATGTACAAAATGCGCTGCGTTTGCATTTTGGTGTGCCTTTAGCGGATAGCCGTGGCTATGTTGCCAACGCAAGTGACAGTGCTGACTGGAGCCAATCGATTCTTACTACGGGCGGAAATATTTTCGTCTTGCCTTATGGTGATGTCACAGAAGAGCAACGCATTGAATTTGAAAATAATCTTTCCCGTAATCCGCATTTTCTTCAGCGGGGTTTGGGCACAGTATTAAACTATCCCGGGCTGGTCATCGTGGCGGACTTTCCTCCAGGCCCCAGTTCTGCGTTAAAAGCCATGACCGAAATTGCCGATTTACATCTGGTGGTGATGCTGGCGGATACCGCCTCACTCTCACTGCTGCCGCAAATAGAAAATGAGCGAATGATAGGTACGGCGTTAAACAATAAGCATGGTCATTACTTCATGCTTAACCAAAGTGATACGCGGCGAAATATAAGTCGTGACGTCACCGCTTTTATGCAGCAGCGCCTGGGTGAACGCCTGGTGGGCGTGGTTCATCGCGATGAAAGCGTTGCGGAGGCGAATGCTTCACAGCGTTCTGTTTTCGATTTTAACCCGGTATCAACCGCGGCGTTCGATATCGAACTGGTGAGCAAACGCATTGCCGGATTGCTGAATATTAAGGTGGGTGATGGTGAAGTGTATGCCGCGTTACGCTCACAATAAACCTGGCGATATTAATCTTCGTATGTAATCAGTATAAGCCCTATCCGGCATAAGGAACGGAGTGGTTGGTTAACCGAGGGCTGCCATGGCTCTATCGCGTTGACTACCGTCTCTTACGCGACTTAAGGGCAAAAGAAAGGCCAGGCGTATTCACCCCCAAAATATTAATCCCTGCTTTCAGGATGCCCCATGAATAAAGTTTTGTTTTATGTGCTGCTACTGATGTTATTTCCAGTTGCAGCAGTGGTTATCATCACGCCGATGGATAGTCAGAAACAATACATATTTGGTTTGATCAGTATCACAATTATGTTTTTATTGGGATTCAGTAAAAGCAAGCACATCTCTGTTGTGATGGTAATACTTTCCGCACTGATGTCGACACGCTATATTTATTGGCGTGCGACAGAGACATTGCACTTTAATTCTGAAATTGAAGCGATTCTCGGGACTGGCTTATTTATCGCAGAACTTTATGTCTGGCTGATCCTTATCCTGGGATTTCTGCAAACCAGCTGGCCGCTTAAACGCACTATTGAGCCTCTGCCTGATGATATTAGCCTGTGGCCGAGCGTCGACGTCTATGTTCCGACTTACAATGAAAGTTTGAGCGTCGTGCGCGATACGGTGCTGGCTGCGCAGTGTATTGATTACCCGCGCGATAAATTAAAAATATACCTGCTTGATGATGGCAAGCGTAGTGAATTTGCCGTTTTTGCAGCCGATGCAGGCGTTGGCTATATTACGCGTGAAGATAATTCGCATGCTAAAGCGGGTAATCTTAACCATGCGCTAAAAATTACTAAAGGTGAGTTGATCTGCGTATTTGACTGCGATCACGTTGCCACTCGTGCTTTTCTACAAGCTACGGTAGGACCGTTCCTGAAAGATCCTCGCCTGGCACTGCTACAAACGCCGCACTACTTCTATTCACCCGATCCGTTTGAACGTAACTTGCGTGCTGCTCGCCATATTCCTAACGAGGGAGCCCTGTTTTACGGCCCCGTACAGCAGGGTAACGATAACTGGAATGCGACTTTTTTTTGCGGCTCCTGTGCGGTGATCCGCCGTTCGGCCCTGGAGGAAATTGGTGGCTTTGCGGTTGAAACGGTAACGGAAGATGCGCACACCGCACTAAAAATGCAGCGCCTTGGCTGGGGTTCTGCCTTTCTGGCACTGCCGCTGGCTGCAGGGCTGGCCACAGAGCGTTTAGGCTTGCATGTGATACAACGTACTCGCTGGGCGCGAGGGATGACACAGATTTTTCGCGTTGATAACCCACTGTTTGGTCGTGGTTTAACATGGCAGCAGCGGCTCTGTTACCTGAATGCAATGCTGCACTTTCAGTTTGGTCTTCCCCGCGTGGTATTTCTCACCGCGCCTTTAGCTTATTTGCTGTTTAATCTTAATATCATTCATTCATCGGCCTCGCTGATCTTTGCCTATGTGCTGCCGCATCTGGTGATGTCACTCTATGTTAACTCGCGTATGAATGGGCGTTTTCGCTACACCTTTTGGGGTGAGATTTATGAAACAGTCATGGCATTTCACCTGGTCATCCCCACGCTGTTAACCATGATTTCACCGAAACATGGCAAATTTAACGTGACGGATAAAGGTGGGCTGCTGGACGTCGGCTTCTTTGATTTTAATATCGTACGTCCGCATGTTATTACCGCGATATTACTGCTCATTGGGGTCACCGCCGGTATCGTTCGCGCGGTGGCGCATGATTATTTTGGTGTCGACCCCTATGTGATTGCCCTTAACGTCGGATGGGCGATATTCAGCTTGATTATTTTGATGGCGGCCATTGCTGTCGCACGCGAAACCAGACAGACGCGTAAGACTATCCGTATTGATGTTGAAATACCGATGATCATCCACTATGCCAGCGGCATTGCATCGCGGACTAAAACAGTGAATCTTTCGATGGGCGGTGCGCAGGTCATTGCGCCGGACAACCGCCATGAAACTGACAATATTGAAGCGATTGAACTGCTGCTCTCATCAGGGGCCATTACCATTCCGGTTCATACTATTGCCTCAGCCGAAGGTGTTATTCGCTTAGAGTTCGATGAGATCCCTCTCTCACGTCGTCGTGAATTGGTACGCGTGGTGCTGGCTCGCGCTGATGCCTGGATCCAACCACCGCATAAGCCAGATAATCCGCTGCTGTCATTGTTGACGATCATCCGTACCGTGTTCGAGTTGTTCTGGCTAACCTGGAAATCACGTCATGACCGACGCGATGCCGCGCGTGCTGCAGAGAATAAGACGCAAGAGGACCACGCAGCATGACGCAGGCCGTGATGAAGTTTTTATTCGCGTTTTGCCTGGGCACGACGTTGATAATGCAGGTTGCCCATGCGGCAGAGCCGGCCGTAACCCAGGACAGCGAAGCGCTATCGCAAATCCCGCCGCCCGAGGATGTTGAGCAGGCGAGGGGCGCGTTGCGCGCGGTAGCTGGAGAAACGCCTTACGCGCCGATGAACGGCGGCGCTACGCCGGAGAGCAGCTCAGCGCCTGAGATAGCACCATCGAGGGTGCCCCCGTTGCTCCGCCGAGCTTCTTTCAGCCGATCTCCAGCCAGATTACGGTTGCGCAAATGGGGCAACGGGCGGGGATTGTGCTCAGCGGTGGTCAACTACAATCAGGGATCGTTTTTACCCTACCCAACGATCAGGTTGTTACGAATGCGCGTCTTGAGCTGGCGCTGCGTGTTTCACCGGCGCTTGCTGAACGCAATACATCGCTGCAACTGATGCTCAATGGCCAGCCGCTTGGTACGCTGCCACTGAGTGCGACGGACAGGGATAATGCGACCTACCAGTTAGATATTCCTGCGGCAATGATTGTTTCCAGCAACAACCTGAGCTTTAAAGTTAATGATGCAGATCAGCTACTCTGTGAGCGGGACAGCATCGACCGCTATCAGGTCATTGTTTTGCCACAGACCAAGCTGTTTCTGGAAGGCCAGCAGCTCAATATGGGCAGTAATATGCGCCATTTCCCACGCCCGTTTATCGATCCGCTGCAGATGACCACCGCCAGCATTACCCTGGCGTTCCCTGAAAAGATTACACCTGCGCAGCTTAGCGCCGCCGCCATTGTGGCGTCATGGGCAGGCATTCAGGCGGATTACCGCGGTGTCAATTTCCCGGTTCTGCGCGATCGTCTGCCGGAGAAAAACGGTATTGTTTTTGGCCCTCCTGGAACAAAAGTGGGTAACCTGACGCTACCGCAAGTGGCGGAGCCTACGCTACAAATTATTGATAACCCAGATAATCCTACGTATAAGCTGATGTTAGTCGTGGGGAAAGATGAGCATCAACTGCGGCAGGCTGCCTGGCGTCTCACTAATGTCCCCTTAAATGAGGATGTCTCGCGGGTGAATGTGCCTGAGCAAACGATCCCCTTGCGTAAGGCCTATGACGCGCCCCGCTGGATTAATACCGATCGTCCGGTACGGTTGAGTGAGCTGTTGCGTAAAGATCAGAGCTTAACCACGAACGGTATCTGGCATGATGCGCTCCACGTTAACTTCCGTGCAGCACCTGACTTGTTCTTATGGGATGGTGATTCGATCCCGGTACAGCTCAATTACCGTTTTCCGTCAGAAAGTTGGATCGATGAAAATAACTCGGTGCTTAACGTATCGCTGAACGGAACATTCCTGCGTAACCTGACGGTGAATAAAGTTGGGCTGCTGGAAAATATCTGGCGGCGATTAGGGGGAGATGCACGGCAGGAGCAGTATCAACTGAGACTGGAACCCTATTTGATTTATGGCGACAACCAGTTACAGCTCTATTTTAATATCAAGCCGAAGGCGGATGCGCCTTGTAGCGTGTTATTGAATAATAATATTAAAAGCAGTATTGAAGATGATGCCTATATCGATCTTAGCAATACGCGCCACTTTACCTTATTGCCCAACCTCTCCTATTTTGTCGGCGCATCCTTTCCTTTTTCACGGATGGCAGATTATGCTCAAACAGTGATGCTTCTGCCGGAAAAACCAACTGATGCTGAAGTTAGCGCACTGCTGGATATGGCCGGCCGGTCCGGTAATGCAACCGGCGTCACACTGAATCATAACCGCGTCATGTTTGGTATCCCTACAGGCGGCGCGGCGCTGACTCGCTTGCATAACAGCGATGTGCTGGCCGTTTCTACCATGGGGCAGGCGGCATTTAATCAGAGCATGCTGGCCCATTCTCCGTACGATATCAGCAATCAGACTTTGGGAGTAAAAGCCCCGGATACGCTGGAAAAAGTGCGTAGTTGGTTAACCGGGGACTGGTATCGTCAGCAACTGGATGCCGATCGCTACTTCTCATCAAATGCATCCTGGCGGGGGTTTGTTAGCTACCGTTCGCCCTGGAATCCTGATCGGTTGGTGGTCATGAGCATTGCCAGTAACGATCAGCAGCTATTGCGGCTGCATAGCGATCTCGGTTCGGCACGTATTAACGCCGGTATCCGTGGCGATACCGCAATTATTACCGATGAAAATGGTATCCGAAGCTTTCGTGTCGGACCACAGTTCCCCAGCGGTCAAATGCCCTGGTACATGATGGTGGTTTGGTATGCTAACCAACATGCGGTGCTGATGGCGTTGTTGGCGCTGGTGTTAGCGGTGATTGTGGGTACCGGTGCTTACCTGATGTTGAAACAGCATGCGTGGAAACGTCTGCACCCGAACGCTCCTGGGTCTTCTGGCGATAATAAGTGATAACACGATGAAAATACCTCTTTTAACCGCCAGAATTCGTTACGCTCTGTTGCTGAGCAGCACGTTATCAAGCGCCTTTTTTAGCGGCATGCTATCAGCGGCAGAAAATAATCCCGCTCTGCAGGCACTATTCGACCAGGCTGCATGGTGGCATCAGCGTGCACATGACGATCTGGCAAAAGATGCGCTGCAAAAAGTCTTAATGGTTGACGCCAGCAATGCCCAGGCGCTGTATCTGATGGCGCTTTATGCACAGCAAAACGGTGATAGCACTGACGCTGACCAGTGGCGTGCTCGCCTGGCTCAGGTTTCACCGCAGGATCCACGCCTGGGCGAACTGGATAATGCTAAACAGCTGCAATCTATCCCTCAGGCTCAGCTTTCGCTGGCGCGCCAGCAGGCACGCAGCGGTAATATCAGCGCCGCGCTACAAACGTGGCGTAATACCTTTAGCGGTAATGAGCCACCCGCCAGCGTAGCGGCAGAATACTATTTGACGATGGCTGGCGATCGTACGTTGTTGCCGCAGGCTATCGATAACCTGCGGCAGTTTGCGGGACAACACCCCCAGGATAATGGTGCTCAACTGGCGTTGGGCAAGGCATTAACGTATCAAGAGTCCACGCGACGCGAAGGATTACAGGTACTGGGCGGAATGGCGAGTGGCAGTGCTGATGCCGATCGGTCATTGCGTCAAGCTTTACTGTGGCTTGGCCCACAGCCTGATGATGCGCCACTTTATCAGGCATATCAGCAGCGCCACCCGCAGGATAGCGTGGTGATGGACTATTTCCGTAAAAACGTCGGTGGGGCGGAAAAGGGACAGGGATTTACCGCGTTGAACAGCGGCGACGTGGCTGGTGCCCAGCAGGCTTTTGAAACGGTGCTACAAAACAACCCTGAGGATGCCGATGCACTCGCCGGTTTGGGGTATGCCGCACAGCGTCGTGGTGATTACACAGCGGCAGCAGACTATCTTGAGCGTGCGGCAAAACGGGGTGGTTCACAGGGGGAAGAACATCAGCGTCAGGCCGCTGATGCGCGCTTTTATGCGCAGTTAGCCGATGCACAACAGGCACTAAAATCGGGCGACAGCAGCCAGGCGCTGGCGATGAGTGAGCCATTAATCCAGGCTGAAGGGGAAAAGGGAACGGCTGCCAAACTGTTTCGTGCCGATGTGTTACGGCGTACCAATCAACCGGAGTTGGCAGAACAAGCGTATCGCGCGGTATTACAAAATGACGCGGATAATCGTAACGCCAAAGAAGGGCTGTTCTACGTATTGCGCCAGCAAAATCGTAGCGCGGAAGCGAATATGTTGCTCTCCTCTTTACCGGATAGCGTACGCCAGAGCGTCACGCCACGTCCGGTCAGTACCAGTGAGCCACTGCGGCGTCAGGCAAAGCAGGCACTGGAATCAGGCGATACCGCACGAGCTTCAACCATTTTGCAGCAGGGTCTGGATCGTTTCCCCAGCGATCCCTGGCTACGTCTCGACCTGGCTCGTCTCTATCGTCAACAGGGCGATAACGTTGCCGCCGCGAATATTATGCAACCGGTATTAGGGCAGAGCGCCAGCGTGAATGCGCGCTTCGCAGGCGCAATTAATGCCAGTGAAAGCGGAGCCTGGCAGCAAGCGAATACGCTGTTGGCTCGCATTCCTGTCCGTAATCAGAGCAGCGAGATGCGGGCGTTGAGCCAACGGGTTAATTTTAATTTGCAGATGGCCGTGGCGGATAGCTACCTGGCCCAGGGGGCGAATGCCGCGGCGGCGAATACGCTGAAAGCGCTGGCATCAAACCCGCCAGCAAACCCTAATGATGCTGGCAAGCTGGCGCAAAACCTGGCGCAGGCGGGGGATATGACCTCGGCAGTGGCGGTGGTGCGGGATAACCTGCAGCGAGGCGTTCAGGGAAACGCGGGGGACTACGCCGCACAGATTAGTGTTCTGAATCAGGCGGGATTAACCGCTGAAGCGCAACGCTTCCTGACAACTCCGGCACTACAGGCCCGAAGTACGCCAACCCAACTGGCGGGGATCCGTAATGGTTATCTGATTAATGAGGTTGACCGCCTGCGTGAGCAGAAGCAGTACGCCGCGGCTTACGATAAATTGATTGGCGCACTGCAAACCGATCCACAAAACAGCGATCTGATGTTTGCCATGGCGCGCCTGTACCAGTCCGGCAAAATGAACAAAGAAGCGGGCGTGGTATATGACTATTTACTGACGCGTGACACGCCTACGCAGGACGCGCGCGTCGGGGCGATTGATGTTGCGCTGGCCGAACATGATGTTGCTAAGGCGCGTGCGTTAACTCGCGGATTACGCGGCGCGCAGACGCCGGAGCGACTGCTTACGATGGCGCGAGTATCCGAAGCTGAGGGCGATCACAATCAGGCGCTGAGCTATTTGCGCACCGCGCGTGGACAGATGATAGGGCTACAGGGCGCGGAAACAGGCAGGACACCAGCCATTGCGGGTCTGGCGTTGGCGGATAATCCTTTTATTAATCGTAGTACGCCTTCGGTACGCCGCTCATCCTCGACCTACGGTAGCGTGATGCCCTGGCAGCAGCGTCCGGATGCCACTGATTATCGTGACATGGGTGAGCAGACGGCCCGGATCGATATCCCATCGCAGCAAAGCCGTACACTGAAGCAGATCGACGACATGATGGATGATTTGCAGCAGCGCACCGGTACCTGGGCACAGGCAGGGGTTCAGGTTCGTGGACGCGATGGTGAGTCTGGTCTCAGCAAATTAACGGAGGCCAGAGCCCCCCTGACCTGGTCCAGCGTGCCGTTCGGTGATTCCCGTTTTGAATTTACGGTAACCCCGGTTTCGTTAAATGCGGGCAGCGCTGACGGACAAGCCAGCCGGCGTTTTGGCACCGGTGCGCTATCGCAGGCAGTCTCTGCTGCGGTGCAGACATTGAAAAATGAGAAGGTCAAGAAAGCAGACGGCACTGATTTCAGTTTTGACGACCTTAATCCTCTGACGACTAAAGGGCTGGCAACGCTACACAGCGTGCAGGGCGCGCTGAGTTCAGCGACCGATAAGGCAGACCTGAATGAAGTCACCGTCGATTCTCCTGGCTCGCAGAGTGCTTCCGGCGTGGAGTTGAAGCTGGCATTGAGTGGCGATCAATACAGAATTGATCTCGGCAGCACGCCGCTGGGACAGGATCTTACAACGCTGGTCGGTGGTATCCAGTGGTCACCTAAAATCACCGATTATTTGACGCTGATCCTGACCGGTGAGCGCCGCCCGATAACCGATAGTCTGCTCTCTTATGTTGGTGCAAAGGATAAGCTTTCAGGTGAACGCTGGGGCCGTGTCACAAAAAATGGCGGGAATGCGCTGCTAAGCTATGATGACGGCGACGCCGGGTTTTACGCGGGTGCAGGCGCATACAGTTACCTTGGTGAGAACGTGGCGAGTAATAACAGCCTGAGCGCCAATGCTGGCGCCTATCTTCGTCCTTTCCATTACGACGACCGCGAGCTGAAAACCGGTATTAGCATGAGTTGGATGGATTTCTCGAAGAACCTAAGTTATTACAGTTATGGCCAGGGCGGCTATTTTAGCCCGCAGGATTACGTTAGCGTCTCTTTCCCGATAGAGTTTAGCCAGAAATATAATGACTTAAACGTCAGAATCGGTGGTTCGCTCGGCTATCAATCCTACTCGCAGGATCGCAGTGCATATTTCCCTAACGATCCGCAATGGCAACGCGAGCTGGAGAATGCGGTGGCTAATGGATACGCCAGAGAGGCTTTCTACTCTGGCGGGAGTAAAAACGGTATCGGTTATAACCTGCATGCGGGAGCGGATTATAAGGTGAATAAAGATGTTACGGTCGGTGGGCAGTTGGGTTATGACACCTTCGGCGACTTTAACGAAAGTACTGCGCAACTCTATTTCCGCTATATGCTGGGGGATAAATAACCATGTCAGAATCACGATCTTACCCACATCCATCGGGCTGGTTTGAGCTGCTGGGGGTCATCGTTAGCGGCATGTTGGAAAATGCCGGTGAAGCGGAAAGCCATGGTTTCCTGCAGAACATGGGAGACCGCCTGGCACGTCTTTATCCGTTGAATAGCGCGCTTACCGTGGGCGAACTCGAAATTCAAATCAATATGATGTTGGCACGATTTGGCTGGGGATTTATCGACCTACAGCCGCATGATAACGCGCTGGTTTTACAGCACCGTGGATTGCCTGCCGGTGAGAGTATGCTGGACGCGAACCAATGGCGTCACGCGCTGGGTGCGGTGCTCTGCGGACTCTATGCCCGCTGGTTGCGTGAACAGGGCGGGGCGGAAACGGTGTCTCTGGTCTGTGATGCGATCTCTGACGATGCGTTATTGCTGTTCCGTTATCAAAACGGTTAGTGGGGAGTGCCTGATGAGTTCAGTGCTGCGTAAAGGAATACTGTTGCTGATGATGCTAGTGTGCAGTACACAAGCTGTCGCCGGAAGCGGGTGGGAAAGTTATAAAAGTCGTTTCCTGGCTCCTGACGGACGCATTATTGATACCGGCAATCAGGGTGTGAGCCATACCGAAGGGCAGGGCTATGCCATGCTGTTGGCGGTACAGAATGACGATCGTGACAGCTTTGAACGGCTGTGGCAGTGGACGCAGTCTCATTTAAGCAACCCGCAAAACGGCCTTTTCTATTGGCGTTATAATCCGGCTGAAACCCATCCCGTTACCGATAAAAATAATGCCTCTGACGGCGATGTACTCATTGCCTGGGCACTGCTTCGCGCTGGTGAGCACTGGCATGAGCCGAGGTACTTACAGCAGTCAGATAAGATTCAGCAGGCCGTCATCAGCCAGAATGTAACAACCTATGCGGGCAAAACGCTGATGTTGCCCGGGGCGCAGGGCTTTAATAAAACCACTTATATCGTGTTAAACCCATCCTATTTTATATTCCCTGCCTGGCGTGACTTTGCGCGCCGCAGCCATCTGCAAGTGTGGAATAAACTGATCGATGACGGTATGGACGTGCTGGGTGACATACATTTTGGCGCTACGGATCTCCCGCTGGATTGGGTGGTGCTGAACGCTGACGGTACCTTGGCTCCGGCGACGGCCTGGCCCCCACGCTTTAGCTATGACGCTATCCGTATTCCTCTTTATGTCTGGTGGTACGACGCACACAGCCTGCGTATGGTGCCTTTTCAGCGTTTCTGGGCCAATTATTCACGGAAAAATACTCCCGCCTGGATTGATGTGATCAGCAATATGCCAGCATCCTATTCAATGGCCGGGGGAATTTTAGCGGTGCGGGACCTTGCTATGGGGGATATCGCTCAGCTTAGCGATCGGCTGGAGGGGAACGAAGATTACTATTCTGCCAGCCTGAAATTACTGGTGTGGGCAGCAAAACAGGATTGATTATCGGTTATAAGCGGCTTCGGGATTCGTCCCCCGCGGGATGATTTATGACCGACATCAGAGCATCATTTAGCGTAGCATTCTGTCGGGTTCTCTTTTTTATCGGCATTTTCCTCGGAAAACACTTAAACATGCAGCTTACGCCTGTTCACTGCGCATAAAAAACTGCGCTCATACGATATACTCAGTGCAGTTTTTTGCCCATCATTCCCGGTATCGGGCATGGAGAATAGTTTTGCGCGTCAGTCGGTCGCTTACGATCAAGCAGATGGCGACGGTATCGGCAGTGGCGGTGATTACCATCTGCATTTTTATCGTCATCCAGCTTTTCCATTTTGTGCAGCAGCGCAGGATTGACTACGCCCAGCAAATGGAAAATATCGCACATACCGTTCGTCAACCTCTTTCTGAGGCGGTACTAAGGGCGGATATTTCGCAGGCTGAACGTATTCTGAACTCACTCAAACCCGCAGGTATTTTGACCCGTGCCGATGTGGTGTTACCTAACGCGTTTCAGGCGTTGCATACTGATTTTGATCCGGAGAGGCCGGTTCCACGGTTTATTGCTCGCGTATTTGAATTGCCGGTGCAGATTACGGTACCGCTGTATTCGATCGAGCGCACCGCCACGCCGAAACCGTTGGCGTATCTGGTGTTGCAGGCGGATTCCTGGCGCGTATACCAGTTTATCCTGAGTACCATTGCCACCATGCTAACGACCTATCTATTGCTGGCGCTTATTCTCTCAATTGCTATTAGCTGGTGCATCAATCGGCTGATTGTTCATCCCGTACGTGATGTCTCTGACGAGCTGCAGGCGCTGTTGCCGCAGGATATTTTGTCGCACAAACTCAGCATCCCGCTACTGCATCGGGATGATGAAATTGGCATGTTGATCCGTAGCTATAACCGCAATCAACAGGTATTAAGAGAGCTGCATGATGATTTAAGCCGACAAACGACGCATCATGAGCTGACAGGGCTGCCTAACAAAATGCTCTTTCTGGCGCTGCTGGAACAGTATCTGAGATCTTCCGGTGAAGCTGGCACCTTTTCAGTGATGGTATTGCGCATTGAAACGCTGCAGGAAGCAACCGGTGTGGTAACCGAAGAACAGCGCGATACATTGGTATTGACACTGGTGGAGAAGATGCGCCATTGCCTTGACGACCATACGGTGTTGGCGCAGCTTAGCGCGGGTGATTTTGTGTTGTTAATGAAGCGGGCGAATAATCCGTTCCGTGCCATCAGGTTGGCCCGAACGTTAACGCTCCGGCTGACTCAGCCAGTGAGCCTGCAGCATATGCAACTGCGTCCCACGCTGAGCGTCGGTATTGTGCAGCATGAGGCTGGCTTGCAGGCCAGTGACATACTGGAGCGCGCGATATCAGCGATGATGTCGGCACGGCATCAGGGAAAAAATCAGATTTTATTCTTCGACCCGCTACTGGCTGAGCGGGCGCAAAAGCGCCTGACACAGGAGCATGATATTTTGCAGGGGCTGGAAGAGGAGAAATTTGCGCTTTTTTTGCAGCCGCAGATCGACATGAAAAATGGCGAGCTGGTGGGTGCGGAGGCGCTGTTGCGCATGCGACAGTCCGATGGCAGCTACAGCTTGCCGGATGACTTTATCAGTGGTGCCGAGGAAATTGGCGTCATTGGTGCGCTGGGACGCTGGGTTTTTGAAGAGTCGTGTCGCATATTGGCGGGTTGGCAAACGCGTGGCATAGATCTGCCGCTAAGCGTCAATATTTCTGCGATTCAGTTGCGCGATCCCGGTGTGGTCGCGCATTTGCAGGATTTGTTGCAGCGCCATCGGATTGTCCCCGGCAGTTTTGTATTGGAGATTACCGAAACATCACAGATTGGCGATTCGCAGCAAGCTATCGCGTTACTCAGCGATCTCCGTTGCCTGGGCGTGTCCGTTGCGCTGGATGATTTTGGTATGGGGTATTCCAATCTTCATTACCTGCATCAGTTTAAATCATTACCTATCAACACGCTTAAGGTCGATCGTAGCTTCGTCTCGGTATTGCCTGGTGATGATGCCATGGTGAAAATCGTGGCGGCGATTGCTGATATCATCAATATCGACGTGGTAGCGGAAGGCGTGGAAACCGTAGAGCAGCGGGACTGGTTGCTGGCGCGAGGCATTACCATCGGGCAGGGGTATCTTTATTCTGAGCCATTGTCGCTTGATGTTTTTAACCGTTGGTTGCCCCAATCCTGCCCGGTTCAGCGAGAGAAACCGACCAACATTAACCTGTCGTAATGGTTATGAAACCTCAAGCTGAAGCGTTTCAGTTCATAAAAGTAGATTATGCATTCCCCAGACGATGTCAGAATATACCAATCTTGTTAATCGGGTGTTATTTTCGCGCAGTCGTTTGATAAGAACTACCGCGACGTAACTTGCATTCCCGCCCGTTAACGGATTCGCCTTTATGAAAACTTCCTTATTCAAAAGCCTCTATTTTCAAGTATTAACTGCTATCGTCGTCGGTGTTTTGCTTGGCCATTTCTATCCAGAATTGGGCGCGCAAATGAAACCGTTTGGTGATGCTTTTGTTAAATTGATCAAGATGATCATTGCCCCTGTCATTTTCTGTACTGTGGTCACGGGCATTGCCGGCATGGAAAGCATGAAGGCGGTTGGCCGCACTGGGGCCGTCGCTCTACTCTATTTTGAAATTGTCAGTAGCATCGCGCTAGTTATTGGCCTGGTGGTGGTTAACGTTATACAGCCTGGAGGCGGAATGAACGTTGACCCGGCCTCGCTCGATGCCTCTGCGGTAGCAGTATACGCCCAGCAGGCAGAGAAACAGGGCGTTATCCCGTTCCTGTTGGATATCATCCCTGACAGCGTCATCGGCGCTTTTGCCAGCGGTAATATTCTTCAGGTACTGCTCTTTGCCATTCTGTTTGGCTTCGCGCTGCATCGACTGGGTGATAAAGGGACGATGATTTTTAACGTCATTGAAAACTTTTCCAGAGTTATCTTTGGCATCATCAATATGATCATGCGCCTTGCACCCCTGGGGGCTTTCGGGGCAATGGCGTTCACCATCGGCAAATATGGCGTGGGATCATTGGTTCAGCTCGGCCAGTTGATCATCTGCTTCTATATCACCTGCGTACTGTTTGTGGTGATAGTCCTGGGACTGATTTCTCGGTATGTCGGCTTTAACATTTTCAAGTTCATCGGCTATATCAAAGAAGAGCTGCTGATCGTGTTGGGGACCTCGTCATCAGAATCTGCGTTGCCCCGCATGCTTGATAAAATGGAGAAGCTGGGTTGTAAGAAATCGGTCGTGGGGCTGGTTATCCCTACGGGATATTCATTTAATCTCGATGGAACCTCGATCTATCTGACGATGGCCGCGGTGTTTATCGCACAGGCAACCAACAGCCATATGGATATCGTCCATCAGATCACCTTGCTGGTGGTGCTGCTGTTGTCTTCGAAGGGCGCAGCAGGCGTAACCGGCAGCGGTTTTATCGTACTGGCAGCGACGCTTTCTGCGGTAGGCCATCTGCCGGTTGCGGGACTGGCGTTGATTCTCGGTATCGACCGCTTTATGTCTGAAGCCCGTGCCTTAACCAATCTGGTGGGTAACGGCGTGGCAACGGTATTTGTGGCGAAGTGGGTCGGTCAGTTGGATGAAAATCAGATGAGAGAAACGCTTTCCTCTACTAAGAAGCAGCCTGAAACGTCTATCTAACCAACTTTTTTAGCAAAAACGTATCACAAATGCCCGCAGCAGCTTGCCCTTGCTGCGGGCATTTGCATAATAATCCCCACTTATATTCAAAATACCTGACGTTGCAATTCGCCCTGGCCGCTTTTTTGCCTGAATCACTTACTGATGTAAGCGGATCCGGATTCGTTCTCTTGCCGCCTTGATGCAACACCGGTTAGTTTGTATATGGCTTTTTTATTATATTTCACTTCGTTGCGCGACATCTTTACCTTTGCGTGGTCTAACAAAAAGTTCCGAATTATGTAGCGGCTTTCCGGAAAATCGGAAAGATAACGGCGGACCGCGACGCGCCAGTGTTTTTTTGGTTTGTGATTGAGTAGGGGTTCACATGCAGGGCACCAGAATACGTCTTTTGGTTGGAGGGTTATTACTGGCTGCGGCCAGTTATACGGTGCAGGCTGAAACACTACAACCCGATCCTGCCTGGCAGCAGGGAAAATTAGATAATGGATTCAACTGGCAACTGCTTGCGACGCCACAGCGTCCCAGCGACCGTATTGAGATTCGTTTGTTGGTGAATACCGGCTCGCTGGTGGAGAGTGCCCAGCAGGTTGGATTCAGCCATTTATTACCGCGTCTGGCGCTGGTGCATAACGCTGCGTTGGATCCGGCGCAGCAGCGTGCGCTTTGGCAGCAAAGTATTGATCCTCATCGGCCGCTTCCACCTGCGGTAACATCATACGATTTCACCATTTATAACCTGAGTTTGCCGAATAATCGCCCTGAAGTGCTGAAAGAAGCGTTGAGTTGGCTGGCGGCAACGGCGGGTAAAATGACGATCAATGAGCAGGTGGTGAACACGGCGGTAGGCGCTGACGATCCTGTGGCAACTCATCCTGCGAATTCACAGGATGCATGGTGGCGCTATCGCTTGAAAGGATCGGCACTGCTTGGACACGATCCGGCAGAACGGCCGAAAGTGCCCATTGATATTGAGCAGTTGAACCATTTTTACCAGCAGTGGTATACGCCGGATGCGATGACGCTCTTTATTGTGGGGAATGTGGATAGCCGCAGTCTTACTGAGCAGATTAATAAAGCGTTTTCACCGCTTGAAGGCAAACGTGACACGCCTTCACTTTTGCCGACGCTCTCACCTTTACCGCAGCAGCCGATAAATTTGGTTAATAGCGGTGTAAGCCAGGACCGGCTGTCGCTGATCTGGGATAATCCCTGGCAGCCTATCCGCGACTCACGTAATTTGCAGCGTTACTGGCAGAGTGATTTAGCCCGTGAAGCACTGTTCTGGCATGTACAGCGTAGCCTGAGCGAAAGTAAAGTGCAGGGCGTTCAGGTAGGGTTCGATTGCCGCGTCCTGTATCAGCGTGCGCAGTGCGGGATCAATATGGATTCCAGTAATGCAACACTAGAAACCAATATGAATTTGGTCGCGCGTGAACTGGCGAATATTCGCGATAACGGTTTACCGAAGGATGAATTTGATGCGCTGATGGCGCAAAAAAATGCGGAGCTGAATAAGCTGTTTGCCACTTATGCCCGGACGGATACGGATGTATTAATGAGTCAGCGTCTGCGGTCACAGCAGAATGCGGTAGTGGACATTGCGCCTGAGCAGTATCAAAAATTGCGGCAGGAGTTTCTGTCTGAGCTGACGTTGCCGATGCTCAATCAGGAGCTACGCCAGCAGCTAACCCAGCAGTTAACGATGGTGTTAATGCAGCCGCAGGGTGAAGTGGAAACCAATGTCAAAGCGCTTGAAGAGAGCTGGCAGAAGGTGATGGCTCCGCCTGCCGTTCCCGCAGTAGTTGACGAGATTAAGCCTGAGGCCACGGATACTTCGGCACCACAGTCATAAGTCATCCCAAACATCCCGTGGGAGTGAGGTGATGATTTAGGGGTTCCACGCCGGAACCCCAGATTCTTTTGCCTACACATTGCCTTTCTGTCTGTAAACGTCCAGATAACTCTATAAAGGCTACGGCATATAGAATGTAAGTGTTTACTTACTCCTTGGGCCGTTGATGACGAAATGAGGTACGGTGAGACATGTTGTATGGCGAAAAATGATGACAACCTGTTGGTGCAGATTGCCTGGAGGAGGTTGATATCCGCTTTAAACGACGCGCAGCTCGTCCCAGGAAACCATAACGTGTTCACGCCAGGCGGGACGCTGCGTGAGTTGCTGATAGTAACGCTCAATAGCCGGTAAATCGGCGCGCTCAATATCAACGCCATAATAGCGGTAAAGCAGGTGACCAAACTGAATGTCGGCCAGCGTGAAATGCTCTCCCGCTAAAAAGGGGCGATCGGTAAGACGGCTTTCCGCAATCCGTAAGAAATGCGTCAGCCGCTCTGTTGCCGCTTTGATAGCAACCGGATTACGATCTTTTTCCGCAACTCTTATCATTTGCCAGAAAATTGGCACAGTAAACTGCAGTGAAATATTAATTTTTGCCCATTCGGCCCACATATCCACCTGGGCACGCTGCGCTGCATCGGCAGGCCAGAAATCGTCAGGCGCATAGCGAGTGGCCAGATAACGCAGAATAGCGCCCGTTTCAAACAGCGGTGCGCCCTCGTTATCGGTTAACACCGGCACCAGGCCATTTGGATTCATTGCCAGAAATTCAGGCGTATCATTACCGCCATAGCGCTGCCCAACATCGTATCTCTGGTAAGGAAGTGCTAACTCACCAATGCACCACATTAATGCCTGAACGTTTGATGAGGTTTTTCTTCCCCAAACTTTTAACATAGCCACGACCTCCACAGGAAAAGGTTAGGCTGCCAGATTACCCTGTCCGCAGCCTGGACCCCAAACGCTATTTCGGCATGGCGGAAGAAGGGATAATGGCCCCGCGGTGCTGAATAACGGTACTGGCAACCAAATGTCCGCGCGCCGCGGCGTCTTCCACGCTGCCGCCGGTCAGGCGTACGGCTAAGTACCCGGCGCTGAAAGAGTCACCCGCTGCCGTGGTATCAATAACTTTTTCTTTCGATAAGGTGATTGCAGGCACCTCAATGCGCGGCGCCTGGCCTACGGCAACCAGGCACGGTTCAGCGCCACGCTTAATCACAATTTCTTCAACGCCGGCTGCCTGGGTACGGGCAATCACGTTATCAAGGCTATTTTCGCCCCACAGCAGCGTTTCATCATCCAGCGTGAGAAAGGCGATGTTAGTGCTCGCTAACATGGTGAGGTAGGCCTGCTGTGTCTCTTCCCGGTTTTGCCACAGGCGTGGGCGATAATTGTTATCAAAAATCACTTTACCGCCGTTACGGCGACATGCCGCCAGCAGCGCCATCAGTTTCTCACGGCTCTGCGGGCTCAAAATGGCCAGGCTGATACCGCTCAGATAGAGATAGTCGAATCGGGAAAGTTGCTGACAAATTTCTTCGGCCTGCTCGCTCTCCAGCCAGAAGCGGGCCGCGGCTTCATTACGCCAGTAATAGAATGTGCGCTCGCCATGTGCATCGGTTTCAATCACATACAGCCCGGGCAGTTTGTTATCCATTCGTTGAATCAGATCGGTCTGCACCCCTTCATGTTGCCAGGCTGCCAGCATTTGATCGCTGAAGGTATCGGTGCCCAGCGCGGTAACGTATTGCACATTAAGTTGTGCAGCGGGAACCTGACGTGCGATATAAACCGACGTATTGAGAGTATCGCCACCAAAGCCCTGGCTCAGGCCGTTATTTTGTTGGGATAATTCAATCATGCACTCGCCGATCACGGCGATATTTTTAGGCGTCATGGCGTCCAACTCATTGATGAAATAAGATCTAGTCTCGCTTTGCTGTTGCTGTCAGTCAATATTTTAAAACGCTGTTTTGTTTTTATTATCGGGCTAAATAGCCGTACCCGATAGAGCTTTCCCTTTTCAGAGCATCGACTGAGGCCATATATCATACAAACACGGCGTGAAACCGGTCCGGAGCGGCCAGGTGCGCCAGCCTTCCTTCACGTTCTGCTTATCTGCATAATCCCATCTGCGCCTATTCAGCGCATTTGTTGCGGTTATAGAGGAGGACGGAGTTAAGGACACGAGTAGCAGCAAAGTGGGGATTTCTTCAGCTCACAACTCACAACATGGAGATAAGCGTCAGTGGATGATTATTGCTGAGCTTAGTTATGATTCTTTAACATAAAAAGATAGTCATCTTTATTATTAGTGAGCGGTCTGAGCTTTATCTTTTCTCGTTCGCTAATGACCGATAAAAATCGGAAAGCGTCTTTATCGGCCAGGACGATAGATTTTGCAGTATCAAACTTTTTTAGTGTGTGAATGAACTTATTAAAGCCGATGCATGTAATCGAGATATCTTTTTCTTTCTCATAATGATGTTTAATCAGTGACTGGATGCCAACGAAAAGATAATGATTATTTGTAATTACGATAACGTCCATGCTTAGAGAATCTCTCCTTATGTGTTATAGGTCCGGGCAGTTTTGAGCGCGGCTTGCTGGTGAGCAGCGCCGGTTTCATCCCATCGCACCGTGAACAATGTTTCCGGGATTCACCGGCTTACTTCCGTGCTGCAAGCCTAATGGTTAGTGAGTCAGTAGCCAAAAGAGATGGTGTTTCAGAAATTCATTTTTATCCCCAGCATTGCGCCAGTATCGCTATAGCCCTCGCTGCCGATTTGCTGCGATATATTTCCCCATATGTTCAGGCCGCGGCTAACCTTTCCTTCAACGCCTGCTTTCAGTTCTCCGATGTTGCGGGTTCCAGCCTGATCGATGCGAACCGCGTTCAGCGAAGCGCCAAATGACGCAGTATTATGCAGCCAGTTTGCCTCAACAAAGGGTTCAAAGGTTCTTTCTTTGTCATCATCTATCTTATTGTGGCCGTTAAGAAACGCCCGAACTCCAAGCCGTGTTTGAAGATTACCGTCACCATGTCCCTGGATATATGTACCATTATGTTCACGATGATCGTCTGCTTTTACTCCCATCCAGGTCAACTGGGCGACTGGCTGGATATAGTAACTCTCGCGAGCGTGTTTCTCTCCGACTTTCCAGGCGTAGCCTGTTTCAACAGAAGCCGTCACTCCTCGTGAGTGATAGCGTTCAGCAGAGAGTGATTCACCTTTTACCGTGTTGGTAAACCAGCTGTACTGGACCCAGCTGTCTATATAAGCCCCGGTATGTTCAGTATTATCCTGTAACCAACTGCTATAAACACCGACGCTATAGCCCTTTACGCTGCCCTCAGCACGGTAGCCAGTCGTTGCGTGACGCGTATTGTTCTGTTGCCTTGCAAAGCCTGTCATCATCCCAAGATGAAAACGATCGTTTTGTGAGGAAGACCACTGGGCCAAATCCCCACCTAACTGCAAGACGTAACGATTTGACTGTGTTTTTAACTGACCGCTGCTGTCGCGACTGCGGTTATGGCCACCCAGATGACGCATCCATACGCTGGTTACCTGTTTTTGACCGGTGAACGCATCCACATAATGCGTTTCACCCAGACGATCGTGCAGGCGGGTATTGAATAAAGTGTTTGCTGCCGCCAGATTTGCGCCATAGACACCCGATTCTGGTCGGGTATCTGGTGTGGCCGGTTTTGGCGAAGGTTCTGGTATCGGCGTTGTTTGACCGCTGACCAGATACCAGTTTCCAGCCTTATCTGCGTTGCCACGCACCAGCGAATAGTCGTATGCCCCGGCGACAATCCGTCCTTGTTGGGTGAATTCGCCCTCTGATTTGCCGTCTACGTGGATAAGTTCAATGCCGTTCAGGGTTTGTGCGCCTGTACCGCCTGCATTACTGACGGCGACAGTCGTTGTGCCGCGCGTATCACCCTCAACGCGCAGTTTATCCGTCAGAGAGTCGTCACCGCCCAATACGGTGTTAAGTTGTAGCCAACCGTTATTACCGAGATAATTCCCTCTTACTGTTACAATCGTGCCCGGGAGCGCGCCAGCGGACAGTGAAGATATGGCGATGGTGCCACTATGATGCAGATTTTCCAATGCGGAATTACCGGTGACTGTCCACAGACTATCCGTATCCACATTTACGTTGACCCGTCCCGTGGTGGAGTCAACGGCACCGGTCAAAACCGAATGACCCGTTAATCCGAGTGAAAACCGCGTACTTTCATTCCGCGGATGTACCACAACGTCTCCATTAATGACCGTGTCGGCATCCGCGATGATATTGATTTCTGGTGTGTTATTAATCGGTAATTCGTCATCCTCTTTCACCCGCAAAGCGGTACGCGAACCCGTTGTTATTCGGCTGTTTTTCAGGCTCAGAAATAAGGGACTTCGCGCATTGCCATCCAGTTCAATGGTCGCTGTATTTTGTGCTGCCAGCTGACTATCGACTATGTTGAATTCACCGCCGTGCTTAAATACCAGCGCGGCGGAGCGTTGGCCTGTCGTCATGATCTGTGACTGGAGCATTTCTCCACTGGCTTTGCTTAGTCTCAGGCCTGCTGAATCATCCTGACGAGTATTTAATGAGGTGTTATCAAGATGGAGCCTGCCGGCCTCGACATTGATGGCATCAATGCCGTTGCCATCAGTGTCGACCGTTCCACCGGTCATTTTGATGTTGCTGCCCGGCCCGGCATAGATACCGGTAAATGCTGCTGCGGGCAGGCTTGCTGCGCCAACAATTCTTACTGCGGTATTCTGCAATGTGGCCTGACTATTCTCACCGGTGACATACACGCCAAAGCCTTCTGCTGCGACATTACTGGCTTCAATAGTGCTGTCGAACATGCTGGCCTGGCTGCCACCCAATACCGAAAGACCGGCGCCTTTATTCTCAACCTTTAGCGTTGTCTCTGTTGCAGAGAAATGAGATTGGCCATCCGCCCAGGCCGCGGAGAAATAACCGATTTCATCTTTTGTTGGCGCGGTGCTTAGCTTGCTTTTTTCCAGCCGGGTTGTGCTTTGCTTATCGATTTTTAATACCGTGCTGTCTCGGGCGACCAGTGCCGTGTTTTGTATATCGATATGTGCGTTATGATTTCCTCTAACCAGTGCCGCGCCTGTACGGGAGGGGGCGGCATTGAACTGAACATCATTCAGCTTTAATGAGGCGCCATCACTGATATCAAAGGTGCTTCGCGTATCGTCAGGTGCAGAATGACTCAGCGAGAGTGCGCTGCCTCGCCCGCTTACATAAAAGCTCTCATCGCTATTGAGAATGATCCCCTCCAGATGAGCTTGCCCACCATTCTCAATGCGGGCCAGCGGGCCAAAACTTTTACCCAGGCTCACATCAGAAAGCGTGATGACACCTGCTGAAGTGGCCCGCAGGAGCGTCCCTGACCGGCTTGATAAACTTATGGCCTTGGCAGAAATTTCCCCTCCATCATGGGCATACAGGGCATCTTCGAGGAATTTTATGGCTCTGATATCGTCGGTGGCGACTTTTTTTTCTTCCATGCCAGCCTCAAGGCTGGCGGCACCGTAGGCCATAAAGCAGCCGGAGCTTAACGCGAAGGCTATTGCGCGGCTAAGACATGTGCGACGCGATGTGGGCAAGATGGTGGTTTTATATAACATAAACATTGTCCTGATAGTCCATTATAGGGTTATGTTTTGGGGCTGCCGTTTTAGCGGTGAGTCATTCAAGCCGAAGGGACAACGCAGATTGCCAGTCATAACGTTGGTTCAGCCTCGTGCGGCTATCGTCCAGCTCTGGTTTAATAACCAACATAAACGTTAGCTGTTTACCGGATACGGGCTGGCCACTGCGTATGGGGGTAAAGGACGCTCCTGGGTGAACGGCCAATACTGGTGAGATGACAGAGCCATTCCGGTCTCCCTGAAGCGATCGCAGTATCACAGGCTGGTTATCCAGATTCGCATCGCGTATTTCAAGGCGTAATTCACTACCTTCCCCCCAGGAAAATAGTTGTCCGGCGGTTTTTCCGGCCACGCTCAGTACCATTCTTTTGGGATAACGGCAGGTAATGCTGATCGTTAAGAATTGCTGGCCTGGTGAAAGCTTTCCCCACTGATTCAGCGTGAGCTGCGCCCGAGTACGGGTCCCAAAATCCAACGTATTCTGGCTACCTGTTACCTGGCAGTTCTGCGGTAGTGGCTGCAGTGTTGGGGGCGACGCCATCGCATAGCCACCGAGTAGTAACAGCCCGCCGCCGATGATTGTACGCCGCAATTTCATGATGATTTTTCTCGTTAAGATAGTGGCTGGCATACTGCACTTGCCGTTTCATAAAGCCCTGGGGTATCCGCAGCGCGTTCTGGTAAATCAGTCAGCGTAATGGCACAGCTATCCTGCGTGGGCAGTTCCACCTCTAACTGCATTCCTGGGTGAGCATCGGGAATAAATAGCGTGCCGTTTTCGCTGGTTACGGTAATAAAACTGCCCGTTGAGTCATACACACCCGCCCGTGCTGGCAGGAAATTACCCAACGAATCGCGTACGGACAGCAGTACCCGCCGAGTCGACACGACTGAAAAATTGACCTGACTTACTGAACCCCGGGCGACTGAGAGTGATTCCCACGCATTATTGACGTCCGTGGTTTTACCCAGCGATGTGGTATCCAGCTGCAGAGATGAGGTGCCCCAACCCTGCAGCGACGGCAGCACGGCATAGCCTTTTTGATTCGTGCGAACACGACCTGCGGTAGTTTCAATGCGGACATTTTTCTGCTGGCCAACCCGTACGACGCCAAAGGTATCGGCTACACGCCAGGGAGACAGCAATAACCCGCTATTATGCAGAACCACGGCACCGCTACTTTGTATTGCAAGGCTGCGGTGCTGTTCACTGTCATAACTTATATTGCTGCTTAACTGGCTCCACGGCGTGACCTGATTCACCGCAGCAGAAAAAGCGTTACTGTTCTCATTGCGGCTGTGTTCGACCGACATGTTCCAGTTGGTATCGGCGCTTTCCCGGCGGTTGAAGCGACTGCCGTAGCGGGTATTCTGTCCCGTATAGTTCATCCAGTTGCTTACACTGGTGTTCTCAGCCAGCGGGATTTGCAGACTGACATACAGCGAGTCTTCACGACGATTATTCAGACCGCTATTGTTTCTACCCGCCGTCACACTCAGATAGCTTTTGCTAATCTGCCTGCTCCATCCCAACTGGGCATAATCGTTATGGCTGCCGTCGCTTTGCGTGCTACGCGTCCACGAAAGGGAAAAACTACCCAGATTCTCGTGATACCCGCTCAGCACCGGGCCATATTGAGCACGGTTGCGAGCGCCAGAGTCGGCACGCATAATGCTTTCACTAAATTCCCGGTAACCCATATTCTGGTATGAAGCATTAACGCCGAGATTCACGTTATCTCCCAGCGATTGGCTGATCGATAGCGTATTCAACATGCCCTGATGGCTGGGGGCTGATGTCAGTGATGACGCCAGAGCAAGTGCTTGCCCCGTTGGTAATGACGTATTGCTGCTAACACCCAGCGCCCGGTAGTGAGGAGAGTAGAGGACGTCAGTTTGTACTCCGAGACGAGGAAGCAGCTGCCAGCCTTTTGACAAACTGGCTAAAAAGGGATGTGCATTGCTGCCTTCCTGATCCCAGCGTCCAATGCCCCAGGCGATGCCGGATGTTACCGTCGTTCCATTGGTCAGGTAGGCCGCAAAAGGCACGGTGTACTGACGAGATTTGCCGTCGGTACCCGTCTGGGTAACGTGTAGATCGGTATGGGCATTCAGTAAGGAAAATCCCTTCAGGTTGAACGGTCCGGAAGGAACGGTGGTGCTATACAGCAGTATATTTTGCTGACGGATCTCAATAACAGAAGGGGTATCGGCAATCCCTGAAACCACTGCAGCTCCGGCATTTTTATACAAAGCAGCTTCCGGCGTCATTTGAACGCCCTGGATTCTTCCTACCCCCAAGCCGCTGCCTGTCAGCGTAAAGCGCCCGATACGTAGCAGCGATTTGGCGTTATAGAGGGTGTGCTGGGCCCAGGCACTCTGATGGCGGAAGCGACCCGACTCACTAAATTGATTCCAGCTCTGACTGCTGCGTACAATCCAGTCATCGGTATTAAAGCCTGCTTCCGTTTGCATTAGCCAGAAATCAAAGTTCCCGGAAGGTGAACGGCTGGTCATATATTGACCGTTGTAATTGAGTACGCCACCGCTACCGCCATGTTCCCAGGCGGCATAATCAGTGTTATCCAATATGGCATCGGCCGGTATAACCAGCGACAAACTATTTTCTCCGGGTTGAAGCGTTATTGTACCCTGCGGCCATACCTCATTAACGGTAGTACAGGACCCGCTATCGTGAGTTTCACGGCGAAGTCGTGCGGGCGCTTTTAGCTTTGCCTGATGCAGAAAGACATCCGTTACGCAGAGTTGGCCTCGTTCATCAAATTGAGCGGTGACCTTGCCGTAAACGCGCCCATTTACCGTCAGTAAAACGCGGGTTTCGCCAGCTGGGAAACGCGCGCCATCCTTGAATTGGGCGGCAATGCGCGGATCGAATCCACGGGCACGAATAATGTCCAAATCGAATAGTGTTTCGTCTGCCCGTGCGCAAGTGGCCATGCCTCCCAGCATCAGTAGCGCCATCAGAGGAGTACAGCAAGATCGTCTCAGATTCAGGAGCATCGATCGTTTCACCGCGCCAATGGGGCATCCCAGCTATCAACAGAGAACCCCCAGGTTGTTGCCGGGGAGATGTGTACCTGTTGCGGCGAGGCCGGAGGCGTTCCGCCCTGCCGGGACAGCGTCAGCGTTTCTGCGGGTAGGATATAGGTCTGTCCCAGTTGCCATGGGGTATTATCCGGGCGTGTTTGTACCATCTGAGCGAGGCGTACGACGTAGGGAGAAGGATTCGAAACCGTCAGTTGACCGTTGCGATAGGACCATTCCAGCAGTTTCCAGGGGACATTATTACGCGCCAGCCCGGCCGGACGGATCACGACGGGTAAATTCTGGGTGATATTGACCTGTACCCGATTGTCACTCTTTGTTTTCGGTGGCACGCCTTCAAAAATCACTCGACGCAGGCGTTCGGTTTTTAACGGTGAAGTGCTGGTAAGGATAAAACGTACGGTCTGCTTCTTACCACCTTCAACGCGAATGGCGGGTGGGGATACCTGTACAATATCCTCCGAATCGGCGGGGATCCCCTCCAGAGTCGTGAGTAACAGTACCGGTTCTTTATCGGTGTTGGTTATGGTAATCACGGCTTCACGCGTGTTTTCTTCAAGAACAACCACGGAGGTCGCGGGTAATACGCCGGTTGCCAGCGCGGAGGATGTCATCAACCACAGGCAATACAGCGCGCCGGCTTTAGCAGGAAATAGTGTCATTATGGTGGCCCGAAATCAGAGGAGAAAGGCGGGCTGGATAGCCCGCCTGAAGCTTTATCTAACTCGTTAAATTAGAGGTAGAAGAGCTGTACGGTAGCCGAACCATCCAGTTTGACCGGTTGGGTGAGATCCAACGTGGAAGCCGGAGAAATAGCCGCCTGAACCTGAAGGGTGCCAGTCATGGTGGAGAAGGCTTGCGGTACCAATTCACCGGTTTTAGCCCAGGTATATAAAGGACTCGCTGTGGTCATAAAGATCCGGGGAACTTTGCGCCAGGTTGCACCTTTATCATCGGAGTTAATGCTATCCACATTATCCGCCGTATCCAGCGTCACCGTATCGGTTGGGATTGCCGCCAAATAAGCCCCGATTTTATTGCCTGCTGGGTCAAGACCCAGCCCCATAGTGCCGGTGTTAGCCTGTAATGGCGCACTTCCGACCAGGACCTGACCAATAGGGTTGTTTTTAGTCCCCATGCGGTTATCGACAGTTTTCAGTGCCAGTTTGGCTGGGGCATCGCAAACGATGGTGAAACCGGTGTCTTTTTGTTCCAGTATGGTGAAATCATCTTTATTCAGTGAATTGGACAGAATATTTCCGTAATCAAAGACGTTTCCGCCGGAAATAGTGGCTTTACAAGCCGCAGGGGTAATATTGCCGATAACACTGAAGTCAAATGAGTCGTCGGCCACCGCGGCAGACGATGCAGTAACCATCAGCGTGATTAAGGACAGCTTGGTAATTGATTTTTTCATTTTTTAAACATCCGTTTAAAGTTAACAAATTCACCATCTGGTGATGTCATAATTTTCGGCTAAGTAAAAAATTCTACCTGACCACAGCATTATGAGACTGTTTGAATACGTATTTGTAATTATTCTTTCTGTAAATAATGAGAAAATAATTGTCTGTTCTTAGTTATTCAGTTTTCAACTGTATTCTAAAATAATTGCGCTTTTTGCACGTTCAATAGTTATTTGGTTATAAATATATCAGAGTAAATAGTAACAATTGAGATAGTTCGTTTTAAGCAGAATAAAAGAACAGTGTCTTAATATTTTTTTCGTTAAAGGCAAAGCCGCACTTATCTACACGTGAAAGTAGGTTCGTGCTTAAACCACATTTATGCAAAGTAAGTTGTAAGGTATTCATCGCTTTCCATAGTCTTTGTCTGGAACAGCGAAGCCCATGGCACTCAAAGACTTCAGTCATGATGGCTGTATCGCTTATTATTGTAGCTTCATGATTTTCAAGTAAAAAGCAAAGTAATCTTGCCATGGTTTTTCTTAAGCGAATGCTATTTCCATTAAGCACATTCACTAACAGAGCGGGGGATAGTCTGAATTCAAGATTGTCATTGATACAATACCCATAAATGTTCAGCTCCATGCATTCTGGCTCCATACTGCTATATAAGTGAGGCGATTATACTCATCACTCTTTACGTTATAGGTTCAGTGCGCTTCCTTCGCGTTCCCGAACACTTACCTGAATAGAGTTCCGATAAGTTTTACGTTACTACCTTACTGCATTTTTAATCGTTAAGGGTATATAAATTTTATCATGACCCATTAGCCTGACTTGAGGGTATTCTAATTAATATCTTACAAAGCTCAATAGGACTAAATTGTGACAACTATTTTATGAAAACAATGATTTTATTACTGTTTTATTCCAAAATGGAATGGATTTTAGTTTTATTGTCCATTGTGTTGTGATAGGTCGACTTGTGATTTGCGTAAAGTTAGGCGATTGCAATAAGAGTGCTCAGTGTTTTTTTAAATTGGAAAAGTTTTGAAGTGATTAATTAAGGCAGGATTTTCTTTTGTGATTGTTTTTTGAATTTTATTAAGCTTTGATTTTTTCAATGTATTGTTTTCAAATTTCAATCAGATAAATAAGATTTTTTATTGGTTGCTATAAATATTTTTAATAACCGTGGGGACATGCCATGTAGCTAAACGCCGCTGCTAAGAAAACAGTCGTCCTTTTGCATTGGTCGCGGCGATTATGCGGTGAGTACCGTCTCGACTGACCTCAATAATTCGCAATGTTACTTTCTGACGGCATCATCCCGTCTTGTGCGCTAAGCGAACCCGTTCTGATCGTACCGAGATCGACAACTTAGAATAGCAATGACAACTCGCCTGATGCCGATCTTTACCGTCTCGACTATCTTTAAAAGAGATATCGGATTGGTAAGGAGTCGGGGATGTCGCGTACGGGGAAAATGATAAGCTGGGCCGTTGGAATTTTTTTATTGCTGATTGTGGTGGTGGTTATCGTTATTGCGACATTTGACTGGAATCGTCTGAAACCCACCATCAACCAAAAAGTCTCCACCGAGTTAAATCGGCCTTTTGCTATTCGTGGCGATCTCGGTATTAGCTGGGAACGTAACCGTGATGAACCCGGCTGGCGGAGTTGGGTGCCCTGGCCTCATGTGCATGCCGAAAATATTATGCTGGGTAACCCGCCGGACATTCCGGAGGTTTCTATGGTGTATTTGCAGCGCGTGGATGCCACGCTGGCTCCCTTAGCGCTCCTTGGCAGGCAGGTCTATATTCCGTGGGTTAAGCTAACGCAGCCTGATGCCAGATTGATTCAAACAGCAGAAAGAAAAAATAATTGGACCTTTGATCTTGCTGGAAATGAGGAGGCTGATGCCGACAAAAAACCTTCTCCCTGGTCATTTCGGCTCGACAATATCATGTTTGATCGCGGGCAAGTTGATTACCGCGATGCCATTAATAAAGCTGATGTACGCGTTGTGATAGATCCCTTAGGAAAGCCCGTTCCCTATGCACAGCTGGCGGGAGGGAATAGCAATCAGCAGGGTGCAGCTGATTTTATTTTCGGCTGGAAAGCGAGCGGTACTTATAACCGTGAGCAGCTAAGCGGAGAAGGTAAAATAGGTGGCATGCTCTCACTGCGTAGCCAGACAACACCATTTCCGATTCAGGCGGATGTCCGTAATGGTTCCACCCGCGTGCGCGTCGCTGGCAGCCTGCAGGATCCTCTCAATCTTGGTGGACTCGATCTGCGTCTGCGCTTTTCTGGTGATACGCTGGCCAACCTGTATGGACTGACCGGGGTGCTCCTTCCTGATACTCCGCCCTATGAGACGGACGGTCATCTGATAGTGAAATTCCAGCAAAAAGGGGGGCCCCAATTCCGCTATGAAAATTTCAATGGTCATATTGGCGACAGTGATATCCACGGTTCCCTGACTTATACCCAGGGTCAACCTCGTCCGAAGTTAGCAGGAACGCTGGAATCGCGTCAGCTTCGAATGGCCGATCTGGGGCCATTAATTGGCGTTGACTCGGGTAAAGGGAGTGAGAAAACACGGCAGGCAAAAGCGAAAAGGGGCGAGGCGAATACCCAGCCAGGCGATCGCGTATTACCCCACGATAAATTCGACACTAAGCGCTGGCAAGCGATGGATGCCGATGTCAAATTTAGCGCTAAACGCATTGAACACAGCAATTCCTTGCCGCTCAGTGACCTTTACACGCATCTAGTGTTAAACAGTGGAGATTTACTGCTCGACCCGCTGCGGTTTGGCATGGCGGGCGGCAATCTGAACTCGACTATTCGTCTGGAGGGGAATCGGACGCCGATGCGTGGACGGGCCGATATTCATGCCCGTAATCTGAAATTACGTCAGATTTTGCCCGATGTAGAAGCAATGCAAAACAGCCTTGGGCAGTTAAACGGTGATGCGACACTCAGTGGCCGTGGCAATTCGGTGGCCGATCTGTTAGCGACCAGTAACGGCGAGTTGAAAATGCTAATGAATGACGGCTTGATCAGCCGGAGTTTAATGGAAATTGTCGGATTGAATGTGGGTAACTACGTGGTTGGCAAATTGTTTGGCGATGATGAAGTTCGTATTAATTGTGCCGCAGCGGATTTAAACGTGCGTAATGGACTGGCTACTGCCCGCCTGTTTGTCTTCGATACGGAAAATGCCATTATCAATATTACCGGTACCACTAACTTTGCTAATGAACGCATGGACCTCTCGATCAATCCTGAAAGTAAAGGTATTCGTATTATTACGTTGCGTTCTCCACTTTACGTACGCGGTACTTTCAACAGTCCGGATGCGGGAGTAAAAGCTGGGCCGCTGATTGCTCGTGGTGCCGCTGCCGTTGCGCTGGGCGCGGTAGTTGCTCCGGCTGCCGCCCTCCTGGCCCTGATTTCACCCAGTGATAACCAGGATAATCAGTGTACGAATGTGTTGCAACAAATGAAAAATAAGAAGTGAGACAGAGCCCATCCCAGGGATGGGCTCTGTATTTTTGCCCGCGTTATTACAGCGTCTGGTGCCGCGTCTCTTTACAGGCAATGAGTGCAATCAGTGTCAGGCAAGCCATAGCAGCAAGATATAACCCAACCGCATACAGACCATAGGTGGTGTTGAGCCACGTTGCGATATAAGGTGCTACCGATGCGCCGAGAATGGATGACAGATTGTATGAGAATGATGCGCCGGTGTAGCGGACTTCCGTTGGGAATAATTCGGGCAACAGGGCCCCCATTGGACCAAAAGTCAGGCCCATGATACTCAGCCCCAGTAGCAGGAACGCCATCACCACCAATTGATTTCCTGAACCCAACATGGTTGGAAACAGCAGCGAAAAGACAATAATCATCAGGGTAATGGTAATCATGGTCTTACGGCGTCCGAAGCGGTCTGCCAGCAGGCCCGCAATCGGTACCATCACGCCAAAGCCGATCACGGCCACCATCAGCATCCACAGGAAACTGTTACGTGAATAGCCGAGCCCGACAGGCATCGGTGCCGTCCCATAACTCATTGAGTAAACGGTCATAATATAAAAAAGCGTATAGGTTGCCAGCATAATAAAGGTGCCGAGGAGGGTCGCCGTCAGATGCTTGCTCAGTAGCGTCCCAATCGGTACTTTTACCTGCTTATTCTCTTTTTGTACTTTGGCAAATACCGGTGTTTCATGCAGCGAAACGCGCACGTAAAGGCCAATAAGGACCAGTACCGCAGAGAGAATAAAAGGAACACGCCAGCCCCATTGCATAAACTGTTCGTCACTGAGTAACCATGAGAGCAGCAGGAAAGTGCCGTTGGCAAAAAAGAAGCCAATAGGTGCGCCTAATTGGGGGAAAGATCCGTACAGTGCACGCTTTTTCGCCGGGGCGTTTTCTGTGGCCAGCAGTGCCGCCCCGCCCCATTCACCGCCTAGTCCCAGTCCCTGACCAAAGCGTGCGAGTGCCAGCAGCATTGGAGCAAAAACACCGATGGTTTCATAACCCGGCAGCAGCCCGATGACCACCGTCGAGATCCCCATCGTGAGCAGTGAAGCGACCAGCGTGACTTTACGTCCTACACGGTCGCCAAAGTGACCAAATAGCGCAGATCCTATGGGCCGTGCAACGAAGGCGATAGCGAAGGTTGCCAGAGACTGGAGTGTGGCGACGGTGGCATCACCCTGTGGGAAAAAGATATGGGGGAAAACGATCACTGCCGCGGTAGCATAAATATAAAAATCGAAGAATTCGATAGCGGTACCGACCAGCGAAGCAACCACGACTTTACTGCGTGAGTTTACGGGGATGGCATCATGTTCGGCGTCGAGAGTTGGAGCGATGGAAGCTTGCATAATTGTTTCTTATTTGTAAAACATGAAAAGGGATATTACGCACAGCAAAAGACGCATTCAATGCCGAAACCCGGCCCAATAGCGGGCGTGAGTCCCTAAAAAGTGGATAATTTCTGTGAGGAGCGGTTTAGTAGATAATGCCAGCGTGATTACCATATTGTTTGGCGTTAATCACTAAAAATTAGCTAAATAAAAGTTATGCACTAGCGTTTCATGCTGATGTCTGGCCTATCTTTACGCAGCGTGCGAGATATTTAACTGGCAGGCACCGATTTTCAACTGCTGGCCGGCAGTCCGGCCAGCAGTCGATTATGCAGAGTGTGAATCAGCGTTTAGCGTGCTCTTGTCGTCTTTATACTCCGCTGTTGCAATCCATGCAGCGCAAAATAGCGTCAGACGTGCAAAGAAGTAAAAGAAAGCCATCAGGCCAAGCACGGAACCAAAGGCTGCACCTGAGGGTGATGAAGCCAGCTTAGGCAGCGTGAATGTCATAATAAACTTAATTGCTTCAAAGCCGATTGCGGCCAGCAGCGTACCGCGGAACAGCGCTTTTTTACGCGGTTTATGGCGTGGCAGAATCCAAAATATCCAGAGAAATAACAAATAATTAGCCAGTATTGAAATGGACAGCGCAATAATGGTCATGGCGGGACGCAGCCATTCAATATCTTGCAATCCCAGAGCGTGCACAATTGCTGCCTGTGCAGAACCCGCCACCGAGGTAAGTGAAAGCGTAATAATTAGCGCTATTACCAACCCGGTCAGAGAGATGAAATCACGCGTGTATTTAAAATAAATCTTCTCTTTGTCCGTCGGGTTACGTTCCCATACGTCGCGCGATTGTGCCCGGATCGCCTCGCGTAGGTTACCCATCCAGCTAATACCTGAATAGAGTGCGATCAGTAAACCGGTCAATCCTACGGTGGTACGCTGCCTCACGGCGGTATTAACGGTATTTTTTAACGTCGTCGCCAACATGGGATCGCTGATGTTACTGACCATCTTATTAATCAGGCTGGTTAACAGGTCTGGGTGTGCTGCCAGCACAAACCCCACTGCTGCGAACGAAACCATCAAAATAGGGATGAGCGACAAAAACGAGAAATAGGTAATAGCGGCACCAAACTGATTGCCCAGACGATCGGTAAAACGTTCGCCCGCGCGGATAAAGTGCGCCACAGAAGGGATTGACTGGAACCAGCTCACGCAGCGCGAAATGCGAGTAATTGAGGCATCGACGGTTTTATTACCGGTTTTAATATTGATCAGCGGCGACGCTTCTTCAGTATTCAAGGTGTCGCCTGCGGGGCCGCATGAGTTGTCGGAGCGATTGGTTTGAATATTGATCAGCGGCTTCTCATCCACTGGCTTAAGATCGTGAGGTTGGTGCTGATGTTTGTCCGTCATTAACAAGTTTCATCCCAGAGATTGTGGTCCAATATAGCAATTATAGTCTGGCTCTCATCCAACGTAACCTTCCATCGTCTGGGACAGCCATTCCATAAAAACACGCACACGGCGAGCAAGGTTACGGCGATGCGGATAAAGCAGCGACACCGGCATCGGCTGTGCCGGGAAATCGGGAAGGATCTCGATCAGGGCTTTTGTTTTCAGTGCGGATTGTACGCCGATACGTGGAACCTGGATGATCCCTAATCCGGCCAGGCATGCCGCGCGATAGGTTTCGGTGCTATTTACCGTAATAATGCCACCGGTTTGAATGTGATGGCACTGCTTGCCATCAAAAAATTCAAAGCCTGCAGGCGGGCTGCCAAACTGAAGGTTGTAGTGCACCATGGCATGTTGCGATAGCTCGTCCAGCTTTTGTGGTGTGCCAAAACGGGCAAGATAATCCGGGCTGGCGCAATTAGCTAATGAGAGATGTCCCAAAGTACGGGCAATTAACCCGGAGTCTTTCAACTGCCCGACGCGTACCACGCAGTCAAAACCTTCACGAATCACGTCAACCAGGCGATCGCTACTACCCAGCTCAACTTCAATTCCCGGATACTGTTGCAAAAATGCGGGCAGTTGGGGTATGACAAAACCAATGGCAAGATCGACGGGCATATCAACGCGTAGTTTACCACTGAGTGTGGTGGGATCGTGTTGAAATAGCGAGTCCATCTCTTCCAGCGTTGCCAGCAGATCCCGGCAGCGCTCGTAATAGACCATGCCATCCTGGGTCATCTGCACCCGGCGCGTGGTTCGATGTAGCAACCGAACGCCCATCTGATTTTCCAGCGACTGCAGCAGGCGCGATACGCTGCCTTTTGGCACCCCCAGGCTTTCGGCTGCACGGGTAAAACTCTGCATGTCTGCCACGGTGACAAACACCTGCATCGCCTGAATTTTATCCACTTTTTCCCCTATTGTTATCTTTAATGAAACAATTGCGGCTGATTTTTTCTTTTATGCGCTAAATAAAACGCAATATTGCATTTTTTGTCCAGATAATTTGCTAAGGAAGCCCAAATTGTGAGGAATAGACTATTCATTGTTAACCGCGGGGCGGTCTGACTGCTGAAATGCGTTTAAAAATGCAAAAAACCGAAAGAGCGAGCGTAAAGCGAAGTGATGGATTGATAGAGGTCGGGTTACGTGAAATGTAACAATTCGTCCAAATAGCCGATGTAGATGAGCGTTCCCCTAAGTGTATGCTAGGTTTTATGCATGTATTTTTTTAAGGAACGTTCATGAAACCGCTCGCGTTACTGTTTTCTCTCAGCCTGCTAATACCGGTAAGCGCGTTGGCCGCTACACCATCTTATAACGGGACCCTGGATGAGTTTACCTATCCATGGCCGGTGAAGCATTATGCGTTTCAGTCACAGGGACAGTCATTACAAATGGCGTATATGGATGTGCAGCCGGCACAACCGAACGGCCAAAGTATTATGTTGCTGCATGGAAAAAACTTTTGCGGGGCGACCTGGGAAGCAACCGTACGTACGCTGAGTGCCGCCGGATATCGCGTGATAGTCCCCGACCAAATTGGCTTTTGTAAGTCCTCTAAACCGCGGCAGTATCAGTTCTCACTGCATCAGTTGGCGCAAAATACTGACGGACTCGTTAAGCAACTGGGCATCAAACAACTCACCGTTATGGGGCACTCCATGGGCGGTATGCTGGCGACACGTTTCGCTCTGATGTATCCCCAACAGACCGCACGATTGGTGTTGGTCAATCCTCTGGGTCTTGAAGACTGGCGGGCGCTGGGTGTGCCCTGGCAAAATGTTGATGCGGCTTATCAACAGGAACTGAAAACTGACTTTAATTCGATTAAGAAGTACCAGCAATCCACCTATTATGCCGGAACCTGGCAGCCTCATTACGATCGCTGGGTGAATATGTTGGCCGGTATGTACAACGGACCGGATAAACAGAAAGTTGCATGGGATCAGGCACTGACCACCGATATGATCTATACCCAACCCGTGGTTTACGAATTGCCACAGCTTAAAATGCCGACGTTATTGATGATTGGTGATAAAGACAATACCGCGATCAACAAGGCACTGGCATCCGCTGAGGTCAAAGCCAACATTGGTCATTACCAGGCGCTCGGCAAACGTACCGCGCAGGCTATCCCTCAGGCGACGTTGATCAACTTCCCTGAACTCGGCCATTCGCCGCAGATTCAGGACCCGACGCATTTTCACGCTGCGCTGATGGAGTGGTTGAAAAAGTAAAAAGGATCCCTGGCGAGAGCATTAACCCCAACGTTCTGGAGTGATCCGCCAGTACGGGTAAAAAATGACAGACATCGGACGCAAAAGTGAAACGTTTATGCTGAAAATCCTCGGTCGTGCTTCATCCATCAATGTGAGAAAGGTGCTATGGGTCTGCGATGAACTGGATATTGCTTTTCGCCGGGAAGAGTGGGGCGAAGGATTTAAATCGACGCATGAGGCTGCTTTTTTGTCGCTCAACCCTAATGCTATGATCCCGGTGATCCAGGAAGGGGATTTCGTGCTGTGGGAATCGAATGCGATTATACGCTATCTGGCAAATGCCTACGGGGGCGAGTGGCTCTATCCGGATAATCCCCGAGCACGGGCGCCTGTCGATCAGTGGATTGACTGGCAATCGACGGAGCTGAATACCTCGTGGCGTTACGCGTTTATGTCGTTGGTACGTCATTCACCCGCGCACCAGGACCCGCGCTTGCTGGCAGCCGCCTGCAAAGGCTGGACGCACACCATGGGGATACTGAATCAGCAACTGGAAACGACAGGACGTTACGTGGCGGGTAAAAACTTTTCGCTGGCGGATATTCCGGTAGGACTGTCGGTAAACCGCTGGTTTGAAACGCCATTGGATCACCCCAACTTCCCTGCGGTACGTACCTATTATGAGCGTCTGACCGAACGCAACGGCTACGTGATTTACGGACGCAATGGCACGCCCTGATATGTCTCGAACCGAGGGCAGGCGGTGGCCGGGAAGCAAGATTCCACGCGAAAACGCTGCTGCAAACGTTTCATCGAGTTGAAGATAGCGCGTATTTTCTTCAGGGCTCTCTTATTCCGCCAGCAATCGCTTGGGTTCTCATTCACAAATAGCGTGGAAATTGCATGATTTTAATGGAGGGATGGGGATTTCAGTGCTGCTCTCTGTGCTGTATATGCTGGCCGAAGCGCTGAGCGGGTCGGATAGCGGGCGAAGAGGCTTCGCCCGCCATTATCGAGAGGATTAGTTGTTTACCGCGGCTGGCGCAGGGGCTGCGCTGTCATCATTCGCGGCGGCTAACGGCGTGTAATCCAGTTGCAGAATACGGCTGGTATCACGCAGTTCGCGTTCGGTCGCTGCGACGTTGCCGTTCAATTGCTGACCGTATGAAGGGATGATTTCCTTCAGTTTTGTCTGCCATTCTGGCGTAGCAATCTTATCCTTAAACATTTTGTCCATCACGGACAGCATAATGGGCGCAGCGGTAGATGCGCCAGGCGAAGCGCCTAACAGAGCAGAGATAGTACCATCCTGAGAAGCGACTACTTCAGTACCCAGGCGCAGCACACCGCCTTTCTCCGCATCTTTCTTGATGATCTGTACACGCTGACCGGCAATTGCTAAACGCCAGTCCTCTTTCTTCGCCTCCGGGAAATACTCTTTCAGCGCGGCGTAGCGATCGTCGTCGGTCAACATCAGCTGGCCGATCAGGTATTTCACCAGATCGAAGTTATCCAGGCCAACATGCACCATCGGCATGAAGTTTGAGGTGGTCAGGGAGCCAAACATATCCCACAGTGAGCCATTTTTCAGGTACTTAGTAGAGAATGTCGCGAAAGGCCCGAACAGCAACACGCGTTTGCCATCCAGCATACGGGTATCCAGGTGCGGCACGGACATCGGCGGTGCGCCAACGGAAGCTTTGCCATACACTTTTGCAAGATGACGTTCCACGATTTCAGGCTTGTCAGTGACGAGAAATTCGCCGCCAACCGGGAAGCCAGCATAATTTTTCGCTTCTGGAATCCCGGATTTCTGCAGTAGAGGCAGAGCGGCACCGCCCGCACCAATAAAGACAAATTTCGCCTTAACGTGCGTTTCCGCTCCGGCGTTTTTCAGATCGGCGATAGTGACATCCCAGCCGCCATCATCATTACGCTTAATGTCATGAACTTCATTGTGCGTCTGCAGCGTGAAGTTGCTATTTTTAATCAGCGAATTCACTAATTGATGCGTAATCTCACCAAAGTTAACGTCAGTACCAATCGGAATACGCGTGGCGGCTACTTTCTGGTTAGGATCGCGTCCTTCCATAATCAGCGGCACCCATTTTTCAATTTGCTGATGATCTTCTGAATATTCCATTCCACGGAACAAGGTGCTTTTCTGGAGCGCCATGTAGCGTTTGTGCAGGAAATTGACGTTATCGTCGCCCCAGACAAAACTCATATGTGGCGTACTATTGATAAAGCTGCGCGGGTTGGTCAGCACGCCTTTTTGGACCAGCGAGGCCCAGAACTGGCGTGATACCTGGAATGATTCATTTATTTCGACTGCTTTTGAGATGTCGATATCACCCGCTTCATTTTCCGGGGTGTAGTTCATCTCGGCCAGCGCGGAGTGGCCCGTGCCTGCGTTATTCCAGCCGTTTGAGCTCTCTTCCCCTACGGAATCAAGACGTTCTATCATCTCGATGGACCAGGTTGGCTCAAGTTGCTGGAGGTAAGTGCCCAGGGTGGCACTCATGATTCCACCGCCGATCAGTAATACATCGACGTTTTTTTCCTGTTCTGCGGCTGCATGCTGGCTAAAGCCAAGAGCATTCATACACAGCGCCAGAAGTAATGCTGTTTTGCGCATGAGGCGATATCTCCAACTGTCGATTTCTCAACATTTCTTTTGCAGGTGAAATAGTCCAGCTTCTGATGAGTGGTCCAGCTATTCCAAAATGAGACCCACGAGGAAAACCCACTATCATATAAAGGGTTAACCACAGGTTATAATATGCGGGTGAAATATAACATTTTAGCGATTAATTTAAACATTTTGTTTAAAATTTAAAAAAGGCATAGTAACAACGGGGATAATATCGCGATCGGTATGCGTGGCGAGCATTAAACGGGCACACCGTGAGGTAATAATGCCAGCACGCCGTACGAAGAGCGCGCTGACTTCGTGCAGAACACGATCAAACTTTGATAAAACGGCGATAGATAAAGCGAATAATGATAAATTCCAGCGCGCCCAATAGTAAAAACCACAGGCAAAAAACCAGCGTGTAAAGCTGACCTATATCCGCAAGATGGAAGAGCTCAACCAGTCGTTTGGTTAGGGCGATGCCGAACCAGGGAGCGGGTAGCAGTAGGGCAGAGAGAAATCCCAGCAACAGCGTGCTTAACGGGAACATAAAGGTTTCAAAAGTGCTTTTCATCGGTTCTGGCTTATCAGACAAAGAGAACGGCATTGTCAGTGAATCTGCTGTAGGCTTCAACCGCTACTGCGGCATGAGAGACCTGCTGTCGTTGGGATTCTCTTCGTGAAATTTACCTGTTCTTTATCTTTCGCCGCTTTTCCCCAGACTTTAAATAGATGATTTATCTTTAACTGCACGCTATCCATCATATTTAACCCCCTGATTTTAAGTTTTTTTTCGCGTATGGCACGACAGCATGATGCGACTCACCATACCGTTTATAAAATCACGAAGTTAGCAGGCGTTAACATTTATAGCCAATGCTATACTTAAATCCATGATTTTATTGTCTTTTTATATTTGCCAATGCATGTTAGCATGCAGCCTCTCCTGATGATTTTCCAATGAGTAATGGACGATTCTTCCCACATGGAAGAATGCTAAGTGCCTGCTCTCAGCCTGTATTTGAAGTGTGACGGACATACGACATGAACCTGTATGCAATGATTATTCTCGCCTTCGGCATGTCCATGGATGCTTTCGCCGCAGCCATGGGTAAAGGTGCTGCGCTGCATCGGCCCACATTCAAAGAGGCAATTCGTACTGGCTTAATTTTTGGTTGTATTGAAGCACTAACCCCCATTATCGGCTGGGCCATCGGCCAGGCAGCCAGCCAGTTTGTGATGGCATGGGATCACTGGGTAGCCTTTGTCCTGCTGTTTATTCTTGGTATGCGTATGATTGTTGAAGGTCTGCGCCACGGCAAGCAAGAGGATGTTGCGCCACTTCAGCGCCACGGTTTCTGGCTACTGGCGGCAACGGCGGTAGCAACCAGCCTGGATGCGCTGGCAATTGGTGTAGGGTTAGCCTTTCTCCAGGTTAATATTATTACTATGGCACTCACTATTGGCGCGGCTACAACGGTAATGGCGACCGCAGGTATTTTGCTGGGACGCTGTATTGGACCTGTGATGGGTAAATGGGCTGAAGTGCTGGGAGGGATTGTGCTGATTGGCATTGGTACGACCATCTTAATTGAGCATCTTGGCGTGCTGAACTGACTTATCACGTACCGCGTTTTGCTAAATTTTGTGATCTGCTTCAAAAAAATTGTCTGAAAAACACGCGCAAGTTATAATATTTTTTGTGTTTTTCAAAAAAATAGCAGGTTTTCCAATGAAAAAATTCTTTCGCTATGTATTCCGCGCCTATGTTGAAACCTATCAGCATGTTCCGCCGGGTGCGATGAACTAATTATAACGTTTTCTGTAGCCACGCTTGCGAGGCTGGCCGTTTAGCCTTGATCCCCTCAACGTCCCCCTGTAAGCGTTGCTCCATATTGGCTATTCGATGCGGCCACCTCTTCCCCGGCGTAATTTGCACAAAAACTTTTCCCGGATGGATTGTTTTGTTACGTAAGAGCGCCTATGATTTTTGCGCGGGGTGATGGCGTTCCACCTCTCCCAACCGCCAGCTTGATAGTTAAGCGGCTGATGACGCCTGGCATACTTATCCTCTTTGTGGGGGAGCGGGGTGTGTCAGGAGTTCAGCATATTATCTCTTCTCCTGTATCCCTCGCTCTGAACCTCTGTAATTATGATGGAACTGTTTGAATGGTAAAATCTCTGCTGGCGGTAATGATAGGGGGTGCTGCGGGTTGCGTGCTGCGCTGGCTTATTTCTTTGCGTTTTAACGCCTTATTCCCAAATCTCCCGCCGGGAACGCTGATAGTGAACCTGGTTGGCGGATTAATTATTGGTATGGCACTGGCGTGGTTCATGAAAAACCCACAGATAGACACCGTGTGGAAACTGCTGATCACCACCGGATTGTGCGGCGGAATGACCACGTTCTCCACCTTTTCCGCCGAGGTGATGGTGTTACTACAAAGCGGCAAATATCTGTGGGCCATGGCCAGCATCATGACGCATGTGATTGGCTCCCTGCTGATGACCTTTGCCGGATTTGCTTTAGTGACCGCGCTGGGCTAACGCTGGCAGACGCTGTATTTCCCCGGAAATGAGTGCCAGCCCCCGGTCGGCATTCATTTCGCTTCATTTTTGCGATAGGGCAGTGCATCACGTGCTTCCTGCGCCCACCCTTCTACTGCGATCCGTTCCTCTTGCAGATAATCGGCAACCGCTTCGCGCAGGCCTGGATGGCAAAGATAGTGCCACGAATGAGTCAGAACCGGTTCGAAGCCGCGGATCAGTTTGTGTTCACCCTGAGCGCCAGCGTCAAACCGATTAAGTCCATTGGCAATGGCATAATCCATTCCCTGGTAAAAACAGGTTTCAAAATGGAGTCGATCAAATTCGGCAAGCGATCCCCAGTAGCGGCCATAAAAAGTGTTACCGCTGACCAGACTGAACGCCATTGCGACCTGATGCCCGTGTTGACTGGCGATGACCACGCGAATGTTCTCCGGCATTCGCTCAGCCAGCAGACTGAAAAAGTGGCGGGTGAGATAGGGACTTTGGCCGCGGACCGCATAGGTATTTGCATAGCAGGTATAGACGAAATCCCATTGCGATTCGTTAAGCTGCGCGCCTGTAAACCACTCAAATTCGATGCCTGAAGTCGTGACCAGCTCGCGCTCTTTCCTGATCTGCTTACGTTTGCGCGACATTAAGGTATCAAGAAAGTCCTGGAAATCACGGTAACCGCGATTATGCCAGTGATACTGACAGCCCAGCCGCGATAGCCACGCCGGTTCCGCGGCAAGAAGCGTATTAGCCTGTGTGTCCGTAAAATTAATATGGGCTCCGGAGAGCTGTTGATGGCGTAAAAATTCGGGAAGCTGTTCCAGTAGCTGCGCGACTGCTGCGCGCTCTCCAAGCAACCGCGCACCCCCTACCGGGCTGAAAGGGATCGCCCCCAGCCATTTGGGGTAATAGGCAATTCCGGCGCGATGGCAGGCATCGGCCCATGCGTGATCGAAAACGTATTCCCCACTGGAATGGCTCTTACGATATCCCGGAACTGCGGCACGAATTTGTCCCTGGTGCTGCCAAATCAGATGCTCTGGCTGCCAGCCCGATCGCCCCCCTACACAGCCGCTCTCTTCAAGCGTGCTGAGAAAAGCATGGCGCAGAAACGGATTATCATCGCTAAGCAGGGCATCCCACTGGGCGGCGGGCAGTTCAGACAACGAAGAGAGTGACGAAAATGACATCGTTTTGCTCCGGTAGGAAATGCCGTTAAGGGCCCTGGTACATCGGCAAGCGGTGTCAAATTATACCCGTGCATAGAGCGCCGTGCATCTGTTGTTGAAGCACTTGATGCGGTATCCGGACCGCTAGCTCAATATATTCAATCAGTCCCTGTTTATCTGTAAGGCCAGGGCGCTGGCGGGATCGAATAACGATAAACTTTCAATCTGATCGAGCAGAATGACCTTGCGAAACATCATTGCGGATTTAGGTTCCGAGGTTAACGTTATACCGTGCTCGGCATACCATGCGCTGTAGTTATGTTCAATACAGAGCTCCAGTGATTTGCTGCTGCGATAGCCACTCAGCATCGGGATAACCACCACGTTATTGGCTGAGGTATTGTCAAATGACGCGGTATGGATCATACCGATATAGATTCGGCGAGATTTCAGCGTTATCCATGCTAGTTCCCCCTCTTCCATACATTGATACAGCAGCCCTTCGACGCCGTTGGCGCGCGTTAGCCGCTTATACAGCGTCTGCCGCCCGGTGCTATTCAAGCGTGCACTGGGAGCCCAGTTTGAGCGATATAAACAGAAAATTACCGAGAATGACAGCATGATCACCACAGGAGCCTGTATGCCCAGAAAACTCCAGGTCATAAAATCAATCTGGTAATGGTGATGTGTTCCGCTATCAAACAGCGGCAACGCGTTCATCACTGCGGAGGTACTAAGCAGCAGTAGCCAGATAATTCCTGTGGCCGCTACCCCTTGCAGTACGAAAATACAACCATAAAGCGCGACCAGAAAATAGACATCCCAGCCGAACGTACGCTTTATTTTCAATCGGGTAGAGAGATCGCGACTGGTATACCAGTAACCGCATACCATCAGTACCATAAAAATGGCGGTTCCCATATCATTGCGCTCGCTTCAGGACGTTAACGTGATAATCGAAGTCGCGTTGCACCTCTTCATTGAGGTTATTAACCATCGCGTTACCATCTTCATCAATAATGATGCGCTCACCATCGGCAATCGATTCCTCAATATCGCTACGACTCATCACCTGTAATAACTCTTCGGGGCTGTAAAAAAGTGAACGTATCAGTTTAAACATGGTGTTTTCCTCGTGGGTTTTTATCAGTTTAGGAAGCATTACCGATACCGCGTAGGGGGATCATTCTGTTTTTTATCAACGGCGGCGTGCCGTCTCGTGAGTCTGCTTCTGTCATGGGGACAGGGTGATGCTCAGGATTGGTCATCCTGCTGCCGCTGGGCCAGCAAGCGGGCTTCTCTTCTGTTAAGCAACGGCGTAACGGTCATGCCATGCACCACAATGCTGGCAACCACCAGCGTAAAGGCCATATCCACCATGCGCCTGGCATCGGCGCCAACAACGCCATGCATCCAGGCATAGGCAATATAGTTAATGCTGCCGATACCGCGTATCCCTAGCCAACCGATCAGCATTCGCCTTCCTGACGGCATCTTGCTCCCCATGGTTGCGATATAAACGGCGAGTGGACGGATAACGATAAACAGGATTGCCGCGAGCAATAAGCCGGTCAAATCCCAGTGATGGGCCAGTGTAATACCGAGGACAACCACCATCACCGCAGCCAGCAGGCGTTCAACGGTATCACCAAAAGAGAGTGCATCACCGACCACCAGACCGACGGACTTTGTCAGGCCTTCACCGGCGTAATGGTGACGCTGGTTAATATTCACCAGCGCTTCAGCGGGTGGGTGTTGATCGTTCTCCGGTAAGTTCTCTGGTGGATGCCGCGCAATTACACGCAGCTCGGCACGTCGCAGGCCAACGCCAGCAGCAAATGCCGCGAGGAAACCGGATGCGTCAAGCGCCTGAGCCGCCGCGTAGCTCAATGCAATCAGCGCCAGTGCCAGAAAATCGTTCGGAGCAATATCCTGATGTACGCTGCGTAAATGGGTGGCCAGCACGCCAATCGCACTTCCCAATGCAAAACCAATGGCAACACCGCCTACTAGCGCCCACAAAACATCAATTGTCGCCCAGTGGGCGAGCATACCGGGTGAAACCGGCGTTTGGCTGGTAATGAGCAATACGGCGAGCATTAATAGTGGTAGCGCGGAACCATCGTTCATGCCCGCTTCACTGGAAAGCGCAACGCGTAATGAGTCATCGTCCCGGGCGTCATTGACTGATATCAGGCTGGCAAGCACGGGATCGGTGGGAGCGACGATGGCGCCGAATGCCAGCGAAAGCGGCCACGAAAACCCGGCGAGGTAGTGCGCGGCGATGGCAATCCCCGCGACGGTCATCAACATCGCGGGAAAGGCTAACATCAGCCCAATGCGCCAGCTATGAGCGCGAAAGGGTAAGCGTAGTTTAAGGCCGGTGATAAACAGCGATGCTGCCATCGCAATTTCGGTCAGGCGTGCCGACAGATTGGCATGTTCAACGATGTCTATCCGTAATAAATCCAACACCCATGGGCCACAGATCACGCCTGCAATAAGGTATAGGCTAAATGAGGTGATAGGGCCGCGATGTATCCATCCTGATGCCAGTGACATCAATAACAACAGGCCGCCAATTGCTGCGGTCCAGCCAAGAAAACCCATACAATGTTTGCCCTCATAGTGTGTTAACAACGAACGAGTACTCTGTTAAGCCTGGCATATTGCGCAAAACATTCACTTTTATCTCAAGTCTGCGGGTGTGGTAACGGGAGAGTCCCGACTCGCCATCACAGCAGGTCGATGTGACATTCGTCACATGTGGACTATGCTTTATTACTCCGAAGTTAATTACCGAAGGAGCACAGCATGAGCGAACACAACAAACTGCTAGCCGCTGGCGACTATCCCGTCCCCCCTTTTCCTGAGCAGCCACAATCCGCACCGGGCCTGGCCAGTAAAATGATCCCGGTCCCCGACCATGGTGAAAAAAGTTATCGCGGATCGGGAAGACTGGCGGGCAGGAAGGCGCTAATCACCGGCGGTGATTCCGGTATCGGCCGCGCGGTAGCCATCGCCTACGCGCGTGAAGGGGCTGATGTGGCCATTAACTATCTGCCGGAAGAGGAATCGGACGCGGTAGAAGTGATTAAGCTGATTGAAGCCGAAGGACGTAAAGCGGTTGCCATTCCTGGCGATATTCGCAGCGAATCATTTTGCCAACGGCTGGTAAAAGAGGCGGCAGAGAAATTGGGTGGCCTTGATATCCTGGTTAACAATGCCGGCCGGCAGCAGTTTGCAAAATCGATCCGCGATCTGAGCACCGAAGATTTTGACGCGACCTTTAAAACGAACGTCTATGCGTTGTTCTGGATCACCAAAGCGGCGTTGGAGCACCTGCCGCGCGGGGCTTCGATCGTTAATACGTCGTCGGTGCAGGCTTATAAGCCCAGTGAAATTCTACTGGATTACGCGCAGACCAAAGCGGCGATTGTGGCCTTCACCAAATCGCTGGCTAAGCAACTGGGCGAAGAGGGTATCCGCGTTAATGCGGTGGCCCCCGGACCGTACTGGACACCGCTGCAGTCCAGCGGCGGACAGCCGCAGGAAAAAGTGATGCAGTTTGGTGCGTCAACGCCGCTCGGACGCCCCGGTCAGCCCGCCGAAATTGCGCCGCTCTATGTGACGCTGGCTTCACATGAGAGTAGCTTTACCTCCGGCCAGGTGTGGTGTTCAGATGGCGGAAACGGTACCTTGTAAGGCCGTATCGTGTGGTCGATATCTCGGTGTGGCCTGCGCGGGGCCGTCGAGCTCCGCACGTCGTACATGCTGATATCTTATTGGGCAATATGACCGGATAACAGGGCGGCGCGCAGCGATTCAAGCGTCGCCGTTTTCCCCACAATACCGCCCTGGGCCGCGATCATCGCCAGTGTTGCCTGCTTAAATTCAGGAAAGTAACTCTCTGTGGCGTCCTCAATCAGCAGGTTTGCGTAGCCGCGGTCATTCGCTTCGCGCATGCTGGTTTGTACACAGACTTCGGTGGTGACGCCTGCAAAAATCAGCTGAGTAATACCTGCCGACTGCAGGCGTGAGTGGATATCGGTATGATAAAACATCCCTTTTCCCGGTTTATCAATCACCCATTCGTCCTGCCGGGGGGCGACCGCATTAATAATTTGGTTTCCGGGTTCACCGCGGATCAGTATGCGTCCCATTGGGCCCGGATCGCCGATCTGTAAACCGCTGTCCCCTAAACGACGTTTTCCGATCGGGCAGTCGCTGAGATCCGGCAGATGTGATTCCCGGGTGTGGATCACGCTGATGCCGTGTTCTCGCGCCAGCCCCAGCAGTGTAGCAACCACAGGGATAATCTTTTTTAGCGGCGTGACGTCATTACCCAGCGCAGCACCAAATCCGCCCTCTTCAATAAAGTCCCTTTGCATATCAATAATAACCAACGCCGTCTGGGCTGGAATAAAGGTGAATGTAGCCGGATATGCAGCAACGGCGATCATGCTTCGCTCCCGGCCATATGGCGGCCTAACTCAGCACGATCCGCGCCCTGTGTTTGCGTGGAAAAGTGTATCTCTCCATCGTGGATCACCAGAATGCGATCCGACAGCGAAAGCAATTCGTCCAGATCCTCACTGAGTATCAGCACCGCCGTGCCACGATTACGGGCATCGATAATTCGCTGATGGATTGCGGCGATGGAGGTAAAATCCAGTCCAAAAACAGGGTTAGAGACAATCAGTACCGCAACGTCATCACTCAATTCTCGTGCCAGTACGGTACGCTGCACATTCCCTCCGGACAGGGTTCCTACGGGACGTTCAGGGACGGCGGGGCGTACAGTAAACTCAGCGATGCGTTCTTGTGCGTGGGCGAGGATAGCGCGACGGTTAAGCATCCAGCCCATTTTACGCATCGGAGGGCGATCATAATTGCGTAGCGCCAGGTTATCCGCCACGCTCATGGAGGCAATGCAGGCGTTACGCAGCGGCTCTTCAGGCAGGCTGAAGACTTTCTCTCGCTGCATCTCTTTGCGGGTGGCGTGATAGCGTTTGCCGTTTATGCGAATTTCACCTGCGCTGGCCTTACGCTGGCCGAGCAGCGCTTCGGTAAGCTCGCGCTGACCGTTGCCGGATACGCCAGCAATACCGATTATCTCGCCGGGTCTGACCTGTAACGAGAGATTTTTGACTGCCAGCGTACCTTTATCGCCGGGAACATCCAGGTGGTGCACCTCAAGTATTGCCGGCTGGACCTCATCCACAGCGACGTGCTGAGTTTGCTGCTGACCCATGGGGGCCTGTCCCATCATCCAGGTGGCCATTTCACTTTGATGCGTGTCGTGCACGGCGGCGCTGGCAACATGACACCCCTTGCGCAGGACGGTTACGTCATCTGCATAGTGTTCTACTTCACGAAATTTATGGGTGATCATCAGGACGGTGATATCTCCCGCGTGTGCCATATCACGCATCAACCCCAGTACCTCATCGGCTTCCTGTGGTGTAAGTACTGATGTCGGCTCGTCCAGAATAATAAAGCGGCGCGCCAGGTAGAGCTGTTTAAGAATCTCTAGCTTTTGTTTTTCACCCGCCGCCAGATGACTCACCGGACGGGTGATATCCAGTGAAAATGGCATCTGCGCCATAAAGTCCTGCAACCGCTCGCGCTCTTGCCGCCAGTTGATCCGCCAGGGAAGATCGTCACGCGACAGTACCAGATTCTCCGCGACGTTCAGGCCTGGGGCGACGGTAAAGTGCTGATAGACCATACCGATACCCAGTGCATGCGCCTCTTTTGGCGTACGAACCGACTGCTCGCGATCGTTAATGAGAAGACTACCCTCGTCCAGCGGGTCATAGCCAACCAGCCCTTTAACCAGCGTGCTTTTACCCGCCCCGTTTTCACCCAGTAACGCATGGATAGTGCCCGCGCGCACGTTAAAGGACACGGCATCCAACGCTCTGAAACTGCCAAAATTCTTAGTCGCCTTCCAGATTTGCAGGCCAGGCGCCTTCATTGGACGCCTCTCTGTAACCACTCAAGCAGCATTGACGAGTGTCCTACTGCACCGAACACGCCACCTTGCATTTTTACCATATTCAGTGCGGCCAGATGATTGTTGTAATCGGTAGCCGCGCAGCAATCTTCAAGGATCAGACACTCAAATCCGCGATCGTTAGCTTCGCGCATGGTGGTGTGTACGCAAACGTCGGTGGTGATCCCGGTTAAAATCAGGTTTTCAATGCCGCGCGTACGCAGTATTAGCTCAAGATCGGTGGCATAGAACGAACCTTTTCCTGGCTTATCAATAATGACCTCATTAGGGAGTGGTGCGAGTTCATCAATGATTTCCCAACCGGGCTCGCCGCGGATCAGCACTTTGCCGCAGGGACCTTCATCACCAATACCTGCACCCTTAGTCCGTGAGCGCCAGCGTTTATTGGCGGGTAAATCGGAGAGGTCCGGACGATGCCCTTCGCGGGTATGAATAAGGGTAAAGCCATGTTGTCGCATTTCCGCCAGTAGCTGTGCAATCGGCGCGATAGGCGCGCGCGTCAGGGAGATGTCATAGCCCATGGCATCGACATAACCTCCTGGTCCGCAGAAATCGGTCTGCATATCAATAATTAGTAGTGCGGTATTACCCGGATGCAGGTTGCCGTTCCACGGCCAGGCGTATGGGGCGCTGGGAAGAAAGACGTTATTCATTTTTTTTCTCCTGTTACCGTATTTGGCGATAAAGGTTGATAACGGCGCACAGGACGGGGCATCCCGCAGGATGTGCCATCGGTATGGATCACCTCCTGCTCCCATGGCAACACGTAACGTCCCGCGGCTAAATCAGTCATATAACTATAAGGACAGTCCTGCGCGCCACCGGCGACGGCGGAATACCCACGATGGCCAAACTGATAAATATTATTTTCCACCCCCCAATGCAGGCGGGCTTCACGTACCAGATCGGGACGTAGCTCACAGCAGATAATTTCGTCGGCCCGGCCGCCGCCTTCTGCAAGGGTGACGCCATCAAAATTGACAAACATTGCTTCACCCATGGAATCAAAAGTACCATCTGAGCCGCACATACAGACGCTGGCGGTCTGCATCAGGTTGGTGAAAGCGTTCACCTGGTTGGTGATTTTCCAGGCGTGCCGGATTGGTGGGGTATAACCCGCGGTACGCAGCATGATATCTGCGCCTTTATAGGCACACTCACGCGCCATTTCCGGGAACATCCCGTCGTGACAAATAATCAGCGCCAGTTTGCTCCCGTTCGGGCCATCGCACACCGGGATCCCTAAGTTACCCGGCTCCCAAGGCTCAACCGGCACCCAGGGATGAAGTTTGCGGTAATAAAGACGAATTTCGCCGGTATCATCAACGATAAGGCCGCTGTTGTAAGGGTTACCCTCGGGATTTGCTTCCATAATGGAAAAACAGCCCCAAAGTTTATAGGTGACACAGGCAGCTCGCAGTGCAGCGACTTCCGGCCCATCCAGCGTACACAGGATCTCAGGGGAGGTATCCATCGACAGGCCATGCAGCGAATATTCCGGAAACACGATCAGATCGAGCGAAGGCATACTGCGACGCGCTTTAGCCATCATTGCGATCACTTTTTCCGTCTGTTGCCAGAGTGCGGCACGCGTGTGAGGATCGGGCAAGGCGAGTTGCGCCAGGCCAACAACGACCCCCTTCGGTGATTTATTTAAACCGCCAAGTCCACCAGACATTATTTGTCTCCTCTACCTTGTAAGACTGAGTTCACCGGGGGCGCCACTCAGCGTATGGTTCGGCCGGCAGGTGATGATCATCACCAGCAGCGTCAGAATGTAAGGTGCTGCTGAAAACAGGTAATAACCGCTGCTGATGCCGACGGCCTGAAGCGCCGGGCCGATCGCCCCGGCAGCGCCGAACAGCAGTGATGCCCACAGGCAGTTAAGCGGCTTCCAGCGGGCAAAAATCACCAGCGCTACAGCCATCAGCCCCTGGCCGCTGGATAAGCCCTCATTCCAGCTGCCGGGGTAATAAAGCGACAGATACGCGCCGCCAACGCCCGCGAAGAATCCACCGACCGCCGTAGCCATAATGCGAACGCTGACTGGGCGATAACCCAACGCCTGAGCTGAGTTGGCGTGATCGCCGACCAAACGGATGACCAATCCCCAGCGCGTGCTGCGTAAGCCCCAGTGCAACAGAAACGCCAGCAATACGCCGATAAAAAACAGCGCGTTGATATTGAGTGCGGAACGAACACGCTCATCGGAAGACCAACTGCCTAAGCTGATGCCGGGCAACATGGGTGCCTGGGGTTGGATAAAGGGTTTGCCGAGAAAAAAAGCTAAGCCGCTACCCAGTAAGATCAGTGCGATGCCAAAGGCAATGTCATTCACTTTTGGCAATGAACAGATGATACCGTGGAGTAAACCGGCCGCCAGACCTGCGATGCCAGCCGCCAATACACCGAGCCACGGAGATCCGCTGGCGTAAGACACGGCATAGCCTGTCATGGCACCCAACACCAGAATGCCTTCCAGACCGAGGTTAATGCGTCCACTTTTTTCTGTCAGACATTCGCCAAGGCTGACAAACAGAAAAGGGGTGCCAACGCGTACCGCCCCAGCCAGTAACGCCAGCAGGAACGTGGAAAACTCGACTTCAGACATGAGAAATCACCTTGTTGTGTCCGGAATAACGCGCCTCCGCCAAACGGGTACGCCAGCGTGTGACATGTGGGCCGAGGGCTTCCCAGGCCAATAGCGAGGTAAACAGCAGACCTTCGAGGATAAGCGTGGTGGCATCCGGTAGATCGAGACGCCTTTGCAACAAACTGCCGCTGGCTTCAATACCGCCGATGAGTGTGGCGGTCAGCAGGATCCCCAGCGGATGATGACGTGCGGCAAAGGCCACCAGAATACCGCTGGTACCATAACCGGCGATCAAGGCGGTATTCGCACTGCCCTGAACGGCGGCAATTTCAAACATGCCAGCCAGCCCCGCCGCTGCGCCACCGAACAGGCACATCAGCAACACCAGCTTATCGACCGGTAATCCCATCATGCGTGCGGTTCTGACATTCCCGCCAACAATTCTCAGCGAGAAGCCGGTCACGCTATAGCGCAGAATGATCCAGGCAAGAAGACAGGCGACAATTCCAGCGACGAAACCCCAGTGAACCTGAAAGTTGTCGCTAATGCTGCCGATGAGATAGGCATCGTCCAGCGGTGGCGTTGAGGGTTTGTTCAGGCTGGCCGGGTCACGTAGCGGCCCTTCCACCAGATAGCGAAAAACGGCGAGGGCAATGTAGGAAAGCAACAGACTGCTGATGGTTTCGTTAAGCCCGCGTTTTTGACGTAACAGGCCGCTGATACCAATCCATACGCCGCCGACAACAGCAGCGCCAAGCGCCATGATGATCCACATCAACGCAGGTGGCAGGGACGGGAGCCAGGTCGGCAGCACGGCAGCAGCCAGTCCGCCCAGCACTAATGCCCCTTCACCCCCAATAATAATCAGTCCCACGCGCGCGGGCAGCGCTACGCAGAGCGCAGTCAGCATCAACGGCGCCGCCCGCTGCAGCGTATTCTCCCAGGCGAAGGAGGAACCGAATGCGCCCTCAATAACCAGCTGACATGCATCCAGCGCAGGTTTTCCCTGAATAGCCAGAAACAGCACAAAGAGCAGTGCTGCGGTGATAAAAGAGAGCAGCACAGGGAGGGCCGCCAGTAATGCCCGGGCCAGCCCGGGCAGCAGTATTTTAGGATGCATAATGTTACTCAAATTTGACCGCGGACGCCTTCAACCAGATAGTTCATGCTTTCCAGAGCAACATCGGTTTGTATTTTTTTCGTTCCTGCGGCAATAACCACATTGCCCTTGTTGTCTTTGATTGGGCCGTTGTAGATGACAAATTCGCCAGCAAGCATGCTGGCTTTGATTTCATCAGCCTGTTTTTTGGCGGCTTCGGTCACAGAAGCGCCGTATGGCGACGTTTTTACAAAACCTTCTTTCAGGCCGCCGCGCATGAAGTTATTCATCGGGGTTGCTTGCTGTTCGGCACTAACATGTGTTTTGTACGGGGTTTCCCAGTTCCATTCCGCGCCGGTCAGGTAGCCTTTCGGTGCCAGCGCCGCCTGGCTGACGTGGTATCCACAGGTCATTACGCCACGTTTTTCAGCAATTTCGGTCAGCACTTTTGGGCCATCTACGTGGCAGGTCAACACGTCGCAGCCCTGGTCAATCAGGCTGTTAGCGGCTTCGGCTTCTTTAACCGGCAGCGACCAGTCGCCGGTAAAAATCACGGTGACGGTAATGGTTGGGTCGACTGCGCGCGCACCCAGCGTAAAGGCGTTTAGATTGCGCAGAACTTGTGGAACGGGCTTGGCAGCAACGAAGCCGAGTTTTTTCGATTGGCTCATATGGCCGGCGACAATACCGTTCAGATACTGGCACTCATCGATATAACCGAAGAAACTGCCGGCATTTGTGGGATCGCCGGATTTCCACAGTCCACCGCAGTGAGCGAAACGGATATCGGGATATTTTTTAGCAATTTTAATGACGTGCGGATCGTAATAACCGAAGGAGGTTGGGAAGATCAGCGTGGCACCATCCTGACGGATCATCGCCTCCATGGTTTTTTGAACGGCGACCGTTTCCGGCACGTTCTCTTCTTCTATCACCTTGACGTTGGGCAGCGCTTTGATGATTGCCGCGGCTTGGGCATGCGACTGGTTATAACCAAAGTCATCCCGTGCGCCAACGTAGATAAAGCCGACAATCAAGGGCCTATCTGCAGCCCAGGCGCGCGTTAAGGGCAGAGCAACACTCAGGCCGAACAGGCTGGCCAGCTTGATAAAATCACGACGATCGAGCGACATAAGTTTTCCTCTGGTGTGCAAAAAAGATGGGTCAATCACCGTGCCTTTTACACTCAGGAAGCGCCAGAGGACGGTATGTCACGCGCTAATGCGGCGTTGAATTCACTCTTGTGTACAAGAATGCAGATAGGGAAGCAGGTTTCGTGCCAATGATTATATTTATGATAATAAAGGATTTTATTCTAATTTGAGGAGTCTGGTGCTTCATCCCGGTGCGATTTTACGCAGATTGGTTCATGGTAGTGCGTGTGGCTGACTGGCGAATAGCCGGAAAAGTAGGGTCCCGCTGTTGCGGACAAACTGGTTAATCCTTTCAGAGAATATCAATTCGGCAGGAACTCTCAGGTGTTTCGTTCCACCTAGTGGTATTTTCAGGCGGGTAATGACTTATGCATGTTAATTTTTCGGGGCTGCGCCCCACAAATATGCTACCTGGGACAGAAACGGCTTTGTTATCCACTGATATTAAAGCTGCTGCACCCGGTATGCACTTAAGCGACCTTCATGCGGATCTCAAAAGCTGGGCCGCGGCAGCACCCACTGCGGGAGAAGCTACAGTGCGTGCTTCGGCAAGCCATGTTATTTCAGACGCCTTTCAGTGCCGCGGTGAGTCACTCGATCTAAGCGGACGCGGGCTAACGTCGCTTCCCGATTCACTGGGTGGGCTGACGCAGCTTAAACAGCTGAATGTGTCCGACAACCCGTTGCAAGCTTTTCCGACGAAGGCATTACTCACACTGACGTCATTGCAAACGCTGCAACTGGGCATGAACAAGCAAAACGATGGAGTTCCTTTTCGTCGCTCCCATGAACGCTTTGCCGATGAAGGTTATAAGTTGCAGTTTTTTGCCCAAGGGAATAACCGGGCGCAGATTATGCAGCAGCCGCCACGTCAGAAAACAGCACTGTTCACCACCGATCTCGCACCTTGCCTGGCGGCAATGATTGTCCAGGACGGAAAAAGCATCGCGTTACATATGGATAACCCGAAGCGCAGCGGTTCTGGCGGCCTGCCGCTGGAGGATGCCTTTGCCCGCCATCTCCTTCGTTCAGCACAAGACACCCAGGTTTTCCTGGTGGGTGCGAACGATCAGGGGTCGGCCGGTAATGTGCGGGCAATGCTTTCCACGCTGGATAAGCATGGTCTGGCGAACAACATTAGTATGGCGAGTCTGGGGAATGGGCATACTTCAGCAACGCTGGATGTGAATAACCGGCAGGCGTGGGTCGGGTTTGGCTAGGGAGATTGAGTAAAGCAGTAAGTTGCGTGTGACGTGTACGCCTGCCAAAGGATAGAGAGAGACGTCAACCTTTTCGCGTTCCAGCGACAGGCTGCCGTCAGCCTTCTTCATCACGTCAAGCCGCGTCTCTACAATCACTGGCCTCCGACGCGGATTTTATGGCTGCGTTGTGCCGCACGCAATGACGCGGTGTATTCTATTCGCCAAGGGTGTTAAGAATCTGGATATCCTCGTCGGAGAGCTGTAATGTCGCCGCTGCCAGGTTTTCATGCAGGTGTGCGACTGATGAGGTGCCGGGAATGAGTAAGATGTTAGCGGAACGCTGGAGCAGCCATGCAAGGGCGACTTGCAAGGGTGTCACATTCAGCCGTGTCGCTAACGCACTTAGCTTTGATGACTGGATGGGCGTAAATCCACCGAGCGGAAAGAAGGGCACATATGCGATACCATCCTCCGCCAACATATCGATCAGACTATCATCCTGTCGCTGAACCAGATTGTAATGGTTCTGCACGCAGGCAATTTGACAAATCTCCCGGGCTTGTTTGACCTGGTTCAACGTGACGTTGCTTAAGCCAATATGCCGTATCAAACCGCTTTTTTGTAGCTCTGCTAGCGCCCGTAGCGGTGTTTCAAGGGATCCCTCTGCTGGCTGGTGGACCCCAAACATTAGCCGTAAATTGACGACCGCCAACTGTTCCAGACCCAGGTTACGCAGATTATCTTCCACTGCCTGACGTACTTCCTCCGGGGAAAGTGCCGCCAGCCATTTCCCCGTTTGTGAACGGCGCGCACCAATTTTAGTCACAAGGACCAGATCGTCTGCATAGGGTGCAAGCGTCTCATGAATTAACTGATTGGTGAGATGTGGACCATAATAATCGCTGGTATCAATATGATTGACTCCGGCATCTATCGCTGCCCTGAGCACCGCTCGCGCGGCTTCGACATCTTTAGGTGGCCCAAAAACGCCCGGACCGGCGAGCTGCATCGCGCCGTAGCCCATACGGTTAACCTGGTGATCGCCTAATTGAAAACGATCGTTATGTATCGTGCGTGTCATTGTCCGTTCCTTTTTTTGTGAGCAACACCTGACAATAATCCCTTCTATGGGGAATGATAATCCGACACAATCGGTATGGGTTGTACGAAATGGCGAACAATCAATGAAAAGTGAGTTGAGCGATTTACGCGCGTTTGTCGCGGTGGCAAAAGCGGGCAGCTTTCGGACCGGTGCTCGTGAAAGTGGTGCCAGTGCGTCAGGTTTTAGCGAAGCTGTCAGACGGCTGGAGGCGCAAACCGGTGTACGTTTGCTGCATCGTACTACCCGCAGCGTGGTGCCAACTGAGGCAGGACGGCTGTTACTGTCGCGGCTGTTGCCCGCGTTGGGAGAGGTCGAGGCGGCGTTAGATTCGGTAAACCAGTATCGCGATAAGCCAGTCGGTACGCTAAAACTTAATGTTCCTATTAGTGCCGCACGGCTAGTATTGCCCGCGATATTGCCTTCTTTCCTCAATGCTTATCCTGATATTCAGATGGAAATCATCACCGAAGAGAGTTTTGTGGACATCTTTGCCGCTGGCTGTGATGCGGGGATCCGTTACGATGAGCGCCTGGAGCAGGATATGATCGCCGTGCCTATTGGCGAGCGCGTACAACGCTTCGCGCTGGCGGCTGCGCCAGCGTATCTTGAACGCCACGGCCATCCAACCCACCCGCATGAATTAATGAACCACACATGTATCCGCGGACGTTTTCCCGGCGGCAACACACCGGTGTGGGAGTTTGTAAAAGATCAGGAAACCATACTCATTGATGCACATGGCCCGTTGATTGTTCGTATCGGTAGCGCGGTTGATCTGGGCGTAGCGGTTGCCGTTGCAGGCTGTGGTTTGGTCTATCTGTTTGAGGAGTGGCTGCAACCCCAATTTGCCAGCGGTGAGTTGGTTCCGGTACTGGAGCCGTGGTGGCCCTCTTTTTCTGGCCCTTTCCTCTATTATTCCGGACGGCGATTTGTACCTGCACCACTCAGAGCATTTATCGATTTCATAAAACAGACGGCACCCGATTGAGCAATCCATGAGCAGAGAGACGCGCGACGGTTCGTTAACCCTCTTTTCGTATGATTTAACATGACATGAGACGGAACCCCTTACGCCATTTTGCCACTCATCTAACTCATTAGAATTTCTTTAGGATGATCGTTTATATGGCCAATTCCATTAGCTTAGTACATAACCCTGCCGCAGGATCTTTCCCATTACCGGAACATACCGCAGAATCACGTCCGGCTTCGATTGCTTCGGGCAATTCGGTGGCGACGTCTGCGGCGGTTAGTGCGTACGAGAGCTTGCATTTTGCGAAAGACAGCGTCTATGGCTCGGCAAATGAAGCGGCAATTCATCACAAACTTGATAATCTGTTTGGCCATTGTATCAATGGCGATAACTATGCTGAGATGCGGACTCTGATTGAATCACGCACTCGGGAGTTGCATAAAATGGGTGAGACGCCGGCCTCAATTGAGGCGGTGTTAGCCAAAGGCCAGCAGCTGGACAGATTGGGCCAGGTGGCACGCGGCACCGTGCGGGCAATTCCGTTTGCCGTGGCATCCGTGTCTTACGATAAAATACCCTTGCTAAGTTCATTCGCCCACAGCGCCGCAGAAGTAGGTCTGCATGCGGGGCTGCAGGCGGGTATTGTGGATAGTATTGGAAGTTCGTTGCTGGACCGTGCGACGGCGACCCGCCCCTGGCTTTCTGCCAAAGATGATGAGCTACATCCACTGATACGTGACGCGGTGAAAGAGTTAAAGCCGAGTCTGTTGACGACAATGGTGGAAACCGGGGTTGCATCCCAGGCTTATTCCGTGCGTAACCTGGTCCGCCTTGCTACAGCTGCAACGGTAACGCATTTTGCGGGAGCGAAAGCTGCCGGAGAAACAGACACCTGGCTCTCTGCTGCAGGAGGTTTGGCATCGGGTGGGGCGATGAATGCGATTTTACATGCAGTAGATGAAAACAAAGGGCGTACCGGGCCGGAGTATTTGTTAGGGCGGGAGGACTGGCAACAGCAATTTACCGCGCTTAAAAATACTCACGTTGTCAGTGATACGCTAAAAAATGCGGCACACCGCGTTGCCAGGCTACCGCTGGATATTGCGACCGATAGCCTCAGAGCCGCCAACAGTGTGCTGTCTGCGCCGAGCATCGGGAAAACTGCGGTTTTGGCCGGAGGTTTTGCCGGAGTAATTTCCCTGCGCAGTGCGATTAGTGGAGCACTTGCCAGCCAGGGTTTTAATGCTGCTGCGATAAGCGCGATAAGCCATGCGGCCAACGTTGTGTCATCTACTCCGGTATTCTTTGCTGCTCCTGCCGCAGAGGTCGTAGGCTCAGCCGTCGCGGACAAAATGACGCAAACGCTACAGGAAAGCGTTCCGGCGGCGATCAACTCGGCAGCGGGTTGGCTTGGGCATCAGTTCTATGCCGCGTTAAACCGGCAGCCATCTTCGGCGTTGAATGCAGCAGAGCAGCAGGTTTGATGATTAATAAGGCGGGCGAGAACGGGTAGCCGCCTGTGTCTCAGGCCGTTCAATAATGAGAACGGCCTGGGCATATCCTTTTGCGGTACTGCGTCCCGCGACGAGATTAAGGACAACTTTACGTATCCGCGGCCGATTGCTTGAACTGAGCGGATGCAGATTATTCAGCCGCTGCCGTACCAGAAAATCGCACCCTTCATCAACGAACTCGCACCCTAATAATTTATGCAGTGCGCACATAAAACACGTCCTGTCGCGCTGGAGCATTTTTTGTGTGCCGAACGATATAAATACTTAATCCTGTGTTGTGTTGCTAGTGAGAATGTACTGAAAAAATAACCCTAAATAAAACGCCGCGTCATAATTAATATATTTTATTAAATTGAAACAATGTTTCATTTTTATGTTTTTGGTCTCGGTAATATGACGCGGATCACGGATGAACCTAATTTGATTCGCTAGTATTCGACGACCTTAACGTTTTATACCTAACATTACAGGACAACATCAGATGAAAAAATTACTGGCAGGCGTGGCGCTGTTAACATTGTCGCTAAGCAGTACCTGTTTTGCACAGGCTCAGAGTGCAGATACCAAAGCGGTTGGCGATGCAGTAGAAGTGATGCGCCAGGCGATGCTGAATGTTAATCAAGGGGTCCTGGAAAAAGTCAGCGCGCCAAATCTTACCTACGGACACTCCAGTGGGAAGCTGGAAAATCGTGCTGAATTTATTGACGACCTGGTTACCGGTCGTTCTGATTTTAAAACGCTTAACCTGAATAATCAGACCATTGATGTTAACGATGATGTTGCCGTCGTCAGGCATACGCTGGAAGCGAAAACCAACGATAGTGGTAAACCCGGAGAAGTGAAAATCGGGGTAATGCAAATATGGAAAAAAGATAAAGCCGGGGAATGGAAATTACTGGCTCGACAAGCCTATAAATTGCCAGAATAATAAATTTGGCAATCACCGTTCATTCATTTGTGTGAATAAAAAAACTGGCCCGTTATGGCCAGTTTTCACGTTCAGGAAAATAAAAAAATACTTTCCCGAATTAACGCATAGTCACGAACTCTTCAGCGCCGGTAGGGTGGATCGCAACGGTGTTATCGAAGTCTTTCTTGGTTGCGCCCATTTTCAGCGCCACGGCGAAGCCCTGTAGCATTTCATCCATCCCGTAGCCAATGCCATGGATACCGACAATTTTTTCATCTTTACCCGCACACACTAACTTCATACGGCACGGCTGACGATGCTGTGTAACGGCAGTGTACATGGCGGTAAAGGATGATTTGTATACTTTGACATCGTCATCGCCATATTTTTCGCGTGCTTCTGGCTCGGTCAGGCCAACGGTACCAATCGGTGGATGGCTAAATACCACGGTTGGAATATTGCTATAGTCCAGATGTTCTTCAGGTTTATTGTTAAAAAGACGTTCTGACAGGCGACGGCCGGCAGCAACCGCAACGGGTGTTAGCTCTACTGCGCCAGTGTTATCACCCACGGCATAAATGCCTTTAACGTTGGTGTTCTGATATTTATCGACTTCAATGTAGCCCTTCGCGTTGGTTTTTACGCCGGTGGCTTTCAGATTGAAGTTATCGGTTTCCGGCTCGCGACCAATTGCCCAAACCAGACTATCGACCTCGAATGTCTTGCCGTTTTCCAGTTTCAGCGTCAGGCTGCCGTCAGCATTCTTTACCACTTCTTTTGGAATAGATTCAGTATGCAGCGTTGGGCCTTCCGTGTTCATCACTTCAAGCAGTGTTTCCACAATCAGCGGATCGAAAGTACGCAAAGGCGCGTGTTTACGCACGAACAGATGTGTTTCCGCTCCCAGTGCGTTCATTACACCGGCAATTTCAACGGCAATATAGCCTGCACCGACTACGGCAACGCGCTTTGGCATCTCGGTCAGATCAAAGAAGCCATCTGAGTCGATACCGTGTTCTGAGCCAGGGATATCGGGATGGCTTGGGCGGCCACCGGTAGCGATCAGAATATGATCGGCAGTGATTTTCTCACCATTCACTTCTACGGTGTGATCGTCAACAAAGCGTGCATAGCCCTTAATCACATCGACGTTATTTTTGCCTAATACGTTTTCGTAAGAAGTATGTATACGGTCAATGTAGGCGCTGCGGTTTTTAATCAGGGTAGCCCAGTTAAACTGGTTAACGGTGGTATCAAACCCATAATCCGGGCCGTACTGGTGGATCGCTTCTGCGATCTGAGCGGCATGCCACATCACTTTTTTTGGCACGCAACCGACATTCACGCAAGTGCCGCCCAGATCTTTAGCTTCGATCAGTGCACATTTTTGTCCGTACATAGCCGCGCGGTTAATCGATGCAATGCCCCCGCTACCGCCACCAATTGCCAGGTAGTCATAATGTTTGGTCATCGAATGTATTCCATAATTAATAAAAGTAAATTGGCATAGAGTGTAACGCTACTCGACAGATTGCCGCAAAGTTTGCATCTATGGTTGTGATAGGGTGAAGGTAATTAATAAAGCCTGGAATTGCTAATAATGGAACTCATTTTTCTTGGTACCGGTGCCGGCACGCCCAGCAGAGAACGTAATGTGAGCGCGATTGCACTCACGTTGGATAACTGCCGTAGCGGTGCTATCTGGATGTTTGACTGCGGTGAAGCGACGCAGCATCAATTTATGCGTAGCCCACTCAAACCGGGCAAACTGGATAAAATTTTTATTACGCATCTGCATGGCGATCATATCTTTGGCCTGCCGGGTCTGCTAACCAGTCGCTCAATGGGTGGAGTGATGACGCCGTTAACACTGTATGGGCCAAAAGGACTGAAATCTTTTGTGGAAACGAGCCTCAGTCTGAGCGCCTCTTATGTGACTTTCCCGCTGGAGATTATTGAGATTGAGGCGGGGGAGGTGTTCGATGACGGGCACTATATTGTTACGGCCTGGCCGATGGCGCATGTCATTGAGTGTTATGGCTATCGCATTCAGGAACATGATAAACCCGGGGTACTGGATGCCGAACGTTTAAAAGCTGAAGGAATTGCGGCAGGCCCGTGGTTTCAGCAGCTCAAACGCGGGGAAACCGTGATAATGGACGATGGCCGTGAGGTTTGTGGGAAAGATTACCTTGGCACCTACACCAAAGGAAAATCGCTGGCGATCTTTGGCGATACTGCACCGACGGCGGTTGCCAGTGAGATGGCGCGGCAGGTTGATGTGATGGTACATGAAGCAACCTTAGAAGCGGCGATGCAGGAAAAGGCCAACGGGCGCGGGCACTCGACGACGCATCAGGCCGCTACAGCGGCAAAACAGGCTGGTGCGAAACGCCTGATCGCGACGCATTTTAGCTCGCGTTATGGCTATGCCGATATGGAAAGGTTGCTGGCTGAGTGCCGGGACATTTTCCCGGCAACGGAATTCGCGCGGGATTTTGCCGTTTTTACGCTGTAATCAACGGGCCGGATACCGGCCCGCATGGTTTATTCTGGTACGATCCAGCTCACACTAGTATGTCCGGTACCGGAAGGGACCAGCGTGTTATGCAGCCATGGCAGTAAGTCACGCATTTGCTGCTCCAGCTTCCACGGTGGGTTCACGACGATCATACCGGAAGCGGTCATTCCAAACCGATCGCTATCCGGACGTACCCCCAACTCAATTTGCAGAATGTTGCGAATGCCAGTCCCTTCGAGCGCTTTGCTCATGCGTTTGATCTGCTGACGCAGGACGACCGGGTACCATAGCGCAAACACACCAGTACCAAAACGTTTGTGTCCTTCCTGAATGCCGCTGACGACCGCCTGATAATCGGTTTTCAGTTCGTAAGGCGGATCGATAAGAATCAAACCCCGGCGCGACGGTGGCGGCAATTTGGCCTTCAACTGCTGATAGCCATCTGAGCGGTCTGTGCGCGCACGCGTATCCTTCAGAAATTCACCGCGCAGCAGCGGGTAATCGCTGGAGTGCAGCTCGGTGAGCTGAAGTTTGTCATCTTCACGCAGCAGATGGCGCGCAATCAATGGCGAGCCAGGATAAAAACGCAGCTTTCCATTTGGATTCAGCGCCTTAACGGCGTCGATGTAAGGTGTCATCAGCGTGGGTAGATCGTCCTGTTGCCAAATGCGGGCGATCCCCTCCAGATATTCACCGGTGCGCTCGGCGTGTTCTCCGCTTAACTGATAGCGGCCCGCACCAGCATGCGTATCCAAATAGAGGAAAGGTTTCTCTTTCTCTTTCAGGGCCTCAATGATCAAGCTCTGGACCGTATGTTTGAGAACATCGGCATGATTGCCGGCATGAAAACTGTGGCGATAACTGAGCATTTTACCTATCCTGTTGAATTTATAAGGTTTTAATTGATATTAAGTCAATTTTTACAATTATTACCTCACGGATTACCCACAGAACGGCGCACAGCAACGGATGCAGGAAAAAGCATGAGAACCTTTAGAAGCGCATGATTATATCAGGGATGATTGCCGGATGGGGTGAAAGCATGACACCAAATCGAGGCTTTTATCATTTTACCGGGCGAGTGATAGATGCGCCCCGTCAATATGACGAAAATAAGCGATTTGAGTCCGATGTTCTGATGTCCTCACCGACTGTGATGCGACGCGCCCAAGGGCTTATAATACGGCGTCACCGGTATCGCGCTTTTCTGGAGAATGGGTTTTAATCGCCAGCGAACGACAACAAAGTCCCCGTTGCCCCCATTGATTTCCGTTACACTTAGCCGCATGTTAAAAAGATTGCGCGAATCGCTGCGCCCACTCACAACCATAAAGGGACTGTGTCATGACCAATCCGTTACTTTCTTCGTTTACCTATCCGCCATTCTCCGCAATCAAGCCAGAGCACGTGGTGCCAGCTGTACAGGCCGCACTGGATGATTGTCGCGCGGTGGTTGAAAAAGTGGTTGCTCAGGGCGCACCTTATACATGGGATAACCTTTGCCAGCCTTTGGCAGAGGTCGATGACCGTTTGAGTCGTATTTTCTCTCCCGTGAGCCATCTAAACGCCGTTCAAAACAGTTCCGAGCTGCGTCAGGCTTATGAGCAGGCGTTGCCATTGCTCTCAGAATACGGTACTTGGGTAGGGCAGCATGAAGGGCTGTATCAGGCGTACTGTAACCTGAAAGAGAACAGCTATCTGCAGCTTAGTGTGCCGCAGAAAAAAGCGGTTGATAACGCACTGCGTGACTTTGAGTTGTCCGGTATTGGCCTGTCGAAAGAGAAACAAAAACGCTACGGTGAGATTGCGGCGCGTTTGTCTGAACTGGGTTCGACCTACAGCAACAACGTGCTGGATGCGACCATGGGCTGGAGCAAGCTGATTGCCGATGAGAGCGAGCTTGCCGGTATGCCAGAGAGTGCGCTGGCGGCGGCAAAGGCACAGGCCGAAGCCAAAGAACAAAATGGATGGTTGCTGACGCTGGATATTCCCAGCTATCTGCCGGTGATGACCTACTGTGATAATCCGGCGCTGCGCGAAGAGATGTACCGCGCCTATTCAACCCGCGCGTCCGATCAAGGGCCTAATGCCGGGAAGTGGGATAACAGCGAGGTGATGGCGGAAGAGCTGGCACTGCGTCACGAGTTGGCACAGCTGCTAGGTTTTTCCTCATATGCTGATAAGTCGTTGGCGACAAAAATGGCAGAGAACCCGGCACAGGTGACCGACTTTCTGACCGATTTAGCCGTACGTGCACGGCCACAGGCCGAAAAAGAGCTTGAGCAGTTGCGTGCTTTTGCCAAAAAAGAGCACGGTGTTGACGAACTGAACCCGTGGGACCTGACGTACTATGGGGAAAAGCAAAAGCAGCACCTGTACTCAATCAGTGACGAGCAGCTACGCCCCTATTTCCCGGAAGAGCGTGCGGTTAACGGCCTGTTTGAAGTAGTGAAGCGTATTTATGGCATCACCGCGAAAGAGCGTAAGGATATTGATGTCTGGCATCCCGAAGTCCGTTTTTTCGATCTGTTTGATGAGAGCGGGGAATTACGCGGCAGTTTCTATTTGGATCTCTATGCGCGCGAGCACAAACGCGGTGGTGCATGGATGGATGATTGCGTAGGCCAGATGCGTCGCGCCGATGGCTCACTACAGAAACCGGTTGCTTATCTGACCTGTAACTTCAATCGTCCGATAAATGGTAAGCCTGCGCTCTTTACGCACGATGAAGTGACCACGTTGTTCCACGAGTTCGGCCATGGTTTGCACCATATGCTGACCCGTATTGAAACCCCGGGGGTTTCAGGTATTAACGGTGTACCATGGGATGCCGTTGAGCTGCCAAGCCAGTTTATGGAAAACTGGTGCTGGGAGCCGGAGGCGCTGGCGTTTATCTCGGGGCATTATCAAACGGGTGAATCGTTGCCTCAGGCATTGTTGGATAAAATGCTGGCCGCAAAAAATTATCAGGCCGCACTGTTTATCCTGCGTCAGCTAGAGTTTGGCCTGTTTGATTTCCGCTTGCATGCGGAGTTTGATCCGGCAAAAGGTGCGCAGATCCTTGAGATGTTGCAAGAGATTAAAAAGCTCGTTGCGGTGGTACCCGGCCCTTCCTGGGGACGCTTCCCGCATGCATTCAGCCATATTTTTGCAGGCGGCTATGCTGCAGGGTATTACAGCTACCTGTGGGCCGATGTGCTGGCGGCTGACGCATATTCACGCTTTGAGGCTGAGGGGATTTTCAACCGCGAAACCGGGCAGTCTTTCCTTGATAATATCCTGACGCTCGGGGGTTCCGAAGAGCCAATGGATCTGTTCAGGCGTTTCCGTGGACGTGAACCGCAGCTTGACGCCATGCTGGAACATTACGGCATTAAGGGATAATCCTTAGCGTGAAAATCTGTTTACTCAATGAATCAGGCGCCGGTGACGGCGCCTTATCTGTTTTGGCTGACCGTTGGCAGTTACAGCATGAGGATGATGCGATAATGGCGCTGGTAATGACGGCCACGCATCTTGAACTGCGTAAGCGTGACGAACCCAAACTTGGAGGCATTTTTGTTGACTTCATTGCAGGTGCAATGGCTCACCGCCGTAAGTTTGGCGGCGGGCGTGGGGAAGCGGTAGCAAAAGCGGTAGGTATTAAGAGTGGTTATCTGCCTGATGTGGTCGATGCGACGGCGGGCTTGGGACGGGATGCATTTGTACTCGCTTGCGTAGGCTGTCGAGTGCGTATGCTTGAGAGAAATCCCGTAGTCGCGGCGCTGCTGGATGATGGTCTGGCGCGGGGTTATCAGGATGCGGAAATCGGCGGCTGGTTGCGCGAGCGGCTAACATTACTTCATGCCTCAAGCCTGACCGCGCTCACCGATATTACGCCACCGCCCGACGTAGTTTATCTCGATCCAATGTATCCCCATAAGCAGAAAAGTGCGCTGGTGAAGAAGGAAATGCGGGTGTTTCAGTCGCTGGTGGGGGCCGATCTTGACGCCGATGGCTTGCTGGAGCCCGCCCGTCAGCTGGCAAAAAAACGCGTTGTCGTGAAGCGGCCTGATTATGCGCCCCCGCTAGGGGATGTCGCGACGCAGTCAGCGGTAGTGACTAAGAGTCATCGCTTTGATATCTATCCCCGTCATCCTTGACGCTGCCTCGGCGTTGGCTGCGCTTACTTACCCGAATCACTTACTGATGTAAGCTCGTCGGGATGCGTTCGCTTGCCGTCTTGATGCAACGCCAATGCTTTAGGGGATACCCGTTACCCCTGACGCTGCCTCGGCGTTGGCAGCGCTTACTTACCCGAATCACTTACTGATGTAAGCTCGTCGGGATGCGTTCGCTTGCCGTCTTGATGCAACGCCAATGCTTTAGGGGATACCCGTTACCCCTTGACGCTGCCTCGGCGTTGGCTGTGCTCATTCATCCCCGGTCACTTATGTAAGTTCCCGGGGATTCTTCCGCATGCAGAGCCGGATAAGCATTCGGTAGGTTTAGCCGGGCGTAGCGTTACGCGTCATCATCCTCATCGCGCAGCGGTATAATCAGCATATCGATATGGACGGTGTTGATAAGCTGTCGGGCAGAAGACATCAGCTTGCTCCAAAAATCCTGATGGTGCCCGCACACCACGAGGTCCACCTCGTATTTTCGAATGGCATCTACCAGAACCTGGCCTAAATCGCCGCTGCCGCTCAACGTTTCGCTGATGGTATAGCCCGCGTTTTGAGAAAGCTCAGAGAGCGCGCTGTGGGTCTCCTCGGAAATACGCTTTTGCATATCGCCCAGGTTTACATCAATTAAGCCAGTATAGAGATCGGAATAATTCACATCGACATGGATCAGTGACACTTTTGCATCGTAAGGACGTGCCAGCGAAACTGCTTTTTCTACCAGCAGTTTACTTTCGGGAGAAAGGTCTACTGCAATCAGGATGTGTTTGTAAGCCATGATAATACTCCTTCCGTTGGTTACCCACCATACTTCAAGTCGTAGCGGTGTTGGCTGTACCTGCGCAACCCGGTCATTCCGGGTCGTTACAGCCTTGCTTCTCGAATTATTTAGGGCATATGCGATCTGGTTGGCAGAACGCTTTTGCAATATCACAACGTGCCGAAATCTATTGCGAGGATTGCGCGATGGTCGCCGTAGATTTCATCATACCGTTTCTTTAAGCACGGGTAATTTTATTATTATGATAGTGAGTATAGCCCCGGCTGTTAAGCGATGCTGACGTTTGCAGTTTCCTTTGCGACTGCGATCAACATGAATTTTCTGCCGCCAGGTTAAACATCGCTGGAAAAATTTTGACCAAATCTCCTACACTGGATAAAGATGGCCTCAAATGTGTTTGTGATCGTCATCTTCTTGCAGAAAAACAATTCGGTCCGATTCAATAGTGGTTGATAATTGATCGTGGGGCGTGTTCGGCGTTATCCCGCCGGAACCGTTGCCGTGGTGATAAGCCAGGAGGGGATCATGATAAGCACCATCGCGCTTTTCTGGGCTTTATGTGTGATTTGTTTAGTGAATATGGCGCGTTACTTCTCTTCTTTGCGCGCGCTGCTTTTTGTACTTCGTGGGTGCGATCCATTGCTATATCAATATGTTGATGGTGCAGGTTTTTTCACCTCACATGGACAGCCAGGCAAACAAGTACGGCTGGTGCGCTATATCTGGACTCAGCGTTATCGCGATCATCATGATGAAGAGTTTATTCGTCGTTGCGAACGTGTACGCGGGCAGTTTATTTTGACTAGCGCGCTATGTGGCCTGGTGTTGATCAGCCTGATAGCTCTTGCCATTTGGCACTAAAGGATAAAGAAGGGCAGGTAAGGCTGTTGAATCCATCCTTTCTGACCGAGCTGGGGTCAGTAAACCCGGCCAGAAAGGATGACGATGCGGCGTTAGTTAATGAATTGCAGTGCAACCCAGTAGAGTGCGCCTGACAGCATGATGGAAACTGGTAAGGTAAATACCCATGCGAGCACGATATTTTTAATCGTCCGGCTTTGCACTCCACCACCATCGACCAGCATAGTACCTGCGACGGATGAAGAAAGGATATGCGTGGTGGATACTGGCATACCCGTATAGCTGGCCACGCCAATGGAGACCGCAGAGGTCATCTGTGCTGCCATACCTTGCGCATACGTCATGCCTTTTTTACCGATTTTCTCACCAATGGTGGTTGCAACACGACGCCAGCCGACCATGGTGCCCAGCGACAGAGCTAATGCCACTGCCACGATAATCCATATCGGTGCATACTCCACTGTGCTGAGTAGATCGCCTTTCAGCTTCGTCAGGAAGCGTTTATCGTCTGGAGTGGTTTCCGCTAACTTCGCAGCTTTATCGGCGGTATCTGCGATACACATCAATAAGCGACGCATTTGTGCACGTTGATCAACACTCAGACTATCGTAGCTTTGCAAATTATTCAGCAAACTTTGCGCATGCTGTATGGCGGGTAGCGCGCGGGCACTATCACAGTGGAACTCTTCCGGTTTTTTACCCGGCGCTTCTTCTGGTGTGGGCACCGCTGGTGGCGCTAACTGAATAATATGTGGCAAGGTATCACTGCGCTGTTGGTAATATTGTTCCAGATGATTTACCGCATCGCGGGTTCTGGCAATATCGTATCCGGTGGAATTCATATTGACAACAAAGCCCGCTGGCGCAACGCCGATCAATACCAGCATGATCAAACCAATGCCTTTTTGCCCATCATTGGCTCCGTGGGAATAACTCACGCCGATAGCGGAAACAATCAGTGCGATGCGAGTCCAGAACGGGGGTTTCTTTTTACCATCCAGCTTTTCGCGATCGGCGGGTGTCATGTGAATCCGACGGCGTTTCGTGGTTCCACTCCAGCAGCGTCGCAGCAGGAAGATTAAGCTACCAGCAACCACCAGACCGAGCACAGGAGAGATGATTAGGGACATAAATATGCCGATCATCTGTGGGATATTTAGCGCATCGACCACGGAGGAGCCAGTCAATAAGGCATTTGTCAGGCCAATACCGATGATGGCACCAATCAGCGTGTGGGAGCTGGAGGCCGGTAGACCAAAATACCAGGTCCCGAGGTTCCAGATGATGGCGGCGAGAAGCATTGAAAAAACCATCGCCAGCCCGTGGGCCGAACCAACATTGAGCAGTAGGTCGGTTGGGAGCAGGTGAACGATAGCATAAGCGACGCTTAAACCGCCTAACAATACGCCAAAGAAGTTAAATACGCCGGCCATAACAACCGCTAATTGCGAGCGCATTGCACGGGTATAGATAACTGTAGCCACTGCATTGGCGGTGTCGTGGAAGCCATTGATGGCCTCGTAGAACAGTACGAATAGCAGTGCGAGTACTAATAACAGGCCAGTGTTGAAATCAAGACCGGCAAACAGATGTAGCATAAGCGTTACGCCATTTTGGAGGACATGAACGCGGCGCATTATCAGCGAGAAACTGTACCAGGGGAAAGTGAAATATAAATTTTTTTGAAATATAAACGTAATGAACCAGACTTTTGTGTGATATTTTTATTGAAAATTAATAAGTTACATGATGTAACCTTTGCGTCACTTTTGTTACGCTAGCATCGCTGCGGGCTACGCTCTACAATCAGCGTTTTGCCCGTCGGGCCGGAGTCAGCAGTGGAAAAATTTGACGTTATCATCATTGGGGCAGGGGCTGCGGGCCTGTTCTGTGCCGCGCAGGCGGGCCAGCGAGGACGTCGCGTATTGGTGCTTGATAACGGGAAAAAACCGGGCCGGAAAATCCTGATGTCCGGCGGTGGACGCTGTAACTTTACCAATCTCTATACCGAGCCTGCTGCCTATCTTTCACATAACCCCCATTTTTGTAAGTCTGCGTTGGCGCGCTATACCCAGTGGGATTTTATCGATCTGGTTTCGCGACATGGTATTGCCTGGCATGAAAAAACGCTGGGTCAGCTGTTCTGTGATGAATCCGCGCAGCAAATTGTTGAACTGCTGATGAAAGAGTGCGATCAGGGCGGTGTGACACTGCGCTTACGCAGCGAAGTGCTCAGCGTGGTGCGTGATGGCGATGGTTATACCCTGCAACTGAACGGTGCAGAGGTGCGAGCTGAAAAATTGGTTATTGCCAGCGGTGGGTTGTCGATGCCCGGGTTGGGCGCTTCACCGTTCGGTTATAAGCTGGCACAGCAGTTCGGGTTGCATGTACATCCTACCCGTGCCGCATTAGTTCCGTTTACGTTGCATAAGCCGCTGCTGGATCATCTGCAAGCACTCTCTGGCGTATCCGTGCCCACCACGCTGATGGCTGAGGATGGAACGATGTTTAAAGAAGCGATGCTGTTTACCCACCGAGGGCTTTCCGGTCCGGCAGTGTTACAGCTTTCCAGCTACTGGCAGCCGGGCGAGTTCGTGACGATTAATCTTTCGCCTGAGCAAGCGCTGGATGCGTTTATTCATGATGAGCGTAACGCGCACCCTAACCAGAGTCTGAAGAATACGCTGGGGAAAGCGTTACCCAAACGATTGGTCGAAGTACTGCAAACGGTTGGTATCGTACCGGATGTAACGCTAAAGCAGCTCAATAGCCGGGAGCAAAACGAATTGGTCCAGACGTTACATCACTGGCGTATTCAGCCAAATGGCACCGAAGGTTATCGCACCGCCGAAGTGACTCAGGGAGGAGTCGATACCACACAGCTTTCCTCCAAAACTATGGAAGCGCGCGATGTACCGGGCTTGTACTTTATTGGTGAGGTCGTGGACGTTACCGGCTGGCTAGGCGGCTATAATTTTCAATGGGCATGGAGTTCCGCATGGGCATGCGCGCAGGCGTTGTGATTGGCGAGTCAAGATTGTTAACGACCATTCAGGATGACAAATAGCCAGATCAAAGAGAGAGCAACTCACGTTGCTCTCTCTTATCGCATCAAGGTACATCCACTAACCCCAGACCCAGGCATTAAGGCTGGTCAGCGAAAGCAGATCCTGGCTGCATTTTTTTGATCGCTATGCAAATATCAGGATGATGCTTTTGCCCAAAGATCAACAGGCCCTAAGCGGTCGGCACCTTGGGTATCCAGCATCCAGCCTGGATATTCAGGTGGTAAAGTACTGACAGCATCAAGCTTGGCAATGTCTTCTTCAGTCAGTTGTAATTCAACTGCTGCTAAGTTGTCTTCAAGCTGACTGATTTTCTTCGCGCCCATGATAATGGAAGTCACAACTGATTTAGACAGCAACCAGGCTAGCGCAACGCGGGCCGGAGTACATCCATGTGCATTTGCGATAGGGACCAGCACATCAATGATGTTCCACGCACGTTCCATATCTACGATCGGGAAATTGAATTCTGAACGACGTGAGTCTTCTGGCTTCTGGTTATCGCGAGTGAATTTCCCGGAGAGCAAGCCACCAGCAAGTGGGCTCCAGACCAGAAGTCCCATTTTCTCAGCTTCCAGCAGTGGCGCGATTTCACGTTCGATATCGCGTCCGGCAACGGAGTAATAAGACTGTACGGTTTCAAAACGCGCTAAGTTTTTATGCTCAGAGATGCCAATAGCACGGGCCACTTTCCAGGCCTGCCAGTTTGATACGCCCACATAGCGCACTTTACCCTGCTTGACTAAATCATCAAGCGCACGAAGCGTCTCTTCAATCGGCGTGATGGTATCGTTGGCATGTATCTGATAGAGATCAATGTGATCGGTTTTTAAACGTTTCAGGCTGGCTTCTACCGCATCCATGATATGGCCACGTGATGCACCAACGTCGTTGCGTCCGTTGCCCATACGGCTGTACGCTTTCGTTGCCAGCACGTAGTCACTACGCTTCAGACCCAAATTTTTGAAGGATTGACCAAGAACACTTTCGCTTTGTCCGTTTGAATACACATCAGCGGTATCGAAAAAGTTAACGCCTGCATCAAATGCAGCACGAACGAGTTCATCCGCTTCCTGCTGACCAGAGTTACCGATGTGCTTATAAATGCCGCTACCATCACCAAACGTCATGGTTCCTAAGCACAATCTTGAAACAATAAGACCTGTATTTCCTAGCGTTTTATACTGCACGGTGTTCTCCTGTAATAATTTCCGGGAAAGATTGATGTTTGACCAACGAAAAAATTATTGAATGAATTTTTTCAGATGTTCTTTAATACCATCAATGTAATCCGCAATTTTTGGGTCTTTAATCACGTTGTAACAAGAGTATGAAGGAAGTATTTCTGCACCACAGAATCTGTAATTGGACGTATTAGCAAGCAACACTTCGTCTGCGCTCATCCCCTGGAACAGGTACTGATCTTTATTATTAAAGGCTTCTTCCGGAGCGTTCCATGTCAGAGAAAGCATATATTTCTTGCCCTGCATCAGCCCACCGGTACCGTACTGTTTAGTGGGGTCTGCGCGCGTACGTCCGTCATCCACGATTAATTTCTGAGCAAGCAATCCTGAAGTGAACACTTCATCAGCATATTTTTTATAAATCCACGGTGCACCAAACCAATGAACTGGCGTCTGCAGAATGATTAAATCAGCCCAAACGTGTTTTTCCACTTCATCTTCAATAACATAACCACCTTCAATGTTTGTGGTTTGCACCTCATAACCCATTTCTTCCAGGTTATCTTGAATGATTTTAATCATTGTGGTGGTCAGTTCCCCTTTGGAGAAACCTTCATACATCTGGAATCCGTTGATGATCAGAGCATTTTTCATAGAAAACTCACAAAATTAATTAGTTTTAATAATCGGCGGAGAAATGAAATCCTGGAGACTTAAGAGTCCATCTTCCAAATATTGAAAGACCTTATCTACCTGGAATTCTACATGATAAAGAATGGTGCAAGGTATACGATGCTACAATAAAGGTGCACGATACTACAAATACAAGCAGCTGCGTGATATGGAGTGGCTACGTCTAAAAGTCATGAAAAATCAGTTTATTAACCATGATTTTTACAAAACCCAAAACGGCTAATCGCCGTCAGGAAACAATGGAGTCAATATGGCACGAATACGCATTCATAACACGATAACGCTGTTTTAACACTTTAACCTGTACGCCAGAAAAGCATTATTTTCATCAGGCATGCATCCTGGCATAAAACAGGTCGTCATAGTTATCTACGATTTTATGAATATTTTCCAGCAATAGCGTTTACCATTCCGTGTGGTTTTCCGCTCCCGCGCTAAATGTCATTTCTCAGACGTCTTGCATCCTGGACCGGTGGTGCGCCAAATAGCTTTTTATATTCACGATGAAACTGGGAAATATGTTCATAGCCCACCGCTGAAGCAACAATACCAACATCACTTGCGCGCTCCAGCAGTCGCGACCTGGCTTCCATCAACCGCAGACGCTTTTGATATTGTAAGGGACTAAGAGCCGTAGCCTCTCTAAAGTGCTGATAGAGAGATGAAGTGCTCATATTCACATGTCTTGCAAGAATATCAATGCGAATTGGCTCGTTATAGTGTTCTTTCAGCCAGCCAATTGCCTTGGTAATTTTGTATGAGCTGCTATCTTTTACCAGCGATTGCCTGAGGCGAGCTCCCTGGCTGCTCATCAGAATACGATAGATGATTTCTTGTTCGATTAGCGGCGCCAGCACGGGTATATGTTTTGGCGTTAGCAGTAATCTTGTCAGGCGACAGGTTGCCTCCAGTAACTCCAGAGATAACTCTCCTGTACTGATACCAAGACCGGCCGAAGATTCATCAGGTTTTGGAAATTCTTTCGAGGACACCAGGTCTGCGACCAGCTTCATATCAATCTCGAAAGAAAAGCAGAGATATGGCTTTTCCGGCGTTGCCTCTACAACACGACCACTGACGGGCATGTCCACAGACGTGACTAAACAGCGCCTGGAATCATAGTCGTAATATTCCTCACCGGCTTTAATCGTTTTACTGCCCTGTGCCGCGAAAATAAGCGCCACTTTACTGAGAGCAGCCTCTTCTACCGAAGGGGATGAAATGCGATAGAAAGTCAGCGAAGGAATAGCAACCTTATGCTCTCCTTCAATCGGAGAAAACCGTTTGATAATAGAGGTGAGCTCATTAGTTAGCGTTTCTCTGGACGGCATTTCAGTAGAGAAATCATTCGAAGTGTTCATAGCGACATATCCAGTATAGTCTCCGGCATCATTAATTACGTCGACGATATTCTAACAACCCTTAAAGCTAACGCAATAGAGAATTGTATATATGTGGCAATGGAAGCTGGAAGTGCGATGGGGCCGAAAAGCCTCTGTAAATGATATTTGAGCGTGCGTGTGAAACGAAGGTGTTTCACTTTAAATGCGCCCGTCGATACACAAAAAATCAGACTGTCATGTCAGGCGATATGTTCTGAGTCTGGCCGCTCCCTTTTAACGCTCTATGTCTTTGCTTCTCTTTTTCTCACCATTTCATTCCTGGCATACCGATTCTTGTTATGACAGGTGCGTTGCCGGGTGTGATGGTAATAAAAAATTAATATTATCATAATCAGTAGGTTATATTTTTATTTTGCCGATGTGACGATTGCTTACTGACGCATTTATTGTTTGGTGTGTACAATCACCCATCCCATCGAAGATGGATTGCCCGGAGGCAACGTCGGTTGCATGCAGGGCTATCCGGACCAGAAGAAGTATTCTGCTTAACGGACTGTGACTGAGCTCAGAATGTCTGAAAAGGGTGTTTTAACTTGTCGCTTAATCAGCTTCCCTCCATGTGAACGGTCCTTATCATCGCTATTGTTCTGTAGATGCCAATTATGAGGGTTTGTATTTTTGTGCACTATAAATGGTTGATTGTGCATTGTGATAGCGCTGCTGAAAGATGATACTGGGTTAACTGATGCCGCAGTGACATCTTCTGGTGCCCACTTGTCATTATGCTGGGCGTACAGCGGCACTACCGTGACAGACTCGCTGTGGTTTGCATGGTTATTATTTAATAAACCTCCATTTTAGGGTCACACATCATGAGTCAAATTGCTAAAACTTGGTACATCACCGGCGCGTCTAAAGGTATTGGCCAGTCACTTGTACGTTCTCTTCTGGACAACGGTGCCAATGTGGTCGCGACTTCACGTACTCTGTCTTCACTCGTTGATCAGTTTGGACCGGCTTCCGATACCTTTCTGCCACTGCAGGTAGATCTTGTTGATGAAAGCAGCGTTAAAGCGAGCATCGAACAAACTATTGCCCGGTTTGGCCGCATTGATGTGATTGTCAATAACGCTGGTTACGGCTTGCAGGGTACCTTAGAAGGGATTACTGACGCAGAACTGCGTAATAACTTCGAAGTTAACGTATTTGCTCCGGCACATGTGCTCCGTCATACGCTGCCACATCTGCGTAAACAACGTTCTGGCCACTTCTTCAATGTGGGCTCAATCGCTGGTTTCCAGGGTGGCTACGCAGGCTGGGGTGTCTACGCGGCAACCAAATTTGCTATCGCTGGTCTGACTGAAGCACTGGCGGCTGAAGCGGCGGAATTTGGTATCAAATCCACGCTGGTTTACCCAGGCCCTGTTCGTACAGAATTCCTGTCTTCTGGCTCATTAGTTATTTCTGAGAAACGTATCCCAGAATATACCGCCGCACAAGACTTGCTGGACCTGCATATGAATGAAATCGCAGGTACACAGGCAGGCGATCCAGACAAACTGGCGTTAATGATTATTCAGGCAGCTGAAGCACCAAAAGCGCCTGTACACCTGTTCGCTGGCAAGATCGCTAACGATCTGGCTCTTCAGAAGCTGGCGGCAGTAGAGAAAGATATAGCTGAATGGCGTGAAGTTTCGGATGCAACCGACTTCCCAGAGTAAGCTTTGTCGATAGGCTAGGGCTAAAGCGGCTAAGTAACCTCCGTTTACCGTGCTTGTCCTCTTAATGATGTTTGTTGTTCTGAGCAGCCGCACGATATATTTTATTGTGCGGCTGTTTCTTTATATCAATCTACCTAACTAAATGACGTGAGCTGCTGGTTTTTTTTCTCGACTTCAATTTGCATCAAAAACTGGTATAAGGGTGAAAGTTTTTTAAAATCACCGGCTAGCATAGCTATCAGGTCGGACGAAAACAGGGTATCCATATTCTGATGGTTGCTAATCAGCGCCAGGGATTTTTTGTTATACCACAGCGCCAACTCTTCTGGCATATCCTTGATCAGTGGTCGCTTATAGCTTTCCCCATCAACCTCAAAAGTTGATAAGACAGGATTAACCCGTTGAAAGAAATCGGTGGGATTGTTGGCCAGCTTTTCCCGGAAAAGGTTCATGGTATTACGAGACGCGCTGTAATAACCTAGCCCATAACGCCACCAGTCAGGACCAATTTCAAAAAAATAGGTTGGTGCATCCGTCCAGTTTTTTCGCGCTCGTTTAAACGTCAGCCAGATATTACTGCGATAAGGTGATTTATCGTGTGAGAAGCGAGTGTCTCTGTGCATCCGGGAGAGGGTTTTACCGACCGCCGGGCTGACCTCGAACAGATCATCGATCGCGATCATATCATTGCTAAGAGCCGTAACCAGTTCACGGAAAGGCTTAAGCAGTTCCTTTTCATAGATGTGACGATGTTCTTCAAACCATTCTTTATCATTATTGCGGCTGAGCTGTTGTAAGAAAGTTAGCCCCTCCTGATTAAACCCATTGAACATACTCATATTTTTCCTTAGCGCGTACCCCAGACAAATGCTGCCAGGGATAAATAACGGCGGCTGCCTTCTTCTTATTATTATGTATTTTATTACATTTGGCAGCTCGGTAATCTCTGATCGATGTGTTACGCACGGTTAACCGTGCGTATAAGAATGGCCGCAATACCTGTGGCCAGCTCAGTAGGCAACAGTAACTGTAACGGTATCACTATAGCTGCCCGAGGGAACATTGGTCTGAGTTGGATTTACCGTCGCGGTATAGCCAATATTTTGTGACAGCCCGGTCCCTTCGGCTGAGTAGCTATTGGTTGGCCCCCATACGGTTGTATCTGCTTTAAATAATTGATATTGCAAATAACGGTTGGTGCCATTGATCGTTGCAGACATTTGCCGGTACTGAGTGCTGAGCGGGTTGCTGCTGGTTAAATTCACATTATAGTTAGCGCCGCGGGTACACCGTACGCTAAGCGCGTTGCCGGTAACGCGGGCAAAAGCGGCAGGGAAAGCGGCAGAACCGAAATTGACATCAGGGGCGTTATCGATATAGCAGTAGTTCATGATGTTCATGGTGACGGCGATATTAGTGGTGGCAGTACCGTCCGTATAAATACACAGGCCGGCGACGCCAACAAAGCAGATGTGATAACTCCAGTTAATCGTGATGTTGTCTGTATAGGTACCGGCTTTCAGGTTGGCACCTGCGGTTGTTTTGAGGTAGAGCGGTAAACTCCCGCCGCTCCCGTTGAACAGACCCAGCAATCCGAGCAGACTGGTACTACGCCAGGTGACAGAACTGCCTACGTTGACGGGGGTAGCGCAGGCGCTATCCTGGCAAATGATATAGGGTAGATACTCATTATTGGCGGCGCTAAACAGTCGTGCAACACTGCCGCTGGCATTGGTGGTTGAGACTATTGTTGCCGTAACGGTATTGGTGGAGAGTAGCGATAGCAGACTCCCTGTACAGACAAAGCCACTACCCGCCGTCACTTGCTGGGGCGTGCTGCCTACGGCAAAAGACGTTGGTGTGCCAAAATCTGCAGCACCGGATGTGCTGGTGCAGTCTGCCAGTGCACTTTGCATCCCGACAAGAAGCAACAGCAGGGCAGTGAGTACGCGTAATAAGCGTTGCAATAGATTCATTTTCCTTCTCTCTCTTTTGGCCCTTCATCCGGACGGCATACCAATGGACCGACCTGCTCAATGCTGTGATGATCCAGGCTTAGATCAAAACCTATATGACAAATTGAATGGTCATCCTGCTGAATCATCAACACGTTGTGTTGCTGCAGATTCGTGAAGTACACCAGTCCGTCATAGCCGACAATGCTGGTTTGATGGCTGTTTTTCTCGGTCACTGGCGTGCCGAGTTTCAAGGGCTGTTGCCGGGCGTCGTAGATCGTGACGTTGGCGGAAAGCATTCTTTTCACCGGGAAAGAGATCAGTGCACCGCTGCCTTCACGTACGGCAACATGGTCGGATACCCGACTTGCCATGACATCCGCAGGCAGTGACATCGTATCAATTTCAATTTTGGCCGGATAATAGGAGCTGACGGTCGGGACCAGTAAATGGCCGTTTTTATCGGTTTTCCCGAACGGCTGATTTTCATATTTCACCGGTACGTCAGCATAGTTTCCGGTATCCACCAGGATAAAAGCATCGTTAATTTTGTCAGACAGGAACAGGTCATTATCCATCGCAATAATGGAGCCGCTTAGGTCAGCCCATTGCGTATAGTTACCGCTTTCACCATAGAGCCCGCCTTGTAAGGTCGCGTAACGGGAACGCCAGGTTGCATCTGCCTGTTGATAGGGGTTATGCCCGGCACGATAAGCCACGTTCCAGCCTAAACCACCGTCAGTAGGTGCACTTTTACTGGTACCGATTTGCGTCTGGTAATCACCCGCATTATTACGCTGAACACCCGTACTAATGTTGGCACCTGAACTGAGAGGTAAAATGAATTGTAACTGTGCGCTATATCCGTTATCGCTCAGCGTTTTATTCAATGACAGAAACATGCTGCTCTGTCCCCAGAGTGAACGGCTATAAGAGAGGTTCATCAAGCGGGTATGGGTGTTATCGTATGCTTCCACATCATAGTAGCCGACACCCACCGTGCCGTTGCCCGTGCCGAAGGGCGTAGTGCTCAACGTTGCCTGATCGGCCTGGCGGCTGAGCCGCGTATCGCTGGTATAAGAGGAAAGGTCCTGGTAACCCGCTGTGCGTGATGAACGCAGAACGGCCAGGTTAAAACGCCTGGCGTACCAGGAGTAACCTACGGTGTACTGATTACCGCTTTTCTCATCGCTGGCACTTTCCGGGCGGGAAGGTGTGGTGATGGGATCGCCGTCATGCACCGGGAGGTTACCCGATGGGAACCTATGATATCCCGGCTGATAAACAGGACCGTGATCGGCACGGCTCTGGCTGCCGGAAAGGCTGAATGTTCCCCAATGACCTACGGCAAAATCCGCGCCGACTCCACCGAGTACCAGACCTTGTGTTGTTTCGCCGTGCGTAGAAAGCGTCAGTCTGTTGGTCAGACCATAACGATATAATCCGCTGAACGCGACATCCGAATAGTTGCCGCTATCGATGCCATAATTTCTGCGTAGTGTGCCCAGTGAAACGTCAAAATCCGTTAATCCTTGACGCAATAGGGTGTTAGATACATAAAAAGGAACACTGGTCGAGACTTGCCTGCCGAGCGCATCTGTCGTCACAATCGTCGCTTCACCTTCCCCGTTAATATAGGGCACGTTGGTCAGGGTAAAGGGACCAGAGTTGAGCTGATTGCTGCTGACTTTATAGCCGTTAAGGAAGAGGTCCACGGTAGAAGGCACCGCTGCCGTGCCGCTATATTGCAGCAGTGGATAGGTCACTAAGTCCGGACGCACGCTAAAGTTACGGCTGATACGTAAGCCACCCATGCGTGCCGAATTGCTCCAGGTCAGCGAGTCGCTGACGAAGTCACCAATCTGGTAGCTGAGCGCATTTTCTTCGTCACTATAACGCCAGAATGTATCGTAGCGTATGTATCCCTTTTGCAGGGCGTATTGCTCCTGACTCGCAGAGTTTTCACTGTAACGTAACGTGCCAGTATTGGTAAAAATGCCTGCGTTGCTGAATAGCCGTTGTTCTGTCCAGGTTGCCAGTGAGCGAGGCCCTTGATGAGGATCGGTATACCAGGCATCATAGTTTAGAAGCAGCCCGGTGCCACTCTGCGCCGGGGAGTAACCGGAAGCATGAGTTTCGCCAATGTTTTGTTGTGGCAACCAGCTATCCGGTACCGTTAAGAGTAATTGTTGGCTGGCGGCGTCATAGTTAACCTTTACCTCAGGCAACGTGCCGACGTTAACCAACCCTTGTGTTTGTCCGTTAAGATGTACGCGCTTTCCCGCCAGTATACCGGCTTCAACGAAATAGCTATTGTTGCGATATACCACAGGGACTATCTGATTATCGTTCTGGCCGTTCACCGCAATCGATAAATAATAAGTGGCATCGGACATAACCGGCATGGCATGTGGTGCATCGGGTAATGCCCCGTATTCTTCCGCATACGCTGAGAATATTGTCAGACTCAGGCTACCTGCATAAATCAGATAAGCACTCTTCCGGGTAACGCAGCGTGGGCAGGTTTTACTTAACACAGCAATGTGTTTCATCAGCATTTGGCGCGGCTCCTGAAGTATTATTCGCCGCGAGGGATGACAATAGGCTGAGTATTATCGGCAATTTGTGCATTGAGCTGTCCACCTGCAATGACCCCAGCGGGGACGGCCCAACGCATCTGTTGTCCGGGGAGAACATATCCCATAAAACCTGGCATCATGATTTTCACGCCTTGTTTATTATTACCAGCGGCAGACCAAAACACGTTGCTGAGCCGGGCATGTACCACACCGTTATTGCGTATGCGAAGGAATGTTTTGCCATCTACGTTATCAAGGCTCCAGTGCAGTACGGGTTTGCTGGCTGTGCTGATGTCGCGTTTAACATCGCTACGTTCATTGGTCCAGATACCTTCGCCGTCGACGAACAGCGGGAGTAAATAGCGCATTTGTAATTGCAACCCGACCACCGCTTTATCCCCATTCTGTTCGGGAGCTGCCATTGGGGAAGGGACTTCATCAATAATGATACGAAAAGCTTTTTCACTCCCCGGACTGACCGGCGTATTACGCATAAGACGGATAAGCTGGCGTTGTCCGGCGGCGATGGTCGCAAAAGGTGGACTGGCAACGACATCCGTTTGGTTGGCATAACGGTCGTCAAAATTTTCCTGTTTCCAGGCGAGTACGCGGACCTGTAAAGAGACCGGCTCCGCTCCGCGGTTTTCCAGCCACAATGCCGAGCCATTTTGGTCCGCTTCAATAATTTGATAGATCGGCCAGACCAATACTGAGCTGGCCGCCCAGGTGGGTGAAGCGATGGAGAGTAAGCTGATGACAAGCAGTGATGATACTATGCGCAGGACAGTACTGATCATTTAAACATCCATCTTTCAATAGGTTAGTGTGACGGTGACGGTGTCGCTATAGCTTCCAGCCGTGGGGGACGGTGTGGCTGCAAATAAGCGTGCGTATACCGGCCAGACTTGGGTGGTCGCAGGAAAATTATTCACCGTTTTCGCCAGGTTGCCGGTTCCCCATACCTGACTGCGCGCGGAGTCCTGATAAAGCTGATAAGCCAGCGTTTGTGTTGCGTTACTGCTATTCGCCATAAAACGCCGGGTTGCACTACCGCCATGGCTGCCATAATCCATTGCAATCGCAACCGTCGCGCCGGGGGTACAGCTCACGACTACGCTACCTGCGCCTACGCTGCTGACCATATCGAGATTGTTTGGAAGCGAAGAAAGTGAACCGAAATTAATGGTACCGAGGTTATCGATCGGGCTGGTAAGTGAGTTACCAAATGCGCAGCCAGCCGTAATGGTCGCTGCCACGGTAAACGTTTTCGTCGTAACGCCGGCTTGGGCGGCATTGAGCGACAAAAGTAAGCTGGTCAGAATGGTGTAATACACAGGAAATCGGTTAGACATCATCTCACCCCGCTACCAGCTAACGGTTACATTAACCGTATCCTGATAAATGCCCGCCGCAGGCGTGTTTTGTACCGGCACACGTCCATATACCGTATGCCATTGATCGGCACCGTTACCGACGTCACTCACACCCGTTGTGTTATCCCAAATGGTGGTACGGGAGGCGGTGGTATAAAGGTTATACAGCACGGTTATCGCGCTATTGGCGGTATTAACCATATTACGTCCGGCGGTATTGCCACTGTTTCCGCCATCCATCAGAATTTTATAGCTGAGACCGTTAATGCAATTGACGCGTATCGATCCTGCCTGTTGAGCGCTGGCCGCGTTAATGATGCTGGATAAGTTGGCATAATTTCCGAAATTCAATGTACCGAAACGGATGTTGCCACCCACGTCCGAACCTGCCGTACAAGCCGGGAGAATCGTGGCAGAAACGCCCAGTGTAGCCGCGTCACATAATGAGAACATCGCAGTGATTGCCAGAGCGGGTAGCGCAGGAAATATTAATAATCCATTGAGGCTCATCATATGCCTTCCTTGAATAACCGTTTAATAAGGGCCTTAGAAAGGCCCAGTCATGATGAAGGGTTACCAGGCCAGTGTAGCGACGACGGTGTCGTTATAGGTTCCTGCTGCAGGAGCAGGAGTGGTCTGGTCTGCTGGCAGTACGCGACCATAAATAGGGATATTTTGTGCGGTGCCATCAGCAGCTAACGGGATCTGTCCGTTGATCGCGATAGCTTGTGTTCTTGCCGTATCAGAATAGAGACGGTAGGCAATATTGCCGCCGTTGGCGGTCATATTTCGAACCCCCTGGTTAGCCGACAGTCCACCATTTAATGCAAGAGTCGGCGTCAGTCCTTCACTACAGATGATAGACACGCCATTGCCACCAGTACCGGTTACGCTTCCGTCAATTGCGTTGCTTAAATCGGCATAATTGCCGAAGTCCAGTGTTCCCCAGTGGTTGACTCCATTCGCAGAGGAACCATTGGAAACGGTACAACCGGTGCTGAGGGTTAATTGAACAGCGACTTGTCCGTTCAGGGTCCCGGCGAACACCGGTGTGGAAAGGATGAAGGTTGCTGCTGTTAATGCGTAAATAGCTTTACTTTTTATGTCCATGATAACTCCCGAATAACAACTGATATAAACCACGCGATACACGCAGCGGAAAGCCACATGCGTAAATCTTCCGGTGATTGATAAAAAATCATGCTGATCTGCGATACGCACGATTTGGGAGATAAGGGACTGATGGTGCCAGCCTTACTTCTGTCGTTCGGCGTCAATCTGTGACTGAGATGGTCAGCAGATTGTGCAGTGGGGCTAATATAAATTAAGTCATATTGCTTAAGTAATGATATTTTTATCTATCGCTAAAAAAGTTTTAAATTCTGATACTCAGCCATAAAGTTGGATTTTTATCCTGAAATAAATGGGTTATATTTATTTTTATTCTAATTTGTTTATTTTTTTAATTTTGGAAATGTACTATTTTTCTTTGGTATTAATAAATTTCTAATGTCAAATTGAGCCTTTGTTAACAGCTGTTGCGTTTGACGATCGTGGACAAGCAGTTGTTGTTTTTGTTACCAAATAATATGTATCGCTCAGCGCTATTTTGTTTGTTTATATAGGAAAAGTCTGAACTTTTGATTGGGCTTTAGTGGGTTCTGGCGGGCGGTCTTTTATACGTTAACGGATACCGTATTGAGCGAATATGGATGCAATAATAAGGTTGTTTAGCGAGGCGCTTGCAATGGCTTAATGGCGTAAACAGTGGGGAATTTCTTATAAAATACTTCTGTGCATTCTTATGGATGACCCCCGTGATTTTTTGCTGGAAATATTCTTTAAGTGAGGATAAAAATACAATAATTTTTTATTGTTGCTATAGAATATATCGGATACTCCATTGATAATGGCTGGAATGGTCTGTGGATTTCCGTTCGTGAGCGTTGATGGAATAAGATAATTCCTAGTGACAGGACGTTAGCCTGTGTTATCCATATTTTTATGGTTTAAACTTCTTCCTCTGGGGTTAAAAATTACGGTACCTGCTGTCAAATTGCGTTTCATATTGGGATAGAAACTAAAAAGTATTTTTGAGCATAATAATCAGAGCTGCTGAAGCTCTCTGAAAGGGGAGTGTTGGCCGAAAATTTTATGTATAAATAATCGATACAGGGCCGCTCTATTTGTTTACTGAGGATGATTAATGACCTCAGTTACTCCAGGTGTGAAACCCTGAAAACCGAAGCTAAGCGTCCCCGGCGTCCGGCGGCTATAGGCCTGTGGCGGCTGAAGCGACTGACTGGCCGATGTCGCCTCGGGATGCATTGCAGTCTTGTTACCGCGCAAGATACTGAAGGCATATAAAATGAATGTCTCATCCCGCGCGGGACGGTAATATTATATAAGCAGCATTAAAGTTATCTGATTCGCTAATTTATATGAGAATAACGTTTCTGCTGAGGCATGGCGTCTTGTGCTGCTTTAGTATGTTGTGATTTTGTTATAAATAAGTGCGTAATAAGTAGCACGCAGCGGCTGGATACATTATTTAAGCCCCAGGGGATGACGATTTTTTACTTTGCGTGCGAGATCCTGTTAAAAAGTATTTTTATTTAAATAACCTTTTAACATTGGTAATAAAAATCGTTAAACTCCACGTTAATCGTTTCTCATACACTGGATTGTCCAATTTGGTCACTCTGTTTCGTCTGTCAACGCGTCGATTACCTGCTCTGGTTGGCGTATGGGCAATTTTGATGTTGTTTGTTGCTCCGGGTGTTTCTAAAGCCCTGGAGTATTGGCATCTATCAGGAAAAGGCGAAGCGACAAGCCATACCATGGCCGCGATGGGGCATATGGACAGGGGCACAATGGCGGTGTCTCACCATGTAATGCAGACAGAGCACTCCGCCAGTGACAGGACTCTCCGAAACGGCGGGAGTAATGGCCATACTGCTATGCCTGGCACCATGAGTATCATGGATGATTTTGCTTGCGGTTACTGCCAGTTATTGGTGCATTTCCCCTTGCTGGCGTGGGTTTTCATCCCGCTAATCTGGCTGATACGATTCTCTTCCCCCTCGCCGCCATCGCAGATTATTCCTGCTTATCCAGTCACCTTCTTTGCTGGCATTCTACAGCCACGCGCTCCCCCAATCGCATAAAATACTCGAAAAATTCAAGCTTCAGCGTTGTTGATTACGACTGCCCACGTTATTGGGAACGCAATCAATTAAATAAGCTGTACCCGAATGATGCAGGGTATAAATCATACCATCAGATGATGTTGCTTATTATTCGGATTCTGGTGGTGATAATAAAATGTAAAAAAATATATGCGCTTTGCGTAGCGTCCCTTGCGTTTTTAAATAAATGATTACGATGCTACACGGGGCTTGTAGATATTCACTTTTTTTGCATTCTTTCCGTCATTACTCCTTTCGGATGAATATGAAAAAAGGAATAGGGACTAAGACTGACTCATTTTGTGGTGATCAAACACGTATCCCGACAATCCTGTTGGAGCGTTCTGTTATGCAAGGAGAATTACTGTGTTAAATCAATTGCAAAAAATGGCAGGAGCAACGGCGATCCTCGCCACTCTTTTTCTCTCTCAACACGCGCTTGCGCACGCGCATCTTGCGAGCGCAGAACCTGCCGATCAAGCGACTATTAGTGCATCACCAACCACGTTAACCTTAACCTTTACGGAAGAAGTTGAGCCGTCATTTAGCGGTGTGAAGATGGTTAACGCTGAGGGTAAAGAGATTGCGACCGGTAAAACGGTAGTGGACAGTACAGATAAAAAGGTACTGCATATCCCGCTGAGTACACCGCTCGTGGCCGATGCATATCAGGTTGACTGGCATGTGCTTTCGGTTGATGGTCATAAAACCAAAGGGAGCTATCGCTTTACGCTAAAATAGCGCTCTTATTGGTCAGTGTCACATACAGCCTGTATTGTCGTGGTCGACTGGTGTTGACCACGACAAATATCGTCAACAGGGCTGGGGTATAGGCAGTGAGGCCGATCAAAATAACCAGAACAGCGCTATTATGACCGCCATCTTAGCAATAAATTGCCATTGCTCCAGCAGCCTCAGAAACGATAACGGGCACCGAATAAGACGCTGGTATCGTTAAAGGCGTTATCGCCAACCTGAAGAGTAACGTTTCCCCAGATATCAAGGTGTTCCTGTATCTTACCTTCAACACCCGTTTTTACTTCGGCCATGTCACGGGTCCCGGCGATGGTGTTGGCAACGTCATCCATTTTCACCCGATAGTCACTGGTATTGTGGATCCAGTTGGCCTCGATGAAAGGCTGAAATTCACGCCCTGTTTTATCATCAAGGACGCTGTGGCCCTTAAGTGACGCACGAACACCAAGGCGGGAGAGCAGGTTACCGGATAGCGGCTCTGAAACCCATGTGCCATTCAACTCACGACGGCCATTGGCATTGACATCCATCCAGATGAGCTGGAATTTAGGCTGTAACCAACCGCTCTGGCGCTGACTTGCCGTCATTGGTAATGTGTAGCCTCCTTCAATCGATGCCGTGAAGCCCTGAGAGTGATAGTTCTCTTTGGGCAGGGCCTGGCCACTGATGGTATTATCAAACCAGTTATACAAAACCCAACTGTCCAGATAGGCCGTGCTTTTATCTTCCTCGGAAGCAAACCAACTGGCATACAATCCCGCGCTGTAGCCTTTAACACTGCCATCTGCACCATAGCCGGTGATAGCTGAACGCGTGTTGCTCTGAGAATGACCGTAACCAACCATTGGACCAACGTGCCAACGGTCATCACCGTTGTTGCTCCAGTCAATGAAATCCTTACCTAGCTGAACGATATAGCGATTAGAGCGAGTTTTGAGCTGATGACTCCCGTCATTAGAACGCGTGTGCCCACCAACCTGCCTTAACCACAGGCCATCAGCGCTCTGGCTGCCTGATGCGTGTGTGACAAAATCGGTTTCGCCCATGCGGTCATGTAACCCGGTATTAAACATCGTATTTGCGGCCATCATATTGGCCAGCAGCGCACCTGATTCAGGGCGGTACACCGCAGACTGCGGAGGGACAATATCTGAACCCGAATCATCCTTCTCATCCGGCGTTGGAACGGGAGTTGGCGTTGGATTAGGCTTAGGGGGCAATTGGCTGGTGAGAAACCAGCTCTCATTTTTTTTCACCAGGCTGTAATCATAGCTCCCGGCGACGATGCGCCCTGACGAGGTAAAGGATCCATAAGACGTCCCATCCACTCTTACAAGCTCAATACCCTCAATGGTCTTTGCTCCACGTCCACCGACGTTATTGATTGTCACCCGTGTTTCGCCCGCTTTAACATCACCCGAGACGATCAGTTTATCGCTTGCTGAATCGTCACCATCTAAGACGGTATTCATCGTCAGTCTACCGCCATTGCTCAGATAGTCACCTTCAACGGTCAGTGTTTTATAGCCGGTGTTGTTTGGTGCGGTGAACGCAATGTCACCATGATTATCCAGCGATTTAACATCTGAATTTGCTGTTATTGCCCACCGGCTGCTGCTATCAAGGGCGAGCTCGCTAATGCGCTGGCTGAAGCCGGTTAGAGAAGTGTTCTGGCTTAATGCAACACGGGTAAAATTTTCTGTACTGTCAGAGATCAGTGAACCGTTCAGCACGCTATTATTCGTTGCATCCAGGATAACGTTGCTCACCAGAGGATCGCCACTGGCGTTCCGACGACTTTTCACGTCCAGAACCTGGCCCGTGCTGCTGTCAAGGAATGTGCTGGCAATGTTCATATTCAGCCGCGCGCTATCTGATGTCACCACGGCTCCCTGATGCGGCTTCACTTTGACGGCATCAAACGAGATTATATTGGGTTGCGTATCCACGTTTCCCGCAACGTAAATGGCCGCACTTTTTCCTGTCGTCACAAGGTCGGCCCCCACCAACGTTAGACTACCGTTAACCAGGCCAGCGGCATAAGCATTATCACCTTTTGTGGTCACCTGCAGGTTCGAACCGGTGATTATCGAATCCGGGTAGGCTATTAGCCCAAAGCTTCCCTGACCAGAGGTCGTTACCGTCGCGTCCGTCAGGGAAATATTGCCGCCGCGCGCGGCAAACACCCCTGTTGCCCCTTCACCTGACGTCTTGATAGTCAGGCTTTCCCCGGCGATTGATTGTTCGCTATATAGCGCAGTAGACTGTTTTCCGGATGTCTCCAGCAGACTATTGTAAAGGTTTGCTGGTCCATTCTGAGCGTTAACGGCAAAGGCTCTGTCACCGGAGGAGGTAAAGGTGGCATCTTTCGCGACCAGGGACGAGTCGTCAGAGGCGATCCATATTGCATCGCCGAAATCACCGGAGGTCTGATAGCGCCCGCCATTAATCGTGACGTGAGCGCCTGCGTTGGCATTTATCGCGTAGGTGTAGATGCCAGAACTGCTGATAATACTGTTATTGAGTTCGATATCACCGTTCATAATGCGAATAGCATCAGCGTTCTGAGCAAAAATCGTACTGTCAGAAATAACGGCGCGGCCTTTATCTGAAAGGGCGCCCGCCTTCAGGCTCAGGCCCATTGCTTTGTCTGTTGCCACAATCTGAACATGCTTCGCCTCCAGTTGGCTGAGGGAGCCTAACAGAATGCCACCATTGGCAGAGTGAGCCGCGTTAACTATCGTCCCCTGTAAAGCGATGAGTGACGCGTTTTTCCCGGCAATTCCCCAGGCCGCTGTTCCCGTGGTACTGATATTCCCCTGCATGGCGCGCACTATTCCCTTGTCCAGGGTTACGGTATCTGCCGCTGTCCCCGTACTGGCCAACGTCGCATTGAATAAATTAAGTTCGCCCTCTTTTTCAACCAACGCCGCGCCCGTTGAGCTACTGCTGGTGAACATCAATCCACTCGCGTCTGTTTTAATTTTGCTTTCGGCCCCAGAGACATAAAGGGGATAATCACCGGCATCGCTGGACGTGTAGTTTTGGGTGACATTTATGCTTTCCCCATTGATAGCCTGAAAGGCGATAGCAGGAACTAAAGGGAGTGATAATAAACATAATCCAGTTATCAAATTATAGTAAACGGTTGTTCCGTGTCGCGACATAGTATTTTCCTTAATAGAAACGGTGACGTCTCTGAAGTTTCCGTAGCTATCGAAGTCACGATGTTTCTTTCGCCTCTCAACGGTATTTGTGCTTACGATGCCAGTAAATCTGGAGTAAAAAGATAATGAACAAAGATAAAATATCTTCCAAAGGCGATCGGTATTCTGAGTCTATCCAGTACGTTAAAAATGGATATCATTATCACGTAGGGAAAATTATTTAACTGCTAGCATAAAACTGTGTCGTGACCAGTAAGTTATTGCAAGCACATTATTTCATAAGATTATAATGAGATATTTTTATTTTGAGAAGTTAGGATATATCCAACATTATTGATGCTGTTTTTTTAAAATTCTTATATCTGTATTTTTATATCAAAGATAGAGAAAATCCTAATTGATATTTCATTGCAATGGTTATTTGGATAATTTACTATCCGTGAAAATTACGGTTCAAAACGTTCTGATGCCAGGACTGATCTATATTATCTATTTTTTATTTTTATTCGTCGGGTTTGAAAAGGGATATGCCTGAAGATAGTGCACACATATAAAATGGAATAATTATGAAGGATGGGAAACTAAAGGTCGCAGTATTTTATGATTTTTCTATATTTCAAAAGGTGATAATTCATTATCTTAAGGTAGAGACAAAAGTCAGCAATGTTGACGTACTTTTTTATCGCTCAATGCACACGTTGCTTACCGCAATAGATGATGGTCAAGTTGATGTTTTATTTACAGAATTTACCTTTTTGTCAAACAATAAATCATGGAGTGTTGATAGCAAAAAGTTCAGCAGGTTGTGCCTCGATCATAATGTAAAAAGAGTGATGGTGGTTGCTAATCAACATCCCTATTTATTACGACATATTGTTGATATGAAATTCGAGGCCACGATAGGCTTGAATGAAGGAATCGCCGGATTCCGTAACATCCTTGAGATGGCCAGCCTGCAAAAAAAAATACCGTCTGTTTCAGAAAAATTAATGCAAAACCTTATTAAAACAGACAAGCGGAAATACCCACTTTCACCAAAAGAATCGGAGGTGCTGTATCTGGTCGCTCAGGGATACTCGATTTCGGAGATTGCTGATAGAAAAAATAGATCAAAAAGTACCGTTGCGACGCAAAAGCAAAGCGCAATGAAAAAGCTCAACTTATCCAGTAATAGTGAGTTAATCAGGTATATGTATGTTACCGGAATGATGGAATAACATAATGCAATATAAAGGATTATTTAAATTCATAATAGTATTGCTGCTGGGGCTGGTATGCCAGAAGTGTACGGCCTTAACACTTCAACAGGCTATTCTGGCTGCAGACAGTTACGATTCCGGCATCCGTGCAGCGCGTGAACTTAACAGCGCAGAGCAGCAAAAGCGTCTGGAAGGCTTCTCTGGTTTATTACCTCAGGTGAGTTTGAATGGCGGAATGTCTAAACAGGACCAGCCTGGCGCCTCTTACGCTGCGGGCGTCACGCGGCATAATTACAGCTTCAATTTGACCCAGCCGATTTTTGATGTTTCAAAGTTTGCCACCTGGAGACGTGCCGAGGCGATGGCCGATCTGGGGCAGATCAATTATATGCTGGCCCAGCAACAGTTAATTAGTGACGTGAGTGAGGCCTGGTTTACCGCTGCTTATGCTTCGCAGGTTCTGAAGAATGCCGAACGCACCCGTGCAGCATTCAGCCAGCAGCTACGCCAGGCGCAGCGGGGATTGGATCTTGGTGAACAAACCCGGCTGGAGGTCGATGAAGCCCAGGCCAATTATGATAGCGCCGCAGCGGAGGTAATTGCTGCTGAAAGCGATCTGAATAATATCAAAATCCGCTTTTCGAAATTAACAGGCTTGTCCGGCAGTCAAATTCCATTGAATACCATGGAGTGTTTCACACCGAAGCCTCTTCTGGCATTGAGCAAGGTTAAAGCGAAATCCAGTACCCAAAATCTTAATGTCCAGGCCGCCATGTTTAGCCTTAAACAAAGCAATGCTGATGTTGTTGCCAGTGCGGGTAATCATTTACCCATTGTCACCTTCCAGGCTTCGTATGGTAATAACTGGAGCAGAGGAGAAGATGAAAACGTCATCGATAGCCTGTTCGGTACGACGTCAAAAACGCGAAATACTAATATCGGCATTAACGTGTCAATTCCAATCTTTGCGGGAGGCAGCCATATGGCGCAAAGCATCGAGGCCGCGCACCGTAAGGAACAATCCAGGCAGTTACTGGTCGATGCCCAACGTAAAGCGCGGGAAGACGCGGAAAGTGCCTGGTATAGCATGATGGCCGGAAGCGCCAAAGTTCGTGCTTACCAAAAAGCCATTATTTCCGCTAAAAAGCGTATGGAATCGACCGAATATGGAAGGGATATTGGTCAGAGAACGATCCTTGATGCGTTGAACGCCGAAAGTGATTACTTCAAATCATTGAAAGAGATCGCCAAAGCGCGGTACGACTATATTACTGCCAATATTCAGCTCGCCAGAGCGACTGGGGAACTCGACTATTCCTACCTGAATAAATTCAGCTGCCCATCACACATGTAGTTTTGTAGAAGATCATTATGCCTAATTCATTATTTCGCAAGGAAGCCCTTGAGGCGAATAAAACAAAATCCATTGGCAGTGTTGCATTATATTGCCCGCCCTACCGCTGGGTGATTATTAGTTTGGTTGGTCTTGTAACCTTCGCTACGCTATTGCTGATTTTTTTCGGCAGTTACACCAAACGGGAAACCATGAGCGGAGCGTTGGTACCGGTGGATGGCGTGATGGATATCGTTGCTGTCAGTTCGGGTACCATCGTGGATCTTCCTATTCATGAGGGGCAAAACGTCCAAAAAGGGAGTGCGCTGGTAACCCTCTCTTCAGAGATCGCCACCAAGTACGGCCAGACGCGCGCGAGTATTGCTGAGCAGCTTGCGCTGCAAAATGAGGCCCTGGCCCAGGAGCGAAAAAACCTCGACAAACTTTCAGCTGAAACTCTCCGGGGCTATGAAAATCAGAAAACCTTTTTAGAACAGCAACTGAAAAAGTTGGACGGCATTTATGCCAGCCGTATTCAGCAGGCCCGGCTTACCAATGCCCAGTTGAAAAAGCTGAAACTGATGCGTGATGAGGGATATGCATCAAATCGCCAGGTTGAAGAGCAGGAAGTCTCACGGCTGGAGGCGGAGTCCAGGGCGCAGGATGTTGCCCGACAGCAGATCGATCTTCAGCAGCAACTGACCCGTACGCTGCAGCAACTTCGCGAGCAGCCACTCAATAAACTCAATCAGGCCAATGACATAGACAGGCGCCTTTCTGAGCTGAAACAGTCGATGATGGAAAACGAATCTCGTCGCTCAATCGTGTTCACTGCGCCGCAAAATGCAACGGTTGCATCTGTGCTAATCAAACGGGGACAGATGGTGAATGCGGGACAAACCCTGGCATCGCTGCTGCCGGAAAACGCCACTCTTCAGGCCCGGATCATGGTCAGCAGCCGGGCAATTGGCTTCATTGTTCCGGGGCAGAGGGTGACTCTGCGCTATCAGGCTTATCCATGGCAGAAATTTGGTCAGCAGTATGGCGTGGTGTCTGAGGTATCCCGCGTTTCACTTTCCCCTCAGGAAGTCTCTGTGATCACCGGAAATTCTCAGGTTCATGAGCAGCACTACATGGTAAAGGTCAAACTCGATAATCAGTTTATCCACGCCTATGGGCAGCAGGTCAAGCTTCAGCCGGGAAGTGGTCTTGAGGCCGATTTTCAGATTGATAAACGCCGACTCTACGAATGGGTATTAGAGCCGCTTTACGCTCTGAGCCATAGCAGTACTCTCTGAAGAAAATAAAACCAAGGTTATATTATGAATTTGCTAGAAAAACTGGACTTTTCCTGGCGTAAACGGCTGCCTGTCATTCAGCAAACGCAGGCGGCGGAATGTGGCCTTACCTGTGTGGGAATGATTGCGAACTATTACGGCTACAAGATAGACATGATCACGTTGCGCCGTCGCTTCTCCACCTCGCTGAAAGGCGCGACGCTTGCCGATATCATGCAGTTATCTCAGCAGTTGGGAATGTCTTCACGCGCACTGCGTCTGGAAATTGACGAACTGCATAAGCTTAAAATGCCCTGCATTCTGCACTGGGATATGAACCACTTTGTGGTACTAAAAGAAGTTACTAAAAAGAAAATTGTCATTCACGACCCCAGTCGGGGAAGGAGAGACGTGGCACTGGATGAAGTATCCAAATCCTTTACAGGCATTGCGATGGAGCTTATCCCGAACGCGGATTTTGTGAAAAAAAAGGAGAAAGAAACCCTCTCAATGCTGAAACTCATTGGTAATGTGAGTGGTATTCGTTCTGCGTTTATCCAGGTCATGATCCTCTCTATAGGGCTTGAGGTCTTTGGTCTCCTGACTCCGTTTTATAGCCAATGGGTGATGGACCAGGTGCTGGTGTCAGCCGACTACGATCTCCTTACGTTATTAGGCTGTGCGTTCATTACGGTGGCAGTACTGCAGAATATCCTGTCGGCGATACGTTCCTGGGTCACGACGTGGTTTTCAAGCATGCTGAGTGTTCAGTGGTCAGCTAACGTCTGCTCCCACCTGCTGGGGCTGCCAATGGCCTGGTTCGAAGAGCGACACATCGGCGATATTATCTCACGCTACGGATCGATTGGCACGATTCAGAACACCTTAACCAGCCGCTTTATCTCTTCCATCCTGGATGGCGTCATGGCCATCGTGACGCTGTTCGTACTGTTTGCCTATAACGTCAGGCTGACGTTCGTGGTACTGGGCATGCTACTTATTTATATCCTGATCCGCTGGGTTTCATTCCGGCCGTTCCGTCAGGCAAATGAAGAGCAGCTTATCGCTTCTGCACGTGCGCAGTCTCAGCTCCTTGAGTCCATCAGGGGCGTACAGGCGGTCAAGCTGAATAATAAACAGGAGATGCGCGTTTCAACGTATGCAAACGAATTGGTTGAGGCAACCAACAAAGGGATACATATTCAGCGTCTGTCAATTAGCTTCAGCACGCTGCAGGGGCTTATCGCCAGCGTCGGCCGCATTGTGCTTTTCTGGATGGCTGCTCTGCAGGTATTAGAGGGGAACTTCTCCGCGGGTATGCTGCTTGCTTTCACCAGTTTTGCCGATCAGTTCACCGGGAGAGCGACGGGGCTTATCAACGCGGTTATTGAGTTCTGGATGTTACGCCTTCACGGTGAACGCCTGGCGGATATTGTCCTGACAGATAAAGAGGGTGATATGGATAATACGGTCGCACTGCCCACGAACGATGCCGCACTGCCGATTGAAGTAAAAAATATTACTTTCCGCTATGCCGCTACCGAGCCTTGGGTCTTCCAGCGTTGCTCCCTGACTATTCAGGCGGGTGAGTCAGTCGCCATCATCGGGCCGTCCGGGCAGGGGAAATCAACGTTGGCGAAACTGCTGCTGGGCTTGCTTAAACCTGAAGAGGGAAGTGTTGAAATTAGCGGCCATGATATTCGAAAGCTCGGAATGACTTGGTATCGGGAACATGTGGGCAGCGTCATGCAGGATGACATTCTGTTCGCCGGTTCAATCATGGATAACATCTGCTTCTTTGATGCGCAGTTTACTCATGAGCGCGTGGAGGCGGCGGCAAGGCTTGCTCAGATCCATGACGATGTTATGGCGATGCCTATGGGATACAACAGCCTGGTCGGGGATATGGGATCGTCTCTTTCCGGTGGGCAAATTCAGCGCGTTCTACTGGCAAGGGCGCTGTACCGCCAACCCAAAATTCTTATCCTTGATGAGGCAACCAGCCATCTTGATATTGCACGAGAGAAAGGAATTAATGATGCAATTAAAACGATGGATATTACGCGTATTATTATTGCTCATCGGCCCGAGACAATTCGTAGTGCAGATAGAATAATCTTATTAAATCAGGGTGGTGTTACTGAAATATCCCATAATTCATTTTAAACGGAATAAATGGATTTTATTCTATTGTTTTTAAATTGTCTTGTAATTAACATTAAACTCGGTAAGTAAACGTTACCTGATGTAATTTAACCAAGTATATTATTTTCTTTAAGGAATAAAGTAATGCGCGAGCTACAGGTTTATGAGATCAAGGAAGTTTCGGGTGCTGGTTTTTTTAGTCAGTTAGGTGCTGGTGTTATTGGCGGTTTGGTACTGGGTACGACAGGCATGATGAAAGTCGGTATTGCCGGTGGTAATACAGGGGGTCTTCTCGGTGTTGGCGTTATTGGCGCACTGGTTGGTGTTGCGCTTGGTGGCGTATTTGGCGCCATTCAGGGTGCCGTTTACGGTGTCATCAATGACTGGGATAAAACTGTGAAGTTATTCAACGAAACGACTGAGCAGTGGCTTGACCTAACGTTAAATAATCCGAAGTAAGACAATAATATTGAGCTTATCGCTATGTTATGAAATTGGCAGCGCGGCATGTTCTGTTGATTATATTTCGCTATCAAATCTACCTGTGAAATTTTTTAGATGAGAGCATTTATCGCAGAATGCGGTGCTATTCAACCTTAAGAAAATCCATTAACGGTGATTTTTATGAAAGAAATTAAAGGCGATGTATTAAAAGAGATCTCAGGTGGTAATTTAACTACCACTATTCTTGACTACTTTCGGAACTGGGGTTCTGACAATAATTCAGAACATCAGGAGTGGCACTCAGGTTCTACCATTGAATCTCCTGCCTTAGGGAAAGGGGATCAATATGGTAAGGCTATTGCAACCGGTCTTGCTGCTATTGCCATCTTCTCGATCTCTTTAGTAGGCGGGTTTGCTAAAGGTCTATTTCGCTGAGTTCCTGCATTATGTGTTTCATACACATATTATTTTTGTACATTAACTGAATTGCCTTTTATCGGATAAAGGCACTATGCAAAAAGGATTTTTTATGAAAAAAGTACTTCTTTCTACTCTGGTTGTCATGGCGATGGGTTCGACTTCAGCGATGGCTGCTAACGGTACCATCACTATCAACGGTAAACTGACCAGCGCAACCTGTACCGTAAAAATTGACGACAGTGCTACCGGTGACGCAGTTGTAACACTGCCGACCATACCGACTTCTATGCTTGTAGAAAAGGGCGATACTGCCGGTGCAACCAACTTTACCATGAAGCTGACCAACTGTACTCCTACCAGCGGTAAGGTGCGTGCGTTCTTCGAAGCCGGTGCTGACGTTGATGCAAGCACTGGTCGACTGAACAACGCCCTGAAAACTAAGGATGCAAAAAACGTTCAGGTAGAGCTACGTAATGAAGCTGATGATGTTGTGCAGGCCGGTAATACCAACCAGCGTAAAAACAAAGCAACGGATCTGTCTTCTGGTGCGGCCACTCTGAGCTACTCCGCGCGTTACTACGCAACGGGTGCGACCGAACCGGGTGATCTGCAGTCTGCTGTTACCTACTCTATTGATTACGAGTAAGACCAGACCTTGTTTTAAAAATACAGGGAACTTCGGTTCCCTGATATCGCCGGAGAAGTGTAATGATCCCCCACAGTCGTGTTTTTTTTTTCATTTTTAGCCTTATTTTTTCGTCAACCCAAGTATTCGCCAGCGTTGTAATTAATGGTACGCGAGTGATTTATCCATCCAGTGAAAAGGAGATTACGCTTCGGCTGGAAAATAAGGGGGATAAATCATCATTAGTACAGGTCTGGATTGATACGGGTGACAGCTCCGCGAAGGTCAGCCAAATTGATGTTCCCTTTATTATACTTCCGCCTGTTTCCCGCATTGAGCCATCACAAGGTCAGACGCTACGTATTTCCTATACCGGCACTGGCAGTAATTTACCTCATGATCGTGAATCCGTATTCTGGCTCAATGTTCTCGATATTCCACCAAAGCCTGAACAACAGATTGGAAATAGTATACAGATGGCATTTCGTTCGCGAATTAAGCTGTTTTATCGTCCGGCGGAGCTGAATATGTCCTCTGATGAGGAGCAAATAGATAAATTAAGCTGGTCAACCAAGTCGTGCGGAAAAATGCAGTGTGTTGTTATTAATAATCCAACACCTTTATTTCTCACTGTGTCAAAGCTGGAATTAATGTCCGGCGATAAAGTGCTGTCAACACAATTAGGAAGCATGATTTCGCCCTATAGCACCGACTCCTATCCGTTGAAATATCGTTCAGGCGATAATTCGTTATCTATTGATTATATCAATGACTTTGGCGCATCCGTTAAGGCTCAGATAAAGCACGAATAACCGATCGGCATTGCCATACACGGACGTAACTATGTACTATTTAAAACTTAAGGGATTTAAACTTTCTCCGGTATCCGGCAGTATTATTTTAGTCATGGGGGGATTCGTCTCCTGCAATTCTCTGGCCGACGTCAGTTTTAATCCGGATTTTCTGAACAGTACCGTTGGTCAGAGCGTGGATATCAGTCGTTTTAACGGCGAATACCGTGTGCCGCCAGGGGACTATACGCCGGATATTTACCTTAACGGCAGGCTTATCGATCGCGCACCGGTTTCCATGCGCGGTGATAGCGGAAAATCACATCTGTGCTTCAATGAATCACTTCTGACCCGTCTTAATTTGAATACCGCTCGGCTGTCGAAAGAGAGCCTGGCGTCACTCAATAGCGAAAACGCATGCAGTGAACTGGAATCGCTTGTACCCGGGGCCCACGCACGTTTGAGCCTGTCGGATATGCGTCTTAACCTGAGTATTCCTCAGGCTTACCTGAATCAAACTGCGCATGGGTATGTCCCACCAGCCATGTGGTCGTACGGGGAAAAAGCACTTTATCTGAGCTACAACACCACCTATTTTGAGCAATATAACAAGAGTAACATTTATAAATCTTTCTACGGTGATGTTAAAGGGAGTCTGAATCTGGGTGCCTGGATGCTCAAACATTCAGGGGCTTATCGCTGGGACGATCGGTATGGTGGCCAATATAACGACTTCTCTACAGCCCTGCAGCGCGATATTCCGACGTGGAATTCACGCATTTTGTTCGGCGATGCAAATACCTCAGGCGAACTTTTTGACTCTTTCTCCTTCCGCGGCGTACAGCTTGCGACGGCAGATCAAATGCTGCCTGACTCCTTGCGGGGTTACGCGCCCGTTGTCCGTGGGATCGCACGCACTAACGCGAAAGTCTCTATCAAACAGCGTGACCGTGTTATCTACGAAACGTCTGTTCCGCCAGGGGAATTTGCTATTCAGGATCTGTACCCAACGGGCTACGGCGGCGATCTTCAGGTTACAGTGACCGAAGCTGACGGTTCCCAGAACATCTTTTCAGTTCCCTTTTCATCGGTGGCGGAGCTCCTGCGGCCCGGACGCATCACCTATAACCTGGTGATGGGGCGTTTGCGTAATGTTAGCGTTTCTGAAGAGCCCTATGTATTTCAGGGAACCTGGAAGCAGGGGGTCAATAACATCATCACCTCTTATACCGGGGTAACGGCAACGGATTACTACTATTCGGGTATTGTGGGTTCGGCGTTTGGCACGCCGGTGGGGGCGTTTGCCTTTGATATTACCGGTGCCCGTTTTAACAAAGACGGTCGGTCTCAGAATGGGGTTAGCTTGCGTGCAAGCTACAGCAAATATATTACGGCGACCCGCAGTAGTTTTTCATTAGCAGCATATCGTTTTTCGTCTTCCGGCTATCTCGATCTGCATAACGCCGTCTATGTAGCTGACAATATAAAACATCACGATTTCAATGCCGGTTACGACACCATCAGCCGTCCCCGTAACCGTGTCTCTCTGACGTTAAGTCAGGATCTGGGAAACGATTTTGGTCAGCTGTACATTTCGGGCTATCGCGAGAATTACTGGAATGATGTTGGCAGCAATACGCAGTACCAGGCAGGGTACAACAATAGCTATAAGTGGTTGGGTTATGGATTAGCGGTCAACCGAACGGAAACACGCAATCGGGAAAAAGAGACGCAATATTTGCTTAATTTCTCAGTTCCACTGGGAAGCGGACGCAATACGCCGAATTTGAACAGTTACACCACGATAGAAAAGCGTGGGGTGACTTCACAGCTTGGCGTGGGAGGAACGCTGGGTGAGCAGGGTCAACTCAGCTATAACGTATCCGCCGGACGGGATGCCAGCGATAACTATTCCGGTAACGTCAGCGGGGCCTATAAATTCCGCGACGCAACGTTAAATGGCAGCTTCTCTAAAGGCAAGTCTTATCACAGTTACTCTGCAGGCTTAAGTGGCAGCGTCGTGGCATTTTCCGACGGAATCGTCACCAGCCCTTATGACGGTTTGGACACAATGGCGATTGTCTCAGCAAAAGATGCCGCAGGTGCCAGCGTGGAAGGATATTCGGGCGTCAAGCTTAACCGCTGGGGGTACGCGCTTGTGCCTTATCTCACTCCTTATCGTATTAATAATGTGGCCATTAATCCAAAGGGGCTGCCGTTTGACGTTGAGCTTGATGCCAGCAGCAAGCAAATTGCCCCGGCGCAAGGCGCAATCGTTAAGTTGGATTACGCGACCCGCAAAGGCCGCATGGTACTTATTCGCGCGACCATGCCGGAGGGCGATGCATTACCGTTTGGCGCGGCGGTGACAGACAGCCATGGCGAGAATGTTGGGGTAGTCGCTCAGGGAGGCCAAATCTATGCGCGGCTTAATCTGGGGAAAGATCGTCTTAATATTCATTGGGGGGGCAAACAGCAGTTTACGTGCGCTTTTGATATCAACCTGCGAGAAACGCCATCGGATCAAGGTATTGAACGTGTGAATACCGTTTGTGATGGTGACGATCCAGGCATGCGGCAGAATCTGGCTTTCGCTCAGGGGACTTTTTCGAAGAACAGTTGAGTCAGGAATGTCTCTGATAAATGCGAAAAGGAATAAATTTATGTTTAAGCTAAATGTCTGTCTGTTAGTCTTCGTTGCGGTAATCGTGTCCGTGACATTTCCGGCGTATGCCAGTTTAAAATGCGGGACTGATTCGCCTTATTTTAATAACTCCGGGTTGAATTTTAACACGGATTTGCCAAATGGTATCAATGCCAGTGCACCAATAGGAACGGTCCTGTTCAGGAAAGATATGGAAATTACCGTATGGTGTGGCAAAGATGCCACTAAAAGTGGTTCATGGACAAAAGAGCCGGAAGAAATATTTATTACGCGCGCGAATATTTCAGATGCTTTGGGCCGCAACAGTGGCTTGACCGTTTATGTCACGGTCAATGGCGATCGGGGAACAACAAGAAAAGCCTTTGGGACTGGGATCAAAACGATTATTCCCTGGGTCGATGGAAGCATAAATAACAGTTACCTGGATCGAGCAGTTCTCAATGTTACTGTTGAACTGGTTAAGACCGGAGAAAATAAGGAAATTAGCACTAAAAATGATAGGGTAATTTTTGAAGTTGGTGATGCTTACAGTGGCGATATACAGTATTTCATGAAAGGCGCTAAAAAATTAGAATTTACTACACAAACCTGTGAAGTAAAAGATAGCGGGAATTTTTCAGCTACGCTTGACTCACTTAGTATAAATAATATTCGTTCTGCTGGCCCTGTTGAAACGCCTGAGAGAGATTTTGTCGTTAGTATCATTTGTAACTCTAATCTATGGAGTACACAAAATATTATGATGAAAATTACAGGTGATAGTATACCGGAGATGGCTAAACAGGGGCTTTATTACTGGAAGGATATTCGTACAGGGGAAAAAGCCAGGGATATTGCGCTACAGTTGCTTCAGGGGGCAAACGGAGCTAATTATATTCCTGTTGAACCTGGTAAAAACTTTATTGTCGGGAACTTTGAAAAAAGAATGGAAGAGGTAAGTATTCCTCTGCGTGCCAGATATTATGCTACCGGCACGAAAGATTTATCTCCTGGCGAACTCCAGACAGTGCTGTTTTATAATATTGATTATGAATAATAGAGGGGTAATTTTAATGACACAGCATTATAGATGTCCTGAAGGCGTTTTTTATCTTCCTGATAATGTCAGCACTCAGACAATAAATATCATCACGTTTGCTTCTGGACAGGTCGTTAATGTAAACCGCGACACCCCAGTACCTGGGGTGGTTTTTGAACAATATCTGCAAGACCAGATTAGAATACTGGAGCTGAATTGTAAGAACTATGAGCAAATTTCGTTGTTGATGTCGGAGTCAATCGGAATATTTTCTAAAGTCGCGATGTTGGCTTTTTCTTTCATGCCAACAGAAGGTATTACCTGTTGGCAATATATTGTGCTGGCAGAAAGGCTACCGGGTCATATTATGTTATTCTCTTCACTCTTCAAAGATGAGACTTCGCTGAATAGCGGCAGTAGTCAGGTGAACACCTTGTTTGAGAACATTAAAGCGTATTAATTATCAATCCAATGGATACCGTCCATTGAAGAATATTCTGATTTCCGGGTGCGTGAACAATAATAAATGACGGCCTGTCCTGGGCGTTGTAATAATTATTGTGTCAATATTTTAATTAAGTATCTCTGTGATTGGAGACTTTCTTATCACTCTCCCCGGTTCCCACCGACAGTAGTCGTATGCATTAATCGGAAATCCCAACGTGTATTTTCCTGCCCGCATCATTTCTTGCTGTAACGACGCCATTATGCCCGTACTTGCGACCTGCTTGATGAACGTGAAAACCGCCAGGCTTCCAGGAGGGGAGGTTAATCGGCATAAAATACCTCAGGAGGAGGAGCGCCTTTTTGCATTATATTCCCTGTGTTATGAATTGCTGCTTTGTAAAACGAAATTTGAAACAGAAGAGTCCCACGATAGTGTGTCGCTCACAAAGTAACAATATGATCGTCAGTTTATAAATACGATGAAGAAGGTGACATCGCACGCATTCCAACACTAAATCTTTGTACAGGTGTTAAAAGCCTCTCCGCGGTTTTCAATGATCTCGCTGAAAGAGCGTGGTGGGCTATTAACGCAGCAGGTAATATTAGCTTTTAAGAGGCAAAAGTGGTTAGAGATGACGATTCAAGATTAGATATGCATAAAAATTATGTCATAAAAGGGGTTGTTGAGTTTCGTCCGGCGACCAGTACGCTACATGATCTGACTCATCCGGATGACGTAGTGGTGTTAAATTCTCCCGCGGGTCGCTGCTTATTGCTACTTATTGAACGGGCCGGAACGATTGTCACTCAACAGGAGTTTATGGATATCGTCTGGCGTAAGAGAGGAATGCTGGTTTCACCGAATACTTACTATCAGAATATTTATATTCTTCGCAAAGGATTGAGGGAAATTGGTTTTGTTGATGATCCGATTGTGACCATTCCGCGCATTGGTTTAACACTGGCAAGCGATACGCATATACAAATAAAAGAATCGGTATGCATGCCTGTTGTTGCAGCAGAAGAACAAGAGAGCAATCAGCCGCCATTGATTTCACCACCTTGTTTTATACCTCAGGATAGTGTCTGTGCCGAGGATGATATTGACTTGACACCGACACCGACACCGACACCGACACCGACACCGACACCGACACCGACACCGACACCGACACCGACACCGACACCGACACCAACGCCGACATCAACGCCAAAGGTGTTAACGAAAGTTAATGTCGCGAGCGATTCTTCAGGGTTATTCTTTTATTCTCCGCTGTTCCTGAGCGCTACGCTATTTCTTGTTGCCCTCATGCTGGCTGGTATTGGCGCTGTACGTTTACATGTATATAAGAAGGAACATTTTTTTGATAATTATCATTTTGCCATTTCGGCCGCCGGTTGCCATTTCTATCTACCAACGTATATCAAGGCGGAATCCGAACGTGACACAATGCTGACCTACGGTAAGCGATTCAGTGCCTATTGCGGAAGTTATCCCTGGGTATATATAAGTGGGACTGCTATGCGGCCACGGGTTTCCGTTATACGGTGTGATGAACCCATGAGCAAACCTAATCGATGTATTTCCGACTATTTTATTGAGGAACGTTAATATGACGAAATACCATAAAGTGCTCGTTTTTTTTTGTGGCTGTATTGTTCTGAGTACTGTACTTACGGGGTATTATTTATGGCAATATTCCAGCGACCGAGAATTTTCCTGTCAGGTAAACTTTGTTCAGCATCATTCTGATGAAACGCTTAATCTCTGGATGCACTATAACTTTAATGGGAGTCACGGCATGCTTAGTATGAGCGGATATGCACAAAGCGACCCACACAAAACCTTTAACCGAAAAATATCCTTCCGAGTGACGAGGGAAGGACACGTCTATTCTTTACACTCAGAACTGAGCATCAAGTTTCCCGATGACCATGTCAGTGATGAGTGGCTGGAAAAATACGAACCGTTATTTTTTGTTTATCCGGATGAAAACCTCTATATACGTATTCGTAAGCTACAGAATGGCAATTACCTTTTCCTTTTTGATTCTCCTCCAACGTATATCTGCTCGGTTCCTGCTATACAAGAAGGCGGTGGAGTAATAAATTTTTCGACCTGAATTGAGATGATATCATTACCCTGCAGACAAAACAGTGAAAAGCAATATCTTGCATTTTGGATCATGGATTGGCTTTGCCGTCGCCTGGTTTGTATTCAACCGATATGTCTTGTCACCGCCTTGCAGTGAACCTTAGCAAAGTCAGCGTTACGCCACTGGCGAAACGTAGGTGCGGGCTTATGCGATAGCCTGCACCTACGTCAGAGAAAAAGCAGTGCATTCTTGAGTTGATATGATGAGAATATCTTTAGGGAAATAGTCGATTAAAGGAAAACGATAACGACAGCGACGAGTATAAATAGGAAGCAAAATAAGACATATCTAATAGGATGCCGTTGTTCCTTAGCCCCACGCGTTAACGAAAAAAATCCTGGAACTCTCTTCTCCTTTTTGATTGCCAGAACCGGTATTTTTTCAACATTCGGTTGAAGATGGTTTTCTGAAAGTTTCTCCGCGCTAAGATCGGAAATAGCAGCGTGATAGCTTTTTTCATGATCGCAATCCACTGCCGCTTCGAACACCCGTTTTCTTATACGCGTTCCGGTCGCCAGCGTCAGGCCGATACGTGGCAGCGTGACGATAATCTCTTCACCTAATCCGATACGCTTAAGGCCTTTTCGCAGTATAGAGATGTTTTGATAATAGGCGTTTGGGGTGACCTTTATACCACTTTTCTTCCAGACAGTATCCATTAGCTCATGCCGTGTAACAACGGTTCCGATCCGATTAATTAATAACAGTAGACATCGACCTGCAGGGGAATTAAGAGTGACAACGATATCAGGGTGATGAATATCCCTTAAGGTACTGGTTACCGGATGGAACTCTACTGTTTCATTAATGATGTAATAGTTGTGCATACAATATCTTAAGCCTTGTTGTCATTTCCCTTTATTTTTTAGCACGATTTTTCTGCCAGAAAGCGCTCCGATCCAATGTCATAAAACCCAATATTCAAAACAGTTTTATCGAGCAGTCGGATTATCCCGGATAGAGCATATACTCTTTTCCCTGTGTGATACGGGATGCAGAGGGACGCTTATCGCGGGGTAAATTAGTTCATAAAACGGCGAGCACTGCTGTAAAATGGTGAAGAACGCAGGTTTTCAATTTTATTGATTGCCGTTCTTCTATAATAGTAAATTTTTTTTATGTCACTGCCCATGTAGCTGGCGATTTGTTTTGTTTTAAGATTGGCGGAGTACCCTCTTAATACGGAGATCTCTCTATTGCTTAAATTAGATGTGCATTTTCCCGCCGTCGTTAGGTTCACGTTAAAACGTCCCCCCAGCGCCGTGATTTTGTTGATAATGATATCCCATAATAAACTTAAATCGCTGAGGGATATTTTTTTACTAAACATGCCATCGATCTGCTGAGGGGGTTTTACAAAGTCTGCTGCTGTAGAAAAAAGGAAAACTCTTGAGTGGGGATTTCGTGCTTTTATCGATAAGACATCTTGATTGATATTGATGATGATATCAGTGCTATTAAGGGGGTCATAAATGATAATATCATGTAATAGTTCGCTATTGTTTAGGTCCTTTACATTAGAAAAGTTTGATATATTAATGTTGATATTGTCATTTTGTGCAAGTAACATTAATTGAGACATACCGATTCTCGTAAATTCGCAGAAATCGATTAAAGCAACATTTATGTTTTTCCTGGTTATATCCATTTTGTCTTCTTCCTTATTTTTCATTTTTTACTGAGCACATCAAACGCATCAATCTGATGCGGCTTACTCTCCAAAGCAGAGGTGCAAGTTTTTTCGTATTCCTGTTCTCATTTGAATATTGAGGTTCGCTAATAAATCACCGAAACCGTTAGACATAAAAGTATAACGTGCCGTCACAGTCATTCAATATCATGTTTTTTTAATTGCTATTAGTTAATATTAACTTATCTTAATTCCATCTTAATAAAATGCTTAAATTAACCCTCTTTTCCTTTTGAACGTAATGGAATACAAGTGGGTATTAGAATTAGTTAATAATATTCGTCTACAGGATGTGCCGGTAAAGCGTGCTGGTGTGGGCAGGGCAAGCATGCCTGAGGAGAAAGAAGGCGTGTGTAAGGGACAATTAATTTAGAGGGAAACGTGGTCGGCAGGAAAACGGGAAATATATGGCACTAAATGTGCTGTCTTCTTATCACACACACGCTATGCAGTGAATAACGGTGCACCTTTCATAAAGAAAGGTGCGGTTTGTCCAGTCAACTGCCTGCAACTGAATTGCAGGCAGTGGCAGGAATTAGAACGACATTGATGCCTGAACAAAGAAGGTCCGAGGTTCGCCCACATACTTGCCGGCGTTATTGTCGGTAGAACGTGTGTAATAACGCTGGTCAGTGATGTTTTTAATACCCGCGCCTACGGTCAGATTGGAAAGGCTTGGACCGAAGTTATATTCGCCACGCGCATTCCAGACCATATAGCCAGCGATATCGCCGAACTGGCCGTCCTCACTCTCATCAGTGATATAGCCGTTTCCTGAATCAGCAGAACCAGGAGAACGCTGTCCTGATTGTGCAAAGCTATCGACATTCCATACCCAGTTACCCGTTGCATAACGGGCGCCCACGGTAAATACCTGGCGAGAATAGAAGGGCAGATCTTTATCGGTGAATGCACCGCTAACGGATGTCGCTTTGGTGTAGGTATATGACGTGTATACGCTTGAGCCGTCAAGTATCGGTGCGAGATCACTCAGGTCATAGCTGAATGCCATCTCAATACCTTTATGCTTGGTGGCACCCAGTGAGGTCCAGCCGATGGTATTGTTGATGTACTGCAACTGATTACTGAAGTCGATATAAAACGCCGTCAATTCCGCTTTGATCACGGTATCGTCATAACGTGTACCGACTTCATATGTGTGCGCTTTTTCTGGTTCCAGTCCCGGAGCGGGCTGGCCATGGTTACCACCGCGTGTCAGCTGGAAATATTGCAAGCTACCAAAGGAAGTATTAGCGTTAGCAAAGAGTTTCCAGGAGTCAGAAAGGTGGTACATCACGTTCAGTGAAGGCAGCGGTTCGCTGTATTGCTTCTCACGCGAAATATTAGCGAAGCTATCGTTTACGTGAGTGCGGATGCTTTCATAACGTATCCCCGGTGTTACCGTCCAATTACCGATATTGATGGCATCATCGATATAAGCTGCGTGAGCGGCTGTACCGCCGGAGGTATGTTGATAGTACTCAAGCTGCGAGTTGGGTGCTGTGAACGTGTTATCCGGATTGTACCAGTCTGAACGTAAACCCTTTTCATCTGAGGTTTCATTCAGATAGCGATAGCCCAGCGTCACTTCATGAGCGGTACCCCACAGGCGGAACAACTGCGAGTAAGTCGGCTCAATCGCATAAGTGGTGTAGTTACGTGGTGCGGACGCCAGGCGAGTTTCACCGATATGGCTCCCTTCGGTGGCTGTCCGGTTAGCGATATCACTGCTGCGGAAGCTTTTCGTAAAATAGGTCAACAGTTCAAATTGACTATTATCTTCCTGATGGCGATATTTGAATGACATATCCTGGCGACGGCCTTCAAACTGATCGAAGCGACGTACGGACTGGAACGGGTTGTCAGCATACTGTGATTTAGACAAACCTCCTGGCATACCAGCGCTGGCGGTGTAATAGTGAAAGTTTGCCAGTAATTCATCTTTATCGGTGAAGCTGTATTTGGTTTTCAGCATAAAGTCATCGATATCCGTGTTGTCATTATGCTCACGATAACCCTGCCCATGTAAACCTGAATACAGCAACTCTGCACCGAAGCCGTTGTCAGCCGTGCCGCCTACGGAGGCGCTGGTCAGCGTTTTAAGTCCGCCGTGTGAAGCACCTTCCGTCTGAGCGCTGACTGCGCCGCCAAAAGTATCAGGGATGTCTTTGGTGACAAAGTTAATGACGCCGCCCACGTTTTGTGGTCCGTAACGTACTGCGGCACCACCACGAATAACATCAATAGACTGAATATTGCCCATTGATAATGGCGCCATAGAAAGTTGTGGCTGACCATATGGTGCGACTGATAAAGGAACGCCATCCTGTAGGATGGTTGAACGTGGTGATAAACGCGAAGTCAGCCCGCGTGTGCCGACGTTAAGAGAGATATCGCTGCCTCCGGTCCCGTTACTTTCCTGGACTTGCAAACCAGGCGTACCGCGCAGGGCCTCACTGATCGTTTCGCCCCCTTTTTCGCGAACTTGTTGTTGCGATATGATGGTCCGGGCACCTGGATGATCCAGCACCACGGTATCGCTGTCGGTACTATCCAGCCAGTTGCCGACGACGGTCAGTGAATCGGTGCGGTTTTCATCCGGCTTTTTAGCGTTATCTGCTGCTTTAGCGTTATCTGCTGCGTAAGATGGAAGTGAAAGGGCAATAAGCGAGACAAGCAAAGGGCGACGATAGTCCAGAGACATATACGTATAACTCCTGTGAATTCAAAACTATTTGAATTGAATAGTAAAGGTAAAGGCAATTGTAATGATAATGATTTACATTATAATGTGGAAAAATTGACGCCGTAAATACCTATTTTTACAGTTAAACGCCTTTCCGCTGATGTTGTGTCTGAGATCACTTACCTGGGACCTGTACAATGTTGGCGCTGACGCGGGTGTAGCTGACCGTCCTGTTTTACACACTTAGAATCACTAACTTCAGAGATTTAATTATGTTTTTCAAATCGTTACCGATCATGTTATTGACTGTGTTTAGCTGGATTATTTCACCTGCCAGTTACGCAAACCCTGTCACGGTGACGGATATTGCCGGCCGTCAGGTAGTACTAAAAAAACCGGCTGAGCGGATTATTCTGGCAGATGCTCGTGCATTACAGGCGTTACAAATTGTGCATCCAGACGATCCTTTCAAAGGGATTATTGCATGGGATAACTCGCTGAAAAATAAAGCACCCGATCTCTACAAATTATATAAGTCAGCGTATCCCAACCTCAGCAAATTGCCGATACTTGAGAATGCTTATCTCAGTGACTTTAGCGTTGAAAAGGTGGTCGGGATGAATCCCGATCTGATTATTTTCGATTATGGCGTGCTGGCGAAGCTGAAAGAGAGTCAGGTGTTACCGCAGTTAGAGAAAATCGGTATCCCGGTCATGTTTATTGATTTTCGTCTGCGCCCGCTGACGAATACCGTCAGTAGTATTCGCATTCTGGGGCAAGCGCTGGGCGAAACGGAAGGCAGCGAGGCTTACATCCGTTTTTACCAACAGCGTCTGGCACTCATTAACCAACGTGTCAGTACGTTGGCTGCCAATCAGCGGCCTTCGGTATTTATTGAACGCCACGCCGGGATGACCGGTGAAGAGTGTTGTTTTACTTTTGGTAAGGGGAGCTTTGGGGAGTTTATTCAGGCAGCAGGTGGCGTGAATATGGGGAGCGCACTCTTTGCCGGTAAAAGCGGAACCATCAACCTTGAGCAACTTATCACCAGCAATCCCGCCTTCTATTTGATGACGGGGGCTGACTGGAGTGACAGCTATAAAGAGAGTATCGGTGTTCCGCTTGGCTACAACGCGGACGTCACACTGTCTCACCAACGGCTGGATAAACTGATGGCGCGTAATGGTGTTAACGTGTTACAGGCGATCAAAAATCGCCAGGTGATGGCAATTTATCATCAATTTTATGATAGCCCGTTAAATATCCTGGCCGTGGAATCCATTGCAAAATTTTTGCACCCTGAGCTCTTTAAGGATTTAAATCCACAAGCGGATGCAGAAGCTATTCATCAGCAATTTTTAGCCCAGCCGTTTTCAGGTCTGTTTTGGCTTTCAGCTTCCACGGATAAATAGTAGGGGTATTATCGCGTAAAGCCTCTGTGCGCGGTATAAACACTCATGGGCGGAAAAATATTTCGCCCATCATTTCATGATTTTTACTTTCTATTCTCCCCCTGATTGTCGGTGAGGGCCGCTAACGAAAAGTTAGCAGGCTATTTTTTTACTCTCACAGCTCCATTAGTTGTTGCATTTATGTAACAATGCCTAATACTCTTTAACGTAATGACGGCCTGGATGGCTAATTTGCATCCTGTGCCGTCATATTAGTTTCAGGGTTGACTTATCGGTCAAAGAGATGCGATTTGGCTACGGGGAATGGTGTAGCTGTTTCGCTTGTTCCTAATAAGGAGTCTGTGAATGCAGTCCAATGGCAATCGTCGTCACTCCACCCTGGCGGTGGCGTTGTACGAACTACTTAATCCCATCTACCTCGGCTTCTTCGTCGCAGCATGGATTTTCGATATCATTTACCTCAACAGTACTGAAGTGTACTGGACTCAGGCATCCAGTTGGTTGATAGCGCTTGGTTTATTTATTGCTATTATCCCGCGCTTAATTAACCTGGTGCAGGTATGGGTGGGTGTTTCATATCCACAAGGCTCCGCTATCAAAATGCATTTTTGGCTTAATTTGATCGCGATTGTCCTGTCTATTTTTAATGCTTTCATCCATAGCCGTGATGTGTGGGCCGTTGTACCTGCGGGCGTTACACTGTCCACGATAGTTGTGGCCTTATTGTTAATTGCTAACTTGCAGCTCGCGTTACGCGACCGCACCGCTTAAGGAGGAGTCCAGATGCGCAAATCACGTCTTTTACCATGGTTAACCTTGTCTCTGCCTCTGATTATTGCAGGTTGCGACAACGCTTCAACCTTGGATCCGTCAACGCAAATTGGTGACAATCCCGAACTGCCAAAAGCGCAAAATTTTCTGTTACCACCGATGAAAGTACCTAGCGGTATTTCATGGACGAATGACGAAAAGCCAAAAGTAGCTGACGGATTAAAAATTGAAAAAGTCGCTGATGGCTTTATGCATCCGCGTCAGGTTTATGTCCTGCCAAATAACGATATTCTGGTGGTTGAATCGAACGGTCCTGGCGGCCCGATCAGCAAACCGAAAGAGATCATTATGGGCGTGGTGCAGAAGGCGGCCAGCAAAGATGGTACGGGTGGCAACCGTATTACGCTACTACGCAATGCTAACGGCGATGGTAAGACCTGGGAGAAACATACTTTCCTGGAAAACCTGCATTCACCGTTTGGCGTGCAGCTCATTGGCGACACACTGTACGTTGCCAATACCGATAGCCTGATGAAATACCACTATGAAAGCGGCGCAACTCAAATTACCGATCCTGGTGTTGAGGTTGGCGATCTGCCTGGCGGCCCGATTAACCACCACTGGACCAAATCTCTGCTTGCCAGCCCGGACGGAAGCAAGCTGTATATTGGTGTGGGTTCTAACAGTAACATTACTGAGAACGGTATCGGTGCTGAATTCCGTCGTGCTGCTGTTCTGGAAATGGATACGGCCACGGGTGCCAGCCGCATTTTCGCCAGCGGGTTACGTAACCCAACGGCACTGCAGTGGGAACCTCAAACCGGTAAGTTATGGGCGGTCATTAACGAACGTGACGAAATCGGTGCTGACCTGGTACCAGATTATCTTACCTCTGTACAAGACGGCGCTTTCTATGGCTGGCCCTACAGCTACTACGGACAAAACATTGACGAACGCGTTCGTCCACAGCGTCCTGATTTAGTTGCGAAAGCAATCAAACCAGATTACGCGCTGAGTTCGCATGTGGCACCGCTTGGCCTGTTGTTCTACACCGGAGATAACCTGCCTGCAGAGTATAAAGGCGGTGCGTTTATCAGTGAACATGGTAGCTGGAACCGTAAGCCACTCAATGGTTATCGCGTTGTTTGGGTTGCGTTCAAAGATGGCAAACCTGTTGGTCAGCCAAAACCTGTGGTTACCGGCTTCCTGTCTGACGATGAGTCACAGGTTCATGGCTTACCGGTAGGATTGGCGATGGACAAAAAGGGCGCAGTAATTCTGGCCGACGATGCGGGGAATACCGTATGGCGCGTGTCGGGAGCTAATGCGCAGTAAATAATATCGTCATTAGCTTTAGATAATGACGTGCTAAGCGCGCCGGACAACCAGTGATTGTTGTCCGGCGTTTTTTTTGTCCCCTGACAAATGATGGCGCTACATTAAGAAGGTTGTACTAATGAGTGATATGCGTGAACGTCTACGTGGGCTTAAAGCTCTTCCCGGGCCTTATACTCCATTCGATATTACCGCCGCGCCTTCCCATCCGGCATCCCTTTTTACCGAATGGCTGGATATGGCCATCGCTGCCGGATTGCGTGAACCCCATGCCATGACGCTTTCAACCGTAGATAGCGAGGGCTTTCCAGATGCCCGCGTGTTAATTCTGAAGAATGTTGATGCGCACGGCTGGCACTTCGCAATAACCCGTAACAGCCCTAAAGGGCAGCAAATAGCGCATTGTCCGCAGGTTGCCATCACATTTTACTGGCCGTTACTCGGTCGGCAAGTTCGTCTTCGCGGCAAGGCAATTGACCAGGGCGATCAGGTTAATGCTAGCGACTTTCGTGCCCGTCCGTTGGGATCAAGGGCAGCGGCACTATTGGGGCGGCAAAGCGAACAACTGGAACATCCGCAAGAACTGGACGACGCACTGGTGGCACAGCTGCGTGAACTGGAAGCGAACCCGGAGAAGGTTGCTCCGCACTGGGCAGTTTATGCCGTATTACCGGAAAGTGTGGAGTTCTGGCAGGGGGATGAACAGCGTCGACATACGCGACTACGTTATCTTCGGGAAGGTGACAATTGGAGAACAGAACGGCTCTGGCCTTGATTCCTGTCTGATTGGGAGAAGGTATACCCGCAACGTACTGCTACGAGTATACCTTTTATTCGTCTGGCCGCCTTATCAGGGAGCACCCCGTTCCGGGGGTTGGCCACCCTGATGCAACTTACTTATACAGACTTAGTTAATATCTGGATGCTGATGCACCAGATGTTTGCGCTTTTCTTCCAGCTCAGCAATCTCTGCATCTATATCCTCGATTTTTTGTTCGATATTATCGTGGTGCTCTTGCAGAATTTCTTTTGCTTCTTCCAGATCCGAAGCCGCAGGCGTTGCGCCACGCAGGGGCTTATTTGCCGTCTCCTTCATCGTAATGCCAGTGATTAAGCCAATCACAGCCACTACCATCAGATAATAAGCTGGCATATACAGATCGCCTGATGTTTCAACCAGCCAGGCGGCCAGCGTAGGCGTTAGACCGGCGACCAATACTGAGATATTAAAGGCGCTGGCCAGCGCGCTATAACGGATATGCGTTGGAAACATCGCGGGCAGAGTCGATGCCATTACGCCAGTGAAGCAGTTTAGGATCACTGCCAGCAGCAGCAGCCCGGCAAAAATTAAGCCGATTACGTTGCTGTTAATCATCATAAATGCCGGGATAGCCAGAACCATCAGCGCGATACTGCCAATAATAACGAAGGGACGACGACCGAAACGATCGCTCAGCAGCCCCATTACTGGCTGCACAAAGAGCATACCGATCATGATAGCGATAATGATTAGCACGCCATGATCTTCTGAATAATGCAGATTATGCGACAGATAGCTTGGCATATAGGTCAACAGCATGTAGTAGGTCACGTTGGTAGAGATCACCAGACCAATACAGGCCAACAGGCTTTTCCAGTGCTTAGTCGCGATCTCTTTAAACGAGATCTTCGGTCCTTCACGTAGCCCATCCCGATCTCCCTGCTCAAGCTTATCAACGTGCTGCTGAAACGCGGGTGTCTCTTCTAGCGCGTGGCGCAGGTAAAGACCGATGATACCTAGCGGCAGCGCAAGATAGAACGGCAGGCGCCAACCCCACTGCAGGAAGCTCTCCTCGCCAATGATCGCGGAAATCAGAACAACGATGCCCGCCCCCAGTACAAAACCGGCAATCGAACCAAAGTCGAGCCAGCTTCCCATAAATCCACGTTTACGGTCGGGTGAATACTCTGCCACGAAGATAGAGGCGCCGGTATATTCGCCACCGACGGAAAAGCCCTGTGCCATTTTAGCCAGCAGCAGCAGAATAGGTGCCCAAATGCCGATACTGTCATACGACGGTATCAGGCCGATGGCAAAGGTGCTGAGCGACATAATGATAATGGTGATGGACAGGATCTTCTGTCGGCCATATTTATCGCCGAGCGCACCGAAGAACAGGCCACCTAATGGACGAATCAAAAAGGGAACTGAGAAGGTTGCAAGGGCGGCAATCATTTGCACGCTCGGATCGGCGCCCGGAAAAAACACTTTACCTAATGCATAGGCAACAAAGCCATAAACACCGAAATCAAACCATTCCATGGCATTCCCCAGGGATGCCGCAGTAATGGCCTTACGTAATCTTGCGTCATCAATGATAGTGACATCATCTAACGCGATTGGCTTTACACGCTTCCTACGTAGCTTCATATAAATCGCCTGTATTTTTTACCCAAAATGAAAATTCCCATCGGCCAGCATAGTCGCTAAAACGCCAGCTGGCCGCATGTAAGAGAAAATTTTATCTGGCCATTTGATAGCCATTGAGCGGTGCGGAATCGCAATGCGTACCGTGTAAAATGCAGCCGCCCGACCATACAGTATATCGTCTGAATGACCATATATGTAATTTTCTGTCAGTTTATCTCGGTTTCTGCCAGATAATCGGGCTGTAAATTTATCTGGCACAGAGATAACTTTTCATTGCTCAGAGGATTATTCGGTAGAGGAGATCATAAACCGCATCCTTACTTTTTCTGTGAGCGGCTCTTGCGTAACGCATGGTGCATTGTGTGCCTTGTTATCGTGCAAACCCGGGCGATACATCGGGGGCTTATCTCTCCGTGCAGCGACCTTGCTCTGTTCTGAACTTGTATCCAGGCCAGTATTCATCTGGCTTATCCCATCTCATAACGTCTGCACGAAGAAGGCTGGCCTGCTTTATGCATAAGCCTTAGAGAAATATGGCACCTGATGAGAGAGTAATGAGATGCGGGATATCCTGGATACAGATGCACTGCAATTAGCCGCGCTGATAAAGTGCCGTGAGCTTTCTGCTGTTGAAGTGGTACAGGCGTCAATAGCGCGCATGCAGCTGTTGGAACCTACGCTACATGCCTTCTGCACACCGACCACCGAGCAAGCGCTGGCTGATGCACAGCAACTGGATAAAAAGCTGGCGCGAGGAGAGGACGTGGGTGCGCTGGCGGGAGTCCCCATTGCTGTCAAAGACCTCATTTCTACTGCTGGTGTGAAAACCACTTCTGGTTCGTTCATTTATCAAGATTTTATTCCTGATGAGGACGATATCGTTGTGGAGCGTGTCAGGCAGGCAGGTGCCATTATCCTCGGAAAAACGACCGCCCCGGAGTTCGGCTATAGTGGCGTCGGTCATAATCCACTATTTGAGTCACCGCGTAATCCGTGGAATACGGCGCTAACACCTGGCGGATCAAGTGCCGGTTCTGGTGTTGCGCTGGCGGCACGGATGTGCCCGCTCGCGCTTGGCAGTGATGGCGGTGGGTCGGTGCGTATTCCGGCAGCGCACTGCGGCGTTTACGGCTTTAAGGCATCAATGGGACGGGTACCGCTCTATCCTGGCTGTCGCGATGAGCGTTATCCCGGCGTTTCAAGCTGGGAGTCGCTTGAGCACATTGGACCAATGACGCGCAGCGTTGCGGATGCTGCGCTGATGATGTCAGTTATTGCCGGGCCTGATATGCGCGATCGACACTCAATCCCCGGTGGTGATGTTGACTGGCTGGCGGCAACGCGTCGGAATATTAAAGGATTGCGTATCGCTTACAGCGCTGATTGGGGATACGCCGCTGTTGACCCTGAGGTTCGTGCCATCGTTGGCCGCGCCGTTAGTGTTTTTGAGCGTGAGTTAGGTTGTATCGTAGAAGAAGCCGATCCTGGTTTTCCCGACCCACGTGAAGCTTTTATGGCGCTGGTCGCGATGGATACCGACCTGGTGGGGATGCGTCGGCTGATGGAAACCTATGGCGATAAAATGTCACCACATTTGGTCGCCATGCTGCGTCAAAACTGGAGCGCCGAAGATTTCACCAATGCGATAACCACTCGCAAGGCCGTGACGAACAGTATGTGGCGCTTTATGCAGCGTTATGACCTGTTAATCACGCCAACACTTGCGACGCCACCTTTCCCTCTTTATATGCAGGGCCCGGAAATTATTGACGGACGCATGGTGGCCAATAACGAATGGCTGGCGTTCTGTTTCCCACTCAACCTGACCGGGCAACCGGCAGCATCGTTACCGGCCGGGTTGACGTCATCAGGATTGCCCGTTGGCTTACAGCTTGTGGGCAGGCATCTGGATGATGCAACCGTACTGGCTGCCAGTGCGTTATTCGAACAGGCACAGCCCTGGATACATCACAAGCCAGCTGTATTACAGCCTTGATGCATCATCTTTGATAAATCCAATGGGGATTCGACCATGAAATCAGAACAGCAAAATACATTGGAACAAGAATTTGAACATGGACCGGTTCCGTTAACTCACCGCCACTCCACTCGTTCAGTTGCAGCCGTGTGGTTTGGTTTTCCTATGATCCTGACCAATGCGCTGTTTGGTGGCATCATCACCTGGCATCTTGGCTTCTGGCCAGCAATATATGCAATTCTGCTGGGTAATCTGGTGCTGTTTGGCTATGTTGGTGCCCTCAGTTATTTTGCCGGTAGCACAGGCCTGAATTTTGCCCTGCAGGCGAAACGTACCTTTGGCAGTAAAGGCTATATCCTGGTTTCCGGATTTTTATCGACGGTGGTGATCGGCTGGTACGCGTTTCAAACCGGACTAACCGGGACGGTGATTCACGAAACTTTCGGCTGGAATGAGCTGGGTGTGAGTGCCTTTGCTATGGTGCTCTACATTGGTATTACTTTTATGGGCGTGCGTGCGCTGTCGCTACTTGGAATGATTGCGGCACCGATGTATGTCATTCTTGGGCTGGTGGCACTGTGGTTTATCTCAGGTGAACACGATCTCAGTCAAATTGTCTCTTTCCAGGGCGGCGGTGCGGCGATAGGTGGAATGACGATGGGAACCGCCGTCACGATGGTCGTTGCGGGTTTTGCCGATTCTGGCACCATGACGGCTGATTTCACCCGCTGGTCAAAAGATGGTAAATCCGCGGTGATAGCGGCATTTTCAGCTTTTCCACTGGCAAACGTTATCTCCTACCTGTTTGGCGTGGTGATCGTCGCAGCGGGTGCTGCGATTGATCCGCTGCAAAACGGCGGTAATTTTCTGCCGTTGCTCATGGGACATGGCGCTGCACTCAGCGTGATCGCCTTTGTGTTTGTGTTTATTAATCTTGGCTCGGTGTGTACGCATTGTCTCTACAATGGGGCGGTGGGCTTCAGCCATCTTTTTGGCAGTAAAATGCGCCTCTGGACGGTTATTCTTGGCGTCATCGGCGGCGTCTTAGCGCTGGTTGGCGTCTGGCACTATTTTCTGTCGTGGCTTAGCCTGCTGGGTGTGGTGGTGCCGCCGTTTGGTGCGGTCATGATTGTCGACCTAATCTTTATGGAGGCGATCAGCCGTGAACGCCCTGCAACGGCATTTCGCGGTAGCGCATTCCTCGCATGGGCGATTGGGAGTGCTAGCGCGGTAATCGCACATGTTTGGTTCCCGGCCTTTGGTGAAGCGGTAATTGGCTTATTAAGTGCGGCCGTTGCTTACAGCTTGTTGGTAAAACAGGCGGCTAAAGCCCCGGTTGCTATGATGCCAGAAAAGAAAAGCGTCTGAGCCACATCAGGCGTTGTAAAACCATGATGTACTAGCGCGTCCCACGCTGTGTGGGGCGCGATATTAGCGGTGCTCGGGACCATTATTATCGGTCCCTGATGGACTTTTTCCCCTCGTGCTGTAACCAATGCTGCAGCGTGTTACTGTCCATCGCGCGGGCGTAATAGTAACCCTGAATAAAGGTTACGCCGTGGTTAAGTAAATATTCTAACTGCATTTGCGTCTCAACACCTTCCCCAAGAACCTGTAGCGCCAGTTTATCGCCCAGACTAATGATCGCATCCAGTACCGGTGTTTCACTTTCAATGGACTCAATGCTATTGATAAAGCCGCGATCTATCTTCAGGTAATCGAGTTCGAACTGTTGTAAATACTTCAGCGAACAGTGGCCGGTACCGAAATCATCGATAGCAATAGCGAGCCCTTCTCGCCGGAGCAGTGCCAGTTTTTTGGCCACTCCCTCACCATCGGTGATCAGACTACGTTCCGTCAGCTCTAACGTTATCTTTACCTGTTTATCGGCGAGTTTTTGGACAAACTGGCGAATATCGCTTACGAAATCGGAGTGCTGCAGATGCTCGGCCGCGACATTAACGCCAAGATGGAAGCCAGGCTTCATTGACCAATGGGCGACATCCCTGGCAATTAAATCCAACAGATGGCGGGTCAGCGGCACGATCATCGTTTCCGCCTCGGCGGCGGCGATAAAAATATCAGGACGAACCCATTTACCATCACGCCGCCGCCAGCGCATTAACGCTTCAACGCCACTGCATGAACCGGCTTTCGCATGATAAACGGGTTGATAATGGACGGTAAATTCCTGGTTCTCTATCGCTTTACGAATATCGTAACGGAAAGACATCTTCCGTTTGAGCCAGCTGCGGACTAACGCCATAAATAACAGCGAGAACATTACGGTCATGGGCAGAAAGGTTAAAAAGATCTGCTGCCAGCTTTTCACGAATGCGGTCGCGGGTGAAGTGACACTAATACTGATGGGGTAGCGCGAAGAGTTAGCGCTATAGCGGCTATTGTCGGCCAGGCTATTGTGAACTGCATTGACCTGGCCTGTTTGAATACGAAAGCCACCGCCAAACTGCATTTCCATCTGGTAGCCGCGTGATATACCCAGTACGCGCATCAAATCAGTAAGGTACTGCCCGTCAACAACTGCAAATACGCCATAGCCTGAGGGTAACGCTCGGTAAAAAATCACCGCTGGCCGATCGGGGGCACCAACCGTGCCATCAATTGATAGCATCTGATCTTTTTTATCCTTTAAGAACTGCGGCAGACGTACCATTTGTTGCAGGGTGCCGGGATGCTGGCCGTAAGCAGAGGAACAAAGTACGTTGTCGCCTTTCGATAAGCCTACCGAGCGGAAATAGGCATAAATTGAACCCAGCCGATGAATATCCTTTTCGATCGGAGCACACTCTCGGCGATCGTATTGCTGTAGTCGGTCGAGCATATCCCATGCCTTATTGGCGATCTCTTCCGCCTGGTTGAGTAAGGTTTCCGTCGTTGAAACCTGCTGATGGCGCACGATCTTCTTCGCTTCAATAAAGGTAAAAACCAGGCTTAACAGCACAGGCAATAGTCCTGCGGCCAGCAAAAGTAGCCAGCTGCGATTGCGTTTCCGTGTGAGGGCTGCCACCACAGGAGGCTCCTTATTTGCGATCACTTGTTGAACTGAGTATGCGGTAATACGTGGCGTATGTTGCAGAATAGCATGTGGTTGAGTGGCTCGGATGATATCTCGGGTAGGGACAACACTCACTGAGTTAAGGTGATATTGACTTTTGCGGTGGTGGATATCGTAGGAATATTAACAACGGCTGACGAGCCTGTCGCGGCCCGCCAGCAAATTGGGATATCAATCGTTAAAAAAGGTCTGCCTGATGGCCAGTTCTACGCCACGAAGTTCCGCCAGCCCTTTTAGGCGGCCTATAGCGGAATAACCCGGATTAGTTTTCTTTTTCAGGTCATCCAGCATTTGATGCCCGTGATCGGGCCGCATTGGGATGGCGCGGGTAGACCCCTGTTTACGACGTTTCTGTTCTTCAGCAAGGATTGCCTTTACCACCTGAACCATATCGACATCACCCCCTAAATGGGTTGCTTCGTGGAAGCTCTTGGGGTTCTCTTCACGGCGCGTGGATCGCAGGTGGGTAAAGTGAATGCGATCGGCAAAGGTTTCCACCATCTTCACTAAATCGTTATCGGCACGAACGCCGTAAGAACCGGTACAGAAAGTGAAGCCGTTGTGAATACTGTCGACGGTTTCTTTTAGCCAGTGCATATCCTCAATGGTTGAGACAATGCGTGGCAGGCCGAGGATAGGGCGTGGTGGATCGTCCGGATGGACGGCAAGAACGATACCGGATGCTTCCGCCACCGGCACGATAGCGCGCAGGAATTCGGCCATATGTTCGCGTAATTTAGCCTTATCGATACCATCATACTGTGACAGCTGAGCCTGAAATTGCTCAACGGTATAACCCTCTTCCGCACCCGGCAGTCCGGCAATAATATTACGAGTCAGCTTCTCAACGTCTTCTGCGCTCATAGCGTGAAAATAGTCTGCTGCCTGCTGTTGTTCCTCATCGCTGTACTCCTGCATGGCGCCGGGGCGTTGTAAAATATGTAGCTCGAAGGCGGCGAAGGCCACGGCGTCAAAACGTAATGCTTTCGAGCCGTCCGGCAGCGGATATTCAAGATCGGTACGGGTCCAGTCGAGTACCGGCATAAAATTGTAGCAGACCGTATCCACGCCGCAGCTCCCCAGGTTACGGAGAGATTGCTGATAGTTAGCGATATAATGCTGATAATCGCCGCGCTGTGTTTTGATGGATTCATGGATCGGGATACTCTCTACCACTGACCAAATTAAACCTTTTTCTGCCAGCAATGCCTGCCGTGCTTGAATTTCTTCAACTGGCCATACCTCACCGTTAGCAATATGGTGCAGTGCTGTGACGATGCCGGTAGCACCGGCCTGACGTGCATCATCCAACGAAACGGGATCGTTTGGGCCGTACCAGCGCCATGTATGTTCCATATTTTTTCCTTACCCTGTAAGGGTGAACTGATTGCTAAAGCGGGGTCGGGATGCGTGAGCCTGTTCACCGTGCTGTATCTGCAGTGTCCTTACGGCATGTGTTACGTCAGTCACGGCCCAATCCCGACCATAAATAATTAACCTTCAATCGGATCTTTAACGATAAAGAAGTAAGCCAATGCGCCCGCGAAGGTGACGCAGGAGCAGATCACCAACGCCATATTGAAAGAGTGGGTCGTATCGACTACCCAGCCAGTGACAATCGGTGCAAAAGAGGCACAGATAAAGCTACCGAAGTTCTGGATACTGCTGACCGAGGCCACCATCCGAGCAGGTGCCATGACCTGTACCAGACCCCAGGCTGAGGTTCCGGCAAAGTGCACGAAGAACAGCGCCAGGCTGATGAATCCCACGGCCATCGTGGTTGAGGTAGACTGTACGACCAACAGCGTACAGGCGGCTGAACAAACCAGACCGAGGCAAATGAGGGCTTTACGGCTTTTTGCCAGCGAATGCCCGCGCTTTGCCAGACGATCGGCAACCGTACCATTAACCAGCATACCGAAAGAGCCGAACAGAAAAGGGATCGCCGCTACCCAACCGGTATTAGCCAGACTTAATCCGCGTTCCGCCTGTAAATAGCCCGGCAGCCAGGAAAGGTAGAGCCAGCCGGTATAGTTCACGCCGCTAAAACCTAAAATCATGCCCCATACGGTGCGGCGTTTGAAGAGCGCACGCCATTCTTGTAGCGACACGCGAGTCTTCTGCGCGGGCTTCGCTCCCTCATCCAGATATTGCTGTTCTTCATGTGTCAGTGCGAAGCGATCGCGATTGCGATACCACGCATACCAACAGAGAGCAACGGCCACTCCAGCCACCCCGATGATCACAAACATCATACGCCAGCCAAAGGCCAGCATCAGTGCGACTAAAATCGGTGGGGCGAATGCCTGCCCAAATGTCGTGGAAGAGTTAAAAATTCCCATTGGCAGGCCGCGCTCACGGGCATTAAACCAATCATTCACCACTTTTACCCCGCTCGGCATAAACGGGGCTTCACCGATTCCCAGGCCGATACGCAACAGAATAAAGTGGGAAAAACTGTTTACTGCGCCAGCCATAGCCTGCATCAATGACCAAAATAGCAGGCCTCCGCCCAGTACGATACGCGGGCCGAATTTATCCAACAACAGACCGCTGGGTAATTGAGATATGCCATAAGAGAGTGAAAAAGCGGAGAGCAGTACGCCAAACTCAGTTGCTGAGAGGCTAAGATCGGCACGGATCGCTTCATTAGCGATCGACAGGGATCCGCGATCGAGGAAGTTGATAATGCCAGCAATAAACAACAACGTGAGCGAAACGGTTTGGATCCGCTTGATGCGATGCGTTTTTTCCAGCGGACTCGCAATGGATGAAAGTGACATATTTTTGTCCTTAATGGCGGATTGCCGCCCCTTTTATCATGTCTGTCGCATTATTATGGGTTCCGGCCCAGCGGTCAGGCCACTGGGCCGATAATGAAGCATAGTCTTGAAACAGAAATGAGTGCCGTGATCGGGATCGCAGGATGAATAAAATGAGAGGTGTGTTTTTTGTCGGTAAGTGATGGCACCAGAAGGTGCGGTGACACAGTGATATCGCCGCAGTGGGCGTGCGCTACGCAATTAATAAATCCCTATGATAAGCTTCGTCCCAGTTTATGCAGCATGCGATAGGCAGGAGCAGGAAATGGAGTTACCGACACTTAAGGTTGAACGTCTCTATCGGCAAATCTCGAATTTGCTGATTGGCTGTATCAAGCAGGGGCAATTTCCTGCGGGTGCGATGTTGCCACCGGAGCGTGAGTTAGCGAAACAACTGGGCGTCAGTCGTTCTTCCATTCGCGAAGCGCTGATCGCGCTGGAGATCACCGGCTGGGTAGAGATCCGCACCGGCAATGGTGTCTACGTTTCTAACCCGATCCCGAAAAGCATTGAAGCCAGCAGTGAAGACGAATTCAGCCTGAAAGATCTCATTAAGGCGCGGCAGGTTTTTGAAGCCATGACGGCGGAAATGGCGGCACGCAACGCAACCGATGAGCAGCGTATTGAGCTGCGGGAAATTACTCAGGATTTGATTCAACTGCATATTAACGACGAGAAATTTCTGCATGAAGATAAGCGTTTTCATTTGCTTATCAGTGAAATGAGCGGAAATGAAGTGCTGAGGGATATGATGGAACACCTGTGGAACAAGCGGAAAAGCTCCCGTTTTGTACGGCTGGAAAGTCATTATGCTGAAACCGATTTTCCACTGGAGATGAACCGCGATCATGAAAATATTGCTCAGGCAATTATTGACCGCGATCCACAACGTGCCAGAACCTGCATGGAACTGCATCTCCAGCACGTTTACGATCGGCTATTTATCGAAAAATAAGTCTATTTTCGATTTGGCCTACCATTGCCGAGCAAGATGGCTAATTTGCTGCCTCCCGGGGTGGTCTCCATCAGGATTTTGCAAACACTGGTCAGCGGTACCGACAACAGCATACCAATGGGACCCAATAGCCAACCCCAGAAAATTAATGACAAAAAAACCACCAGCGTGGAGAGCCCTAAACCGCGTCCCATCATGCGCGGTTCCAGCACATTGCCAAACACCATATGAATGGCCGTAAACAGGGCTGCAACCATCAGCGCATCATAGACATTGTTGAGTACCAGCGCCTGAATCAGGGGCGGTATCCCGGCGATAATAGGCCCGATATTGGGGATAAAGTTAAGCACGAATGCGACTACGCCCCATAGCAGCGCGAACTTTACGCCAATCAATAATAAAGCCAGCCAGACGGCTACGCCGGTGATTAAGCTGATTAATGTTTTAAGCGCCAGGTAATGTGTGACCCCTTTTAACGCCTTATGTAGTCCGGCAATACGGATCTGAGGATTGATCAAGGCGTTACGCAGCTTGTACGGTAAGTGATGCACTTCAAACAGCATAAAAATAACCGTCATCACTAACAGAACAATATTGGTCATCGCACCAGAAAACTGTGTTAGCACCGTACCGGCGACGTTCATGATAGCGTTAGGATCAAGCCTTGCGGCGAGCGCTTCGGTAGAGATATTAATATTCACCCTGGCGGCAAGGTGTTGAACTACTGTCAGCTTTTGTTCAAGCAGGGGACGGATTTCAGGATACTGCGTAGAAAACTCATTCACTGAGCTGGCCAGCATTGCCAGTAAGAGCGTAATGATGATCAGAATCACCACCATAACCAGCGTGATGGCCCAACGACGGCGGACGCCGCGCCGCATTAGCATGGTGACCAGCGGATTGAGCACTATGGCCAGAAAACTCGCCAGCAGAAAAGGCACAATAATATCCGATGCCGCGCGGACTCCTGCCAAAATCACCACGAGCAATGCCATTTTTAATAGCATATTTTGGCCTATTTTTTCCTGCTGCGGTGCGGTCATACACTCTCCTGAAAGGGACGTTACATTTTAGTGTAGACGCCGGGGAGTTAACTTTCTGATTTTAGGAGTTAATGAAGCAAAGGACACGTAACATATCTCTGCTGTCGGGGACTCACAGACTGACCGCTTTAGGGTATAGTCTCCTTTCAGTGTCAAAATTTATTCGATCGCGAGCTTTGAACTCCATGTCAGACCAACCAGCAGCGGAATCAGTACCAAGTGGTTTGCGTTTAAACCTGCGCATTATTTCTACTGTTATCTTCAACTTTGCCAGCTATCTGACGATTGGCTTACCGCTTGCGGTGCTACCGGGATATGTCCATGACGTCATGGGCTATAGCGCATTTTGGGCAGGGTTGGTGATTAGCCTGCAGTATCTTTCCACGTTGTTAAGTCGTCCACATGCAGGGCGCTATGCCGACTTGTGGGGACCGAAAAAAGTGGTGATTGTTGGCCTTTGTGGCTGCTTTCTCAGCGGTGTCTGTTATGCGTTAGCGGCTTTCACAACAGCGCTGCCGCTGCTGAGTTTGGCGTTGCTATGCATTGGCCGGTTAGTGCTGGGCGTTGGACAGAGTTTTGCCGGAACGGGCTCGACATTGTGGGGCGTGGGGATCGTGGGATCGCTACATATTGGTCGGGTTATTTCATGGAATGGTATCTTCACTTACGGTGCAATGGCAATTGGTGCCCCGCTTGGCGTGGTGATTTATCGTACCGGCGGCATACTGCTGTTGGCAGCGGTAATTATGGCCATTATTGTCACCGCCATTGCATTTGCGATACCGCGCCCGACGGTAAAAGGCAGTAAGGGCAAGCTCCTGCCGTTTCGCGCGGTACTGGGGAAAATCTACGGATTTGGCCTTATTCTGGCAATGGGCTCTACCGGTTTTGGGGTGATCGCCACGTTTATTACGCTGTTCTATCAGGCTCAGGGATGGGAGGGGGCCGCGTTTACACTCACGTTGTTTAGCGCAGCTTTTGTGGGAACCCGCTTGCTGTTTCCCGGTAGTATCAACCGTCATGGTGGTTTGAAAGTGGCCGCCTGCTGTTTTGTCGTGGAAGCTGCCGGGCTCTTCCTGGTTGGAAGCAGTCATTTTCCTTGGGAGGCTAATCTCGGGGCTGTGCTCACGGGGGCAGGGTTCTCACTTGTTTTCCCTGCGATTGGCGTAGTTGCCGTGAAGGTGGTTCCCCCACAAAATCAGGGCAGCGCCCTGGCCACCTATACTGCATTTATGGATTTATCGCTGGGAATTACTGGCCCAATCGCGGGTTTAATCATGGGTTACGCCGGTGTTTCGTCTATTTATCTGCTGAGTGGGGTACTGGTTTGCCTTGCACTGGTAGGGACGCTTTATCTCCAACGCCGGACAACGAGCGCTGAATATCACACAACGGATATATAGACCTCTCGGGCGGGAGTGCGCAACCCCGCCTGAATAGAAATCACGCCTGCAGCAGGGCAATGCTGTGATGTATTTCGCGTTCGATATCGGCCTCATGCCACGTTTCCAGCGTTGAAGAGAAAGGCTCAAACGCATAAATGCCCCGATATCCCAGCATTTCCAGGCGCTGTACCTGTCCGATGCTGTCCAGTCTATCGTTCTTACTCAGCATAAGGCGCTGTTCATCGGCCAACATACCGGTTGGCCGGGGATCGATGACACCTGAAATATGTACTAGCCCGATATTATGGATATCGAGATCGCCAAACTCGTCTTCCGCTGCTTCGTATAAATAGTGATGGAAAGTATCCAGAACCAACCGGAAAGGCAACTGAGCAGCACGGATCAGGGCTTGCGCGCTTGCCATCGAACGCAGAGAACTGGTTGAGAAACCCAGCGGCTCTACCAGCCCCTGAATCCCCGACTCCTGAAATAACGGAGCAAGGGTTTTTAGGGCCAGCAGCATATCTTCCGTTGCAATCGTGCTGCCATCATTGAGCGGACAGAGGACCAGCGCATTGGATCCTACGGCTTTAGCCTCTTCCAGCAGCGCCGCCGTTCTCTGTAAGAGCGTATCGTTCAGCTGATTAAATGGATAAAGTGCATTAATGCTCACGATCTCCAGGTGATAGCGTTCTGCCAGTCGCCGTACCCCTGCGTAGCTGAGGTTGTCTGTCACTTTTCCGCCGTGCATATCGTTACGTAGTTCGACTTTATTTAATCCTGCCCGATGAACCAGCTTGAAAAATGCCTCAATGGAGAGCGCAGGTGCAATTTTGCGGTTAATACAAAAACGGGTTAATTCGATAGTCATATCCAAGGGCCCGGTAAAGAGAAAAGTATCAGATTGGTTATCGATTAAAGGAGCATTTATTTCATATTTAGTTAATTATGAAATTTAAATTTTTAGATGCAGTTCGCAAAAAAATGTTCCGGCGTTTGGTTTTACCCCTTTTATCAACGAACTGTACCCCTCAGTTCCCATGATGCATAAAAAGATGAATGAGGAAGGAAAAGGCTAAGTGCCGACGTAAAAAGGGAAATAATGTTTGAGGATCGCAAGTTAATAGTCATAAATCGTTGTCATCGATTTCTTTAAAAATGCGATCTATACCGCTAAAAATGAATCTTCCAAAGATAACTATTTGAAAAATTTATTTCAATATAATACGTTCAGAATATGCATTCAGATTTTGTCTGGCAGGCTGGTGTTGACGTGGTTAATAGCGTGCCGGAATCTCCCCATCAACGAGGCGACGACATGAATATCACTGGAAACTTTATTAGCGGTAAGACGACGCTAAGCGCCAGCAACGAAACCGTTCCAATCTACGACCCTGCTACTGGCGCACCAGTCCGTGAATTGACGCAAAGCACGGCGGAAGAAGTCACACAAGCTATTGCGGTTGCCCATAACGCCTGGGATGGATGGTCCCGTACCTCGCCATTGCGGCGTGCACGTATCCTATTTAATTTTAAAAATCTGATGGAAGTGCATCGTGATGAACTGGCTGCACTGATTGTCAGTGAGCACGGAAAAGTCTGGTCGGATGCGCAGGGAGAGCTGACGCGTGGCCTGGAAGTGGTTGAGTTCGCCTGTGGTATTCCTCACCTGATTAAAGGCGAAAACTCAGCGGACGTCGCAACCGGTGTGGATAGCTATTCACTGATGCAGCCGCTAGGCGTAGTGACAGGGATTACCCCTTTTAACTTCCCGGCTATGGTCCCGCTGTGGATGTTCCCTATCGCGCTGGCCTGTGGCAATACTTTCGTACTAAAACCTCCGGCACTTGATCCTTCGGCTTCGGTACGCATGGCCGAGTTACTGGCTGAGGCTGGCCTGCCTGCGGGGGTGTTTAATGTGATCCATTGCGCCAATGAGGATGCAGAGCAGCTGTATACCGACCCGCGCGTTCAGGCTGTGAGTTTTGTTGGCTCATCAGGTGTGGCGGAGTATATCTACAAAACTGCCAGTGCACATGGCAAACGCGTTCAGGCATTTGGTGCCGCAAAAAACCATGCGATCGTGATGCCGGATGCTGATTTAGACGCAACGGTAAACGCTATTATTGGTGGCGCTTTTGGTTCCGCAGGTGAGCGTTGCATGGCGCTGCCGGTCGTTGTTGCCGTTGGAGACGATACTGCTGATACGTTGATCGCAGCGCTGACGCCACGCATAAAAGCGTTACGCATAGGTCCGGGCATACAGCAAGGTGCCGACGAAAATGAAATGGGCCCCGTTGTCTCTGCAGCACATCGACAAAAAGTGCTGAGTTATATCGATCGGGGCGAGCAGGAAGGTGCCACGCTGGTTGTCGATGGACGCCATGTTCAGGTAGCCGGTTACGACGAGGGCTACTACATCGGCGGTACGCTGTTTGATCACGTGACGTCCGATATGGTGATTTGGCGTGAAGAAATTTTTGGCCCCGTTTTAAGCATTATGCGTGCATCTGATTATGAGCAGGCATTGAAACTGGTCAACAGCCATGAGTTCGGCAACGGGAGCGCGATTTTTACCCGCAGTGGTCACATCGGACGCGATTTTGTACGCGAAGTGCAGGCGGGAATGGTTGGGGTTAATGTTCCGGTGCCTGTACCGATGGCATTTCACAGTTTTGGCGGCTGGAAACGCTCGGTATTTGGCGCGCTTAATGTGCATGGTCCGGATGGCGTTCGCTTTTATACCCGGATGAAAACGGCCACCGTGCGCTGGCCCTGTGGTCAACAAACCGTGTCAGAATTCAGTATGCCAACGCTGGGGTAACGGGCGTAGCTAAAGTTATTTGGATGTTATCGGGCCGCGAAGCTGGATGATTGAGCCATCCTCGTGGCATTTCCGGAACGATGATGAAACAGGAGCAACCGCATGTCATTACTATCCAAAATGAGCCCCCCGGATGAAAATGGACGAATCCAGCATATTACTCCGGAGAGTGCCGGATGGCGCTATGTTGGGTTTGACGCCTACCAGCTCAAAAAAGGACAAACGCTCCATCTCGAAAGCGGTAACAAAGAACTGTGCCTCGTGTTGGTGGCGGGTCTGGCTTCGATAAAAACGCGGGGGGCAGATTTTCCCGGTATCGGCAAGCGGATGTCGCCATTTGAGCGCACGCCTGCTTATTCTGTGTATGTGCCCCACAGAGATTATGCTGAGGTTTACGCTGATTCCGATCTTGAACTGGCGGTCTGTAATGCGCCGGGTAAGGGGAATCTTCCTGCACGCCTGATTTCACCCGCGGATGTGGGAGTGGAGTTTCGTGGTAAAGGGCGTAATAAGCGGCTGGTACATAATATTTTGCCGGATACTCAACCTGCAGACAGCCTGTTGGTCGTTGAAGTATATACCGATGAAGGCGATACAAGCTCTTACCCCAGTCATAAGCACGATCGTGAGGATGCAGAGGATGAAACCTATCTTGAAGAGACCTACTATCACCGCTTTAATCCTGAACAGGGTTTTGCAATGCAACGGGTTTATACCGAAGACCGGGACCTTGACGAGTGTATGGCGGCCTATAATCATGATGTAGTTACCGTTCCCCGTGGCTACCATCCGGTGGCGACCCTGGCAGGCTACGACAATTACTATCTGAACGTGATGGCTGGGCCAGTACGATTATGGAAATTTAGCTGGGAAAAAGATCACGCCTGGGTTAACAGCGATCGGTATCCGCGTAAAAAATAGCGCCATTCACTACCGAAGGTTTGAGGATACTACGGTATTCAGGCGAGGCTGCCATTATGCTAAACGGTCCGTTTTCTCGACCATTTTTTAGAATTTCACGATTTTTAGAATTTCACGATATAGCGACGATTATTTTTCAACGTTATGCAGTGCCAATGATACCGCCAGCGTTTGCGCCAGGCAGAGGGACGCAACCTGAGATCGGAAACCATCGACTTGTGCTTCACGTACCACAAAACAGACATCGCTAAAGGCAGCCAGCGGGCTCACCTGGCTGTCGGTGATCGCAATTTGATACGCACCACGTTTCGCACCCAACTCAACCAGTTCGACCGCTTCACGCGCGTAGGGTGAATAGCTAATGGCGATTACCACGTCTTTGGGTTTCACCATACTTAATTGTTCGGTAAACATGCCGCCTAACCCGTCGATCAGGAAGGCTCGCCGCTCCAGATGACGCAGTGCATAGGTGAGATAGGAGGCGACGCTAAATGAGCGGCGTAAACCAATGACGTAAATATTTTCCGCTTCACTGAGCAATTCCACCGCTTTATTTAAGTGGTCCGGATTAGTCTGCATTGCCAACTGCTGCAGCGCTTGAGAATTCACCATGGTGAACACATTGAGGATTTCAGCGGGGTTTTCCGGTGCCGCCGCTGCTTCGTCGGTAGCGGTCTGGCGAAACAGGCGGGCCCGCTCGGTGTAGTTGACCGTCTCTTCCATCAGGTGTTGGCGAAAAACCTGTTTCATTTCGTTGAAACCGCTAAAACCAAATGCATTAGAAAAGCGGATTAGGGTGGAAGGTGGTACATCAGCCTGCTGAGCGATAGACGCGACGGTGTCGAAAGCGATGCTATTACTGTTATCAAGAATGTAACGTGCTACCTGCTTGAGGCGCTTACTGAGGGTATCGTAACGACGGCGGATGTCGTCCTGTAATAAGGAAAGCTGCGTGGGATTATTGGTCATTACATCGGCTCGCTAAAAATGAATGGCTTTGCGCTAGGTGCCATTCTACCAGATGAACGGAAAATTTCATTTTATTACGATAATTGCTGTCTTTATTTCATTGCAACATGAATTACTTCACACAATGTCCATCATGTCAGACGCCGCGAGGCCGGGCAGAAAAAGGCGACTATCGGGGAAGCATCGCCTTATGGGAGCGTCGGGAGTGAGAACGGCTTGTTATAGCGCTGAGCGCGCGGCCCGCCAGTAATCAATCAGCTTGAGATAGTTGTTTTTTACTTGTTCAACCAATGTTTCATCATCGAGTTCCCCCTGTAGCCAACGGCGCGAGGGCTGGCCAAAAATAGTCCTGCCCACAGCAAAGCCTTTGACCCATGGTACTTTAGCGGCTGCGGTGAAACCGGCCTTTAGTTTCTCCTCCGGCGCATCAAGCCCTAACAGCAGAATTCCCCGGCAGTGTGGATCTTTATCCTCAATCAGACGGCTAATCGCGTGCCAGCTTTCCGGCGCCAGCGGGGGGAGCTTCCACCAGTCTGGCTGGATTCCCATACGGTAGAAATGACTAAGAATCTCATGATAGTACCTCTCTTCATGGTCTGGATTATCCTCGGGCAGGATCACTTCCAGCAGCAGCTCATGGCCGGATTTATTGCAACCATGCCAGATATCGAGGATCAACTCATCCTGTTGCGCACGCATTTCTATGCTGTCGTGTGGGTGGTAAAACACCAGGCACTTCACCACATGCTCTAGCGGCCAGTCGATCAGCTGTGAGCCGATATTGCCATGCTCAAGCCGCAGTGGACGCGAGCCAGGTAGTTCGATGGGACGGCCTATCCACCACCCTTTTCCGGTGATGGCATTAAGTGTTGACTGACCGTAGGTTGTATCGGCCAGAATCCCGCTACAGTCATCAAGCCCTGCTTCGATGGCGGCCATTTCAGCCCCCAATAACAAAAGTTTTTTTAGCGTGGGAATGCGCGTTTCATCGGCATTGGCTTCGTGCGCCATTTCGGCCAACTGTCTGCGATGGTCAAAAGCGAAAACACAAAGCTCGCGCCATTGTCGCTTACGCGTGGTGACGCGGTGTAAATGGTTGAGATGAATATCACGATCTGGACGTTTCACCTCATTTTCACGGTTCAGGAAATCATCCAGCTCCTCTTTGGTCGGCATGGCTGGTGCGCAGCCGTGGCGCGACACGACCAGAGCGCCACAGGCGTTGGCATACCGGCACGCCTGCTCCCATCCCTCATCATTGAGCCAACCGCGCAGCAGCCCGGACATAAATGCATCGCCCGCTCCCAACACATTGAGTACTTCCACACGTACGCCACTATGTAGTCGGGTTACTTCCCAGCCGTCGGGGATGTTGCCTTCAAACACTACGCAGCCCAGTGGCCCACGTTTACAAACCAGCGTTGCGTTGGTCGACTGGCGCACGTTTTTCAGCGCGGTTAAAGTATCGGTACTGCCACCAGCGATGTGAAATTCTTCTTCGGTGCCAACCACCAGATCGAAATAGTGCATCACTTCCTGCAGCTGTTGCGTGACGTGTTTCGATGCGATGAAGCGTGTTTCGCCATCGCCTAATGAGGTTAATCCCCATAAGACCGGACGATAATCGATATCTAACGCGGTACGCAGATTGTGGGATCTGGCAATCTTCAGGGCTTTTAATACTGCGGCACGCGTGTCTGGATGTGAAAGGTGAGTACCGGTGACGGCCACTGCGCGGGAAGAGGCAATATACTCCTCGCGAATATCTTCCGGCGTTAGTCCCATATCGGCGCAGTTATCACGGTAAAAAATCAGTGGAAAGGTATCCTGGTCTTTAATGCCGAGGATCACTAATCCAGTCAGGCGGGTGGTATCGGTAATCAGGCTGGAGGTATCAACCCCAACGCGCTGCAGCTCTTCCCGTAAAAAACGGCCATTGTGCTCATCACCTACTCGTGCCAGCATCGCCGATTTGAGTCCCTGAATGGCGGTGCCATAGGCCACGTTGCCGGATGAACCGCCGAGATATTTGGAAAAAGAGCTCGTATCCTCCAGACGTGCACCGATCTGCTGCCCATAAAAATCTACGGCGATACGCCCAATACAAATCACATCAAGCGGCTTCTGTTGTGTACTCATACCTGTGATTTCCTTCTGTGATAAGCCGACGCCGCCGGGCGTTTTAAACGAGCTGTAGCGGCAGCATCTCTGACAATCCAGCCCAAATGTGATGAGAAGTATGAGGAATAAAAATTCCAACATCAATGTGAAATGAAATTATCACCCCAGAAGTGTGAGATAGATAAAACTCTTGTCATACCCCTAAGCTAGCTTGCTAAATCGTCTGCTTACCGTGTAAGGATAGCGCTACAGCAGGCAGGTGGTATAAAAAAGAGGCATGAAAGATGGAATGAAATTTTCTCTGATGGAGTAATCGAGACTCAGTGTTTCAGTTAAGCAGATGTGAAGATAGGGTTTCTGATCGTTTACAGCAGAATTTGATCTCTCTCGCAAAATGAAATGTTTTTTCTGTAATGATATTTTGTGGAAAAAATATTTGTTTATAATCGCCACACGTTTCACCTGTCAATCGATCCCACTGCTGTTTTCAGCTTCAGCATGTGGCCCTAATGCGAAAGGCGGCGTGCCTGTTTTCAGAGGTACCCTTTACATAAAGGATGATTATATGGGCAGCATCAGATTAACCACGGCACAGGCACTGGTCAGATTCCTGAATAATCAGTATCTGTTAGTGGATGGTGTGGAGACCCGGTTTGTTAACGGTATTTTCGCTATTTTTGGGCATGGCAATGTACTGGGACTCGGTCAGGCACTGGAGCAGGATAGTGGCGATCTGGTGGTGTATCAGGGACGTAATGAGCAAGGTATGGCCCATGCGGCTATTGGCTTTGCAAAACAGAAACTACGTCGTGAAATCATTGCCTGTACTTCTTCAGTAGGCCCCGGTGCGGCAAACATGATCACGGCTGCGGGAACCGCGACCGCAAACCGCATCCCTTTGCTGCTGCTACCCGGCGATGTATTTGCTACTCGCCAGCCTGATCCGGTATTACAGCAGATAGAACAAAGCCACGATCTTAGTCTGAGTACTAACGATGCATTTCGCGCGGTCAGCAAATATTGGGATCGCATCAACCGCCCTGAGCAGCTTATGAGCGCCTGCATTAACGCAATGCGTGTTTTAACCGATCCGGCCGAGACTGGCACGGTGACGCTGGCGCTGCCGCAGGATGTTCAGGGCGAAGCCTGGGATTATCCCGACTATTTTTTCCAGAAACGTATACATCGCCTTGACCGCCGCCCAGTCTCTACGGCGCAACTTGATGAAGCACTTAAGCTGATTGCCCGCAAACGTAAGCCGCTGATTATATGTGGTGGTGGAACGAAATACTCCGAAGCAGGTGAAGCGCTACGCCAGTTTGCTGAACAGTACGGTATCCCTTTTGCGGAAACGCAGGCGGGTAAGGGAACGCTACTTTCCGATCATCCGCTTAACGTAGGCGGAGTGGGCGAAACAGGCTGTCTGGCCGCAAATTTGTTGGCGCAGGAGAGCGATCTGGTGATTGGCGTTGGCACCCGTTATAGCGATTTCACCACCTCATCGAAATGGATATTCCAGCATCCGGACGTGAGCTTCCTTAACATTAATGTCAGCCCGTTTGATGCCTGCAAACTGGATGGCGTTCAGCTGGTTGCCGATGCGCGTGAGGCCCTCACTGCGCTAAATGAACGCCTGGTAGAAACCGAATTTACCAACGGCTGGGGGCAACAGATTGAACGGGCGAAGAGCCAATTGCATCATGAAATAGAACGCGTTTATAAGGTGGAATATAGCGCGACTGACTTCACGCCCGAGATTGCCGACCGCTGTGATAGTGCGGCACTGTTTGCAGAGTTTAATCGCCTGACTGACTCCTTTCTTACCCAAAGTAGCGTGCTGGGTATGCTCAATGACAATCTGCCAAAAAATGCAGTGATTGTTGCCGCCGCAGGCAGCTTGCCGGGAGACCTACAGCGCGTCTGGCGCACCAAAGATTACAACAGTTACCACCTTGAATACGGCTACTCTTGCATGGGCTATGAGGTGGGCGCTTCGCTCGGCGTTAAGCTGGCTGAGCCTCACCGCGAAGTCTATACGCTGGTGGGCGACGGCGCATTTATGATGCTGCATTCGGAGTTGGTCACCTCCATTCAGGAGGGCGCTAAAATTAACGTGGTACTTTTCGATAACATGACCAATGGCTGTATCAACAACCTGCAATTGGGGAATGGGAGCGAGAGTTTTGTTACCGAGTTTCGCTTCCGTAACGCCGAGAGCGGTCAGTTGGATGGTGGTTTTATACCAATTGATTTCGCCACGATAGCGGCAGGATATGGATGTAAAACGTATCGTGTCAACACGTTAAGCGAACTCAAACAGGCGCTGGCCGATGCGCGTATTCAGACCGTCTCAACCCTTATTGACATTAAAGTTCTGCCTAAAACCATGGTGCATAACTATTTCAGTTGGTGGCATGTAGGCGCCGCGCGAGTTTCTCAATCAGAGCAGGTAGATGCGGCAGCCAAAGCACAGGGCGAGCATCTGGATCAAGCCCGAAAGTATTAACAGTTTACGTTCTGAACAATCGCTGCCCCACATACTGGCGTGGCATCCCGTTCCTGTCCTGAAGATTACTGGAGGCGTTATGACTCTGAAACTTGGTGTTATCGGTACTGGTGCCATTGGTCAGGAGCACATCCGTCGTTGCAGTCAGGTACTGCAAGGGGCTCGGGTCGTGGCCGTTTCTGATATCAATATTGAAGTGGCACAAGCTGCGATCGCAAAACTCGGTTTGCATGCGGAAGTTTGTGCTAACGGCCATGATGTTGTGATATCGCAAGATGTCGACGCCGTATTGGTCACGTCCTGGGACCCGACCCACGAGGAGTTTACGCTGGCCGCGATTGCTGCCGGTAAACCGGTCTTTTGTGAAAAACCACTGGCGATGACGGCTGAAGGCTGCCGTCGTATTGTGGAAGCCGAAATGAAGGCGGGTAGGCGCCTGGTGCAGGTCGGCTTTATGCGCCCTTATGATGCTGGTTATCGTGCATTGAAAAAGGTGATTACCGACGGTGAAATCGGTGAGCCACTGATGTTGCATTGCGCGCATCGCAACATGAACGTGCCAGAAAGCTATACCACAGATATGGCGATAACTAATACGTTGATCCACGAGTTGGATGTGCTGCGCTGGCTAACCGACGATGATTACAAAACTGTTCAGGTTGTTTTCCCACGTACAACGTCGAAATCCCATGCCAAACTGAAAGATCCGCAGATTGTACTGTTCGAGACGCAGGGCGGGATCCGTATTGATGTGGAAATTTTCGTCAATTGTTCTTACGGCTATGACATTCAGTGTGAAGTGGTTGGTGAAAATGGAATCGCTAAACTGCCCGAGCCCTCTTCCATACTGATGCGTAAAGATGCACGCCTTTCGGAAACCATTCTGACTGACTGGAAAGACCGGTTTATTGATGCTTACGACGTCGAGCTACAGGCGTTTATCAATGATGCTACTGCTGGCAAATTGAAAGGCCCATCGGCATGGGACGGTTATGCAGCTTCCGTCGCTGCTGATGCCTGTCTTAAAGCGCAAAATAGCGGTGCCGTTGAGCCGGTTAATTTACCGCCCCGTCCCGTGTTTTACGACAAGTTGTGACCCGTTGGCAGGGCGATAAAAGATAGGTTATTCACTGCTCCACCAGCGACATGAACACTTAGCTAACACCAGGCCGCTTAGGGCAGGGCGTTATAAAACCGCCATGCTGTACGAGGGACAAATATGAATAAAGATAACGTAAAACTGGCAATTGCGCCGATTGGCTGGACTAACGATGACATGCCTGAATTAGGGCAGGAGAATACTTTTCAGCAGACCGTCAGTGAAATGGCGCTTGCGGGTTTTACCGGCAGTGAGGTTGGCAGTAAATATCCACGCGATCCGGCCATATTAAAGCCGATGCTGGATATTCGTGGTATTCAGATCTGCAATGCCTGGTTCAGTACGTTCTTTGCCAAAGGAGACAAAGACAAAACCCTCGACGAATTTATCCATCATCGGGATTTCCTGCATGCGTTGGGCGCGAAAGTCATTGGGTGTTCGGAACAGAGCAAGAGCATTCAGGGAACAAGGCTGCCGGTACTGGAAGCCAAGCCCTGCTTTACTGATGAAGAATGGCGGCTAACGGCTGAGGGCTATAATGTGCTGGCCAAACTCGCTGCTGAGAAAGGAATGCAGGTTTGCCTGCATCATCATATGGGAACGGGCATCCAGACAACCGAAGAAGTGGATCGTTTTATGGCGGCGACCAACGATGACGTTTTCCTGCTGTTTGATACGGGTCATGCCTATTATTCTGAAGGTTCGCAACAGAAGATGTTAGCGCTGCTAACGCGTTATTTGCCGCGCATCAATCATGTACATCTGAAGGATGTGCGCGATGAGGTTGTGGCTCAGGTCAAAAGCCAGAAATTATCTTTTCTTGATGGTGTGAAAAAAGGGACCTTTACCGTGCCCGGCGATGGTGTGATTGATTTTAACCCGGTGTTTACCATTCTGGATGAGTATGGCTATCAGGGATGGATGGTGGTTGAAGCCGAGCAGGATCCAACACTGGCAAACCCGTTTGAATATGCACTGAAGGCACGCAGATATATCCGTGAAACGGCAGGTTTGTAATGACAGAATATTTAAGCTGTAGCTTGATGTATAGCGAGTATATATACCCTAAATAATTCGATCTGCAGGGCGGCGATAAGCCCGGATATCCCCCGGAACGTACCTGGGTAAGTTTCCGGGAGATATTATGCACAACCAACAATGCCGCAGCGTGAAGTATAAGGGGTGGGATTACTTCAGCGTGATGGTATTAATAATACTCTCCGCCTCGGTCTGGGCCTGCTGTTGATTATCCGCAGGTAATGAAATTTGCAGCGTTAGCAACTTGCCATCGACCTTCCCTAATACTACGGAAGACCAGGCGGATTGGTTATTCGCGGAAATCACAGTATCCAACTGCTGTAAGGTCTGGCCTTTTAGCTCAATTGATTTATTACTCACCACCTGTAACTGAGGATCGCGATTGCGCTGTTGCTCCTCAAGCCGTTTTGCCAGCACGTCCAGGCTTTCATTCGTGGCATCACCACCAATCACGATAACCGCGCGTTGACCTGACTCATCGGCATAAACGTGCATATTGTTAGCCTGGTTACCCAGCTTGCCACTCTTATCTGACATTCCGGCAGGAAGATTGAAGTTAAGCTTACCATCAAGCAGGCTAATAGCCTGTGCGGCCTGGCTGCTGGTATCACTGGCGGTAGCATTATCATTTTTTCCGTCACAAGCGGCCAAACCTACCACCAATAAGCCTACTCCGATATATTTCACTAAGTTACGCATCAGGTTCCCTTTTATTACTCGCGTACGCGTCTTTGACCGCCATACTGCTTGAATTATTTAGGGTATATACAAACTGAATCAGTCAGCAAAAGCAACCCGATTACTGTCACAGGATACGAAATTGCCGGATTCTAATGATAACTAAAACCGCGGCTGCCGACTGTCATACCCGCTTAAGAATCATTACCTGAGTTACGCTGCTTAACTGAAATGAAGTTGGGTATTACGGGATGGCTCAGCCAGCCGTCTTAGGGCTGCATTGAGTAATACACCATAAGCTGGCAGAAAGAAAATCATGCAAATCAGCACCTTGAAACTGTAATCTACCAGGGCGATCTCCACCCAGTTTTGCGCCATAAACAGATCGCTACTCTTATAGAACGCAATAAAGAAGAACACGAGCGTATCGCTAATGTTGCCGAGGAACATCGCCGCGGCAGGAGCTACCCACCAGCGCGCTTTCTGACGTAACCGGTTAAACACATATACATCAAGAATTTGGCCTAGTGCATAAGCCATAAAACTGGCACAGGCGATGCGGGCGACAAAAATATTCATCCCTTCTATTGCGGAGAATCCCTGCCACTCTCCCTGGTAAAACAACGCGGAGAGCACATAAGAGATGAACAGCGCTGGCACCATCACCATCAGAATAATACGGCGTGCCAGAGTTGCGCCAAAGATACGGACGGTGAGATCGGTCGCAAGAAAGATAAAGGGAAAGCTGAACGCACCCCAGGTCGTATGAAAACCCAGTATAGAGATAGGTAATTGCACCAGATAGTTACTGGAGCTGATGACCAGCACGTGAAACAGTGATAGCCAGATCAGCGCATGCATGCGCTGATGAGAAGTAAAGTGGATCATATGTCGCCTTTTTAGTGGTGGGGTGAGGGAACCCAAATTGATATATACCCTGTCATTCACGCCATGGCGTGATGGACAGTCTGTCATCCCCGGTAGCATTGATATTGCGGCGATGTCAGGGGAGAGCATGCGATTGGCAAACTCACGACCATACGTATGACGGGCATAGATAATAATCGGGCGGCATCTTACCGCGTTATGTTTTCAATGCAATGGTTAATTTTAACGCAAACGTTAACGTTGATGGGCATCACTTGCTTAAGCGGCTTGCAGGGGTAAAATAAGCGGCGATAAAGACTTGTCATACTTCAGGCAGTATGGGCTTTGGTCAGCAACGTGACTATTTAGAGTCTGGTTTTTCACTTTACCCGAGAATGTTATGAGCGATAGATTCGCTAACCCCGATCAAACTCTGGACGCGCAGGGACTTCGTTGCCCTGAACCCGTAATGATGGTACGTAAAACGGTTCGCCATATGAATGTCGGTGAAACGCTGTTGATAATTGCTGACGATCCGGCGACAACGCGTGATATTCCCGGTTTTTGTCGCTTTATGGAACATACGCTGGTTGCACAATTAACCGATGCTCTTCCTTATAAATATTTGCTGAAAAAAGGGGTTACTCCCTGAGAATTCACGGGCTGTGTGCCCGTGAATCTTGCTGCGGATTTAACGCTTACGCAGTAAGCGCAGCGCATTGGCCGTAACCAATGCCGTCGCACCTGAATCAGCCAGCACCGCCAGCCATAAACCCGTGATCCCGGCCAGCGTAGTGATCAGAAATATGCCCTTCAATCCCAGTGCAATTGCGATATTTTGACGAATATTGGCATGAGTCGCACGTGACAGTCTGACCATTGCCACCAGGCCAGCCAGACGATTATGCGTCAGTGCCGCATCGGCGGTTTCCAGTGCAACATCGGTACCGCTGCCCATCGCAATGCCTATAGTGGCCGCTTTCATGGCGGGTGCATCATTGATGCCATCTCCGACCATTGCCACAGGCTGCTTCTGAGTTAACTCTCTGACTGCCAACACCTTATCTTCGGGCAGCAGACTGGCGCGGAAGGTTATGCCCAGCTCACTGGCGATGGCCGCAGCAGCAAGAGGGTTATCTCCGGTTAACATCACACCCTCAATACCCAATGCTTGAAGCGCGGCAATGGCCTGGCGCGCATCAGCACGCAGGCTATCGCGCAGGGCAATGAGCGCAATAGGTTGCCGTTCTTCCACGAGCACAACGGCGGTTTTTCCGGTAGCTTCCAGTTCAGCGACTTGTATTCGCTGCGTGTCCGTGAGCTGTGCAAGTTTTGACGGTGCGCTAAGTAACAAAAGACGGCCCGCGACTTTGGCTTCGACGCCGATACCCGCCAGTGTACGTTGCTCCTCCGCAACGGGGATGGGTAAATTCAGGTGCCCCGCTCGTGCCAGAATAGCGCGCGCAAGTGGATGCGACGAGCCGGTTTCAACTGCTGCGGCTTTGAGCAGCAGCATCTCCGTCGTTTCACCGACCAGTGAAATCACGTCAGTCACCACCGGTTTCCCTTCGGTAAGCGTCCCGGTTTTGTCAAAGGCAAAGGTACGAACTGCTCCCAGGCTTTCCAGTGCTGCACCGCCTTTAATCAGAGCGCCCTGCCGTGTGGCTGCCGCCAAACCAGAGGTGATTGCTGCTGGTGTGGAGATCACTAAGGCACATGGGCAACCAATCAATAGCAGTGTCAGCCCCTTATAGATCCAGGGCTGCCAGGCCGCAGCGAATAACAGGGGAGGGATCACGATAACCAGCAGCGACAGTGCCATGATCGCCGGGGTATAAAAGCGGCTAAAGCGATCGAGGAATCGCTCAATTGGTGCACGGCGCGCATCGGCCTCTTCAATCAGATGCAGTATGCGATCTATCGCACTTTCTCCGGCCCGCGAAACAACCTCCATACGTACCAGACGATCAACACTGGTACAGCCTGCGGCGACAGTTTCACCCACGAGTCGTTCAACCGGGACTGATTCGCCGGTTAACGCGCTTTGATCGAAACTGGCCGGGAGAGAAAGCAGTTTGGCATCAGCAGGTAAACGGGCACCGGCAGCCACTTCGATGATGTCGCCAGGCGATAACTCATCGACAGAAACCGTTTCACGCCGTTCCCCGTGTAGACGCGTTGCTTCCTCAGGTTTCAGCGCCATCAATGCTGTAACACCACGCCTTGCCCGATTGGCAGCAAATGATTCTAAACGTTCGCCGATCAGGAATAGCAGCAGAACCATCGCGGCCTCGGCTGTGGCACCGATAAATAGCGCGCCGATTGCCGCGATACTCATTAAGGTTTCAATCGCAAAGGGAGAACCGCTGCGAATTAATGTCAGTGCCTGGCGGCCAACGGGGTATAGGCCAATTAAGGTGGTAGCAATAAATGCCAGTTTGCCGCTGCTTACATCGATCATGCTGATTAGCCAACTGGCCAGCATTAGCAGCCCGAGCAGAATAATGGCACGATTCTCCTGCCAGTGGCTGGCCTCCGAAACGGCGCGGCTTGACTGCTGACGATGAAGGGAAAAACCAATTTGTCTGACCGATTTTTCGATCTGTTCTTGTATGTCGCTGGTCGCGATGACCTGTAACTTTTCGGTGGCAAAAATCACTCGAGCCTGCTTTATCTGTTCGAGTTTATTCAGAGTATTTTCTATTTTACGGGCGCAACTTGGGCAATCCATCCCACTGATCTTCCAACTGAAGCGTTCACCGGCAGGGGATCGGTCATCGTCGTCAGGGGAGTCATCAGATGGCGTCGTGGTCGCCGAGCAGCAGGAAGCTTCAACGACGGTGGGGGCGGCAATAGATGAAATAGATGAAATAGTTGGAATAGCCGTAATTGCCTTGATCACAGGACGGCGTGGGGCAGTACATCCAGGTTGTTTTGCGGTGTGGTTGTGACCGCAGCCGCAGGAAGTGTGTTGATGCATAAAGCCTCCTGAAGAGTGATTGCGCAGGCCGATTTGGCCGGCGATATCGCTATCCTACACTCTGGAGCTGACTCCAGAGTCAAGGATTAAATACGACATTATCTCAACGGAGAAATAGTGGCTATTTACATATAAAGAGAACGAACAATCATAAAGTGGCCAGCAAAATAAAAGGCAGCCACAATGGCGCGTTCGGCGTTAAACCTGTGGCGATACTGGCCGAAAAGCCAGACGATATTAGCCAGTAGCAGGCAAGTTGCACCGATAAAGAGTGAAAAACTGTAATCGGTTGGGCGGAAATAATATTGTTCTGCTGCCAGCCAGACCATCACCAATGTCATGCCGATAAAGGTACAGATTGGCCAGCGTAGATCTTCCAGGCGTGTCCACAATGTGGCGATAACCACGGCTCCGACGACTAACAGCAGTAGCGGAATCGGCCAGAAGAAACTCAGTGTCATATGGCCGGTGAAGCTGATGGTATAGAGTAAATGCGACAGAAAGAACGCGCCGATGGCGTAAAGCAACCGCTGTTTAGGTAACAGGGTGAGCGCATCTCCAATCAGTGTCGCCAGTAGACCAAGCAGAATAAAATAGTCCGTGGTATTCAATACCGGGGCTTGCCATGCCCAGGCCAGTAACAGTAAAAGAGTCACGGGTTTGAACACCCAACGTTGCCAGTGTGGACCACGATAAGATGCATCAACATAAAGCCAACCGGAAAAGAACACAGCAAGGAACGACCACAGCATAAATTTTTCCTATGTAGGACTCGCTAAGCTGTCATTTGTACTGGATACAGTGCTAAGAACCTTCACGCCAAGTGCTACGCACCGGTTTCTTACCTGCCCGTCGTAAAACTGACCAGCGTTGCCAGAGACCTGTATTGATAAATTCCATCTACATTGTCGATACCAGTTTAGATTATGCTCCGGCGATGTGACAATGCTCGCGCTGTGGTTGTATGCTTGCCGAGGTCTGTTTCTTATCTTATACCCTTATATATTAAGTCGCCGGTTGACGAGGCGATCCTGAATGCAAACTGGACGATGTGTGGGTATAAAGCCATTTGGGGAGAAGAGTCGCTATGAGCAAGCCACCATTACTGCTTTTTATTGTTTTGGCTTTTATCGCTATTCTGGCGACCCGTCAGTTTATTAAGCAGCGCCGTGAAGTGGCGGTAAATAATGCATCACCTATTCGCACGTTACCGGCTGAAGTCAAAACCAAACGAGAATTTCCTGCGCCAAACCGCCGCTCGCGTCAGCGTGAAGTGATAGCGGGTGAAGCGATGCGTTATGAAGCCTGGTTTCATCCGCTAAACGGTGCCGGTGATTTCAAACTGGCGCTGAACGCCAGCGATTACCACCAAATGGATAAAGGCGTGAAGGGCGAACTGAAGATACAAGGATCGCGTTTTATCAGTTTTATTGCGTATGGTGCGGACCAATAATTGATATCCGTCCGTATGGCGCATGTGTGACGTCAAATGGACGGATAGTACTATTGTTTAGGGTAGTGCTTCTTTTGCCAGGCCAGCAGCTCGAAAACGCCAAAGAAGAAAATTTTCGCTTGGGTCAGACCGCTGAGCTTTGGTGCATCTTTGGGCTGGGTAGCCCGTAGTAGAACCAGCTGTAAGCCATGCATGATTGCCATAAAAAAAAGCGCGACATTCACAAAATAGGTTAATGGTTTGGGAAACGGTTGTACTACATTAAGCAATAAGAACGCCCAGACGCACAGCATTAATAATCGTCCCAGGTTAAGCAACATCATCTTTCTCCTTGATAAGGGCATGGCGTACGAACAGACGATATGCCACCTGTCCGGCAATCTTCTCGCGATGTAACTGCCAGTTAGCCGGCACCGGAGGTAAACCCGTTTCTACTTCGCTCTCGACGTAAATCAGCGCATCATCTGCCAGCCAGCCTTGGCTCTCCAGCAAAAGCACCGTTTGTTCTAATAATCCCTTGCGAAACGGGGGATCGATAAAAACAATATTGTAAGGTTCGCCGCGTTTATCCAACCAGCTTAACGCATTGGTGTTGATAACCCGCCCATTCGTCGTTCCGAGGGTGGCAAGATTTTTTTCAAGTTGTTGTGCAACCGGACGTTCAAGCTCCAGCATTGTCGCGGATGCGGCATGACGGGATAACGCTTCCAACGCCAGCGCGCCGCTGCCTGCGAAGCAATCCAGGCAGCGTGCCAACTGAATATCAGGGGCTAACCAGTTAAACAGAGTTTCACGCACGCGATCGGTTGTTGGGCGCAAACCCGTACTGTCAGGTACCGGCAACTTTCGGCCTCGCCATTGCCCACCAATAATACGGATCTGCCCGGTGGCATTACTGCGGGGTTTTTTAATCATGTCATTTACAACTCGTTATAATTTTTTGTGAGGCCTGATACGGCAAGCTATTTTGCTTATCATGTTGTTCCAGGGCAAGCCTCAATTATTCTGAGGCTCCCGTTATCACTGACGCTGCCTTTGCCTTGGCGACTGCCGTACAGATGCGGCATGGGCGCAGGCCGTGCGGGAGCGCGTTGAAGGGGGCTGGTGTGGCACTGCGCGGAAAGTGTTAGACTAACGCATTCATCATCAAACTATTTTCGCAAACCACACGCGTTGGCGTGTGGAGTTTAGCCATCGAGGAGTGTGGTCGCACAATGGCAAAAGATAAAAAACGTGGCTTTTTTTCCTGGTTGGGCTTTGGGCGCGACGAACAGGCATCACCGCAGGATGAACAAAAAGAGACGTTAGAAGATGTAGAGTCTTCCGCTGACAGTGCATCGGATGCCGCAACGCTCACGCAATCCGATACCGAATCATCATCGTCTGAACAGCTGGCTGAAGAGATCGTTAGCATCACGGAAACTGTCGCCCATCAAGAAGCGCATGATCTCGCAGTAACTCATCAGGTTGAGACGGATAAGTCGTTGCCAGAAACGCGTTCTGACGCCGGTGATCCTACACCGATCGATGAAGATGTTTCACCTGAAGCGATCGCTGTCATCAATGAAGAGACCGGTGAAGCAGAGCAGAAACCAGAAATCGAACAGCTTGCTGATTCGGAGCCAACTGCTGCCCATGCTGATGAGGTGCGCACAGATCCATTACCGGATGAGACTCGGATAGCGGAGAGATCGGAATACGATGTTGGGCAATCTGGTGAGCTGACGGCGGAAATCGTCGCCGAAATGGAATCTGAGCCAGAAGTGGTGGAGATGGACGATGTGCCTGAAGAGGTCATTGAACCTGAACCTGAACCCGTAATGCTGGAACAGGAGCGTCCAACGAAAGAGGGATTTTTCGCCCGTCTGAAACGTAGTCTGGTCAAAACGCGTCAGAATCTGGGTTCAGGATTTATCGGATTGTTTCGCGGCAAGAAGATCGATGACGATCTTTTTGAAGAGCTGGAAGAACAGTTGCTGATTGCCGATGTTGGGGGAGAAACCACACGTCGCATCATAACTAACCTCACGCAGCAGGCGAACCGCAAGCAACTACGTGATGCTGAGGCGTTATACGGTCTGCTGAAAGCGGAAATGTCAGAGATTCTGGCAAACGTTGACGCTCCTCTGGATGTGAGTGGTAAGAAACCGTTTGTTATCCTGATGGTGGGGGTTAACGGTGTCGGTAAAACCACCACCATTGGGAAGTTAGCGCGTCAGTATCAGGCTGAAGGTAAAAGTGTGATGCTGGCTGCGGGGGATACCTTCCGTGCAGCTGCAGTTGAGCAGCTTCAGGTTTGGGGGCAGCGCAATAATATCCCTGTGGTGGCGCAACATACCGGCGCTGATTCTGCTTCGGTAATTTTTGATGCGATTCAGGCCGCAAGAGCGCGTGGCGTTGATGTCTTGATTGCGGATACTGCAGGGCGTTTGCAGAACAAATCGCATTTGATGGAAGAGCTGAAAAAGATTACCCGCGTGATGAAAAAACTGGATGAAAATGCGCCGCATGAAGTGATGCTAACCATCGACGCCAGCACGGGACAGAACGCAATCAGCCAGACCAAGCTTTTCCATGAAGCCGTGGGTTTGACGGGGATCACCCTAACCAAACTGGATGGGACGGCGAAAGGCGGCGTGATCTTCTCCGTGGCCGATCGATTCAGCATCCCGATTCGCTATATTGGTGTAGGCGAAGGTATTGAGGATTTACGGCCATTTAAGGCCGACGATTTTATTGAGGCACTTTTTGCCCGAGAGGACTAATTAGGATGATTCGCTTTGAAGAGGTCAGTAAGGCTTATCTCGGCGGCCGACAAGCGCTTCAGGGGGTAGATTTCCATCTGCGCCCGGGACAGATGTCGTTTCTGACCGGGCATTCCGGGGCAGGGAAAAGTACCTTGCTGAAGCTAATTTGTGGCATTGAACGCCCGAGCGCAGGCCATATCTGGTTCGGTGGCCATGATATTAGCCGCCTGAAAAGTCGTGAAGTCCCGTTTCTGCGGCGCCAGATTGGGATGATTTTTCAGGATCACCACCTGTTGATGGATCGTTCGGTTTACGACAATGTGGCGATCCCACTGATTATTGCGGGTGCTAGCGGTGAAGATATTCGTCGTCGCGTTTCGGCAGCGCTGGATAAGGTGGGTTTGCTCGACAAAGCGAAAAATTTCCCGATCCAGCTCTCGGGAGGAGAGCAGCAGCGCGTAGGTATTGCGCGTGCCGTGGTGAATAAGCCAGCTGTTCTGCTGGCTGATGAACCGACCGGTAACCTTGATGATGCCCTATCGGAAGATATCTTACGGCTGTTTGAAGAATTTAACCGGGTTGGCGTAACGGTTTTAATGGCTACCCACGATATGGGCCTGATTGCACGGCGTAATTACCGTGTGATGTCGCTTAATCAGGGAAGGCTGCACGGAGGCCATCATGGTGAATAAACGCAACAAGCGTACGGCAGCGCCTGCACCTAAGACGAAACAGCTCTCTAAAAGCAAAGCGTTGAAAGGTGGCTGGCAGGAGCAGTGGCGCTATGCCTTACGCGGGACGTTATCGGATATGTGGCGTCAGCCGTTGGCAACCTTATTAACGGTGATGGTGATTGCCATTTCCTTAACCTTGCCAAGCGTCTGCTATATGGTATGGAAAAACGTCAGCCAGGCGGCAGAGCAATGGTATCCGGCCCCGCAGTTGACGGTTTATCTCAGTAAAACACTGGATGATACCGCGGCTGAAAACGTCATTGCTGTGCTGAAAAAAGAGGACGGCGTGGATACCGTCAACTATTTATCGCGTGAAGAAGCGATGGGAGAGTTTCGTAACTGGTCCGGTTTTGGTGGCGCACTGGACATGCTGGAGCAGAACCCTTTGCCGGCAGTGGCGATTATTACCCCGAAGCTAAACTTTCAAAATTCCACTACAATGCAGAGCCTGCGTGATCGGGTGGCGAAGGTTGATGGTGTGGATGAAGTTCGCATGGATGACAGCTGGTTTGCCCGTTTGGCCGCCTTGACCGGTTTGGTGGGACAAGTGGCGGCAATGATCGGCGTGTTGATGATCATCGCGGTATTTCTTGTGATAGGTAACAGCGTTCGCCTCAGTATTTTTGCTCGTCGGGACACCATCAACGTGCAGAAATTAATTGGTGCTACCGATGGCTTTATCCTGCGTCCATTTTTATATGGCGGAGCGCTACTTGGTTTTAGTGGCGCACTGCTATCGCTGCTGCTTTCTGAGGTGCTGGTGTTCCGGCTGGAGTCAGTTGTTACGCAGGTGGCTTCGGTGTTTGGCACCACGTTTAATCTGAGTGGATTATCCTGGGATGAGAGCCTGCTGCTGCTACTGATTGCTGCGATGATTGGCTGGATAGCGGCGTGGTTGGCTACGGTACAACATTTACGTCGATTTACGCCTCAGTAACCCACAGCAATGTTTTTTTGGTATAATGTTCCTCTGCTGCGTGAAGATGTGCTGCAGAGGAGCGTTCCTCCGGTTCCCCCGCCTGCGTCACATCATTTGTCTCACGAATCTGCATGCTGTGTGTAAAATATCCACAGAAAAAATGAACTTGTGGATAACTTTGCCGTCAAACTAGCACAGATTGCTTTCGATTTCCGCGAGCAATTCACGTAGTGTAGTGAGTTGCGCCAGGGAATCGCGCGGCAACAACGTAAAATATATGAGAGGGTTTGAATGACCAAAGAAATGCAAACTTTAGCGATTGCTCCTTTAGGTAACCTTGAGTCGTACATTCGGGCTGCCAATGTTTGGCCGATGTTGTCGGCAGAAGAGGAAAAGGCGCTTGCTGAACGGCTGCATTACCAGGGCGATCTGGATGCGGCTAAGACGCTGATCCTGTCTCACCTACGCTTTGTTGTTCATGTCGCTCGTAACTATTCAGGCTACGGCTTACCGCAGGCGGATTTGATTCAGGAAGGTAACATTGGTCTGATGAAAGCCGTGCGTCGCTTCAATCCTGAGGTTGGGGTGCGTCTGGTCTCCTTTGCCGTACACTGGATTAAGGCCGAGATCCACGAATATGTACTGCGCAACTGGCGTATCGTGAAAGTCGCGACCACCAAGGCTCAGCGTAAACTGTTCTTTAATCTGCGTAAAACCAAGCAGCGTTTGGGCTGGTTTAACCAGGATGAAGTTGAAATGGTGGCGCGTGAGCTGGGTGTTACCAGTAAAGATGTGCGCGAGATGGAATCGCGGATGGCCGCGCAGGATATGACATTTGATCCAACGCCGGACGATGAGGGCGAAGGTCGCTCTGTGGCTCCGATGCTGTATCTGCAGGATAAATCCTCTGATTTTGCCGATGGCATTGAAGAAGATAACTGGGAAAACCATGCGGCAGATAAGCTGAGTGACGCGATGCAGGGACTCGACGAGCGCAGTCAGCATATTATTCGTGCGCGCTGGTTGGACGATGACAATAAAACGACGCTGCAGGAGTTGGCCGATCAATACGGCGTTTCCGCAGAGCGTGTGCGTCAGTTAGAAAAAAATGCCATGAAAAAATTACGTATGGCGATTGAAGCCTGATCAACTGACATTGATCTTCACGCGTGACACGCGATGAGATAAGAATCCGGAAACGAAAGTGTCCGGATTTTTTTTGCCTGTTATCACGGGAGAAGTTCGCGGTCAGGGGCATAGCGGCCTGACCGTCTCAGGTTTTAGTGATGGTTTCGCTCCTGCCCAACACGTCCTCTCGCCGGGTCCATGCGGCTCGTCCTCAAAGCGTTCAGCACAAGCGGCATGGATGGCGACAAAAACACCGGGCGTGATTTTTGAACCGTACTGTTGCTGGCCACTGAAGGGGTAAGCCCCAGGAATGAGGCTTATAATCGCGAACGGTGCGTCAGGAAAGCAGCATTTTCAAAGGAACAAACCTGCGTAGCGGGCGAGAAGGCTGCCAACTCAGCTTTCGCGCTGATAATGCCAGCTAGCGTTTTGCGCCGTAAAGCCGCAGGCCTGCATAAAGGCCGCAATTACGTCAGCTTCTGCATCGCCATCATCAGTTATCCGCCATTGCGTCACTTGTGGGTTTTGCGCCAGCACCTCTTCCAGAAGATATTGCCCCACGCCACGGCGTCGTGTGACTTCTCTGACCTGCAGATCATACATCTTCCCTCTACTCCCGGTAATCTCGACGCACACTGCTGCCAGTAAACGATCGTTAAAGCGAGCAGCGAACAGGCGATGCTGGTCATCAAGGGCGTTTGCAAGTTGCCATATCTGTTTTTTCGGCCAGATCTTGCCGAGATCGATAACGTCCTGAGTGCTAAATTGTTGCAATCGTATGATGGTCAGTTTCATGGGATTATTTTGGATAAAGGGAAAGGTGCATTGTAGCGAATTTTCTCCGGCATATTTCAAACAACAGGTTGGTGGATAGCTTTGTTTCCCGATTGTTCCGGTTATTTTTACCTGAATTATCCAGAAAATATGCACGCAGGAGCGCATAACATCTTCTGTAATAAAATGGGCGATCTGTTCTGGTTTTCTTTATTTCACCGCACGAAGCCGGATAAATAGATTTATTTAGCAGCATAACACGCTAGTTATCTGGTTGTTATGCCACCGTTATGACCAGAGGATTATCCTGTCTGTAACGTGAGTTTCTGAATGTGTCAGTTGATTTACAGAAGAAAATTCCTGTTTAATAAACTGAAAATAAAGCCTTATTTATAAAAAGTGCCAGCTTGTGACTTAACTCATTCTTACTTAAGAGATTTTGTTGCAAAGTCAGGCAGTAAATGATTTGCAAACACACAACAGAAAATACAGATGGGGAAGTTCGGATGAAAATGAGTCAAGGTAGCGCTTTTCTGGCGGGTTGTGTTGCGCTGGTGATGAGCCATGCGGTAGTGGCAAAAGAGATCAAAGTTGCCATTGTCGGTGCCATGTCTGGCCCGGTTGCGCAATACGGTGATATGGAGTTTACCGGCGCGAAACAAGCGATTTCTGACATCAATGCCAAAGGCGGCGTCAATGGGGATACATTGGTCGGCGTTGAATACGATGATGCCTGCGATCCAAAACAAGCGGTTGCCGTTGCCAACAAAGTGATAAACGATGGCATTCGGTATGTTATCGGCCACCTTTGCTCCTCTTCAACCCAGCCAGCCTCTGATATCTATGAAGATGAAGGCGTAATCATGATTACCCCCGCGGCCACTAATGCCGATCTGACGACCCGCGGTTACAACATGATTATGCGCACCACGGGCCTGGATTCCGATCAGGGACCGACCGCCGCCAAATATATCCTCAGCGCAATCAAACCTCAGCGTATTGCGATCGTCCATGATAAACAGCAGTACGGTGAAGGCCTGGCGCGTTCTGTGCAAGAGAGCCTGAAAGCTGCCGGCGGCAACGTTGTGATGTTTGAAGGGGTTACCGCAGGCGATAAAGATTTCTCCACGCTGGTGGCGCGCCTGAAAAAAGAGAACGTTGATTTTGTTTATTTTGGCGGTTACTACCCGGAAATGGGGCAAATTCTGCGTCAGGCCCGTGCTGCCGGTATGCAAACACAATTTATGGGACCAGAAGGTGTGGGTAACTCCTCACTCTCGAATATTGCCGGTGCGGCCTCAGAGGGAATGTACGTTACTCTGCCAAAACGCTATGACCAGGTACCCGCAAACAAAGCTATCGTTGACGCACTGAAGGCGAAGAAAGCCGATTCAGCCGGGCCTTTCGTCTGGACAACCTACGCTGCGTTGCAGTCGCTGGCGACTGGCATGACGCGCAGTAAAAGCGAAGAGCCGGAAGATATTGTGAAAAATCTTAAGGAAGGTCAGCCGGTTCCAACTGTGATGGGCGATTTGAGCTGGGATGAGAAGGGCGATTTGAAAGGCTTCGAATTTGGTGTGTTTAAATGGCATGCGGATGGCACCTCAACCACTGTGCAATAACCCCGGCTATTCTCCTTGCCATCAGGTTACGGGCAGTACGGGTGACTTTCGCGTGGATTTGCATGCCTGAGTACTGTGACTGCCTGTAATCAACAGTCCGGAGCTCTATCTCAGGCAATCGTTGCGTTGAGTACGCACCTGAGAGTTAACGCTTAGGGGAGCGACGCCTGGTGCCTCTGCATCAGGCGCTTTGTTTTCCGGCCGCCAGCGGAAAGTTTTAAGGGTTCAAAGTATGTCCGAGCAGTTTCTCTATTTCATCCAGCAGATGTTCAACGGTGTGACGTTGGGCAGTACCTATGCGCTGATCGCTATCGGCTATACGATGGTTTACGGCATTATCGGCATGATTAATTTCGCCCACGGCGAGGTTTATATGATTGGCAGCTACGTCTCTTTTATTGTCATCGCTGCGTTGATGATGATGGGAATTGATGTGGGCTGGATACTCATCGGGGCTGGTTTCATTGTGGCGATCGTGATCGCCAGCGCCTATGGCTGGAGTATCGAGCGGGTTGCCTACCGGCCGGTGCGCTCTTCCAAACGCCTTATTGCACTGATATCCGCCATTGGTATGTCTATTTTTCTGCAAAACTATGTCAGCCTGACGCAAGGTTCACGCGATCTGGCGCTGCCCAATTTAATGACCGGCCAGTGGACGCTGGGCGAGAGTAATGGTTTTGCTGCCACCCTTTCTGCGATGCAGATCGTCATCTGGGTGGTGACCTTTCTTGCAATGCTTGCTTTAACGCTGTTTATCCGTTACTCCCGCATGGGACGTGCATGCCGCGCCTGCGCCGAAGATCTGAAAATGGCCAGCTTACTGGGGATTAATACCGATCGTGTTATCTCTCTGACCTTCGTGATCGGTGCGGCCATGGCGGCGGTGGCGGGGGTTCTGCTGGGTCAATTCTATGGTGTCATCAACCCTTATATTGGTTTTATGGCAGGAATGAAAGCCTTCACTGCTGCGGTACTGGGTGGTATTGGCAGTATCCCGGGCGCGATGCTGGGAGGATTGATTCTTGGTATTGCTGAAGCACTAACCTCGGCCTATCTCAGCACGGAATATAAAGATGTGGTGTCGTTTGCGCTGCTGATTGTGGTGCTATTGGTAATGCCTACCGGGATCCTCGGTCGTCCGGAGGTTGAAAAAGTATGAAATCCTTCAATCTACTTAATGCCGTTGTATCGGCGTTGATGCTGTTAATTCTGGCCGCTTTCTTTATGGGGATGCGCCTCAGCCTGGAAGGCACGCATCTGGTGGTGAATAATGCGGGCAGCGTGCGCTGGAGCTGGATTGCCGTTGGCTGTGCCGTGGTGTTTTTTTTCCAACTATTGCGCCCCTTTTTTCAGCGTGGCCTGAAGTCGTTCTCTGGACCGTCCCTGATGTTGCCCGGATTTGATGGTTCCACACCAAAGCAGAAACTGCTGGCGCTGGTGTTAATTATTGCCGCCATTATTTGGCCATTTGTCGTATCACGCGGCACGGTGGACATTGCTACTTTAACGCTGATCTACGTCATGCTTGGCCTCGGGCTGAATGTGGTCGTGGGGCTATCCGGTTTACTGGTGCTGGGCTACGGTGGTTTTTATGCCATAGGCGCCTATACCTTTGCGTTGCTGAATCACTATTACGGCCTGGGATTCTGGCAATGCTTGCCGCTGGCGGGATTCGTTTCGGCAATGTTTGGTCTGCTACTTGGCTTCCCGGTGCTGCGATTGCGAGGTGATTATCTGGCGATTGTCACCTTAGGTTTCGGTGAGATCGTGCGCATTTTACTGCTGAATAACACCGAGATCACCGGCGGGCCAAACGGCATTAGCCAGATCCCGAAACCCACGTTGTTCGGCCTGGAGTTTAGCCGCACCGCGCGTGATGGCGGGTGGGACACGTTCCATAACTTTTTTGGCCTGAAATATGATCCGAGTGACCGCATTATTTTCCTGTATCTGGTTGCGTTACTGTTGGTAGTGCTGACGCTGTTTGTGATTAACCGCTTGCTGCGTATGCCGCTGGGACGGGCCTGGGAAGCATTGCGTGAAGATGAGATCGCCTGTCGCTCTCTGGGACTGAGTCCAACGCGTATTAAGCTCACCGCTTTTACCATTAGCGCTGCTTTTGCCGGTTTTGCGGGTAGCTTGTTTGCTGCACGGCAGGGGTTTGTCAGCCCTGAATCATTCACCTTTGCCGAATCCGCTTTTGTACTGGCGATTGTAGTGCTGGGCGGCATGGGATCGCAGTTTGCGGTCATCCTTGCCGCCATTCTGCTGGTGGTTTCACGCGAGCTGATGCGCGATCTTAATGAGTACAGCATGCTGGTGCTGGGGGGACTTATGGTGCTGATGATGATTTGGCGTCCACAGGGCCTGCTACCGATGAAACGACCACATCTGAAACTGAAGGTACGCCAGAAAGGAGAGCAGGCATGAGTCAGCCTTTATTAGCTGTTAATGGCTTGATGATGCGCTTTGGCGGCCTGCTGGCGGTTAACAACGTGGCGTTAACGCTATACCCGCAGGAAATTGTGTCACTGATTGGGCCTAATGGCGCGGGAAAAACCACGGTGTTTAACTGCCTGACCGGTTTCTATCGTCCCACGGGCGGCACTATTATGTTGCGCGATCAGCATCTTGAAGGGCTGCCCGGCCAGAAGATTGCCCGTATGGGGATTGTACGCACGTTCCAGCACGTGCGTCTGTTTCGCGAAATGACGGTAATCGAAAATCTGCTGGTGGCCCAGCATCAGCATCTGAAAAGTGGGGTGTTCTCCGGCCTGTTAAAAACCCCGGCATTTCGTAAAACGGAAAGTGATGCCCTCGATCGTGCGGCTGGCTGGCTGGAGCGTATTGGGCTATTGGAGATGGCGAATCGGCAGGCGGGTAACCTGGCATACGGTCAGCAGCGTCGTCTGGAGATTGCACGCTGTATGGTGACGCAGCCAGAAATTCTGATGCTGGATGAGCCTGCAGCAGGGCTCAATCCACGTGAAACGCATGAGCTGGATGTCCTTATTGCCGAATTGCGTAATCAACATAAGGTGTCAGTCTTGTTGATTGAGCATGATATGAAACTGGTCATGGGCATTTCCGACCGCATTTATGTGGTTAATCAGGGGACGCCGTTAGCGAATGGAACACCGGAAGCGATACGTAATAACCCGGATGTTATCCGTGCATATTTAGGTGAGGCGTAAATGACAAATACCATGTTAACCCTAAATAATGTCAGCGCCCACTACGGTAAAATCCAGGCGCTGCACGGCGTCAGTCTGCATATTAACCAGGGTGAAATTGTTACGCTGATTGGGGCCAATGGCGCAGGTAAAACCACGCTGTTGGGTACGTTATGCGGTGAACCACGAGCGACGCAGGGTACGATAACCTTTGATGGTAAAGTGATTACTGACTGGCAAACTGCACGCATTATGCGTGAAGCCATTGCGATTGTGCCCGAAGGACGCCGCGTCTTTTCTCGCATGACGGTTGAAGAGAATCTGGCCATGGGCGGTTTTTTTGCCGATCGTCAACAATATCAACAACGTATTCAGCGCGTTTATACGCTCTTCCCCCGGTTGTTGGAGCGTCGTCTCCAGCGTGCGGGCACCATGTCTGGCGGAGAGCAGCAAATGCTGGCGATTGGCCGTGCGCTGATGAGCCAGCCGCGTTTGTTGTTGCTGGATGAACCTTCACTGGGCCTTGCGCCAATTATCATCCAGCAGATTTTCGATACCATTGAGCAGTTGCGCAAAGAGGGAATGACTATTTTCCTTGTGGAACAGAACGCCAATCAGGCATTGAAGCTAGCCGATCGCGGTTATGTGCTCGAAAACGGTCATGTCGTTCTGGAAGATACCGGTGCCGCGCTACTGGCAAATGAAGCGGTGCGTAGCGCTTACCTGGGAGGGTAGGCGTAGCAGGCAATGCATCAGCATTAAGGTGAATACGATGATGGGGGCTTTTTCTGCCCCATCTTGTGAAAAGTCGGTGCACTTTTTGCAGCGTCAGTCGTTTTTTCTCCCGCGTCACAGGCTTGCCAGAGCGTGTTTGACGACGACTTGTTAACTTCATGTGTTTGTCTTTTTTGTGTCATATATTGGCTATCTGCCCGTCATTTTTCCATGTCATGTTACTTCTCGAACATAAAATGCGTGCGATCGCGCACGTGTACCAACAATGTCACGGGAACCTGATATGTCATCTTTCACATTTCGTCATACCGCACTCAGCGTGATACTGGGATTAGCCGTTAGCAGCCCCGCGCTGGCAGCGACCCAAATTCCCTTCTGGCACTCTATGGAGGGGGAATTAGGTAAAGAGGTTGATTCACTGGCTCAGCGTTTTAACCAGGCACATCCTGATTACCAAATTGTTCCTGTTTATAAAGGCAACTACGAGCAGAACCTTGCCGCCGGTATTGCTGCAGTGCGCACGGGTAAAGCTCCGGCCATTTTACAGGTATACGAAGTGGGAACCGCGACGATGATGGCGTCGAAAGCGATTAAGCCGGTCTATGAAGTCTTTAACGATTCCGGGATCGCTTTTGATGAGAAACAGTTTGTTCCTACCGTTTCCGGTTACTACAGCGATGCTAAAAGCGGTCATCTGCTGTCACAACCGTTTAACAGCTCGACGCCAGTACTGTATTACAACAAAGATGCGTTTAAAAAAGCGGGACTGGATCCCGAGCAGCCGCCAAAAACCTGGCAGCAACTGGCCGAGTACAGCGCTAAATTGCGTGCAGCGGGCATGACATGCGGTTACGCCAGCGGCTGGCAGGGCTGGATTCAGATTGAAAACTTCAGTGCCTGGAACGCTCTGCCGGTCGCGACACAAAATAATGGTTTCGACGGTACGGATGCGGTGCTGGAATTCAACAAACCGGCTCAGGTTCGGCATATCCAGATGCTGGAAGAGATGAATAAGAAGGGAGACTTCACCTACTTCGGGCGTAAAGATGAATCCACCGAGAAGTTTTATAACGGTGATTGTGCCATGACCACCGCCTCTTCAGGTTCTCTGGCGGATATTCGCCACTATGCCAAATTTACCTACGGCGTTGGTATGATGCCGTATGACGCAGACGTTCCCAACGCACCACAAAACGCCATTATCGGTGGCGCCAGCCTGTGGGTGATGAACGGTAAAGATGCGGCAACCTATAAAGGTGTTGCCGAGTTTATGCAGTTCCTGATGCAGCCGGAAATTGCTGCCGAGTGGCATCAAAAAACCGGCTACCTACCGATTACCACCGCCGCTTACGAGCTCACACGTAAAGAGGGTTTTTATGACAAAAATCCAGGTGCAGATATCGCCACTCGCCAAATGCTGAATAAGCCACCATTGCCATTTACCAAGGGAATGCGCCTGGGCAATATGCCGCAAATCCGCACCATCGTTGATGAAGAGCTGGAAGGGGTGTGGACCGGTAAGAAAACGCCACAGGCCGCGCTTGACGCTGCCGTTGAGCGCGGTAATGCGCTGCTGCGTCGTTTTGAACAACAGGTCAAATAACGCGCGGTAATGGTTGAGCCGAAGCAATTCGGCTCTTGTTTACACAATTCCGGATGCATTATGTCTTCAGTTCGCCCAGGATTCCGTACCAGTTGGTTGCCCTACCTTTTGGTACTTCCTCAGTTGCTGATCACCGCCATTTTCTTTATATGGCCTGCTGGTGAAGCGCTGTGGTATTCAGTTCAAAGTGTCGATCCTTTTGGCTTATCCAGCACCTTTGTCGGGATGGATAATTTTACCCGGTTGTTTGCCGATGATTATTACCTGGCATCCTTCTGGACCACGCTAATTTTTAGCGGTCTGGTGACCGGCTGCGGGCTGGTTGTGTCACTATTTTTTGCCGCATTGGTGGACTATGTGCTGCGACTTAAGCGGTTTTACCAAACCCTGATGTTGCTGCCGTATGCCGTCGCCCCAGCGATTGCCGCCGTGTTGTGGATATTTCTGTTCAATCCTGGACTGGGGTTAATTACCCATTTTCTTGGTCAGTTGGGGTACAGCTGGAATCATGCGCAAAACAGTGGGCAGGCGATGTTTTTAGTGGTGCTGGCCTCGGTCTGGCAGCAAATCAGCTATAACTTCCTGTTCTTTTTCGCTGCGCTACAGTCGATCCCTCGCTCATTGATTGAAGCGGCTGCGATTGACGGCGCAGGGCCGGTACGACGCTTTTTCAATATGTCACTGCCGCTGATTGCGCCCGTGAGCTTCTTCCTGCTGGTGGTCAACCTCGTTTACGCCTTTTTCGATACTTTCCCGGTAATCGATGCCGCGACGGCGGGCGGTCCGGTGCAGTCGACGACCACCTTAATCTATAAAATCTATCGTGAAGGCTTTGCCGGGCTCGATCTCTCTTCTTCTGCCGCCCAGTCGGTGGTGCTGATGCTGTTAGTGATTGGGTTAACGGTCATTCAGTTCCGCTACGTCGAGCGTAAGGTGCGTTATCAATGATTGAGAACCGACGTGGGCTGGATATCTTCAGTCATACCCTGCTGATATTGGGTATTCTGACTATTCTGTTCCCGCTGTATGTTGCGTTTGTGGCGGCGACGCTGGATAACACCGCGATTTATCAGGTGCCGATGACGCTGATCCCGGGCACACACCTGTGGGATAACATCACGACCATTTGGCACAGCGGTGTCAGCAGTAACAGCCCGCCGATTAGTCGGCTGTTGTTCAACAGCACTGTTATGGCGCTGGTGATAACCATTGGCAAAATAAGTGTATCCATACTGTCTGCGTTTGCGCTGGTGTGGTTTCGTTTTCCGCTGCGGACACTGTTTTTCTGGATGATCTTCCTCACCCTGATGCTGCCGGTAGAAGTGCGTATTTTTCCGACGGTGGAAGTGATCGCTAACCTCGATTTGCTGGACAGCTATACGGGGTTAACCCTACCGCTGATGGCTTCTGCCACAGCAACTTTCCTGTTCCGCCAGTTCTTTATGTCGTTGCCTGATGAATTACTGGAAGCGGCTCGCATTGATGGTGCAGGACCGATGCGCTTTTTCTGGGACATTGTACTGCCGCTGTCTAAAACCAATCTCGCTGCGCTGTTTGTGATCACCTTTATTTACGGCTGGAACCAGTATCTGTGGCCGATTTTGATCACCAGTGATGCCAGTATGGGAACGGCGGTGGCGGGGATCCGCACCATGATCTCCAGCGGTGACGGGACCACACAATGGAACCTGGTGATGGCTGCCATGTTGATGACATTAATTCCACCGGTTGTCGTGGTGATGGTGATGCAGCGCGCCTTTGTTCGCGGGCTGGTTGAGAGTGAGAAATAATAGATGGCAGACGTAAAATTACAGGCCGTAACCAAATCTTATGATGGTAAAAACCAGATAATCCAGCCACTTGACGTGAGTATCCGCGACGGTGAATTTATGGTGATGGTCGGGCCTTCAGGCTGTGGCAAATCAACGTTGCTACGGATGGTTGCAGGGCTCGAACGCGTCACCTCTGGTGATATTTATATCGACAGCCAGCGCGTAACCGAGCTTGAGCCTAAAGATCGCGGCATTGCGATGGTTTTTCAAAACTACGCGCTGTATCCCCACATGAGCGTCGAAGAGAATATGGCCTATGGCCTGAAAATTCGCGGGATGGGGAAAGAGCAAATCCGTTTACGGGTACTTGAAGCGGCACGAAGCCTTGAGCTGGACGCGTTACTGCACCGCCGTCCGCGGGAACTCTCCGGTGGTCAGCGGCAGCGAGTGGCGATGGGTCGCGCTATTGTACGGGAGCCGGCAGTATTCTTATTTGATGAACCGTTGTCTAATCTGGATGCGCGCCTGCGGGTACAAATGCGTCTTGAATTACAGCAGCTACACCGTCGTCTTAATACAACCAGCCTGTACGTGACGCACGATCAGGTAGAAGCGATGACGCTGGCACAGCGGGTGATGGTGATGAACAAAGGCGTAGTTGAGCAACTCGGTACGCCAGTTGACGTTTACGAGCGGCCAGCGACGCGTTTTGTTGCCAGTTTTATTGGTGCCCCCTCAATGAACCTGTTGGAAGGGAACGTCAGCCGTGACGGTACGAGTTTTACACTCGATAATGGCTTCTCGCTGCCACTGGATAAACCGGTATTAAAGTGGGCTAATCGCTCATTAACACTAGGCATAAGACCCGAACATATTCACCTGTCAACGCGTGAAGCTGGCGGTATTCCTTTGATAGTGGACACGCTAGAAATACTGGGTGCTGATAATCTGGCACACGGTAAGTGGGGCAGTAACGGCGTGGTGGCACGTTTACCGCATGTTGAACGTCCTTCAACGGGGACGACCCTGTGGCTACATCTGCCGGAAAAAGCGTTACACTTCTTTGACTCAAATACGGGAATGCGTTTGGAATAATGATGAATAAACCCTGGCCCTATCCTGCTATTGTTGCACACCGCGGCGGCGGTAAGCTGGCACCGGAAAACACGCTGGCGGCAATAGATGTCGGCGCGAGATATGGACATACCATGATCGAGTTTGACGCTAAACTTTCGCAGGATGAGCAGATCTTTCTGTTGCATGATGACACGCTGGATCGCACCAGCAATGGCTGGGGCGTGGCAGGAGAACTCCCCTGGGAGAAGCTTCGGCAGCTCGATGCTGGCGGCTGGTTCAGCCGAGAGTTTCAGGAAGAGCGCATGCCGCTACTTTCTCAGGTTGCTGAACGCTGCCTGCAGCATGGCATGATGGCTAATATTGAGATTAAGCCAACGACCGGGCTCGAATATCAAACGGGAAAAGCCGTTGCACTGGCCGCCCGTTCGTTATGGCAGGGACAGACCGATCCGTTGCTTTCCTCATTTTCTGTTGAGGCTCTGGAAGCGGCACAGCGGGCGGTGCCTGAATTGCCACGCGGTCTGTTGCTGGATGAGTGGGACGAAAACTGGCAGGCGATGACATCGGCACTGGATTGCGTATCCATCCATCTTAATTATCGTCTGTTGACTCCTGAACGCGTCGCGATGCTGAAAGCGGCAGGTTTACGTATTTTGGTCTATACCGTCAATCAATCCGATCGCGCCCGTGAGCTGTTAGTCTGGGGTGTCGATGCTATCTGCACCGATCGCATCGACACAATTGGACCGGATTTCACTTAAGGGTTCTGCTGTATTCCGTTTTGGATATTACCCGGCTGCGACTGGATAACGCGCTGCCGGGTGCTATTACGCTGCTCCTGCATTCTCCGCTGCATATCCTGACTCTGTTGCTGTTGATCCTGCCTCAGTTTCAACTGCTCCTGTTGTTGGCTGGTCTGCATCCGTTGCTGTAATCGCTGCTGGCTGGGATTGTAACCCGGCCGATTCGGATCATTTGTGTTGTTCAGCGTGTTCGCCATGCCACTCAGCGGGATCAGCGCGGCAAAAATAATCAACCATTTTTTCATGATCTGTCCTCCATTGATGATGACGATGGCAGTGCGGTGTTGGGCAACGCACTTCAATGTCTGATATTTAAGATATAGTCTATCCCAGTGCTGATATTGTTAATCGATAAATCACACTAATTCACAAAACTCCTCGCCTTTTTACTGAATTTGTACAGACTGACAAACGCAACAAATTTATTCGGGGCGAGGGTTGGCACCGTGCTCACTCATCGTAGCTTTTCGTGGGCCGGGAGGTCGTATTGATACGTTGCTGTACAATTTAGCACCCGAATGTAGAAAAATATCTTTATCCTCAATTGCTTAAGCTGCAGAGTGGCGGGCAACCCGTAAGTGCGCGTTACTCGCAAATTTGCAGTTTAAAGTATGACGGATAGTAAAATGGACGGAGACAGGATGAATAACCCAATAAAATGGCGGCGGATTTCATGGTCGCTAACAATGTGTTTATGTGTATGGCAGGGGGCAAATGCGGCACCGCAGCAGCCTGAATCGCCTGTTTCTTACGGTGTGGGGGCGGATACGTTTCATCCTGTAAAAGAGCAGCACGGCATGGTCGCGTCAGTGGATGCGCTGGCGACGCAGGTTGGTGTCGATATTTTAAAACAGGGAGGCAACGCCGTTGACGCGGCAGTTGCTGTGGGATTCGCCCTCGCGGTGACGCATCCGCAGGCAGGAAATATTGGCGGCGGCGGTTTTATGTTGCTGCGGACTGCGTCAGGCCGTACAACGGCTATCGACTTCCGTGAAATGGCCCCGGTGAAAGCCAGCCGCGATATGTTTCTTGATAAGCAAGGTAATGCAGACAGCAAGCTTTCCCTGACTTCGCATCTGGCTTCAGGCATTCCTGGTTCAGTCGCAGGTTTTGCTTTAGCCGCACAGAAATACGGTACTTTGCCACTGAGTCGTTTGTTGCAACCCGCCATTATGCTGGCCAGCAAAGGTTTTGTGGTCAATCAGGCACTGGCAGATGACCTGAATACGTACGGTAAAGAAGTACTGCTTAGTCATCCCAACAGCAAGGCGATATTTTTTAAAGCGGATGGCACGCCCTGGCAGCGAGGTGAGCGTTTAGTTCAACGTAATCTTGCGCGCAGCCTGACGTTAATTGCACAGCAGGGACCCGATGCCTTTTATAAAGGGAAGATCGCCGATGAAATCGCGGGTGAAATGGCAAAGCATGGCGGATTAATCAGTAAAGCCGATCTGGCAGCCTACCGCGCGGTTGAGCGTAAACCGGTGAGTGGAAGCTACCGCGGATATGAGGTTTTTTCCATGCCACCTCCCTCATCGGGCGGCATTCATATCGTGCAGATCCTAAATATTCTTGAAAATTTCGACCTGAACAAAATGGGTTTCGCGAGTGCTGACGCAATACAGACCGTAGCTGAAGCGGAGAAATACGCCTATGCCGATCGCTCTGAATACCTTGGCGATCCCGATTTTGTGAAGGTGCCTGAGCAGGCGTTGACCAGCAAAGCCTATGCAAAAACGTTGGCGGAGCAGATTGACCTGGCGAAGGCTCGCCCATCCTCAGAGATCAAACCGGGTAAACTGGCACCGTATGAAAGCAATCAAACCACGCATTTCTCCGTGGTGGATAAAAGCGGTAATGCGGTTGCGGTAACCTATACGCTAAACACCAATTTTGGCAGCGGTATTGTCGCTGGCAACAGCGGTATTCTGATGAATAATCAGATGGATGACTTTTCGGCTAAACCGGGTACACCGAACGTTTATGGTTTGGTTGGCGGCGAAGCGAACGCGGTTCAACCTTACAAACGTCCACTGTCTTCCATGTCACCGACCATCGTGGCGAAGGACGGCAAGACTTGGCTGGTAACCGGGAGTCCTGGCGGTAGCCGTATTATCACTACCGTGCTGCAAATGGTGGTTAACAGCATCGATTTTAGGATGAATGTTGCCGAAGCCACCAATGCACCACGTTTTCATCATCAATGGTTGCCAGACCAGTTACGGGTGGAAAAAGGCTTCAGTCCGGATACGTTGCGCCTGTTGGAACAGAAGGGGCAACATGTGAAGGTTGAACCCGCGATGGGCAGTACGCAAAGTATTATGATTGGGCCTGATGGCACGCTGTATGGCGCATCAGATCCGCGTACCATTAATGACTTAACCGCAGGGTATTAAGCTATTTGCGATGGAGCCGGTTTGGCCCCATCGCGAATTCATTTTATCTCAGGTTTTCAGGCCTTCAGCGACTGAGCGATTTGCCCCTTCTGCGGCCCGCATAGCCTCAGATGAAGGGGATAAATTCCAGTCAGGTAAAAAAAACCTTTACAGATGCGAATGATAATGATTATTATTGTCGCGCATTCACGGAACGTCCTCCCGGACCTGCTGTGAAAGCACGACATTGCTCACATTGCTTACGGTATTTCTTAGCCAGCTCGGGTGCTGGCTTTTTTTTTGCCTGCCACTTACCCGCTGCTGTTCCGTACGACTCTGGCAATCTCTTTCATTTTTTTTGAACAGAGGCGTGAAGTTTTTCAGCTATTATCCCGCCTGTTTACCGTTCACACTGGGTAAAAAATTAAGGGGAGTCGAATATGATTTATCATCGTAAAGCTGAAGATCGTGGCCATGCTAATCGTGGTTGGCTGGACAGCTGGCATACTTTCTCTTTCGCTGATTACTACGACGCGGACTTTATGGGTTTCTCCGCGCTGCGGGTCATTAACGAAGATGTGATTGATGCCGGAAAAGGGTTTGGTACTCATCCCCATAAAGATATGGAAATTTTGACCTATGTGCTGTCAGGCGTGGTAGAACATCAGGACAGTATGGGCAACAAAGAGCAGATCCCTGCGGGTGAGTTCCAGATTATGAGCGCGGGCACTGGCGTGACTCACTCAGAATACAATGGGAGCCAGCATGAAGCCTTACATCTTTACCAGATCTGGATTATTCCGGAAGAGAACGGCATTACACCGCGTTATGAACAACGGCGTTTTGATGATGCCCAGGGACGCCAATTAGTGCTGTCACCGGATGCGCGCGAAGGCTCTCTGAAGGTTTATCAGGATATGACACTTTCACGCTGGGCGTTTAATGCGACAGAGCAGGGCTCGCTGAATATTGAGAACGGACGTAGCATCTGGATCCAGGTCGTTAAGGGAGATCTTGATGTAAATGGCTATAAGCTTTCTACCAGTGATGCCCTGGCGATCCATGATGAAGAGGCACTGTTGATCCAGGCGGTGAGCAACGCCGAAATACTGCTCTTTGATCTGCCCCCGGTTTAACCGGTATCGCCGTGGGGGCCTTACGTGCCCCCTTTCTCTGCCCTTCCTGAGATCCTGCCGTATTACGCATGAACCGCCTGTGGAGGCTGGTTTATTGTTCCTGCCTCGTTTTTGGTAAACTCACGGTTTACTTATCCTACCGTCGATAACAATGAAGAAAAAAAGACCTGTACTACAAGATGTTGCCGATCGTATCGGCATCACTAAAATGACCGTCAGTCGCTATTTGCGTAACCCGGAACAGGTTTCGGCGGCGTTGCGTGAGAAAATCGCCGTGGCGTTAGATGAGCTTGGGTACATCCCTAATCGAGCGCCAGATATGTTGTCGAACGCCACCAGCCGTGCAATTGGCGTATTGCTTCCATCGTTAACCAACCAGGTGTTCGCTGATGTATTGCGCGGTATTGAAATGGTCACTGATGCGGCCGGTTATCAAGCACTGTTAAGCCACTTTGGCTATAGTCAGCAAAAAGAGGAGTTGCAACTACGTTCTCTGCTGGGTTGGAATATTGATGGTCTGATTTTAACCGAGCGTAATCATACGCCTAACAGCTTACGTATGATCGAAACTGCCGGTATTCCGGTGATTGAAATGATGGATTGTGTCTCCCCCTGTCTTGATATGGCGGTCGGTTTCGATAACGTGGAGGCCGCACGGCAGATGACGCAGGCGATTATTCGCAAAGGCCACCGGCATACCATTTACCTTGGGGCCCGTCTTGATGAGCGTACGCTGCTGAAGCAGCAAGGTTACGAACGAGCGATGCGTGAAGCTAATCTGGAACCGCGTAGCGTTATGATGGAGCAAGCCTCCTCTTTTAGTGCTGGCGCAATGCTATTTGGTGAGGCACGGCGACGTTATCCGGATACCGATAGTGTGTTCTGTACTAACGACGATTTGGCCGTAGGGGCGATGTTTGAGTGCCAGCGTCAGGGATTGCGCGTACCGGACGATATCGCGATTGCTGGATTTCACGGTCATGATATTACTCAGGTAGTGACGCCAAAGCTGGCGACGGTGCTTACGCCGCGTGAGCGTATGGGGCAGGAGGCTGCCGCCATGTTATTAGCACGCATTGGCGGTGACAAGGCGGTAATCGCTCCGTTAGATGTGGGGTTTGAAATATCGGAAGGTGGCAGTATCTGATACCGCCATTTTTATGAGGCACTTCACATTTATCATCTTTTCTCCTCAGAGCGGTTGCTAAGCCGACCGCATGTACTGAAAATGTTACCCGTAATTGTTATCGGTAACATGACTGTTCATCTGCTGGAGTTAAACAATGAAAACGCATTTCTCGTCACATCATGTGTTTGTTTTGATGGGCGTGTCCGGTAGCGGTAAGTCAGCCGTTGCCAACGACGTTGCCTGGCAGTTAAAAACGGCTTTCCTTGATGGCGATTTCCTTCACCCCCGAGCGAATATTATCAAAATGGCTGAAGGACATCCGCTTAACGATGAGGATCGCCAGCCATGGCTACAGTCACTCAATGATGCAGCTTTCGCAATGCAGCGGACTCAACCGGTTTCGCTTATCGTCTGTTCAGCGTTGAAAAAGCGTTATCGCGATATCCTGCGGCAAGGTAATAGCAACCTGTCTTTTATTTATCTGAAAGGGGATTTTGCAACCATCGAATCCCGTCTAAAAGCGCGCAAAGGACATTTCTTTAAACCGCAGATGCTGGTTACGCAGTTCTCCACGCTGGAAGAGCCGGGCGCTGATGAATCAGATGTGTTGGTGGTTAATATCGATCGATCGCTTGAAGAGGTTATTCACGCCACAGTCGCAGCCATTGAAGGTGTGATCAAAAAGGATGCGTAGTTAATGAGTACCGCAACACTGGTTTTGACAGCGGCAGGTTCTGTTTTACTGCTGCTGTTTTTAGTCATGAAAGTGCGCATGCACGCCTTTGTCGCACTGATCTTAGTGTCTATGGGGGCGGGGGTCTTCTCCGGTATGCCGCTCGATCAGATCACAGAAACCATGCAAAAAGGCATGGGAGGGACACTCGGTTTCCTGGCTATCGTGGTCGCTCTGGGGGCGATGTTTGGTAAGATCCTGCATGAAACCGGTGCGGTTGATCAAATTGCTATTCGTATGCTGAAAACCTTTGGCGAAAGCCGGGCGCATTACGCCATGGGCATTGCAGGATTGATATGTGCGCTGCCTCTGTTTTTTGAAGTGGCGATTGTCCTGCTGATTAGTATCGCTTTCGCTGTAGCACGTCGCACGCAGGATAATCTCGTCAAGCTGGTTATTCCACTGTTTGCCGGCGTGGCAGCGGCGGCCGCTTTTCTGTTACCCGGCCCCGCACCGATGTTACTGGCTGCACAGATGCATGCTGACTTTGGCTGGATGATTCTGCTGGGGTTAGGGGCAGCGATTCCCAGTATGCTAATTGCCGGTCCTCTGTTCGGTAACTTTATTAGCCGGTATGTTGAGTTTTCCATACCGGAAGAGACCTCGCAGCCTGATATCGACAACGCCAAAATGCCCTCTTTTGGTTTTAGCCTGTCGTTGATCCTGTTCCCACTGGTGCAGGTGGGGATGAAAACCATTGGCGCCCGCTTCACTCCTGAAGGTTCGGAACTGTATCAATGGCTGGAATTTATCGGCCATCCGTTTACCGCGATTCTGCTGGCATGTCTGGTCGCCATTTATGGCCTGGGCTGGCGGCAGGGCATGGATAAAGAGAAAGTGATGGCGATCTGCGGCAGTGCACTGCAACCTGCAGGCATTATTCTATTGGTGATTGGCGCTGGCGGCGTATTTAAACAGGTGCTGGTTGATTCGGGCGTGGGGCCAGCGCTCGGTCACGCGCTAATCGGCGCGGGATTACCGATTGCACTGGCGTGCTTTATTCTCTCCGCAGCGGTACGTGTAATTCAGGGATCGGCAACGGTTGCCTGCCTGACTACTGTCGGTCTGGTAATGCCCGTGATTGAGTCGTTGCACTATTCAGGTGCGCAGATGGCCGCGTTGTCGATCTGTATTGCTGGCGGCTCTATCGTGTTGAGCCACGTTAATGATGCTGGCTTCTGGCTGTTTGGTCGTTTCACGGGGGCGACTGAGGCGCAAACGTTAAAAACCTGGACGCTGATGGAGACGCTGCTGGGCACTGTGGGTGCGCTGGTGGGGATGGGGGCATTTACGCTGCTGTCGTGATTTTTATCTATCGTGGCCTCACTGACGTGAGGCCACGTTTTACGTTTAAGTACCACTGACGGCAAGGCTTGCCCTCTTTATCACTTTCGCGCTGAGGCGGGACTAAATCTTCAAATAGGCGCGGATACCATCCAGGAACATCTGGGTGGCCAGCATAATTAAAATCAGCCCCATCAGGCGCTCCAGTGCATTAACACCTTTATCTCCCAGTAGTCGCAGGAAAAGGCCAGATAGCAGCAGTATAATAACCGTTGCACCCCAGGCAATGAGCAGTGCGCCAACCAAATGCCCCATTTGCTGTGGATGCTGATGCGAGAGCAGCATCAGTGTTGCCAGCAGTGAGGGACCGGCAACCAGCGGGATAGCCAGTGGTACCAGAAACGGTTCTTCGCCGGCAGATAATCCGGTGCTATTACTCTCTTGCGAAGGGAAAATCATCTTGATGGCAATCAGGAACAGGATGATACCGCCAGAGATGGAAACTGTCTCCGTACGCAGGTTGAGGAACGCCAGAATCCTTTCGCCAGCGAACAGAAACAGCAGCATGATAACCAGCGCGATCAACATCTCACGCATGAGCACCACTCGCCGACGTCTGGGCTCAAGGTGTTTTAGAACCGACATAAAAATCGGTAAGTTGCCCAGTGGATCCATAATTAACAGCAATAATACTGTTGCCGAGATCATTTCAGTCATCGTTGGCGTTCTCTTCTTCTTTCCCGTGTGCTTCCCGCAGTTCGAACGTTGCCGCCGTGCTGCAATTCGTATTCTTTAAGGTATATAAGTGAGACTGCTAAAAAGTTACTCACTATTGATTTAATTCACTTGCCAGTTTTGCTGCATTTTGTAATGTGGTAGCACCAGGTAAATCTAATCGTAATCTTTATAACCTGCATCCTTGAGGTTGCATCTGCGTTGGTGACGCTCATTTATCCGAATCACTTACCTTACAGGTAAGCTTGACGGAATGGACACCCTCGCCACTCAATAGTGCAGTTCTGGTTGGTCGAAGTCGGGTCGAGCCCGGTTCGGGTGTCTCTTTTGTTGAAGGACGGACGCTATTGCCACCGCCAGTTTGTTATCAGCCATTCGAAGCAACGGAGCGTACTGAAATACGTGAAGATTGCAAGCACTGTGCGCGGTCAAACTGGCAAGTAAAATAGCCCGTAACATAGGTTGAAAATGAAATCTGTAGGACTGGTTGGCTGGCGTGGCATGGTCGGGTCAGTATTAATGCAGCGCATGAGCGAAGAGCGCGATTTTGATGCCATTCGCCCGGTATTTTTCTCGACATCTCAGCACGGCCAGGCCGGGCCAGCGTTTGGCGGCCAGTCTGCCGGCACGCTGCAGGACGCTTCGGATATTGACGCATTAAAAGCGCTGGACATCATCATTACCTGCCAGGGCGGGGATTACACGCAAGAAATTTATCCGAAATTGCGCGCAAGTGGCTGGCAGGGATACTGGATCGACGCCGCCTCTTCATTGCGTATGGAAGAGGACGCCATCATCATCCTCGACCCGGTAAACCAGCATGTGATCCGTCAGGGGCTAGATAAAGGCATCAAAACCTTTGTCGGCGGCAACTGTACCGTGAGCCTGATGTTAATGTCACTGGGCGGTTTGTTTGCCAATAACCTGGTTGAATGGGCGTCAGTGGCGACGTATCAGGCGGCTTCTGGCGGTGGTGCGCGCCATATGCGTGAGCTGTTGATCCAGATGGGAATGTTGCACGATAACGTGGCGACCGCGTTGCAAAACCCGGCGTCAGCCATTCTGGATATTGAACGTAAAGTCACGGAAATGAGTCGTTCAGGCGTGTTGCCGACCGATAACTTTGGTGTGCCGCTGGCGGGCAGTTTAATTCCGTGGATCGATAAACAGCTGGATAACGGCCAGAGTCGTGAAGAGTGGAAAGGCCAGGCTGAAACGAACAAAATTCTGCAAACGTCCCGGACAATACCGGTGGATGGATTATGCGTTCGTGTGGGAGCGCTACGCTGCCACAGCCAGGCATTCACGCTGAAGTTGAAACAGGATGTGCCACTGACAGAAATTGAGCAGATGCTTGCCTCCCATAATGAATGGGTGAGAGTGGTGCCGAACGATCGCGAGCTGACAATGCGTGAGCTGACGCCTGCCGCGGTAACAGGTACATTGAACACGCCAGTTGGGCGTTTGCGTAAGCTCAACATGGGACCTGAGTATCTCTCTGCCTTTACCGTGGGCGATCAGCTGTTATGGGGGGCCGCAGAGCCGCTGCGTCGCATGCTGCGTTTGCTGATAGATTAATCAGCGATTTCTGATGATGAATGAGCCAGCGTTAACGCTGGCTTTATTCTGAAAAGATGAGGCAATGAGTTCAATCGCATTCGCGTGCGATAAGCGGGCAGATAATGGCGCATGTCGCTGCCTTCCTGTGATTAATACATCTTACCCCTCATCAACGAGCCTCGGACCGGTATCAAACCGCACATTATCCACTGCAGCCGGTGTCGCCTCTTGCCTGTGTTTCAGGTGAAATATCTTCCATTTTGAGCCCATAGACAGATATTTTCATTTTTTGTCCCGGCTTATGCCTTGCTTTAGCTATGCTTAAAACGACCCGTGATACTTCGGGCTGCGGGTTGGTTGGCTGCGTACTTATCTGTCCTGGCCACTGGCTCTTGTCCGTTCCCGGAGATATCCAGGCTTGCTGCTGCCCCGTAACCTGGAGTATTCGGGCTTATTTCTATTTTCCGAACTGAATGTTGCTGTGCGCGGCAAAGATATTCTGTTCCAGGATGAACGCCCTCCTTGTCCGTGTGCGAATGGCTCAATAAAAAGCAGCGCACTTCTGGTATGCACGTGTCGTCGTGCATCCCGTTTTCGCCTGCCTCAGGTCACAGGAAGAACGTCATGTCAGAGCTACCCGATCGCCAGGCGATCAATGCGGTTATTGCCGGTCATTATGCCGATCCCTTTGCGCTTCTCGGTATGCATCAAACTGAACACGGTTTAGTGGTCCGTGCGCTGTTGCCTGATGCGTCTGATGTCTGGGTGATTGAAACCCGCACTGGTCGTCAATGTGCTCAACTGAGCTGCCATGATTCACGCGGTTTTTTTAGCGGCGTTATTCCTCGTCGTAAAAATCCCTTTCGTTATCAGCTTGCTGTGACCTGGCACGGTGAGCAAAACCTGATTGATGATGCCTACCGATTTGGTCCGCTGCTGGCCGAACTGGATAGTTGGTTACTGGCTGAAGGGACACATTTGCGCCCGTACGAAACGATGGGCGCACACGCGGATGTGTTGGATGGGGTGATTGGAACCCGCTTTTCTCTGTGGGCACCGAATGCACAGCGTGTGTCGGTGGTCGGCGAGTTTAATTATTGGGATGGGCGCCGTCATCCGATGCGCTTTCGACGTGAAAGCGGTGTATGGGAACTGTTTGTGCCTGCTGCGCGCCATGGCCAGCTCTATAAATTTGAAATCATTGATGCATTTGGACAATTGCGGCTTAAAGCCGATCCCTATGCCTTTGAAGCGCAGATGCGACCTGAAACCGCCTCGATGATTTGCGGCATCCCTGAAAAAGTGGAGATGGCGGCGGAGCGTAAAGCGGCAAATGCCTTTGATGCACCCATTTCAATCTATGAAGTTCACTTGGGCTCCTGGCGCCGCCATACCGATGATAACTATTGGCTCAGCTATCACGAACTGGCGGAGCAACTGATCCCCTACGTTAAAGAGATGGGTTTTACGCATATCGAACTGCTGCCGATTAATGAGCATCCTTTTGACGGTAGCTGGGGTTATCAGCCATTGGGGATGTATGCGCCAACGCGTCGTTTTGGACCGCGTGATGATTTTCGCCAGTTTATTGCGGTTGCCCATGCTGCCGGGATCAACGTTCTGCTGGACTGGGTCCCCGGACATTTCCCTGCAGATGACTTCGGCCTGGCAACGTTCGATGGGACCGAACTGTACGAGCACGGCGACCCGCGTGAAGGTTTTCATCAGGACTGGAATACCCTGATCTATAACTATGGCCGCCGTGAAGTGAGTAATTATCTGGCTGGTAATGCGCTTTACTGGATGGAGCGCTTTGGTATCGATGGGTTGCGCGTCGATGCGGTGGCGTCAATGATCTACCGTGACTACAGCCGTAAAGAGGGAGAATGGATCCCCAATTCTTACGGTGGGCGGGAAAATCTTGAGGCGATTTCATTCCTGCAATATACCAACCGCACCCTGGGGCGTGCTGCTGCGGGCAGCATTACCGTTGCAGAGGAGTCCACTGATTATCCTGGCGTCACACGTCCTCCGGAAACGGGCGGGCTGGGCTTCTGGTTTAAATGGAACCTCGGCTGGATGCATGACACGCTCGACTACATGGCGCTCGATCCGGTGCACCGGAAATACCATCATAATCTGCTTACCTTTGGCATGTTGTATAACTATACCGAGAATTTTGTGCTGCCGCTGTCACACGATGAGGTGGTACATGGCAAGCGGTCAATCCTCGATCGTATGCCGGGCGATGCCTGGCAGAAGTTTGCAAATTTACGCGCTTATTACGGTTGGATGTGGGCATTTCCCGGCAAAAAGTTGCTATTTATGGGCAATGAGTTTGCGCAGGGAAAAGAGTGGAATCACGATATCAGCCTCGACTGGCACCTGCTGGAGGGTGAGGATAACTGGCATCATGGCGTACAACGGCTGGTGCGCGATCTCAATCTCACCTACCGCCATTATGCGCCTATGCATCAGCTTGATTTCGATCCCGCCGGTTTTGAATGGCTGGTGGTGGATGATAGCGAGAATTCAGTTTTTGTTTTTGTAAGACGCGATTGTGACGGTAACGAAATTATCGTTGCGACCAATTTTACCCCGGTTCCTCGACATGATTACCGTTTCGGCATTAACCAGCCCGGCGGCTGGCGCGAAATTTTAAATACCGATGCGGGGCATTATCACGGCAGCAATCTGACTAATGACGGGACCGTTTACAGCCAGCCGATTACCCGCCACCAGCGCGAGCACTCAATCAGTCTGACCTTGCCGCCGTTAGCGACGATCTGGTTATGCAAGGAGGCGCAATGAGCCGATTGCAACCCGGGCAGCCATTCCCGCTGGGTGCCTCTTATGACGGTAAAGGGGTCAATTTTACGCTGTTTTCGCAGCATGCTGAACGCATAGAACTTTGCCTGTTTGATAAACAGGGAAATGAGACACGGCTGGAGGTGCCTGCGCGAACGGATAATATCTGGCATGGCTACCTGCCTGCGGCAAAGCCAGGACAGCATTATGGTTATCGCGTTCACGGGCCGTGGCAGCCGCAGGTGGGGCACTATTTTAACCCGCATAAATTATTAGTTGATCCCTGCGCGCGTCACGTGGTTGGCGATATCGCTGACGACCCGCGTTATCAATGTGGCATGGCGCAAATGAACCCCGAAGATAATGCCGCGATTGCACCAAAATCCGTGGTGATTACCGATGAATTTGACTGGGAAGAGGATGTGGCACCGCGGACGCCGTGGGGTTTAACGGTGATTTACGAAGCGCATGTTCGGGGCCTAACCCAGTTACATCCGGATATCCCCAAAAATATTCGTGGCAGTTACGCTGCGCTCGGTCATCCGGTCATGATCGACTACTTCAGGCGGCTAGGAATCTCTGCGCTTGAGCTGTTGCCCGTCGCCAGTTTCGCCAGCGAACCCCGACTACAGCGGCTGGGACTGAGTAACTATTGGGGATATAACCCATTGGCGCCTTATGCGTTGCACAGTGGTTATGCTTCAGGAAGCACCTCCTCGGCGTTAAATGAGTTCCGGCAGTCGGTCAAGGCGCTGCATCGGGCGGGCATTGAAGTCATTCTGGACGTGGTGTTTAACCATACGGCGGAGCTGGAAGAAAGCGGCCCAACGTTGTCGCTACGTGGTATTGATAATCAAAGCTACTACTGGCTGAGCGAACAGGGCGAATACCAAAACTGGACCGGCTGTGGCAACACGCTCAATCTCAGTCATCCGGATGTGATGCATTGGGTGCTGGACTGCCTGCGTTATTGGGTCGACGTGTGCCATGTTGATGGTTTTCGTTTTGACCTTGCCACGGTACTTGGCCGTACTCCTGACTTCCAATCCAATGCCGCACTATTTGCGGCGATAGCGGGCGATCCGCTGCTCTCTCAGGTCAAAATGATTGCTGAGCCTTGGGATGTCGGTCCCGGAGGTTATCAGGTAGGACATTTCCCCGCGCCTTTTGCCGAATGGAACGACCATTTTCGTGATGCAGCCCGCCGCTACTGGCTGCATGGCGATCTCTCCAATGGCGATTTTGCCCGCCGCTTTGCCGGTTCAAGTGATGTTTTCCAGCGTGACGGACGTTTACCTTCGGCCAGTATCAATCTGGTGACGGCCCACGATGGTTTTACGCTTTGTGATGTCGTGAGTTTCAACCATAAACACAATGAAGCCAACGGTGAGGATAACCGCGACGGTAACAGCAATAACTTCAGCCATAACCACGGAGCCGAAGGCTTACACGCCGCACTACCGGTACTTGAAGGCCGCCGATGCAGCATACATGCGCTGCTCACCACGCTGCTGCTGGCGCAGGGAACACCGATGCTGCTGGCCGGTGATGAACACGGCCATAGTCAACATGGCAATAACAATGCCTATTGCCAGGACAATGCCCTGACCTGGCTTAACTGGCAACAGCAGGATACGGGGCTGATAAGTTTTACTGCCGCGCTTATCCATCTACGTCGCCGCATCCCGGCGCTCACCCGGGATGCCTGGTGGCAGGAGGGCGATGGTAACGTGCAATGGCTCAACGCTGGCGGCCAGCCGCTGACGCATGGTGAGTGGGAACAGGGCATACATCGATGGCAAATCCTGCTGTCGGCGCGTTGGTTAATCACGATAAACGCGACGGAAGAAGTAGGCGACATCACCTTACCCGACGGGGAGTGGCACGCCATTCCTCCTTTTGCCGGCGAGGATAATCCCATCCGGTCAATGGTCTGGCACGGTCCCGCGCATGGCGTGAGCGTATTCCAGAAGCAGATATAAGGAGTCAGAGATGGTCAAAATTGAAAGAGCCGATCGCCTGATGTTGGCACGCCAACTTCCTGCACAAACCGTTGCTCTGATCCTTGCTGGTGGACGTGGCTCACGACTTCAGGATCTCACGGCGAAACGAGCGAAACCCGCCGTACACTTTGGCGGTAAGTTCCGCATCATCGATTTTGCGCTGTCGAATTGCCTTAACTCTGGTATTCGGCGCGTTGGCGTTATCACGCAATATCAGTCGCACACGCTGGTACAGCATATCCAGCGTGGCTGGTCTTTTTTTAATGAAGAGATGAACGAGTTTGTTGATTTACTCCCTGCACAACAGCGCTTTTCGACCGAAAGCTGGTACCGCGGCACGGCGGATGCGGTGACGCAAAACCTCGATATCATTCGACGTTATAACGCGCAGTACATCGTGATCCTGGCTGGCGATCATATCTACAAGATGGATTACTCGCGTATGTTGCTTGATCACGTCTCGAACAACGCGAAATGTACCATTGCCTGTCTGCCGGTGCCGGTTGCCGAGGCGTTTGCCTTTGGTGTGATGGCGGTGGATAACGACAACCGTGTGATCGATTTTGTTGAGAAGCCCGCTAACCCTCCCACCATGCCCGGTGACGATAGCCAGGCATTGGCCAGTATGGGTATTTATATTTTCAACGCGGATTATCTTTATCAACTGTTGGAGGAGGATTTGCAGCAGCCGAACTCACAACATGATTTCGGTAAGGATCTGCTGCCGAAAATCGTCGCTAGCCAGGAGGCCTGGGCACACTCCTTTAATCTTTCCTGCGTACAAAGTGACGATACGGCCCCCCCTTACTGGCGCGATGTGGGTACGCTGGAAGCTTACTGGCGCGCTAACCTTGATTTAGCTTCGGTGACACCCGAGTTGGATATGTACGACCATGAATGGCCAATCCGTACCCATATGGAACAGTTGCCTCCTGCCAAATTTGTACAGGACCGTTCCGGTAGCCATGGCATGACGATGAACTCGCTGGTTTCCGGCGGCTGCATTATCTCCGGTTCAGTGGTGGTGCACTCGGTGCTGTTTCCGCGCGTTCGTGTTAATTCATTCTGCAATATCGATTCTTCCGTACTGCTGCCGGATGTGGTGATTGGACGTTCATGTCGTCTGCGCCGCTGCGTCATCGATCGTGCCTGTAACATTCCCGAAGGAATGGTGATTGGCGAAAACCCTGATGAAGACAGCCGTCGGTTCCATCGTTCAGAAGAGGGGATCGTACTGGTTACGCGCGCGATGCTGGCCAGGCTGGCCAGCATCGCAGGCTGACAGGCGAAAATAATATTGATACCGCAATCGACGCAGAGGAATGCGTTCGAGCCCAGTAAAGGAGCCGAGAATGCAGGTTTTACATGTCTGTTCAGAATTTTTTCCGCTGCTTAAAACCGGTGGGTTAGCTGATGTCGTTGGTGCGTTGCCGGCTGCACAAATTGCAGAAGGCACCGATGCGCGAGTGCTGTTACCGATGTTTCCCGATCTGCGCAAAGGGATTAGCAATACGGAAGTGGTCGCCGAGGTCATGACTTTTGCCGGCTTTGTCCGGCTGCATTTTGGCCAATTTAACGGTGTGGGTATTTATCTTATTGAAGCGGCAGGCCTGTACGATAGGCCCGGCAGCCCGTATCACGACGAAGCGCAATTTGCCTGGACGGATAATCATCTGCGCTTTGCGCTGCTGGGGTGGATGGGTTGTGAATTGGCGTGTGGATTAGATAGCTACTGGCGCCCGGATGTTGTGCATGCACATGACTGGCATGCCGGCTTAGCCTGCGCCTACCTGGCAGCGCGTGGCCGACCGGCAAAATCGGTATTTACCGTACATAATCTGGCTTATCAAGGGCTTTTTTCTGCCCATCATATGGAGCAGATACAGTTGCCGTGGTCATTCTTCGACATGCACGGGCTGGAGTTTTTTGGTCAAATTTCGTATCTGAAAGCCGGTCTGTATTACGCCGATCATATTACTGCGGTAAGCCCAACTTATGCACATGAGATTACCTCCCCGGAATATGGTTACGGCATGGAGGCACTGCTGGAGCAACGACTGCGCGAAGGGCGGCTGAGCGGCATCCTTAATGGCGTCGATCCGGCAATTTGGGATCCGTCCCAGGATTTATTACTGAATGCACGCTATAACCGTGATGTACTCGATGCCAAAGCGGAGAATAAGCGCCAGTTGCAGACAGCGATGGGGCTGAAAGTGGATGACAAAGTACCGGTTTTTGCCGTAGTCAGCCGTTTGACTCGTCAGAAAGGCTTGGATCTGGTGCTGGAAGCACTGCCGGGGCTACTGGAGCAGGGGGGGCAACTGGTGCTGCTGGGCGCGGGCGATGCGGTTTTACAGCAGGGATTTCTGGCGGCAGCGGCGGAGTATCCGGGCCAGGTTGGTGTACAAATCGGTTATCACGAAGCATTTTCACACCGAATTATTGGTGGAGCCGACGTCATTATGGTCCCCAGCCGTTTTGAGCCGTGCGGCCTGACGCAATTATATGGCCTGAAGTACGGGACCTTACCACTGGTGCGTCGCACGGGGGGGTTGGCGGATACGGTAAATGACAGTTCGCTGGAGAACCTCGCCGATGGCGTTGCCAGTGGGTTTACCTTTGAGGACAGTAACGCCTGGTCGCTGCTTCGCGCGATTCGGCGAGCTTTCGTATTGTGGTCCCGTCCTTCGCTATGGCGTTACGTACAGCGCCAGGCGATGGGTATGGACTTTAGCTGGCAGGTAGCTGCACAGGCCTACCGCGATCTTTATCAACGTTTGCTGTAACCAATCATTGGGATACTTGATATGAACGCACCTTTTACCTACGCCTCACCCACGCTCAGCGTTGAAGCATTGAAAAATTCGATTGCCTATAAGCTGATGTTTACGCTTGGTAAAGATCCGTCCGTTGCCAATAAACATGAGTGGTTAAATGCGACGCTACTGGCGGTACGCGATCGTATGGTTGAGCGCTGGCTGCGCTCCAATCGTGCGCAACTCTCACAGGATGTCCGGCAGGTTTACTATTTATCCATGGAGTTTCTGGTCGGGCGTACGCTCTCAAATGCGTTACTGGCGGTGGGTATTTATGATGATATCAATAGCGCGCTGGAAGAGATGGGATTGGATCTGGCTGAGTTAGTGGAGGAGGAGAGCGATCCGGGTTTGGGAAACGGTGGATTAGGTCGTTTGGCTGCTTGTTTTCTTGATTCACTGGCGACGCTTGGTTTGCCGGGGCGCGGTTATGGTATTCGTTACGATTACGGTATGTTTAAGCAAAATATTATCGACGGACGCCAGGCTGAATCGCCTGATTATTGGCTTGAATACGGAAACCCCTGGGAGTTCCAGCGCTTTAATACGCGTCATAAAGTACGTTTTGGCGGGCGTATACAGCATGAAGGCAACCGGGTACGCTGGGTAGAAACTGAAGAAGTACTGGCAACAGCCTTCGATCAAATTATTCCCGGTTACGATACCGATGCGACCAATACGCTCAGGTTATGGGGCGCACAGGCGAGTAATGAGATCAACCTGGGGAAATTTAATCAGGGCGACTATTTTGCCGCGGTTGAAGATAAAAACCATTCCGAAAATGTGTCCCGCGTGCTCTATCCCGATGATTCAACCTATTCAGGTCGTGAGCTGCGCCTGCGGCAGGAGTATTTCCTGGTGTCTGCGACGGTGCAGGATATTCTGAATCGCCACTGGAGCATGCATCAAACGTTCGAGAACCTTGCGGATAAAATTGCGATTCATCTCAATGATACGCATCCGGTGTTAGCCATCCCCGAACTGATGCGATTATTAATTGATGAGCATAAGTACGGTTGGGACGATGCTTTTGAAGTGACCTGCCAGGTATTCTCGTATACCAACCATACGCTGATGAGCGAAGCGCTGGAAACCTGGCCGGTGGATATGATTGGTAAAATTCTGCCCCGCCATCTGCAAATTATTTTTGATATTAATGATTACTTCCTGAAAACGATTCAGGATTACTACCCGGATGACTGGGAACTGCTGTCGCGTATTTCCATTATTGATGAAAATAACGGCCGGCAGGTGCGTATGGCCTGGCTGGCGGTGGTGGTGAGCCATAAAGTCAATGGCGTTTCGGAGTTACATTCGACGTTGATGGTGCAGTCGTTGTTTGCGGATTTTGCCGAATTGTTCCCGGGGCGCTTTTGTAATAAAACCAACGGTGTAACGCCGCGGCGGTGGCTGGCGTTGGCCAACCGCCCGTTGTCTACTGTGCTTGATGAGGTCATTGGACGTACCTGGCGTACCGATCTCAGCCAGCTCAGTGATATCAAACCCCATATCGATTACCCGACGTTTATTGAACAGATTGCCGAGGCTAAGCTGGAAAATAAGAAGCGGCTGGCACAGTGGGTGGCGAAAAATCTTGATGTGGTACTCGATCCTAATGCGTTATTTGATGTGCAGATTAAGCGCATTCATGAATATAAGCGTCAGTTGTTAAACGTACTGCATATTATTACGCGTTATAACCGCATCAAGGCGGATCCTGACGCTAACTGGGTACCCCGAGTGAGTATTTTCGCAGGTAAAGCCGCATCGGCCTATTATATGGCGAAACACATTATTCATTTGATCAATGACGTGGCGAAACTGATCAATAACGATCCGCAGGTGAAGAATAAGCTGAAAGTGGTGTTTATTCCCAATTATGGTGTGAGCCTGGCGCAGATCATCATTCCGGCGGCTGATCTTTCCGAGCAAATTTCCCTGGCCGGTACTGAAGCGTCCGGGACCAGCAATATGAAGTTTGCGCTTAATGGTGCCTTAACGATTGGTACGCTCGATGGCGCGAACGTTGAAATGCAGGAGCACGTCGGGAAAGAGAATATCTTTATCTTCGGGAATACGACACCGCAGGTTGAGGCCCTCAGGCGTAACGGCTACAACGCGCATCAGTATTATGAAGAAGATATGGAGTTACGGCAGGCACTCACCCAGATTGCCACCGGTATGTTCAGCCCACAGGAGCCTGGACGCTATCGTAACCTGTTTGATTCACTGGTAAACCTCGGCGATCACTATCAACTGCTGGCGGATTATCGCAGTTACGTGGATACCCAGGATAAGGTGGACGATCTTTATCGCCAGCCGGAAGAGTGGCAGCGCCGTGCGGCGCACAATATTGCCAATATGGGGTATTTCTCCTCCGATCGCACTATTCAGGAATATGCCGATGAGATATGGCATATTTCACCGGTACGACTGTAAAGGGGACAAGTTGATTACGTGGGCGCTTGGCCCTGCCCGAGCAGAAATAAGAAAAACCGCCATCCTGTGGCGGTTTTCGGTTTTTCTTGCGGATTGGCGCAATTACGATGCCAGCGAAAGCGTAGATTTTTTAACGTTAGCGGCCAGCCATTCGCGGACGCGCGTTTGTTGTTTTTCATCCAGCCACATACCTTGTTTGGTACGGCGCCAGATCGCATCATCCAGTTCACATACCCATTCGTGCTCAACCAGATAACGCAACTCGGCCTCGTAGAAGTCGTGCCCGAAATTTTCACCTAAATCTTCGAGGCTTTTCGCATCTTTAAGAATTGCCTCGCTCCGGCTACCGTAAGTGCGCGCGTAATGGCGTGCCATTTCCTCAGTGATAAAGGCATAACGGCGACGCAGGCTGTTGGCGTAGTCCTCACGCGAAGTGGCAATATCACCGCCCGTCAGCACACAGTTTTTGGTCCATGCCGGGCCAATATTGTCGTAATATTTGGTTAGCTTTTCCATCGCATGCTCAGCCAGCTTACGATAGGTCGTCAGCTTACCGCCGAACACGGAGAGTAACGGGGCTTTACCCTGATCGTCATGTACATCAAGGGTATAGTCGCGGGTAATTGCCTGAGGCGAATCTGATTCATCATCGCACAATGGACGTACGCCGGAGTAGGTCCAGACGATATCCTCACGCGCCAGGCTCTTTTTGAAGTGTTCATTGAACACGTTCAGCAGATAGTCGATTTCGCTATCTTCAATCGCGACTTTTTTCGGATCGCCGTTATATTCCACGTCGGTGGTCCCGATAATGGAAAACTCATCCATCCAGGGAATAACGAAGACGATACGGTGATCCTCGTTTTGCAGAATATAGGCTTGCTTCTGTGTATGTACGCGAGGGACAACGATATGGCTACCTTTAATCAGGCGAATGCCATAAGGGGATTTTAGCTTTAATTCTTCATCGAATATCTGTTTGACCCAGGGGCCACCCGCATTGACCAGGCCTTTAGCGCGCCAGGTCGTCGTTTTACCGCTATCAATATCTTCGGCTTCCACTATCCACAGGCCATCTTCGCGCCAGGCACGAGTGACGCGGGTACGGGTACGCACGTCGCCGCTATGTTTTATCACTTCCTGGGCATTCAGCACGACCAGTCGGGCATCATCTACCCAGCAGTCAGAATATTCGAAACCGCGCACGATTTCAGGTTTTAGTACCGAATCTGCGCCAAATCGCAATCCTTTACTCGCTGGCAGGCTGGTCCGTTTTCCCAGATGATCGTACATAAACAGACCGGTACGGATCATCCAGGCCGGGCGAAGGTGAGGACGATGCGGCAGGCGAAAGCGCATCGGAAAGGCGATATGTGGCGCCATTCTAAGCAGAACTTCACGCTCGGCTAGTGCTTCACTAACCAGACGGAACTCATAGTGTTCAAGATAGCGCAACCCGCCATGAATCAGTTTAGAACTGGCGGAAGAGGTTGCGCAGGCCAAGTCTTGTGCTTCCAGCATCAGCACAGACAGTCCGCGTCCTGCGGCATCGGCCGCAATACCGGCACCGTTGATGCCGCCGCCGATTACGATCAAGTCTTTGGTTTCCACGTCATCTCCTCCGATGTTCGGAATCGTTCATTTATGTTCGTTTTCGAGCATTATACTAATCGTAAACCAACATTGATGCCAGCGTTAACCAAACAAAAACATTTATGCGTGATGCAGATAACATTATTAACGTAAGAAATGCGGTGCAACATCGCTTTTCGCGGTGATCGCGACGGCGCCCCTGGGGGGAAAAAGAAAGCAAGCATGGTGCCGCTCTTTCCGGGGTAACACCCGACAATCCGGGTTATTTCACCTATAGCCTCTGGGTTTGTCTGGTTATTGCAGCCTGACTTCAGGTTACAATAGCGGCAAGTTCGTTTCGTTATTGACTGGAAAACACCATGGAACAATTTGAATGTATCAGCGTTCATCAGGCGCAAGAGCAATTATTACAGGGCACTGGGCGGCTGGTAGATATCCGCGACCCGCAAAGTTTTGAAGCGGCTCATGCCAGTGGCGCTTTTCACCTGACTAATGGTTCGCTTAATGCTTTTATTGAGCAAGCTGACTTTGATACGCCGGTTCTGGTGATGTGTTATCACGGTAATAGCAGTAAGGGCGCAGCCCAGTATTTACTGACTCAGGGCTTTGATCGGGTATATAGCATTGACGGTGGTTTTGAAGCCTGGCGTGCGGCTTTCCCGCAGCAGGTTGAAGCGGACGTTCGCTGATGTGGCAATATTCAAAGGGACAAGGGCGGATATCAATATGAGACGTGTTGCTCATTTTACCAACCCACGACAGGCTCAGGCGTTTGTTGATTATATGGCCACGCGCGGCGTGACGCTACGCATTGAGTACGATGAGACTTATTATCTGCTTCTTGAGGATGAAGCGAATGAGGATGTGGTCGAAAACGAACTTGAGCTGTTTGTCCGCGATCCCCTTAACCCGCGTTATCAGGCGGCGAGCTGGGCCTCAGGAAATACCTCAAGTGGTTTAAGCTATCAGCGCTCTTCTCTGCTGGTGAATATTCGTCAGCGGGCGGGTCCGTTGACAATGGCGGTGATGTTGGTCTGTATTGCCATTTTTATTCTGATGCAAATTATTGGCGATCGCAGCGTAATGGCCTGGCTTGCCTGGCCATCTGGTCAGGAACAATATTTCCAGCTGTGGCGCTGGTTCAGTCATGCTCTGTTGCATTTCTCCCTGTTACACATCCTGTTTAACCTGATGTGGTGGTGGTACTTAGGAGGCGTGGTAGAGAAACGGCTAGGCAGCGGTAAGCTGGTGGTGATTACCTTAATTTCGGCACTTCTTAGCGGCTGGATGCAGGCTAAATTTAGCGGCGTGTGGTTTGGCGGGCTTTCGGGCGTGGTCTATGCACTCATGGGATATGTATGGCTACGGGGAGAGCGCGATCCCGAAAGTGGGATTTTCCTGGAGCGTGGTCTGATGGCTTTCGCTATTCTGTGGCTGGTTATTGGCTACTTTGGCGCGTTTGGGTTATCCATCGCTAACGCCGCACATGTCATGGGGCTGATTGTTGGACTGGTGATGGCGTTTGTCGACACAAGACATCGCCATAAATAACGTTCGGAGATTTACGTGAAGCAGACGCAACGACACGACGCCATTATCGATCTGGTACGTCGTCAGGGTTATGTCAGTACCGAAGAGCTGGTTGAGCACTTTACCGTCAGCCCGCAAACGATTCGTCGCGATCTCAACGATCTTGCCGAACAGAATAAAATCCAGCGTCATCACGGTGGTGCGGCGTTGCCTTCCAGTTCAGAAAACTCCGCCTGGCAGGATCGTAAAATGATGTGGTCGGCAGAGAAGGCGCGTATCGCGCAACGCGTTGCCAGCCAGATCCCGGATGGCGCTACGCTGTTTATTGATATCGGCACTACGCCGGAAGCGGTCGCGCATGCGTTGATGAATCACAGCAATCTGCGCATTGTGACTAACAACCTCAATGTGGCGATGCTATTAATGTCAAAGCCTGATTTCCGTTTGATTCTGGCGGGAGGAGAGGTGCGCACGCGGGATGGCGGCATAATGGGTGAGGCGACGCTCGACTTCATCTCACAATTTCGCCTTGATTACGGAATTCTCGGCATCAGCGGCATTGATATGGACGGTTCACTGCTGGAGTTTGATTACCACGAAGTACGCACTAAGCGCGCAATTATCGAGAACTCGCGCTGTGTCATGCTGGTGACAGATCACTCAAAATTTGGCCGGAATGCGATGGTGAATTTGGGCAACATGGGATTAATTGATTACCTGTTTACTAATGAAGCGCCGCCGCCGAGCGTCATGCAGGTGATTGAACAGCATGAGGTACATTTAGAGCTGTGCTAAGTGACGGCACTGCGCCTTCCGGCAAAGAAGGTGCCAGTGCCTGAACCATCCCTTATGCGACGCTCATCCCCATCAGATGCAGCAGCTGTTGCGCCTGTTGTACCGCTTCCTGGCGATGAACCACGCCCAGTTTCTGGTAGAGGTTACGAATATGGGTTTTGATGGTGGTCGCGGCCACATCCAGTTCACCCGCGATCTGATCGTTACTGTAACCCGAATAAATCAGCCCCAGAACCTGCCATTCACGCTGGGTTAGCGGGCTGGTCCTGATCAGTTCCGGTACCTGTGGGTGCGTGAGCAGGCGGCTGACAAAGGTTTCATCAAAGTGAGCAAATTTATGGCGATGGTGCTGGTTAATATCACGCAGGATCCGCTGAGCGCGATGTTGCTCCAGTTCCGGTAGCGTATTCAGCTGCAATAGCTGCCGGAGTTGCTGGGCCATGGCTTCGCCTTCAATGACAAAATGACTGACAAAACCCGTTCGGTTCGCCAGTGAAAGGGCTTCAATAAGCGCTTTCTGTGCCTCACTTTTACGATCGGTTTGCCAGTAAAGCGAATTCATTAACAGTAGATTACGATTAAGATCGCTGACCAGACGCAGACGACGGGCATTATCATTCAACTCATCCAGCACCACTTCCGCTTCGTCATATTGGCCTAAGAGAATTTGTGCCCGGGCGATATTGCGCCACTGTCCCTGCAGAAAGTGGTTACCGGCATCGTCCGGCTTCGCCGTCAGACGTAACCAGTTGGAGGCGGAGACTTTATCATTGGTCATTTGCCAGTAAAGTACTCGCGGCTTATCGGTATTGGTGACCCAGTCGCTGTGATACTGACCGTTGCTGAGCAAGTTTTCGCAGCGGGTAAGATGGCGTCGCGCGTTATCCATATCTCCTCGCGCCAGCGCGCATTTGGCTAACATAGCTAAACACTGTAACTGCTGCTGTGGCTGGAAATTGGCCAGGACCTCAAGACCTTTACGTGCCGCTGCTTCGGCATCGTCGAGATGGGACCAGGACCACAGTAGCTGTGCACGAATACGTAGTAAAAATTCGTGCATCGGAAGCTGCTGCAGTCCCTCATCATTAATGAGCGCGAACGCTTTCTCCTGTATATCGAAGGCGGTTTGCAAAAAGCCTTGCGCGATCAGGATCTCGCTCTGTTGCAGCAGCGCCCACAGCGTGTAATGACAGCTATTATGGTGCCGGGCCATGCTATCCGTTTGCTGCATCATTGCCAGTGCCAGATTGAGCTCGCCCTGGCAATGCAGCACTTCGCCTTTTACCGAAGTGGCAACAATTCGGCTGTAGTAGTTTGCCAGCGGCAACACATTAAGTGCCTGAGTCGCGAGACGCTCCGCCTCTTCAGGCTTATTGGCATTGATGGCGACTTGGGCACGTAACGCATCAAACTCTGCGCTCAGGACTTCGTCGGTCGCGAAATGTTGCATGGCCATCTCCTGCTCGGCACGTGCCAGCAGAAGATTGACCTCACTGTAACGGTGTTGGCTTTGGGCCAGCCACGCCTGTAGCAGGATAAGACTCGGGTTTTCAACCAGTAACTGCCAGGGCAGCGCTTTCAATCCTTCTTCCAGCAAGGCCAGTTCGCTGTGATTAAACAGCGCCCAGCCGTGCTGCAACAGGATATCACGCAGCAGGAGAGTATCCTGTGCGGCCAATGCGTGGTGAATGGCTTCACCGGCATACCCTTGCGCCATCCAGCCTTCGGCGGCGGCACGGTGTAACTGATGCTGATCGCTTCCTAATTCCCACTGACAGCGCTGGCGAAGAAAACTGGCAAACAGTGGATGGAAGTTAAACCATTCACCGCTATCATCCATGCGTTGCAGAAAAAGGCCCTGCCGTTCGGTTTCTTCCAGACGCAGTTGACCATTTTCTTCGCCGGTTATCCGCGAAATCAGCACATCATTCATCGAACGCAGCACCGAACAGCGTAATAAAAAGTTACGCGTGGGGGCATCAACGCAATCAAGAACCTCATCGACCAGATAATCAGAAAGATGGCTGGCGTTGATACCCGCTAAACGTTGTGCCGACTGATGCGTCGGCGTATTGGACTGACGTTCCGTTAGCGCAATAAGCTGCAGCGCGGTAGCCCAGCCAGCGACTTCGTCACATAGGCGCTGGGAGTGGCAGGCATCAATCGGTCGCTGTAAACGGCAATCAAAGAAGGCTTTCGCCTCACCATGGGTAAACGCCAGCGACTGGCTGTTAATCTCCAGTAGCTGCTCTCGTACCCGCAGATTAGCAATACCCAGTGTGGGTAGGTTACGCGACAGGATAACCAACGTCAGATTATCGGGCTGGTGGCGTATAAAAAAACGCATTGCCTGATGGATGGCGTCATTGGTCAGCAGATGGTAATCATCAATAACCAAATACAGCGGAGAATGCCATTCAGAAAGTTCAACGAAAAGCTGGGCAAAGAGCGCGCTCAAATTGGCATATTGACGCTTCTGCGCCATTGCCTCGCTCCGAACACAGTGGCCGCTGGTCGCCTGCTGGATCGCTGCCATAAAGTAGGTCGCGAAGCGTTCGGGATAGTTGTCGCTTTCATCAAGTGAATACCAGCCCAGATCGTTTTTTTCCGCCGCCCATTGAGCAACCAGCGTCGTTTTACCGTAGCCAGCTGGACTATTGACCAGCGCCAATCGGTAATGGCTGATATTCGCGAGCCTTGCAAGCAAACGCTCCCGAACAATAGTGTTCTGAAGCCGCAGAGGACGGCTGAGTTTCGATGGAATTAGCATAATCCTGGCATCACTGTGTGACATAGAAAGACACAAACGGAATTATTTCGCGCTGCGTAATTAAGTACATTCTGCCAGTCCGCAGGCTAATGCAAGGTACGTGACAGACGGAAATTCATTAAGTTGCACCCCATCACACTTCCTCACGCAATTTTTAATTTTTGCTATCGAAAAAGTCGTCATATTAAGAGGTAGCAGGCACGGAAATGTACATGAGATAACGAGAAATAGTGAGCGATATTGTCGTAAATGTTATCTCGACTAAGTATCGGTCATGTCCTTTCATACTTTTTTTTGCTCATTTTCTTTAATGGGGGCGCTTTTTTGAGCATTGGCGTCTTAACTTTAAGGTGCGGGAGATCACAGTTTTTGCTACGCCCCGAGGCTCATCCCCACCAGGATCTTAAACAGGATGATGCCGGGCTCTGGGGCAGAGGTCAGCATGTGTGCATCAATTTTTCGCGAAACCATTCACTTACCTGAAGAGATTAGTATGTCGCAGCCAAAATTCAACAAAGCTCACTTTGAAGCCGCGCTCACGCGCCAGTGGCAGCATTTAGGTTTCAGCGCCGCACAAGAGATGAATCCGCATCAATGGTGGCAAGCCGTAAGTGGCGCTCTGGCCGAACTGCTGGCTGCACAACCTATAGTGAAAGCGCCTAAAAAACAGCGGCACGTAAATTATATTTCCATGGAGTTTTTAGTCGGGCGCCTGACCGGCAATAACTTACTTAATCTGGGTTGGTATCAGGGGGTGAGCGATCTGCTGGCAGATTACCAGATAAACCTGAGCGAACTGCTGGAGGAAGAGGTTGATCCTGCTTTAGGTAATGGTGGCTTGGGAAGGCTTGCTGCCTGTTTCCTGGATTCAATGGCGACGGTAGGCCAGTCAGCAATGGGCTACGGACTCAATTATCAGTATGGTCTGTTTCGTCAGTCATTCAATGACGGACATCAGCATGAAGCGCCTGACGATTGGCACCGCGCAAGCTATCCATGGTTCCGTCATAATGCCGCGCTGGACGTGGACGTTGCTATTGGCGGTAAGGTAATCAAAGACGACCAGGGTCAGCCCCACTGGCAGCCAGAATTTGTGATGCGCGGAGAGGCCTGGGATCTGCCTGTTATTGGTTATCAGAACGGCGTAGTTCAACCGCTGCGTCTCTGGCAGGCTACGCATGTGCATCCTTTCGATTTTGAACTGTTTAACGAAGGACAGTTCTTGCAGGCCGAACAGCAAGGTATTGATGCAGCCAAACTGACGAAGGTCCTCTATCCAAATGATAACCATCAGCAAGGTAAACGTCTGCGCCTGATGCAGCAATATTTCCAGTGCGCCTGTTCAGTGGGCGATATTCTACGCCGCCACCATCAAGCGGGACGGAAAATCACCGAGCTGGCTGATTATGAGGTTATTCAGCTTAATGACACCCACCCGACCATCGCGATCCCCGAGATGTTACGTATTCTGCTGGATGAACATCAATTATCGTGGAAGGAAGCCTGGGCGATCACCAGTCATGTATTTGCCTATACCAACCATACGCTGATGCCAGAGGCGCTGGAGCGTTGGGATGAGAAGCTGGTACGTGGCCTGCTACCGCGCCACTTTATGATTATCAAAGAGATTAACCGTCGCTTCAAAAAGCAGGTGGATAAACAGTGGCCAGGTGACGAAGCAGTCTGGAATAAGTTGGCTATTGTGCATGACAAGCAGGTACGGATGGCTAACCTCTGCGTGGTAAGTGGCTTCGCGGTTAATGGCGTCGCGGCTCTACACTCCGAACTGGTGGTTAAAGATCTCTTTCCTGAATATCACCTGTTGTGGCCAAACAAATTCCACAATGTCACCAATGGTATTACGCCACGTCGTTGGTTGAAGCAATGCAATCCGGCGCTAGCGTCGTTGATTGATGAGACGCTAAACGTTGAATGGGTCAATAATCTTGATGCCCTGAAAGGATTAGAAGCTTTTGCGGATGATCAGGCATTCCGCCAGCGCTATCGCCAGATTAAGCATGATAATAAACAGCGGTTGGCGAACTGGATTAAGCAACATACGGGTATTGCGGTTAATCCGGAAGCGATGTTTGATATTCAAATTAAACGCTTACATGAATATAAGCGCCAGCATCTGGGGCTACTGCACGTACTGCACTGCTATCGCCAGCTGCGTGATAATCCGCAGCAGGAAACGGTGCCGCGCGTATTTCTGTTTGGCGCGAAAGCTGCTCCGGGTTACTACCTTGCGAAAAACATTATCTACGCGATCAATAAAGTGGCGGAGAAGATCAACAACGATCCGCTGGTGGGCGATCGCTTGAAGGTGGTGTTTATTCCGGATTACCGCATCACCGCAGCAGAGATGATGATCCCTGCTGCCGATCTCTCCGAGCAGATTTCCACGGCGGGTTATGAAGCGTCAGGTACCGGCAACATGAAACTGGCACTTAACGGCGCACTCACCATCGGTACGCTGGATGGTGCCAATGTTGAAATCGCCGAGCAGGTCGGCGAGGAGAATATCTTTATATTCGGTAAGACCGTTGATGAAGTTAAGGCTCTGAAGGCGAAAGGCTACGATCCCGTTAAGCTTCGCAAAAAGGATAAGCATTTAGATACGCTGTTAAAAGAGATGGAAAAGGGCTTTTTTAGCGATGGTGATAAACATGCCTTTGACCTGTTGCTCAATAGTCTGACAAAGGGGGGCGATCCCTGGTTGGTATTAGCTGATTTTGCTGACTATTGCGCAGCACAAAAACGAGTGGAAGCACTCTGGCTGGATAAAGAGGCGTGGACCCGTGCAGCAATTCTGAATACTGCACGCACCGGAATGTTTAGTTCGGATAGGTCTATTCGGGATTATCAAAGCCGTATCTGGCAGGCAAAACGCTGAGGCCAGAGCAGGCTAAAACGCTTTCGTTATCGCTGGATTTTTTGTTAAAGAAGCCGCGTGAAGGGTGACGGGATTATCAGGATATTCAATGGATCTACATCAACTTGATAAGGCCGCGACGGCGGCCGGTATTGCCTCCAGCTATATTAATGCGGAGGGAGAGCAGCAGGCGATTGAGGAAACCACCAGACGCCGGCTGCTTGCCGCGATGGGAAAACCCACACTGGTGAGTGCCTCGCCGCTTCCGGCAGCGAAAGTATTCAGCGGCACGCGCAAGCGTCAGTTGCTGATCGGAGGAAAAGGTTGTTATCGCTGGCACCTACAAACTGAACACGGTAAACAGCATGAAGGTGAAGTTCAGGCAGGAGAAACCCTTAGTCTGCCATCAAGGCTGGCGGACGGTTATCATCAGTTAACCCTGACCCAGGGGAAGCAGCAGTGGCCATGCCGCATTATCGTAGCACCGACGCGTTGCTTCGAGCCTGCACCACTGCGTGAAGGGAAAAAACTTTGGGGCACCTGTGTACAGCTCTATACCTTGCGCTCAGAAAATAACTGGGGGATAGGTGATTTCGGCGACCTCCATACGATGCTGGATAATATCGCCGATCGTGGTGGTGCTTTTATTGGTCTGAATCCCATCCATTCGCTCTATCCTGCGAATCCGGAAAGTGCCAGCCCCTATAGCCCTTCATCACGTAGATGGCTTAACGTTATTTATATTGATGTCAGCCGCGTTCCAGATTTTCAGCAGAGCGAGGCGGCTCAACGTTGGTGGCAGCAAGACACGACGCAGCAGACACTCGCGCAAGTACGGCAGAGTGAGTGGGTTGATTACACTACCGTCAGTGAACTGAAAATGACCGCATTACGGCTGGCGTGGCAGCAGTTCTCCACGCGAGCGGAGAACGATACGACGCGCGCGCTTTTTAAGCGCTTTATTACCTTAGGCGGCGGTAGTCTGTTTTATCAGGCGGCGTATGACGCGATGCATCAGGCGATGCTAAAACAGGATCCGCAGTTCTGGGGCTGGCCGGTATGGCCGGAAGCTTATCAGCATGCCCATAACGATGCCGTACAGAAGTTTTGTCAGCAAAATCAGGATGAAGTCAATTTTTGGCTGTGGCTACAGTGGTTGGCCAACCTTCAGTTTGATGCGTGCTGGCAGCAGAGTCAGCGGCGCAATATGCCTATTGGCTTATACCGCGATCTTGCTGTCGGCGTAGCAGAGGGCGGATCCGAAGCCTGGAGCGACCGTGAGCTATACTGCCTGAAGGCTTCGATAGGCGCGCCACCAGATATATTGGGACCGCTCGGGCAGAACTGGGGGCTACCCCCGATGGACCCGCACGTTATGGCCGCTCGAGGCTATCAGCCCTTTATTGATTTACTGCGTGCCAATATGGCCAGCTGTGGCGCATTACGCATCGATCATGTGATGTCAATGTTACGGTTGTGGTGGATCCCTTACGGTGAAACGGCCGATCATGGCGCTTATGTTTATTATCCTGTAGACGATTTAATGGCGATCCTGGCACTGGAAAGTCAGCGGAATCAGTGCATGGTGATTGGTGAGGATCTGGGAACCGTACCGGTAGAGATCATTGGTAAGTTGCGTGATAGTGGCGTCTATTCATGGAAGGTGCTCTATTTCGAACAGGAGAGCGCCGATCGCTATCGTGCGCCTGATGCCTGGCAGACGCAATCAATGGCCAGTGCCACAACGCATGATTTACCAACGCTACGTGGGTTCTGGGCTTCTGGCGATTTGGCGTTGGGTGAAACCTTGGGGTTGTATCCGGATGAGGTGATATTACGCGGCCTGTACGAGAATCGCGATCGACAAAAGCAGGCTCTGTTGAATGCATTGCATCAATACCATTTCGTCCCGAAGCGCTTTGGTAAGCGGGCATCGCACTTATCCATGTCACCTCAACTAAACCGGGGAATGCATCGCTTCATTGCCGATAGCGGTTGCGCGCTTTTAGGTCTGCAGCCCGAAGACTGGCTGGACATGGCGATGCCGGTCAATATTCCGGGCACCACCGATCAGTATCCTAACTGGCGTCGTAAGCTGAGTCACACGCTGGAAGCCATGTTTGCTGATGACGGTGTAAATCGGTTGATTCGGGATATCGATCGTCGCAGAAAGAAAGCGTAAAAAAACGAAGGGCGACCTGAAGGTCGCCCGGAGTATTTAATAGTAAGAGTGCTCGCCGCGCTGATGCTCGGTCAAATCGCGCACGCCTTTCAGCTCGGGAAATGTCTGCAACAGTTCTTTCTCGATGCCTTCTTTCAGTGTCACATCCACCATAGAGCAACCGTTACAGCCGCCGCCAAATTGCAGAATAGCGTACCCTTCTTCGGTGATCTCCATCAGCGAGACTTTACCGCCGTGGCCAGCCAGTTGTGGGTTAATCTGCGACTGAAGTTGATATTCGACACGCTCAATCAGTGGCGCATCATCAGAAACTTTACGCATTTTAGCGTTAGGTGCTTTCAGCGTCAGCTGTGAACCGAGATTATCGGTAACGAAGTCGATTTCCGCGTCTTCAAGGTAAGGTGCACTCAGTTCATCAACATACGCCGAGAGTTTATCGAACTCCAGTTTAGTGTCTGTTGCTTCAACCGCGTCCGGCGGGCAGTAAGAGACGCCACATTCAGCGCCAGGCGTACCCGGGTTAATTACGAATACGCGAATTTGGGTGCCATCTTCCTGGTTTGACAGCAGTTTTGCGAAGTGTTCTTGCGCAGAGTCAGAAATACGGATCATGGCTATTGCTCAATAGTTGACTAATCTGGTTGGTTATAATACGCCCATCACTGGCGCTCTACAAGGTTCGGCACAGGCACCAAACCTGGATGCTGGCGGCCCCTTCGGCCATTAACAGGCGACTGATTTCATCGACCGTACTGCCTGTGGTGACGACATCATCGATTAATGCGATATGGCGCCCACGTAACGCGATTTCAACCCTGAAAGCGTCGTGCAAATTCTTACGTCGTGCCCGTGCGGTTAGCTGATGCTGAATGCGTGAGGGGCGAACGCGAACGAGTCCGGCAGGACGGTACTCACATCCGATCCAGTGCGACAATTTACGCGCCAGCATATCGGTTTGGTTAAACCCGCGTTGCCATGCACGACGCTGATGTAACGGCACAGCAAGAATAAGGTCGGGCCTGGGCAACTGCCGCGTACGGCGTGCATGCAACCAGCTTAGCAAAATTAGCCGCGCCAGCATCACAGAGAGTGCGGTAATACGATTAAATTTAAATCGTAGCACCAGTGGGCTCAACGGCGGTTGATAGTTGCTGACGTAAACTAATGTGTGCCACGGCGGGGGGCGGAGCAAACAGCGGCCACATTCAATATGTGATTGCCCCGCAGGTAACCCACAGCGCGGGCAACTGATTGGGCGCTGAGGTAAATGGCGATAACAGAGGCTACATATACCATGTTGATAGAGCATTAGCGGTATCTGGCATAGCCAACAACGGCCCGGCATTGGTAGCATAACAACCTCCAAATAAAAACAGGACAATAACCGATGTCGCAGCTTTACTGGCAGACTGAAGGGACAGGAAATACCGATCTTGTGCTGCTGCACGGATGGGGACTGAACGCAGAAGTATGGCATTGCATTATCGATCGGCTTCGCTCGCATTTTCGTCTCCATCTGGTGGATTTACCCGGTTATGGCCGTAGCAATGGCTGGACGGCGATGTCGTTAGATCGGATGGTAGAGGTCATTGAAGCGCACATGCCGGAACGGGCTATCTGTCTTGGGTGGTCGCTGGGCGGCTTGGTTGCCAGCCAGATGGCGCTTCGTTACCCGTCGCGCGTGCAGGGAATTATTAATGTTGCTACTTCCCCTTGTTTTACCGCACGAGAAGCATGGCCGGGTATTAAACCAGAGACGTTACTTAGCTTTCAGCGCGAGTTAAGCGGTGATTTTCAGCGTACCGTTGAGCGGTTTCTTGCTTTGCAAACGCTGGGAACCGAACGTGCACGTCAGGACGCCCGCATCTTAAAAAATGTGGTGTTGTCACTGCCTATGCCTTCGGTAGAAGTGTTGGATGGAGGGCTGGAGATTTTACGTACTGTGGATTTGCGTGAGCCGATGACGGCGTTAACGCTGCCGCATTTGCGCATTTATGGCTACCTGGACGGTTTGGTACCGCGGAAAGTCGCGACACTTCTGGATAAACAGTGGCCGGAAAGCCAATCGGTAGTGTTAGAAAAAGCTGCACATGCGCCCTTTATTTCGCATCCTGAACTGTTCTGTGAACAGTTAATTGAATTTAAAAAATATTTTCAGTGACAGGCCGTTGTCTTCTGCTGCCGCCATCGATATGGCGGTGTTATTAACATCCTGAAATAGAATTGGAGATTTTGAAAATCTCAGTAATACTTGATGGCGTGAGCAAGGCCGCTTATATCCTGAATAACTTGAGTTGCAGAGTGACCAGTACACCTGCGACCTGAAGTATAGCGGGGCGATTCTCGTTATTTTAATGCCCAGGGAGCATGGGTAGATTTCTTTCTCTCGGCACCTTCTCTGGTTTGCGGCTGCACACATCCAACACAATCCTAAGGAGAGATATTGTATGAATGTTTTGAAAACAGTTGCTGCAACGTTAGTCGTGGGTTCTGTTTCTTTTGGTGCGCTGGCTGCGGAAGAGGTTACCAAAGAACAGGTTGATACTATGAAACTGGAGAAGGTCGCGACCGTGACTACCACGGCTGAAACGACGTCACCGATGGATGCGAAGCAAAAGCTCTCTCAACTGGCTGATGAAAAAGGCGGGAAATACTTCCTGGTCATCGCGGGTCGCGAGCATGGAAGAATCAGCGCAACGGCTGATGTTTATAAAGATCCTGCCCAGTAACACGAGTGATATATATGCTGTATTGTCATCCGTCGACCAGTGCAGGAGCACAGCGAGGATAGCACAGTAGCAGGCATGCCAGAGCAGGCGTGCCTGTGTTCAATGTTGCCCCTTCTATGCACCGTATGGCGGGATAGCGTCAGTATGCCTTACGCACGTGTGAATATGGGCGTCCGTTAACCGTGATTACATTGTTTCGAACACCCCTTACACTGCCCCTCTGAAAGGGTATTTATCGGGATGAGCATCGGTTTTACTTTGATTTTTCTTAACGTCCCGACCACCACAATATTGAAGATGATCACCAGTGAGATCGCGATAAGACTGGTTTTGGGATGTTGCTGGAAGGTCGCTGCTTGGTAAAACAGTGTCGCCAGTGAGTAGGCCAGGTTAAGTCCCCACAGAATGGAAAAAAGCATCCACCGCCGGCTACTTTCACGGGCGATAGCGCCCATCACCGAGACGCAAGGAACATACAACAGGACAAATAGCAGATAGCTGAAGGCCGCGGCGTCATTGGCAAATTTTCGACTCATCATCCCCATTGCCCCCGAAGCCATCTCACCGTCGCCCTTACTGGCTTCAATCGGATTTGCTAACACGCTGAGACTGAATGTCGCCTTCAGGCCTTGCCATGTTTCATCCAGCGCATCGACTAATTCACCACGCAGACTGAACTGACTGGCATCAAACGCGTTATCGTTAATGGCTTCAGCGGTATAGAGCGTATTTAACGTCCCAACCACCACCTCTTTCGCCATTGCCCCGGTAACGAGTCCCACGGTGGCCTGCCAGTTATCATTATGCACGCCAAAAGGTGCAAGCAGCGGTGTGATTGCCCGGCTGACGGTCGCCAGCGCCGAGTCATTAATATGGCTGACGGGCTGGCCACTAAATGAAAAACTGTTCAGGGCGCCAATGAGCATGCTGGCGATAACGATCACTTTACCGGCGCGCAGTACAAAACCCTTCAGGCGTTGCCAGGTTTGCAATAGCAGGCTTTTCAGATGCGGTACGTGATACACCGGCAGTTCCATCACAAAGGGGCTGGCTTCACCACGCATCAGTGTATGCTTCAGCAGCAATCCGGTCAGAATTGCCATAACAATGCCAATGATATAAAGGCTGAACACCACCAGTGCGCCTTTTTGTCCAAAGAACGCAGCGGCAAAGACGGCAAAAATCGCCAGGCGTGCACCGCAGGACATAAAGGGCGCCATCATTACGGTAATCAGGCGTTCACGCGGTGCGTCCAGCGTACGTGCGCCCATTACGGAGGGCACATTACAGCCAAAGCCAACAATCAGTGGTACAAAGGATTTTCCGGGTAGTCCCAGCGCCTGCATGAGCCTGTCCATGACAAACGCCGCACGCGCCATATAACCGGAGTCTTCCATAAAGGAGAGAAACAGGTACATCATACCGATCTGGGGGACCAGCGGCAGTACGGTATTAATACCGCCGCCGATCCCTTGAGCCAGAAACACCGTTAGCCACTCAGGGAAATGCAGCGCCCAGCCCACCCATTGCAGACCGTGAATAAACAGTGCGGCGGAACCGATATCAAACAGCGGCTGTAGTGCACCGCCAATATTGATCGCCAGCAGAAACATCAGGTACATCATCAGCAGAAAGATAGGCAAGCCCAGCCAGCGATTGAGAATGATGCGATCGAGGCGTTGCGATAGACGATTCGGTGTAGCCAACTTGCAGTTGCTTACCGCCGCGCTAATTTCTTCAATTACGTGGTAGCGTGCAGCAACAATTGTTAGTGCCGCCTCTTGCGTTAGCTGCTGTTGCAGTGGGAGCAATAGATCCCGCGCGATATGACCGGCCTGTGAAGCACTATAGATATCACCTTCCAGCATCTGCAATGCGAGCCAGCGCCGTTGCGCCGCTGAACGCTGTGCTGGCATAGCGTCAGCCAACACGGTAGTCGATTGTATAATCTCCGGTGGATAGGGAATGCTCAATGCGGGCGCAGCGAGCGTGAAGCTATCGATGGCCTGTTTAAGCGCCTCAATACCCTGGCCACGGGTTGAGACCAGCGGAATAACCGGGCAGCCGAGCTGCAGTGCCAGCGCATCCACATCAATCTCTATTTGCTGGCTTTCAGCAATATCCAGCATGTTTAGCGCCACGATACAGGGGACGCCAAACTCCCGCAGTTGCAGGGTAAGGTAGAGATTCCGCTCCAGATTGCTGGCATCCACCACGTTAATCAGCAAATCTGCATCGTTGCTGAGAATATAGTGACAGGCAATCTGTTCATCTAATGAGCCGTGCTGAGAAAGGGTGATAAGCGAATAGGTTCCGGGCAGATCAACCAGCCGTACGCGGTACTCGCGAGTAGTGAACTGGCCCTCTTTACGCTCAACGGTGACGCCTGCCCAGTTACCAACGCGTTGACGGGCCCCCGTCAACTGATTAAACAGTGTGGTTTTACCTGCGTTTGGGTTGCCAATCAGGCCAATGGAACAGTTTTTCATGCTTTCTCCTGCTCACCCAACGGTTCGAGCTGCAGCAGCGCTAAATCTTTTTTACGTAGCATCAAACTGACGCGGCGTGTTTCGATTTGCAACGGATCGCCGAGTGGCGCAATGCGCACGACATTAAAGACCGAACCTGGTAGCAGGCCGAGTGAAAGGAGTTTTTGCCGATAGGCTGCACCGACGGAAGCAGTAAACCCAATGATTTTATAGCGCTGTTTGGCAAGAAGTTGCATGAGTGAGCACCTCGTAAAACGATACCGCAATTTTAATGAGAATTATTATCGTTAACTTTGACATAAAACAATAACCGGAAGGATAGCCGGTGAGGACCTTATCGGGCAGTTAGCAAAGGTTACCGTTATGCGAGAGGTTCACGAGATATATCGCTGCAATTTCAGGAAAAGGCTTACTGTCTTCAGATTTTATCTCTGTTATATCCCTCATGCTTGCCGGTGCGCTGTAGCACCCGTCGTGATAAGCATCGCGCTAACAAAAACAGAAAAAACGTACTGGCTAAGTCACCCTCTCCGTTGCAAAAATGTTTGACAGACAAGGAATGCCGACGCTATGAACACAATGACACACCAACTCCCTCAAGGGATTGCGCTGACTCTTCATCAACCTGACCACCAGACGGCAGCCCTGCCGGTTATCGTGTTATGTCACGGTTTTTGTGGTATTCAGGATATTTTATTGCCCGCTTTCGCGCGCCATTTTACCGGTGCCGGTTTCTGCACCGTCACGTTTGATTACCGGGGATTCGGCGCCAGTGAGGGCGAGAGAGGCCGCCTGGTGCCCGCGATGCAGATCGAGGATATTCTCACCGTAGTCGATTGGGTTAAAGCTCGGCCGGAAGTGGATAAAAAACGTATAGGGCTATGGGGAACTTCATTTGGTGGTTGTCATGTTTTTGGTGCGGCGGCAAAAAGCGCGGATATAAAATGTATCGTCAGCCAGTTGGCCTTTGCTGACGGTGAAGAAATTGTCACCGGGAAGATGTCTGATGAAGAAAAAAGTGGCTTTCTGCTTACACTGGACAAAATGGCCGCAAAGCAGCAGACAACGGGCAAGGAGATGTTTGTCAGCGTGACTCGCGTATTAAGCGATGAGGAGTCAAAGGCCTTCTTCGAAGAGAACCGGGTTCGCTATCCGGCGATGGATAGTAAAATTCCATTCCTGACGGTGAGAGAAACCTTGCAGTACAAACCTGCAGAGAATGCCCGCCAGGTCAGTTGTCCAACGCTGGTCGTGGTGGCTGGTGACGATAAGGTTAATCCGCCCGAGCAGGGTGTGGCGTTATTCGATGCCGTCAAAGCGAATGATAAACATCTGCACATAGAGAAGGGCGCTCACCACTATGAGATGTACAGCGGCGAACATTTTGAGCGTGTAGTAAAAATCCAGACGGAGTGGTTTACACGCCATCTGTAATCGGCGCGCCATAACGGGGAGAACGTTCTCCCCGTCAGGCTTTAAAGCGCATGCGTTGCGTTAGCGCTTTTTACCGAAGGCCGCGGCCAGCGCATCGCCCATTGCACTGTTACCCGCGTTTGATGCGGCAGGACGTGGACGTGCTTTACCCTGGGCCGGGCGTTCAGTATGACGAACTGCTGCCGGCTTACCGCCTCCGCTGCGTGACGCATTCTCACCCGGATTTTCATCCAGCCGCATGGTCAGCGCGATGCGCTTACGCTGCAAGTCAACTTCCATCACCTTCACTTTGACGATATCGCCTGCCTTGACCACTTTATGTGGGTCATCGACGAATTTGTCTGACAGTGATGAGATGTGAACCAGGCCATCCTGATGGACGCCAATATCGACAAAAGCGCCAAAGTTGGTGACGTTGGTGACAGAGCCTTCCAGTATCATGCCCGGCAGCAGGTCGTTCATGGTATCAATGCCGTCGGCAAACTGTGCCGTTTTGAACTCAGGACGCGGATCGCGGCCCGGTTTCTCCAGCTCTTTAATGATATCGGTCACAGTCGGCACGCCAAAACGTTCATCGGTGAAGTCGACCGCTTTCAGGTTGCGCAGTTCGGATGGATTTCCCATCAGATCGCTTAGCGCCTGCCGCGTCGCGGAGAGAATACGCTCGACAACCGGGTAGGCTTCCGGGTGCACGGTTGAGGCATCCAGGGGGTTATTGCCGTGGTTGATACGCAAGAAGCCAGCACACTGTTCGAAGGCTTTCGGACCCAGGCGGCTCACTTTCAGCAGCTGCTGTCGGTCCTGAAAGCGGCCATTCTCATCGCGCCAACTGACAATATTTTGCGCCATCATCTTAGTCAAACCAGCGACGCGCATCAGCAATGCCACAGAGGCGGTATTCAGATCCACGCCAACGCCGTTTACGCAATCCTCGACGACCGCATCCAGCTTTTTCGCCAGCTGATTTTGGCTGACGTCGTGCTGATACTGGCCAACCCCGATAGATTTTGGATCGATCTTCACCAGTTCGGCCAGCGGATCCTGCAGGCGACGAGCGATAGAGACTGCACCGCGCAGTGAAACATCAAGATCGGGGAACTCCAGCGCAGCCAGTTCTGACGCCGAATAGACAGATGCCCCTGCCTCGCTGACGATCACTTTCTGGCCCTGAACTTGCGGGAACTGTTTCTGCACCTCAAGGTAAAAACGCTCGGTTTCACGTGAGGCGGTGCCATTGCCGATAGCAACCAGTTCGACCTGATGTTTAGTGCAGAGTGCAGCGACCGCTGCGGCGGCTTTTGCTGCCTGGCCGGTATGCGGGTAAATCGTATCAGTAGCCACCAGTTTACCGGTGGCATCCACCACGGCGACTTTGACACCGGTACGCAAGCCAGGATCAAGCCCCATAGTGGCACGCATCCCCGCAGGTGCGGCCATCAGCAGATCGTGCAGGTTACGGGCGAAAACGTTGATCGCCTCATCTTCTGCGCGTTCACGCACGCTGCCCATTAATTCCGTTTCGAGGTGCAGCAGCACCTTAATACGCCAGGTCCAGCTCACCACCGCTTTACGCCAGCTATCTGCCGGAGCATTGTTCAGGCGCAATTGCAGATGATCGATGATGATCTGCTCGCCGTGACTTTCACGCGGCGGCTCATCAAATTGGGGATCGGCGTTCAGCGCCAGTTGCAGCACGCCTTCATTGCGGCCCCGGAACATCGCCAGGGCACGGTGTGAGGGAACGGTTGCCAGGGCTTCATGATGATCGAAGTAATCGCGGAACTTCGCGCCTTCTTCCTCTTTCCCTTCAATGACACGGGACACCAGATGCGCGTTTTTCCACAGGTAATCGCGTACCTTCGCCAGCAGCGCGGCATCTTCGGCAAAACGTTCCATCAGGATGTAGCGGGCGCCATCGAGCGCGGCTTTCACATCCGCAACGCCTTTGTCAGCGTCAACGTATCCGGCTGCCAGGGTTTCGGGATCGTGTGAGGGCTGTTGCCACAACGTGTCTGCCAGCGGCTCCAGGCCGGCTTCGATAGCGATCTGGCCGCGCGTGCGGCGCTTAGGTTTATAGGGGAGATAGAGATCTTCAAGTTCGGTTTTACTCATCGTACCGTTAATGGCGGCAGCGAGTTCATCGGTGAGTTTCCCCTGTTCGCCAATGGATTTCAGAATCGATTGACGTCGTTCTTCCAGCTCACGCAGGTAGCCAAGGCGTGTTTCCAGCAGGCGTAGCTGCGTGTCATCCAAACCCCCGGTCACTTCCTTACGATAACGTGCGATAAACGGCACGGTATTTCCTTCATCCAACAGACGGACGGCGGCTTCAACTTGTTCGGCCCGCGCCTGAAGTTCACTCGCAATAATGCGGCTCAGCGAATCATTCATCATCGGTTCACTATCTTGCTATGCAGGGTTGAGAAATAGGGGATAGTTATACGGATTGAGGGGATAAATTGCCAGCGGAGCTGGGCGCTTTGAGGGATATTCCGAAAGTGTCGCTGTCCTGGGTCAAGAATATTGAGGCTCCAGTTGAGGATTTTATACCCGACAGGCCTGCAATGACGCGAAACAGGGCTTGGTATCCTGCGCGCTTAGCATAAAAGCTTCGTCATGAGCACTCTTTTATTGATGTTCACGCTGCTACCGGCAGTGTAAGTAAAGTGCCAGAAATCGGCATCTGCTGATAATTTAAAACGTTACTTATATGCAGGACTAGATTTTCCATTTTTTTATCTTAGCCAACAGAGACGAATCCTGTTTTAGCATCTGTGATATCGCTGGATTTTTATAGTGTTTAGCTACATCTCGCGCGGTCTCGCCTTGTCGATTCTTTATATTCAAATTGATATCGGGATGCCTGAGCAGCAGTTCAATGCCCTTGCTGTTACCTGATTTGGCACAGATGTGTAGTGCAGTATTTCCTTTGTGATTATCCTGCAAATTGACGTCAATGTTTGGATATTTCAGTAGCATTTCCATCGCTTTCATATCCGGCTGATATACCGTGACTTGATGCTGATTATGAACGAAGGGCATGGGGCGATATCGGCTGGTCATATGTAAGGGTGATAGCCCTTCTGCGTTCTTAAGATTAGGGTTGAGGCGGGTGTCGCTGAGTAAACTCTGGGCTAAATGACGTCTCGGGGGCTGATCGCGCAGCAAGAGATGCAGCGGAGCATTGCCCGCCTGATCGGTTTTATTGACATCAATGTTGGGTGACGTGAGCAGTATATTGACCATTTTCTCATCATCATACTGAATAGCGCGTCCAAGTGGCGGCAGCTGCAGCTGGTGGCCATTTATTTGGGTGTTATTGATATCCACGCCAGTATGCTGAATCAGAATGGGGACTATCTCATACTTCCTGCTTTCGATAGCAGAATTGAGCATGCTGGTCCCCTCACTGTGTAGCAGATTTGGATCCGCACTCAGGGCTTTGTTAAGCATGATAGGAAATAAGGATGATTGATGGTGCAGCAGACCCTGGGTCAGGTTCTCAAGTGTGGGTACCGCGCCAGGATAGGACGCCAGCATGTTGACGATGTTCTCTCGCGAGCTTGAGATCGCACATGCCCAGGCATTATGCATCCGATGTTGGAAAGACGTCGGTTGGTTGATCAAATTCGGATGAATGCGACTGGAAAGAATAAAGCGTATGGTGGTTTCATCGCGTTCATAAACCGCTTTTAATAACTGTTGCTGTTTGTGGGCGTCGGGGAAAGAGCTAAAGGTGTAAAGAGCATGTGTGCGATGGTGCTTACCTGTTGCTGACATCGCGGCCAGTGATTTTGCGTCATCTTTCAGATTTGATAACACGCCGTGCATCAGTTCGTTCGGTAGTTGGCTGTATTTTTGAACTTGCATTCTGCCTCGCTTAGATCGGACGGTGATAACAAATAAAACCATACTACATATATGGGTTATTAAAATAAGTGGGCACTAAGCGGATTCGGTTCCTGAAATAGCGTAAATTATTGCCACTTGAGGCTGAACCGAAGGGATAAACTCGATGAACAGGGGGGATATGCGGGCTATGGATAACGCATATAATCTGGAGGTGACGTGCCGTTGATTTGGATTGTTTACCACGTCCGTGATTAAGTGCACTGCAATCATTTTTAGGAATGAAATGCTATAACTCATATCTTTTGGTTGTTAGACATTAAAAAGTGTTAACCCTATTCTTTGTCATGTTTTGTAAGTTTTTGAGAAAATTTCGAAGAGGGACTTCCTTTGGCAAGGCTATTCAATGGTTTACCCGCCCAGACTTTGCGTTACTCCACACTGTTAAAAACCGCGATTTTTAGCGGAGCTGTGCTCTTTTCCTCACTTTCCGCTGCGGAAGACGTATTAAAAGATGGCATCACGCCTGCCACCGATGCCAGCCAGATTCCGGCCGCGGCGAAGCTGCGCAAAGACACGGTAATAGCAGGAATATCTGAACCCCAGGGGATTTTTAACCCTTACTTTTTTGTCAACGGATGGGATGAAAACGTCACCAACGTTATTTTCTCGCGTCTGATCGACTGGGACAGCCAGGGAAAACTGGTGCCCGGACTGGCTGAGAGTTGGAAGGTCACCCCGGATGGAAAAACCTACATCATTAAGCTGCGCCCAAATTTAACCTTTAGCGATGGTTCACCGCTGACGGCAGAAGACGTCGCCTTTACGCTGACGGTGCTCTATGACCCACAATATGACGGTGATACCGATATTAGCCTCGCCAACATCGCGGGTGGATCGGACTATAAAGCCGGTAAAGCGGATAGCGTCAGTGGCCTGAAAGTGATCGATCCATTAACGTTGCAGGTGACCACTACGCAGCCTGGCGCGACCACGTTGCAGAAAATTGGCGGCCCTGTGCTGTCGAAAGCGTATTACGGTAAGGGCTATCAGCGCGGTAAACTAGACTACCTGCGTACACTCCACGGTAAGCCGCTGGGTAATGGGCCGTACGTTTATGATAAATATATCCCGGGCCAGGAAATTCGCTTCCATGCGAACACACATTTCTATCGGGGCACACCGGCGACGCCGCGTTTTATTTATCGGGTGACCAATCCGTCGACCAATTTCCAGCTGTTCCAGACCGGTGATACCGATTACGACGCCTTTACCTCACGTCCGGACGATATCGAACAGCTTAAGCTGCTGGGCTTTGCCAATATCAATCTGTATGGCTCAAGCGACTACAGCCGGGTTGAATTCAACCTGAAGCGTCCGGTGCTGCAGGATGTTAAGGTTCGTCAGGCGCTGATTTACGGTCTGGATCGCCAAAAGCTGATCGATGTGGTTTATCAGGGCTATGGCAGCGTGGCGGTGGAACCTATCGCCCCCATCTCCTGGGCTTACAATACGCAAAACGTCAATCCGTACCATTACGATCAGGCGCAGGCGAAAAAATTGCTGGATGAAGCGGGCTGGAAAGTGGGGCCGGATGGTATTCGCGTTAAAGACGGAAAGCGTCTGGAACTGAGCCTGTTGGTGAGTAAAAAAGTGCTGAATGACGCATTGATCCCGATTGCCAAAGAGAACTATCAGCAAATCGGTATCCTGCTGAAACCCCAAGTTATTGATTTTAATGCGTTGATGTCACAGCGTAAAGCGGGCAATTACGATTTGGCCTCTTTCAGTACCAGCACGTTAAACGATCCACATGATGGCGTCTGGGACTATTACAGCACAGAAGCAGACGTACAGGGTTATCATAACGCAGAGGTGGATAAACTCATCAATGCCGGTAACGCAACGCTGGATATTGAAAAACGTAAGCCGATTTATCATCAGCTGTATCAGATACTGGCTGACGATCCACCGGCGATCCTGTTAGGTTACCGTAAAATCCTTTCCGCCAGCAGCGCCCGCGTGACCGGCTTTAAACCGGATATTTATAACGGACTGACTGGTAGTTTGCCGGATGTGAAAATCGTCAAGTAATTCAAATTGATGATGTGAATGACCCAACACAGCCACCGCATGGTTATCCGTGCGGTGGCTGTGAGCGTGAGAAAGCTATGAGAAATTTCATTCTGCGGCGTTTGCTGCAAACCATACCGATGCTGTTCCTCGCCTCACTGATTATCTTCATGCTGTTTGCCAAAACGCCCGGTGACTTTATTGATGGAAATATCACGCTGACCGCGCAGCGAGCGGCTGAATTAAAGGCGCTATACGGCCTCGATCAGCCACTATTAAGCCGTTATCTGCACTGGCTGGGGCAACTGCTGCGTGGCGATTTAGGTTTTTCGCTGCAGTACCAAATTCCCGTGAGCCAGTTACTGAATCAGTATATCTGGAACTCTTTTTTGTTAGCGCTGGTGGCACTGGTGTTTTACTGGGGTATTGCGCTGACGATAGGCGTCGTGACCGCGCTAAAGCCGGGATCGCTGTTTGATCATCTGGTCAGCGTTATCATCTTTGCCGCAATGTCCTTCCCCACTTTTTTTCTCTGTTTGCTGCTGATCAAATGGTTTGCCGTTGACCTGCACTGGCTACCGGTTGGCGGCATGACCAATATCGGCAGTGACGTCACCGGTTGGGCGTGGGTGACCCAGGTTGCCGCCCATCTGGTACTGCCGGTGCTGGCGCTGGTGATGCTGCAGGCGGGCAGCCTGACGCGCTATTTTCGTGCCAGCATGCTGGATGTGGTGAAGATGGACTTCATCCGCACCGCGCGCGCCAAAGGGCTGCGTGAGGGAACGGTCATCATGAAGCATGCGCTGCGTAATGCGCTGTTGCCGATTATCACCTTGCTGGGTTTTGAATTGCCGGGACTGTTCTCCGGGGCGCTGATCACCGAAAAAGTGTTTAACTGGCCGGGTGCCGGGCATATCCATATCGATTCACTGGCGGCGCGCGATTATCCGGTACTGATGGGCTTTACGCTGTTTCTGGCAGTGCTGACAATTTTAGGTAACCTGATCGCCGATGTGCTGTACGCCTGGGCCGATCCACGTATTCGGGTGAGGGCATAATGTTCGGTTCACTGTTTTCCACGCGACGCCTGCGTAAGGCGGAGATCCCGGTGTTATCGCAGGTGACGCCTTCGCCTTTGCGTCAGGCCTGGCGTGCGCTGCGGCGCAACCGGCTGGCAATGTTCTGTATGATTCTGTTGGTGGTCATGGCGCTGTGGTGCGTGCTGGGGCCGCTGTGGTCGCCGTGGGGTGACGATGCTACCGATGCCCTGATGATTAACAAGCCGCCGAGTGCGCAGCACTGGCTGGGAACAGATTTTCTTGGCCGTGATGTCTATACGCGCCTGCTGATGGCCGGGCGTATTTCGCTGATTGTTGGCCTGCTGACCATGCTGCTTTCCGTCACACTCGGCTATCTGCTGGGCGCGATATCCGGCTACGTTGGCGGTCTGACCGATAAGCTGATTATGCGTTTTGCTGACCTGGTGATGACAATACCGAGCCTGCCATTACTGATTGTGATGGGCGCAATGCTCTCTGAACTGGATTTCTCGCCTGATTCCCGCGTTTACATGGTGGTGGTGATGCTTAGCCTGCTGGAGTGGCCGAAGCTGGCACGGCTGGTACGCGGACAAATTCTCTCACTGCGGGAGCGTGATTTTATGCTGGCGACGCGCGTGCTGGGCCTGTCGGCACGGCGGCGGTTGTTGGGGCATCTGTTACCGAACACCATCCCGGTTCTGGTGGTGATGGCGACGATGGCGGTAGCCAACGCGATTCTGAGCGAATCGGCGTTAAGTTATCTGGGGTTGGGCGTGGTTCCGCCGACGCCATCGTGGGGAAATATGATGGATGCGGCGAACAGCCTGATTGATTTTCAGCGCCGCCCCTGGCTGTGGATGCCGCCGGGTGTGGCTATTTTTATTACCGTGATTGCGATTAACGTGCTGGGTGATGGCCTGCGTGATGCGCTGGATCCGCGTATGACAAGGAGTAAGCGATGACGGAACCGTTGATTCAGTTTGACCGGCTGTCCGTTTCATTTGCCGGCGAACAGCAGCGAGTGCGTGCTGTTCAGGATGTCTCGTTTGCAATACGCGCCGGGCAAACCGTGGGCATTGTCGGTGAGTCGGGCTGTGGGAAAAGCGTCACGGCGATGTCGCTAATGGGACTGCTGCCTCCGCAGGCGGCACGCATTGATGGCGGCGAGATCCGCTTCCAGGGTAACGATCTGCTGAAGCTTAAGACCTCAAAAATGGCCGACCTGCGCGGCAGCCAGCTGGCGATGATTTTTCAGGAACCGATGTCGGCACTCAATCCGGTATTAACCATTGGTGAACAACTGGTTGAGCCGCTAATTCGCCATCGCGGAGAGTCACCGAAGCAGGCCTGGCAACATGCCACGCAACGGATTACCGAAGTTGGGCTGGCGCGTGCAGAGAGCCTGATGCGCAGCTATCCGCACCAGCTTTCCGGTGGCATGCTTCAACGTATTATGATTGCGATGGCGTTGAGCTGCCGGCCCCAGTTGTTGATTGCCGATGAACCCACCACCGCGCTGGACGTGACGGTGCAGGCGCAGATCCTACGGCTCCTGCGCGATCAGGCGCGCCAGCATCAGATGGCGCTGCTGCTGATCACCCATGATCTGGGGGTTATTGCCCAGATGGCGGAGTACGTGGTGGTAATGTATGCCGGCAGAATTGTTGAGCAAGGTGCAACCGCGGAGGTACTGCATCATCCACTTCATCCTTACACGCGCGGGTTGATTGCTTCGCGTCCGGTGCCGGGTGAACGCCGTCGTCGGCTCTATTCGATTCCCGGCCAAGTCCCGGATTTGGCTGAATTGCCGCCATGGTGCGCGTTTTTTGATCGTTGTGAGCGGGCAACGGAACGCTGTCGGCAGGGGATACCTGTGCTGAGCGGCGAAGTTCACCAGGCCGCCTGTTTTTACAGCGGTATCGATCTGCCCGCACAGGGCAGAGCAGCAGGGTAATGGCGATGAAGACAGAGAACGTAATTGAAGTAACCGACCTGAAAAAATACTTCCCGCTAAGTGACGGTCTGTTCGGGCAGCAGACCGGTGAACTGCGGGCAGTGGACGGCGTAAGTTTTACGATCCGTAAAGGCACTATTTTTGGCCTCGTCGGTGAGTCGGGGAGCGGTAAAACCACCGTCGGGCGTACCCTGCTGGGGCTTTATGAGAAAACCTCTGGCAGCGTGAAGTTCCGTGGTCAGGACCTCGATCACCTGGATGCGAAAGCGTTAAAGGCGCTGAGGCCGAAAATTCAGTTGGTGTTTCAGGATCCCTACAGTTCGCTCAACCCACGCCTGCGCGTCGGGGATGCCATTGGTGAAGCGATGCTGGAACATCGGCTCTGCACGCGGGCTGAGCTGCGGAATAAAGTGAATGAGGTGATGAAGATCTGTGGGCTGTCACCGCAGCACTATAATCGTTTTCCTCATGAGTTTTCCGGTGGTCAGCGCCAGCGTATTGGTATTGCACGTGCGCTGATTCTACAACCGGATTTTATCGTGGCCGATGAACCGATCTCTGCGCTGGACGTCTCCATTCAGGCGCAGATTATTAATCTCTTCTCCGACCTTCGTGACGAACGCGGCGTGACTTTTCTGTTTATCTCACACGATCTCGGCGTGGTGGAACATCTGTGTGATGACATTGCTGTGATGTACCTCGGTCAACTGGTGGAAACGGCGAGTCGTGATGCGCTGTTCCGTCAGCCGCTACATCCTTATACTCAGGCGTTGCTGGCGGCAGTGCCAACGCTTGATCCCGCCAGTGAACCGGTGGTGAGCGTGCAGGGCGAAATCCCCGACCCGAGCCGGCCACCTGCCGGGTGCCGCTTCTCCAGCCGCTGTCCGCTGGCGACGGCGCGTTGCCGCAGTGAGGTGCCGTTGCTGCGCGAGAAAGAAAGCGGACATTGGGTTGCCTGCCATTTGGTGTAAAGAGCATTTAGCGGATTTGATATTGCCTGCGGTTCGGCCATATAGCGGGGTTGCTGTGGCCGAATCGCGAGTTATTCTGGCTGATAGCGGATAGCCGTAACAAACCAGGTTTTATCCCCGGTTGGCGTGCTAACCACGACGTCATCATCGACCTGCTTCTTTAACAGCGCCCGCGCCATCGGTGAATCTATCGAGATATAATCCTTCTTATCACCGTAAATCTCTTCATGACCAACAATTCTGAATTTCCGCGTATCACCTTGTTCATTTTCGATCTCAACCCAAGCGCCGAAGAAAACACGCCCTTCCTGCTGAGGGGAATAGTCCACAATCTGGAGCTGCGGCATCAACTTCCGCAGAAAATGAACCCGGCGGTCAATCTGACGTAAAATGCGCTTATTATAGGTATAATCAGCGTTCTCGGAGCGATCGCCCAGGCTGGCTGCCCACGACACGATTTTGGTAATCTCAGGGCGTTTAACGTTCCATAAATGGTCGTGTTCTTCCTGAAGTCTGGTGTAGCCTTCGCGTGTTATTATTCTGGTTGGCATAATCCCCCCCTTCATCTCTGACGTTGTCTCTGCGTTGGCTGCGTTCACTCACCCGAATCACTTACCGGTGTAAGCTCATCGGGACTCGCAAAACGCCCGCTATTTTGATTTGGCGTAAATGATAAATGGTGTGTGATCCTGCTACGGGTGTCAATGCAGGCAACCGGCGGCGTGTTGTGCAGTGGCCGCCGATTGTAATCAAGGTTTAAGGATTAAACGTCAGGGATTCGCGGGTGATTTCGGCAATTGAACGTGCGCCCGTTAGCGTCATGGCGACGCGCATCTCTTTTTCAAACAGGTTAAGCAGGTTAGTGACGCCCGCTTCCCCGGCGGTGGCCAGCGCGTAGAGAAAAGCGCGACCCAGTAACACCGTATCGGCACCCAGCGCGATCATCCGCACCACATCCAGCCCGCTGCGGATGCCGCCGTCCGCCAGAATAGCAATATCCCCTTTGACCGCATCGGCAATAGCGGGCAGTGCACGCGCAGAAGATAACACACCGTCAAGCTGGCGACCGCCATGGTTGGAAACGACAATACCGTCGGCACCGAAACGTACTGCGTCACGGGCATCTTCCGGATCGAGAATGCCTTTAATAATCATCGGGCCTTTCCAGAACTCACGGATCCACTCCAAATCTTGCCAGGAAATCGAAGGATCAAAATTATTCGCCAGCCAGCCGATATAATCTTCAAGGTTGGTGGGCTCGCCGCGATAGGTGGAGATATTGCCTAAGTCATGCGGCCTGCCGTTTATCCCAACATCCCAGGCCCACTGCGGATGCGTTAAGGATTGCAGATAGCGACGCATCGCTGCATTGGGGCCGCTCATACCGGAATGCGCATCGCGATAGCGCGCACCGGGTACGGGCATGTCCACGGTAAACACCAGTGTTGTACAACCGGCTGCCTGCGCACGCTCCAGGGCATTACGCATAAAGCCCCGATCGCGCAGCACATACAACTGAAACCACATCGGGCGTTTCATCGCGGGAGCGACTTCTTCTATCGGGCAAACGGATACCGTTGATAGCGTAAACGGGATCCCTTTTTTATCCGCCGCACGGGCCGCCTGAACCTCTCCGCGCCGTGCGTACATGCCGCACAAGCCCACCGGAGCCAGCGCGACGGGCATCGCCAACGTTTCGCCAAATAGCTGTGTTTCGAGGCTAAGTGACGACATATTGCGTAAAATACGCTGGCGCAGCGCGATTGAGGCCAGATCCTCACTGTTACGCCTCAGCGTATATTCGTCGTATGCCCCGCCATCGGCGTAATGAAACAGGAAAGGGGGGATTTTAGCCTTTGCCGCGGCCCGATAATCTTTTGCAGAAGAGATGATCACAATGTTGCCTCATGCAGGTGAGTTGTCACGGTTGGGAATACGCAGGCTACGAGCACGCCGGGCCTCTTTTTCATGAAGGTTGTGCAAGGTCTGCGCGACAAACGTTAAATGATGGACAGTGCAGTCCCGCGCCTTTTCAGCATCGCCGAGCATAATAGCCTGATAGATGTCACGGTGCTGTTGCGCGAGTTGTTCAAAAATGACCGGTAGCGTGTACATGCGCTGCCGACTCTGCATGACCGAGGACTGCAACAGGTCAAACAGGCCACGCATAGCCTGGAGCAGGACCAGATTGTGCGATGCTTCGGCAATCGCCAGATGAAAACGGACATCTGAATGCGCCGCGAGATCGGGATCATCATGATCGCTGATACGCTGCATGGCGTCATAACAAACGGTCAGATGAGCTTTGTCCTCGGCTGTGGCACGGCTGGCTGCGTGCCATGCCGTGCTGGATTCGATGGCGATGCGGGCTTCCAGTACGTCGTAACGGTAACCGGGATCGTCTGCCAGCAGGCGGCTGAGCGGCATGACCAGGCGCGCTTCCGACCAACTGGGTTCTTCGTGTCGGAGAAAAGTGCCACCGCCGCGACGGCTGACCAAAATCCCCTGACTATTCAGTTTCTGTATTGCCTCTCGCAAAGAAGATCGCGATACGCCCATGATTTGCGCTAACTGGCGTTCGGCGGGTAAGCGGGCGCCGGGCGTGAGACGATGCTCGCTGATAAATGCCAGCAGACGCTCAGTCAATGAATCTGCAGGATGGATATCACCTGGTAAGGCGTGAGTATCATTCATGGTCAAACATAAACCTGTAAGGTGGCGCTGAAGTCAGCGTAAGATTGAGAAAACTGGATTCGGGCATGTGGCGATCATATTTGGTCAGACCAAAATAACTGTCTGGTCAGCAAATTGTTTCTTTTATCGTGACCTTAAGCAACACTCACGTTACATTTCGTTATTATAGCGTAGGATGGATCACAGATTACGTCATTTGGTAGGACCAATTGAGGTTGGCAGACATAGCTGAGAAAGTCTGAAGGTGGCGCATTATTCGTCTGTCGGAGAGGATTAAACGTAGCAACGCACAGTATTGAAGCTATATAAGCTGCTGTTTAATATGCTTTGTAACAATTTCGGCTACAATGTAAACCATAAATAACTGTCACACTACAGCAACTTTTTTTAAAAATAACTGCTCAGGCAATAGCGCCTTTGGGAGTTTCGAAATGCAAGAAAATTACAAAATTCTGGTGGTCGATGATGATATGCGTTTGCGGGCATTACTGGAGCGCTATCTGACCGAACAGGGCTTTCAGGTGCGTAGCGTAGCCAATGCGGAACAGATGGATCGTCTGTTGACCCGTGAATCTTTCCATTTGATGGTGCTGGATTTGATGCTGCCAGGTGAAGATGGCTTGTCTATTTGCCGGCGTTTGCGCAGCCAAAGCAACCCCATGCCGATCATTATGGTCACGGCGAAAGGCGAAGAGGTCGATCGGATCGTGGGTCTGGAGATTGGCGCGGACGATTACATTCCTAAGCCCTTCAACCCGCGTGAACTGTTAGCGCGTATCCGTGCAGTACTGCGTCGTCAGGCCAATGAGTTACCGGGCGCGCCGTCCCAGGAAGAGGCGGTGATCGCCTTTGGTAAATTTAAGCTGAACCTGGGTACGCGTGAGATGTTTCGCGAAGATGAGCCTATGCCGCTGACCAGCGGTGAATTTGCCGTGCTGAAAGCGCTGGTCAGTCATCCGCGCGAACCGTTATCACGTGATAAGCTGATGAACCTGGCGCGTGGCCGTGAATATAGCGCGATGGAACGCTCTATCGACGTGCAGATCTCGCGTCTGCGTCGTATGGTTGAAGAGGATCCTGCTCACCCGCGTTATATTCAGACCGTATGGGGCCTTGGCTACGTCTTTGTGCCGGACGGCAGTAAAGCATGAGGCGATTCCGCTTCTCTCCGCGCAGTTCGTTTGCCCGAACGCTGTTATTGATCGTGACCTTGCTGTTTGTCAGCCTGGTGACGACGTATTTAGTGGTGCTTAACTTCGCCATTCTTCCCAGTCTGCAGCAGTTCAATAAGGTGCTGGCATACGAAGTGCGTATGCTTATGACCGATCGGCTGCAACTGGACGATGGAACGCAGCTTGAAGTGCCACCGGCCTTTCGACGTGAAATTTATCGTGAACTGGGCATTTCGCTGTATACCAATGCGGCGGCGGAAGAGAGCGGATTACGCTGGGCGCAACATTATAAGTTCCTGAGTGAACAGATGGCTCAGCAGCTAGGTGGGCCGACTGATGTTCGCGTTGAAGTGAATAAAAACTCCCCGGTTGTCTGGCTTAAAACCTGGCTTTCCCCCGATATCTGGGTACGCGTGCCGTTAACCGAAATCCACCAAGGGGATTTTTCACCGTTATTCCGCTACACGCTGGCCATCATGCTGCTGGCTATCGGTGGTGCGTGGCTGTTTATTCGTATCCAGAACCGGCCACTGGTTGAGCTTGAACATGCGGCGTTGCAGGTGGGTAAGGGGATTATTCCCCCACCATTGCGTGAGTATGGCGCGTCTGAGGTGCGTTCCGTGACGCGCGCGTTTAACCAGATGGCATCCGGCGTCAAGTTACTGGCTGACGATCGCACGTTACTTATGGCCGGCGTTAGTCATGATTTACGTACGCCACTGACGCGTATACGCCTGGCGACTGAGATGATGGCGGAAGAAGATGGTTATCTGGCCGAGTCAATTAACAAAGATATTGAAGAGTGTAATGCGATAATTGAGCAATTTATTGACTACCTGCGTACCGGACAGGAGATGCAGACGGAGATAACCGATCTTAATACGGTGCTAGGTGAGGTCGTAGCCGCAGAAAGTGGTTACGAGCGTGAAATTGAAAATGCGGTCATGCCCGCAGGGCTATTAGTGGATATTGACCCGCTTTCGATTAAGCGAGCAGTTGCGAACATGGTGGTCAATGCTGCCCGTTACGGCAATGGCTGGATTAAAGTCAGCAGCGGCAGTGAATTGCAGCGCGCCTGGTTCCAGGTCGAAGATGATGGTCCCGGTATCAAGCCCGAGCAATTAAAGCATCTGTTCCAGCCGTTTGTGCGCGGCGATAGCGCGCGCAGTACCAGCGGTACCGGGTTAGGGCTGGCGATTGTGCAGCGTATTATTGATGCGCATCAGGGCTCGCTGGATATCGGCGTCAGTGAACGCGGTGGGCTGCGGATCCGTGCATATTTGCCACTGGCTGAGAGTAAAGCGGTGGCGCTAGCTGCGAGTCATAGCCCGACGTGAGTTAACTCAGGTGGCAGCTTCAGTAATGGTTGGCTGCACCTTACTGTGGTGATCTGACCATTTGTGGCATAAAACGGGAAAGGCGGGATTTCCCCTGAATCGATTCCTCAGGGGAGATCCCGCACATGAATGGATTAAAGCTGTGGACCGGCTTTAATCAACGCTTCCCCGGCTGGCGTATCGGTATACTTATCAAAGTTTTTGATAAAACGCTGGGCCAGATCTTTGGCTTTTTCTTCCCACTGCGCGGCCTCTGCATAGGTATTGCGCGGATCAAGAATTCCACTGTCAATGCCCGGCAGCGCGACCGGTACTTCCAGATTAAAAATCGGCAAGGTCTGTGTTTCGACTTCGCCCAGTTCCCCGCTTAAAATCGCATTGATAATCGCACGGGTATCTTTAATTGAGATACGCTTGCCGCTGCCGTTCCAGCCAGTATTGACCAGCCAGGCTTCAGCGCCAGCTGCTTCCATACGTTTTACCAATACTTCGGCATATTGGGTTGGATGCAGCGTTAAGAATGCGGCACCAAAGCAGGCTGAGAAGGTGGGCGTAGGCTCAGTTACACCGCGTTCCGTGCCCGCCAGTTTTGCCGTAAAACCGGAGAGGAAATGGTACTGCGTTTGATCGGCAGACAGGCGCGATATCGGCGGTAATACGCCAAAAGCATCTGCGGTAAGGAAAATGACTTTTTTCGCATGGCCGGCTTTTGAAACCGGCTTAACGATGTTATCGATATGATTAATCGGGTAGGAGACGCGGGTGTTCTCCGTTTTACTGCCATCATCGAAATCAATGCTGCCGTCGCTGCGTATCACCACATTTTCCAGTAATGCATCGCGCCGGATGGCATGGTAGATTTCGGGTTCAGCCTGCTCGGAAAGTTTGATGGTTTTCGCGTAACAGCCGCCTTCAAAGTTGAAAACACCATCATCATCCCAGCCGTGCTCATCATCACCAATGAGCTGACGTTTTGGATCGGTCGAAAGCGTGGTTTTTCCGGTGCCTGACAGACCAAAGAATACGGCAACATCGCCTTTTTCACCCACGTTCGCTGAGCAGTGCATGGAAGCGATGCCCTTTAACGGCAGCAGGTAGTTCATAATGGCGAACAAACCTTTTTTCATTTCCCCGCCATACCAGGTTCCGCCAATCAGCTGTATCTGTTCTGTCAGGTTAAACGCCACAAAGTTCTCTGAGTGTAATCCCTGTTTCTGCCAGTCAGGATTGGTACATTTGGCGCCGTTCATCACCACAAAATCCGGTGTGAAGTTGGCTAAGCCTGCCTCGTCGGGTTGGATGAACATATTTTTGACGAAGTGTGCCTGCCAGGCGACTTCGGTGATAAAGCGGACGTTCAGGCGCGTATCCGGATTGGCACCGCACCAGGCATCGACCACGAAAAGTCGTTTACCTGAAAGTTGCCGGGTGACCAGCGTTTTGAGTTCACTCCACGTTTCCTGTGAGAGCGGTTGGTTATCGTTTTTACCTTTACCTTGATCGCTCCACCAGAGTGTGTCGCGCGTGGTGGTATCTCGCACGATGTATTTATCTTTTGGTGAGCGGCCAGTAAAAATGCCGGTATCAACCGCAATCGCGCCGGATTGGGTTTGTATGCCGCGTTCATAGCCCTGCAAGCCGGGCTGGGTTTCTTCCTGAAAGAGGGTGTCATAATCGGGATTATAAATAATCTCAACCGTATCGGTGATGCCATAAGCGACGAGGTCCTGCGTGGTCAGGCCGTTAGCGCGCATATTACTGCTCCTTTATCGGTTTCTGTACGACTGCATTAAGTGGGGGGCATTATCGCTTTAGTGACGACCCGCCGGGCTGACTATCAGGCAGGACGATCACGATCGCGCGAAGTGTACACCCGTCACCTGACAGCGAAAGAACGGAGCGGCAGAAATGAGAGCCGAAACGATTTTCAGATGAAATTCAGTGAAATCTTAGAGAGGAAGTGTCGGTAAGCTGCTTATTTTGCGGGATAAAATATCAAAGTGGCGAGGTTTGCTACAGGTTTTTCAGCACGTACGGGATAACACCGGACCGGTGCGGTATCGGTCCGGCATATAGGTCAATGTATTTGCTCATCACCCGCAGCTGAGTCATTACGGATTGCGGCAATATCTACGGCGTCGTAGACATAGTTACTGCCACAGTAGTCACAATGCATATCGATCTTGCCCTCTTCAGCCAGGATCTCATCAACTTCAGACTGAGGCAGGCTCTTGAGTACGTCGCCACAGCGTTCGCGTGAGCAAGTGCACTTGAACTGTACATCTTGTGGGTCGTACACGGTAACCTCTTCCTGATGATACAGGCGCCACAAAACCTCGTTAGCTGGTAGGCCAATCAGTTCTTCGGTTTTAATGGTTTCAGTCAGCGTTGCCAGGTGGTTAAAATCATCCGCATTGGTATCCTGAGCGGGTAATACCTGTAGCAAGATGCCGCCAGCGCCGGGTTTTCCTTCATGTTCACCTGTACGCAGGAACAAGCGTGTTGGCAGCTGTTCTGAACGCATAAAATAATCTTCCAAACACTCGGCTAGCGTCTCGCCTTCAAGACCGACAACGCCCTGATAGCGCTCACCCTGAGTGGGTGAAATCGTGATAACCAGATAGCCATTACCGACCATCTCTTTCAAGGTGCTGCCTGGTGCGATGTCGCCTTGCATCCGCGCCACACCACGCATTTCCTGGCGGTTGTTGCCGTTAATGACGGCGAGATTCAACGCGCCATCACCCTGTAGCTGGACGGTAATATCGCCATCGAATTTCAGGGTGGCAGTTAGCAGGCTGGTCGCAACCAGTAACTCACCCAGCAGTTGTTGTACCGGTTGTGGATAGCCATGCCCTGCAGTAATTTCTTGCCAGGTTTGAGATACGGTTACTAATTCGCCGCGAACGGCATGATTTTCGAACAGATAACGATGCATTTTATCTTGATGGGACATAAGCTTCTCTCATAATGGCGATCTATTCTTCGCCTGAATGTTTAAATTTCATCAGGTCGCGACGCTCCTTTTTCTCGGGGCGGCGATCGGGATGAGGCATCGTCAACGCATTCATCTTCCGTGCCAGCGCGACTTTTTCGCGTTTTTCGATACTTTGCGCAGTCTCAATATAAAGCTGCTGTGCTTCGCTTGCCGGACGACGCTGATCGATGACGGCCTGAATAATTACCGTCCGTTCGTCATTTCCCTGACGTAGGGTGAGTTCAGCATTCGGTTCAACCAGCTTTCCGGGTTTACTACGCTGGCCGTTGTAGTGAACTTTGCCACCTTCAATCATTTCACGTGCTATCGCGCGAGTTTTATAAAAGCGGGCCGCCCATAACCATTTATCAAGCCGCACGCCTCCAGTCGTTTTCTCTGTCATTGCTGCTCCTGATTATCGCCTGACGATCTGTCGCGCTCTTCAGGCTATGGCCATTTGGACATTGTTGCCCGATGCTTGTTGCACTCGCATTGCGTTAATTGTCAGGGGCCAGTGTGTACAGGCGTGCTCAATGTTGAGTTGTGCCATGTGGCCTGCCACAGGCGCTGATTGTATGCGAATATCAACATGTATGGGTGGAAAGCAATAAATCAAGGTACGGTCAGAAGTAACCCGTTAAGGTATTATCGGGCAGAGTGATGTCTCTGTAGCATGGCGCCAATTTCCTGTCGGTTACGAGGCAGCCACCAGGGCGCCGCCTTCGCATCAGAAAAACCATCGATAGCGTAGCACAGATATGCCTGGGCCTGGGTCAGAACCGAGTGTGGACCGCTTGAATCGTCGTTAAAGCGTGAGTAAAACAGCTATCGTAATAGCGCTGGATCTCCATGATACGCTTGCGGTTACGATGGATACGTTTCAGCGCCAGTGCACCGTTAATTATCAAACTGATGCTTACCAGCAGTAGCAATAAGCTGGTGCCAAGGTAGCGCCATAGGGTAATGGCATCGGGCTCGCTGTGTAGGGCAATATGTTGGGTACCGTTGGCATCGGTAGTGATACTGGTAATGATGCCGCTTGCCTGGAATGGCGTATGTAATAATGTCGCGGAAAGGCGCCGAAGTTCTTGCCACTGCTCCAATGAGTCATAATCAAACAGTGAGATGGCGGGAGGTTGTTGGTTAACCAACTGTCGGCCTTCATCGCTGATAAGCAAAAAACCACCCGGAGGGGGGCTATTCAGTGCTTCCGCTGCGCGATGCGTTTCGCGGTAGAAAAAAGAGGAGGTTGCGGTATTGACCAGATTTTCCAGTGCTTCGGCGCTGACCGGACGTAACAAAACGTTCATTCCGTTTAAAGCACCGGAATTGGCACGGTGGACCAGCGTTTCCCAATCCCGAGCGTTCCCCAGGTTTACCAGTGCATTTTTGAGGCGGACACAGTCTTGTGTCTGACTGCAAATATCCTGGGTTTTTATGACTAAATCAGAGAAGTCATCCAGCAAAATCATGCCTGATTTCTGAATGGCGGTCGCTAACTGCGGGTTCAGTTTAGGATCGGTATTATTTTGAGGGTGGAGTTGCTGGTTAGTTGCGGTCAATAAAGCTGCCGCTTTATCGATAATATCGGATTGCGGCTGTGGTAACGGCGATGCGTTATTCCAGTAAATAGCTGAACAGTCGAATGGCATAAACGCATAAGCACGGTTGCTTTGATAATTTGACGGTACGGAGCACATGCCGACTCCACTAACTTGAAGGCTATCACCAACGCGTAGTGGGGTTTTTTCCAGTACGTCCACCGAGGTAACGTGTACGCTTTCAGTTCCTTTAATCCAGGCCATGCTGAGTTTAAGCGGCATGCTGAGTGGGATCCAACTGATCAGTAGCGCTAATACCAGTAGCGAACCACCTGCCAGTACCACATTCTTTTTCCAGCGTGGAATGGGGAAATTGCGGACTTCGTCCTGCAGTGATAAAAAACGTCCCTGCCGGACGACATGACGATTCAGATAAATATCAATATCAGTGGTTTGCCCTAAATCATAGGCCACGTAAGGTTGCCAGTGTGCGGGATAAATCAGATCGATAATACCCAAAGAAATATTGCTCGTCTGGCCCTGGTTAGATTCGCCAAACAGCCCCCAACGCTTAGGGGCACCGCGCAGACAGTGTATATCACGCAGCACTTTCTCTTTCGGCTGACGAAAAAGAAACCAGTTGCTGATCACAATCATGGCAATACCGACGATAATTAACCAGGGCATCAGTAGCGCGGGCGACAACAGGCTGATAAAAAACAGTAACAATGCGGCGCAGATAACTACGGCTTCACGCGTGCCATCGGGACGCGTAACGGTATATTCCTCAATGGTTTCTTTGCGAACATGGAGTAGCTCAATGTTTTCTCCCTCTTCTTTACGGATCGAGGCGTTCGGAGTGAGAGGACGTACCATTGGAGGCAGTGTCGGTTGTTCAAAGGCATAGCCGGTGAGTGAGTGGCCATTCAGCGAGATCACCAATGGGATAGTCTGTGTTTTAATCAGCTCAACGTAGTTCTCTTCGGCGATGTACTGCTCCCATAAAGGGGGCAGGTGGACTTCCACGGCGTCAAGATAGTAGCGCCATTTTTGGGGTTCATCGGTTGAGAGCCCGTAACGGGTAATCGCCCGGGTAACGGGGTAAACATTGTTGCTTTGCGACGTTAGCGTGAGCTTTACTGGAGAGGCGCTGGTACCAGAAGGTAAGGTGCTGGTGGTGTTTTTGGCGAGTGCGTCGACGTAACGTTCAACGGCGGTACGCTCTTCGTTGGTCAACTTACGATGCGGCGGATTGATAAACGGCAGTGGTTTCGCCAACGGCGGGCGATGCCGCATAGCGTACCAAAAGAAACAACCCGCTACGATCGAGCAGGCGAGCATGACAGCCAGTATGATAATGATTGTACTCATGCTTCGCTTATTCCAGTCAAAGTACTTCCGTCACTGTGCGGCTAACTCCAAATTACATTGTATCGTTCTGTTAATTTCGGCGAAACACGGAAGAACAGGTAACCCAACTGGTGGCAAAAATTACGCGAAAAATCATAAATTTAGCATGATAGTATAAGAATCCTTCTCCAAATCTTACAAGATAGATTGATGATTCAGTATCGGTATTATCTGATTTCATCCTGCCATTCTTTGCCTGTTTTATAAAATGTTTCTTTAGCGTTAACAGGGATTTGTTATAAGAAAAGCATTAAAAATACGCAATGATTGGATTCCTGTAGCGGCTATTGCACAATGCAGTTAAGCAACGGTCTGCACTTCGCCTGCGGGCGACCAGACATACCCTTTAAGGCACTATCCTGGGGCCATTATGACCAGACAATTACAGAAACCAAAAATACTTAATGTCGAAACTGTGGCACGTTCAAATTTGTTCACGGTGGAAGCGGTCGATCTGGCCTTCAGTAATGGCGCGCGGCGCGTTTATGAGCGTATGCGTCCTTCGGATCGTGAAGCGGTAATGATAGTCCCCATTATCGATAACCATGTCATCCTCATTCAGGAATACGCAGTAGGGCTGGAATCGTATGAGCTGGGTTTTCCGAAAGGATTAATCGATCCCGGAGAAACCGTTTTTGAAGCCGCCAATCGTGAGCTGAAAGAAGAGGTTGGGTTCGGCGCGACGCAGCTCGAAGCATTGACCAAGTTAACCATGGCACCGTCCTATTTTTCCAGCAAGATGAATATTGTCGTGGCTGAAGGGCTGTACCCTGAACAACTGGAGGGGGATGAGCCTGAGCCACTGCCGCAACTGCGCTGGTCAGTGGATAACTTACTATCATTGCTGGAACAGCCTGATTTTCGCGAGGCGCGTAACGTGAGCGCACTGTTTTTGGTACGCGAATGGTTAGTAAAGCAGGGTAGGCTGAACTACTAAGTATCCCCCGCACTGAATGATGGATGATGGCACCGGGCTGATGGCGATATCTCGGTGTGGCAGAGAGTGTAAGGGATCAAACCTGAAAACCGCCTCCGATATAGGGTAAAATCTGATATCGGAGGCGTGGGTTTAGAACAACTCGTGGCTTTCGCCGTTGTCCATCAATGTGGTTCCCACATCATGCACCGAATACTCCGTTGGCTGAGTGCCATCGATAAAGTACTCCTGCCGAGTATTACCACCACCATTAGCCAGTTTGCCTGTCGCGCGGTCGATATTTATCGAGACGACGCCCTCTGGTGGGGTCAATGGTTGTATCGGCACACCATCAAGAGCGGCCTGCATAAACTCATCCCACGCTGGCTGAGCGCTCTTCGCTCCCCCTTCGTAGCCGGAGATCTGATCTTTAATCGCGCCAGAGGCTGTTGTGCGTCCCAGATCACGGCGGTGATCGTCGAAACCGATCCAGACTGAGGTAACAACGCCGGGCCCGTAGCCGGAGAACCATGCATCTTTCGAGCTATTCGTCGTACCGGTTTTACCGCCAATGTCGTTGCGCTTCAGATCGCGTCCTGCACGCCAGCCAGTCCCCATCCAGCCCGGTTCGCCGAAAATGTTTGAGTTCAGCGCGCTTTTAATCAGGAATGAGAGCGGCGTGTTAATCACATGAGGCGCATACTGTTGTTCACCCTTCTGCTGAGTGTCTCCCTGCGGAACCTGTTCCAGCTGCGGTTGCGGTACTGCAACGTTACGCCCGTCTTGCGAGACTGCAACATTTTCAATACTGTCTTCGCTGAGTGCGACCGCTTTTTGCGTATCGCCATAAATGACCGGCAAATGGCATTCCGTGCAGGCAATTTTCGGTTTTTCTTCAAATACCGTCTCGCCCTGCTCGTTTTCGATCTTACTAATAAAGTAAGGATCGACAAGGAAGCCGCCATTCGCCATCACGGCATAACCGCGCACCAACTGCATCGGGGTAAAAGAGGCTGAGCCGAGCGCTAATGATTCGGTATGCACGATGTTTTGTGCAGGAAAGCCAAAACGCTGTAAATATTCTGCGGCGTAATCGACACCCATCGCACGCATTGCGCGCACCATGACAACGTTCTTCGACTCGCCCAAACCCTGGCGCAGACGAATAGGACCATCATAGCGTGCCGGCGAGTTTTTTGGACGCCAGTCAGAGCCTGCGCCTGCGTCCCAGCGTGAAATCGGTACGTCATTCAGGATGGACGCGAGGGTTAAGCCACGATCCATTGCGGCGGTATACAGGAACGGTTTGATATTAGACCCAACCTGACGTAACGCCTGAGTTACGCGGTTAAACTTGCTTTGGTTAAAGTCAAAGCCGCCAACCAGTGCACGCACCGCCCCATCTTTAGGGTCCAGTGAGATCAGCGCGGAGTTAACATCCGGAACCTGTGCCAGCCACCAGTCATTATCAACACTGCGCACCCAAACTTGCTGCCCGGTTTGTACTACCTGCGTGATGCTGCGTGGCGTGGCACCTTGTAAAGTGTCGGATTTATACGGACGTGCCCACCGCATCCCGCCCATGCCTAGTGAAACCGTACTGCCATCACGCAACAGCGCGGTAGCTTCATCACTATTGGTGGAGGTAATTACCGCTGGAATCAGCGGGCCATATACCGGGAGAGCATTCAGTGCCTTGAGGATTGCCGTTTTATCCCACGCAGCTTCACCCGCTTTCCACAAAACATTGGCAGGTCCGCGATAGCCATGGCGCATATCGTAGGCCAGAACATTATCGCGCACCGAGCTTTGTGCGGCGGTTTGCAGCTTTTGCGTTACGGTTGTATAGACTTTAAAACCGTCAGTGTAGGCATTTTCGCCGTAACGCTTAATCATCTCCTGCCGTACCATTTCTGTCAGATAGGGGGCGGAGAAGGTAATTTTGGGACCATGGTAGGTCGCAACCAGTGGTTCATTACGCGCTTCATTATACTGCGCCTGAGTGATGTAACGCTGATCCAACAGGCGTGCCAGCACCACATTCCGTCGCGATTGCGCACGGTCATGTGAGTATATTGGGTTGAAGGTCGAGGGCGCTTTAGGCAAACCGGCAATCACCGCCATTTCGCTGAGCGTGAGTTGATCGACGTTCTTACCAAAATAAACCTGTGCGGCCGCGCCAACGCCGTACGCGCGATAACCGAGATAGATTTTATTCAGATAGAGCTCAAGGATCTCATCTTTGGTCAGCAATTGCTCGATGCGCACCGCCAGAAACGCTTCCTTAATTTTACGCATTAGCGTGCGCTCAGGACTGAGGAAAAAATTTCTCGCCAGCTGCTGTGTAATAGTACTTGCCCCTTGTGAGGCCCGCCCTGAAACCAGCGCAATACTCGCCGCACGGAAAATACCAATAGGGTCGACGCCATGATGCTCATAGAAGCGACTATCTTCTGTAGCAATAAACGCTTTCACCATTTCTGGCGGAATTTGTTGTAGCTTCAACGGAATACGGCGTTTTTCACCATATTGGGCGATCAGCTCATTATCCGCGCTGTAAACCTGCATCGGCGTTTGTAGCCGAATGTCTTTCAGCGTATTCACATCGGGTAGCTGGGGCTCAATGTACTTGTACAAGCCATATACCGAACCGGCTCCCAGCAAAATGCAACACACTGCAAGGATCAAAAAATACTTTACGAACTTCACCTGAGATTTCCCATTTAATGTCGTTTGGGCAGTTTATAAACAATCGCGCGGTAGTATAAAGGCAAGCATGACGCTTTGATACGTCCTTTTTCACCAACTGACGATATGGAGATCGCGCGAAAATGGCTTTTCAGACATGGCAAATAGGGCTGGATATACAGAACGGCAAGCTTTGTGCTCTGGGTATTCAGCGCCGTCGTAACGGCTGGCAGTTACGCCACTGGTGGCAACATGCGTTGCCGCAAGATACGTTAAGGAACGGCATGCTGCAACGTCCGGCAGAACTCATCTCCGTTCTGCAGCAATGGCGTAAGCAGCTGCCGCGTCATATTTCGCTGCGCGTTGGGTTCCCCCCTCAGTTAGTACTCCAGCGTTTTATCGAGTTACCCCGCCAACCTTTACGCGAACCGGAGCGTAACAGTTATGTGGCTGCAGCGGCGCGGCGATTTTTCCCAATTGAGCTGGAAGCTCTGGCGTTGGATTACCGTGAAGCCGTGCAACCCGTGGGGCAAATCTGCGTAACGGCTGCCCGGAGAGAGGCGCTGGATTTCTGGCTCGATAGTCTGGGGCAAGCAGGTTTGTTACCGCAAATACTGGAACTGACGCCGGCAGCGTTATACTCGCTTTCACAGGCCTTGGCACTGGATCCGATGGCGACACTGGTGCATCGTCTTGCCGATCACTGGTTGTGGTTCGCCCCGGAAAATAAACAGCAACCCTGGGGCTGGTGTAATTTTGATGAGGCTGAAAGTTACGGCATGCTATGCCAGCGTTATCTCGGCACGCCTTCGCCAGCTTATTACAGCTCTACTGAGCCTGATCCCTTACCAGATAATACCCGTCATTTGCTCCCACTGGATGCTTTACAGCTTATGCAGCCTCCCTTACCGCATTGTACTGGCGCATTTGCGCTGGCTGCTGGCCTGGCGTTAAGACCAGAGGATGTTTGATGATCTGGGTTAATTTTCTACCGTGGCGGCAGCGACGGCGTCAGCGAGCGTTATATCAATGGCTGATGCGAGCACTGACTCCATTACTGTTCGGGATAAGTTTGTCGATCGCTATCGGTTGGCAACTGAGCGAAGAAAACTACCGCTGGCGTGAGCGTATTGCACGCCAGGAGGAGGCGATTACACAGGCCGGGGTGCTATCAGCATACCTTGCACAATCACTGCAAGAGCAGAGGCAATTGCAGGTGGTACAACAGAAGCGCCTGCAACAACGCCAGCGCAATCGCGGTTGGCATCAATTCTCGCAGCAGTTGGCACAGTTGATGCCGGAGACGCTCTGGCTGACCACGATTAAAAAACGTGAGGAGGGCGTGCGCATTGTTGGGTTTTGCCAGCAACTGGCGGATGTGCGTGAGTTTCGTCAGCAGTTAGGTACGTTATCGCTATTTCAGCAGGTCGAAAACCAGGGGGTTATTCGCCAGGCACCAGGGCAATTGCAGTTTATTCTCCTGGCAAAGGAGGTGCTGGATGGATGAGTGGCTATCACGCTGGTTGCAAATACGGCCACTTTGGCAATGGGTTACGGTGATGGTTTTGCCGCCTGGATTCCTTCTACTCATTGGATGGATGTGGCTTCAGCCCCTGTGGATGAGCCAGCAAAGGTTAGTGAATGAACACCAGCAGTTGATGATGCGGTGGCAAACAACGCTCGTGCAGCTATTGGCGAAGCCACGTCTGGCAGAACAACAGGTGAAGAATCAGCGACTCCGTGCTGCGTTAACGCTACATCAGGAGCAGCGTTTCTCACTGGTCGCTCTGATGCGTTATGCCGGTGGCGTCGTCGAACAGTGGCAGCCGCAGCTTCACGGCGGCGAAATCACTCTGTTACTGAGTTGGGTACAACTACAGCGAGTGTTTGATTATTTGGTTACACGGCCTTTAACGCTGAAAGATTTTACCCTTCAACGCAGCGGTGAGCGGTTGCGGCTAACGTTGTTATTAGGGTGGGAATATGAAATGTCGCTGGATTAGCTGGAGTATCGTGGTAATCGCGTATTTTGCTCATGCCCGGGATCCTTTTTCCCCACCTGACGCCATGACTTGCCTGAGTGAGATTCCCCGGCCCGTACAATGGCGTTTGCAAGGGATTATTGGCCGTAAGAATGACTATCGTGGTTGGCTACTCTCGCCTCAGGGACAATCCCTGACGATGTCAACCGGAGACGTTTTCCCCCTCGCCCCCTGGTTCATTGATGAAATTGGCCCGATGAGCGTCATGCTCAGCGAAGAGAAGAGCTGCCGCCCCGGTCAGTATCAGTTAACCGTAAAAGGACCTTTCGATGATAAGGATATTCATCATGTTAATAGGACTGCTCGCTATCCGCAGCCACGCCAATGAGGAGCCTATTTCACTGGCGTTTGATGATGCGCCTGTTGAACGTGTTTTGCAGGCACTTGCCGATTATCAACAGCTTAACCTGATGGTTGCACCCGGTGTAACGGGTAATGTTTCACTACGTTTGAAAATGGTGCCCTGGCAACAAGCGCTTGATTTAATTGTTCGCATGGCAAAGCTGAGTATTGAAACTGATGGCAATGTAATGCTGGTGTATCCGGAAAGCTGGCAGCAGGAGAAGCGGCAACGCGAGAGTGAACGTCAGGATGACGCACGGCAAAAATTGCCGCTCGAAACACAAATGATTGCCCTGAATTATGCCGACGCGACGGCCATTAATGCCAGTTTGTTGGCGGAGCAAACGAAGCTCATGACGGTTCGCGGTAGCGTTACTGTTGATACCCGGACTAATGCTTTATTGGTGCGTGATACACCGTCAGCGCTAAAACAGGTTGTGCGATGGGTGCGGGCGCTTGACGTGCCATTGGAGCAAATTGAACTGGAAGCGCATATCGTGACTATCAGTAAAGATGTCCTGCATGAGCTGGGCGTAAACTGGGGATTCAGTAATGAAGAGAATCTTACGCGCGCGTTGCGTACCACGCAGTTAAGCGTGGATCTGGGCATGGCAAAGCCGACAATCAGCGCTGGATTTAATTTGGCGCGACTCGATGGACAATTACTTAATCTGGAGCTGAGTGCTCTGGAGCGTGAAAACCAGATCGAAATTATCGCCAGCCCAAGATTGTTCACCTCGCACCAGCAGCCAGCCAGTATTAAACAGGGAACGGAAATCCCTTATGAGGTTGCGAATGGAACCAGTGGTGCCACGCGTATCGAGTTTAAGGAAGCGGTGTTGGGCATGGAGGTTACGCCGGCGGTGCAGCCAAATGGGCGAATAATGCTGAAATTGCGCATCAGCCAGAATATGCCTGGGCGCAATATCCACGGCGGTGACACGGAAGTACTGACTATTGATAAACAAGAAATTGAAACGCAGGTGACGCTAAAAAATGGCCAGACGCTGGCGCTTGGGGGGATTTTCCAGCAGCAACATGCCAGAGGGCGCGATAAAGTGCCCGTGTTAGGGGATATTCCCTGGATTGGTGCCCTGTTTCGACATGATGTTCAGGAAAATAAGCGGCGTGAGCTGGTTATTTTTATTACGCCACGCTTAATTCATGACGAATGATGCTTTTTATCCAAAAAGTATTTGCACCTGAATGGTTAGTTTTGCCGCAACGGGGCCGGCAAATGACAACATTTGCATAAATGCTTTGAACGGCCGCTTCCAGCGGTTCTGAAAAGAGGAAAGGGCGGATAACTCACGGTGTGAGCGGCCATTCAACCCCGAATCTTCCAGGTATCACCTGGACGTTTTTTCATGGATTGCTAACATATGCGTTTGACGCAAGGGCGGAATTAGCTTACAAGGTTTAGCGATTTTGAATATTGGGTCATCGTGCCCGTGTGCATAATAGCCTAAGTGATTGAAGTTGCATCAAGGCGGCAAGAGCGTGACAAATTGGTTTACCCGTTTGAATCGCGATTGCGCTGGCCTGAAGGGTGAGCCGCAGGTTCATCATCCCGATGAGTTTACTCACGTTCAATATTCCGGTGAGTGATAAATCGGTCAGGAACAGGTTTGAATGCTGTTTCGCAGCGGCCCTGAAGGGTGAGGCCAAGGACGAGCCGATAACGCAGCCAACACAGAGGCAGCTTCAGATACGAAGGATAGAGCATTTTTACCGTTTTATATCGCGCTATCCCCAAGTAGCTTCAAGTCGTATTGAGGTGGCAATGTCGCAAACCCCGGCTCCTGAATAGCTCAGTGACAGGGGGGCGCCGAGTAAAGCCAACAACGATGCTGCTTGAAGTCTGATGGGTATATACAGCGTTCCGATGCTGGTAAAGTCGGTCAGATAAATAAAGCGGACTGAAACGCGCCCATACAAGCGCGCCATGAACCGGCAATTTATTCGGTTGCCAAACTACCTATAGTGTTGAGATAATTTTCAGTCTGACTCTCGCACTATCGCTCATGAGGTTTCAGTTCATGTCCCGCCAGCGGCTTAATCGTTGAACGCGGGGTATCATCAACGAATTGTCTTAGTAATACCGAAAAAATGGCAGAGAAACGCAATATCTTTCTGGTTGGGCCTATGGGTGCCGGCAAAAGCACTATTGGTCGTCAGTTAGCTCAGCAACTCAATATGGAATTTTACGATTCTGATCAAGAAATTGAGCGACGTACCGGAGCGGATGTGGGCTGGGTGTTCGACGTTGAAGGCGAAGAAGGTTTTCGCGATCGCGAAGAGAAAATCATCAACGAACTCACCGAAAAACAGGGCATTGTGCTGGCAACAGGCGGCGGCTCGGTAAAATCGCGTGAAACCCGTAATCGACTCTCCGCCCGCGGCGTCGTGGTTTATCTTGAAACCACCATTGAGAAACAGCTGGCGCGCACGCAACGCGATAAAAAGCGCCCATTGCTTCAGGTGGACTCACCGCCACGCGAGGTGCTGGAGGCTTTAGCCGACGAACGTAATCCTCTTTACGAAGAGATTGCGGACGTGACTATTCGCACGGACGATCAAAGCGCCAAAGTGGTGGCTAATCAGATCATCAATATGTTGGAAAAGAGCTGATAATCCACTTCATCTTCAAACGGCATCTGTGTGAGCTGCCCTTGCGCGCCCGGTTACATAGTTTATCTATGCCTCCGGGGGCTTACTGGTTTGCCGCCCTTGATGCCACTTGAATGATTTTATTCATAGCGTAACTTGTCTGGAAACCAGACATAAAAATAAGGTCATATCGCATTATGGAGAGGATAAGCGTCACTCTGGGGGAGCGAAGCTACCCTATCATCATCGCTGCCGGACTGTTCAACGATCCGGCTTCTTTTTGGCCGCTAAAAGCGGGCGATCAGGCTATGCTGGTGACGAACCAGACGTTGGCACCTCTTTATCTCAATAAGTTACGTACCCTGCTTGAAAACTCCGGGATAAAAGTCGATGAGGTTATCCTGCCCGACGGCGAGCAGTACAAAACCCTGGCCGTAATGGAGCAGGTTTTCACTGCATTACTTGAAAAACCGCACGGTCGTGACACGACCTTGATCGCCTTAGGCGGTGGAGTGGTGGGCGATTTGACCGGTTTTGCTGCCGCCAGCTATCAGCGTGGTGTGCGATTTATCCAGGTGCCGACTACCTTGTTATCTCAGGTCGACTCCTCGGTCGGCGGCAAGACGGCCGTTAACCATCCTCTGGGCAAGAATATGATCGGTGCTTTTTACCAGCCAGCTTCGGTAGTCATCGATCTCGACTGCCTCAAAAGTTTACCGCCGCGTGAGCTCGCTTCGGGCCTGGCGGAAGTGATCAAATATGGCATTATTTTAGACGCCGACTTTTTTGACTGGTTAGAGCAAAATCTGGATGCGGTCATGGCGCTTGATGGCGAAGCTATGGCGTATTGCATTCGCCGCTGCTGCGAGTTGAAAGCGGATGTTGTTGCCGCTGACGAGCGTGAAACGGGTCAGCGCGCCCTGCTTAACCTGGGTCACACTTACGGTCATGCTATCGAAGCGCATATGGGGTACGGCAACTGGCTACACGGTGAAGCCGTTGCAGCTGGCATGGTTATGGCTGCACGTACTGCTGAACGGTTAGGCCAATTTGATGCAGCAGATACCGCTCGTATCATCGTGCTGCTTGAGCGTGCTGGCTTACCCGTGAATGGCCCGAAAGCGATGCTGTCCAGTGACTATTTGCCACATATGATGCGTGACAAAAAAGTGTTAGCGGGTGAATTGCGGTTGGTGTTACCTCTCGCAATCGGTAAAGCTGAAGTGCGTGGTGGCGTGGCACATGATATTGTTCTGGCTGCGATTGAAGATTGCCAGATAGCGTAAGAACAAGCCGGTATTGCCGGTATGAAACAGATAAATACCCTAATAATTTGAGTTGCGCAGCAGCTGCGTATTGCCAGCAAGTTGCAGTTTGAAACAGGATGGGTATAAACGCCGGACACAGGATAGTGCCGGCGTATGCCGCTAAACGGGAGGAGGTTAAATGGACGAGTTAAAACCTGAAGACGAGTTAAAACCTGACACCAGCGATCGTCGCCCGACGCGGTCACGTAAAGCGTCTTCTGCACCGAAAGTACCGATTTCTCGTCAACATATGATGATGGGGATTGGCATTCTTGTTCTGCTGCTGTTAGTGATTGGTATCGGCTCCGCGCTGAAAGCGCCGAGTGATAGTGAGCAAAAAACACAGCCGCCGGTGGCAAACAATACGGGCAATACCGGTAATACCACGGGTAATGCTGGCAGCGAGAAAAGTATCGATCTTTCGGGCTCGCCGTCCATGAGTGGTCAGCCTACGGGTGTGCAACCAGGTCAGGAAACAGCAGCCAATGTGCCAACCTCTGACGCGGCTTCCACGCCTGCCGGACAGCAAGAGCTTAGTGCTCCACCGATCTCTTCAACGCCCACTCAGGCTCCTGCGATTGAGGCACCAGCCAATCAGCAGCGTGTCGAACTGCCTGGCGATCTGAATAATGCGCTCTCTTCTGAGCAAGGACAGGTTGATGCTGCAGCACAAGGGGCAAATAACAATGCCGGTTCGTTGCCTACCGCACCGGCTACCGTGGCAGGTGGCGTAGAAAATACGCGTCCAGTAAGCAAACCGGTACAGCATCAGGCATCAAACAGTGCTTCACGGCCAGCTAAAACCACGGCACATCATCCTGCGGCGAGCAAACCGGCCGCGGCATCAAAGCCAACGGCTAATGAGCGGAATAAGCCGACGGCAACGACCAGCCAGAGCAGTGCGAAATCTACCCCGGGTGGAAATTATACGCTACAGCTTAGTAGTGCTTCCCGCTCTGACACGCTTAATGCGTGGGCGAAAAAGCAGAATCTGAGTGGCTATCACGTTTATAAAACGACGCGTAATGGTCAGCCCTGGTATGTGCTTGTGACGGGCTCCTATGGGACGCCTGCGGAAGCCAAACGTGCCGTAGGGGCGCTTCCTGCTGAGGTGAGAGCTCAAAGCCCTTGGGTAAAACCTGTCAGTCAGGTGAAGAAAGAATCAGTCAACTGATTCATTAGGGCCGCATGTTAATGCGGCCCTGTGATAAACCTCAAGCGCAGATATGCTGTCGGTCAATCCACAGCCAGAAGAGTAGAAGCATTAAAACGACGGCATGAAAAAAAATCGCGCTTTTTTGAAATGGGCGGGGGGGAAATACCCGCTGCTGGACGATATTCGACGTCATCTTCCCCAAGGGGAGTGTTTGGTTGAGCCTTTTGTGGGTGCGGGATCGGTGTTTTTGAACACTGACTATGACAACTACATTCTGGCAGATATCAACAGCGATCTTATCAATCTCTATAACATCGTTAAAACGCGCACTCTGGAGTTTGTGAAGGATGTGCGTGAACTGTTTACTCCTCAAACTAACGATGCTGATTACTATTACGCACGCCGTCTGGAGTTTAATCAATGCCGGGACGCGTATCGTCGTGCAACACTGTTTATTTACCTTAATCGCCATTGCTATAACGGCTTGTGCCGCTATAACCTCAGCGGTGAGTTCAATGTGCCTTTTGGTCGCTATCGTAAACCGTACTTTCCGGAAGATGAGCTTTACTGGTTTGCAGAACGCGCGCAAAAAGCCACCTTTGTCTGTGAATCTTACGATGTTACTCTGAAAAACGCGCGTAAAGGCTCGGTTGTTTACTGCGATCCACCTTACGCGCCACTGTCGGCTACTGCGAATTTTACTGCTTACCATACCAACAGTTTCAGCCTGCGTGAGCAGCAACATCTGGCGGAACTGGCAACGAGGCTATCGCGGGAAAGCCAAATTCCGGTGCTGATCTCCAACCACGATACTGAACTGACACGACTTTGGTATCAGAATGCCGAAATGCATGTGGTCAGTGCCCGGCGGTCGATCAGTAGAAGCATTAATGGTCGGAATAAAGTGGACGAGCTACTGGCGCTCTATCGCTAGTGGGTTTCGTCCGCCGACCTTCGAAGAATGTTGTGCCGTAACAGGCACACTAATTGGGAGAAACGGATGAAACATTTTTTGCTGGCTCCATCAATTCTGTCCGCAGACTTTGCCCGTCTTGGTGAAGATACCGCTAAAGCGTTGGCCGCAGGCGGCGACGTTGTGCATTTTGACGTTATGGATAATCACTATGTTCCCAATCTGACCATGGGGCCGATGGTACTGAAAGCACTGCGAGATTACGGTATTACTGCGCCTATCGACGTTCATCTTATGGTGCAGCCGGTGGATAGTCTTATCCCTGCCTTTGCTAAAGCGGGGGCGACGTATATTACTTTCCATCCTGAAGCGACACAGCACGTTGATCGTACTCTGCAACTGATTAAAGAGCAGGGCTGTAAAGCCGGACTGGTGTTTAACCCGGCAACGCCGCTGAGCTATCTGGATTATGTGATGGATAAGTTGGACGTGATCCTACTGATGTCCGTCAATCCTGGTTTTGGCGGCCAATCGTTCATTCCCGGCACGTTAGATAAGTTGCGTGAAGCACGTAAACGCATTGATGAAAGTGGCTATGACATTCGCCTTGAGGTCGATGGCGGAGTGAAAATCGATAATATCGCAGAAATTGCTGCGGCTGGTGCTGATATGTTTGTGGCGGGTTCGGCAATTTTTGGTCATCCGGATTACAAAAAGGTGATCGACGATATGCGTAATGAACTGGAGAAAGCGCGCCATGGCTCATTTCACTGATATTCGTGCCGTCGCCTTCGATCTGGATGGCACTTTAGTCGATAGCGCGCCGGGGCTTTCCAACGCGCTGGACCAGGTCTTCGTGGCGATGCAGCTACCACCACCGGGCCTTGAACTGATGTCGACATGGATCGGTAACGGGGCAGATATTCTGGTGGAGCGAGCATTGACCTGGGCGTTAAACGGTAACGCGCCTGAAATGCATCAGATTCGCGATACGCGTGTGCTATACGACAAATATTACGCTGAAACGGTAGAGAGCGGCAGCACACTCTTTCCGGGCGTCGCCGAAACGCTAAAAGCCCTGGCACAGCAGCGTATTCCAATGGCCATCGTAACCAATAAGCCGACCCCGTTTGTTGCACCTTTGCTTGCTTCGCTCGGGATTGCGGATGTTTTCTCCCTGATTATCGGCGGAGATGATGTGGCGGAGAAAAAACCCCATCCGGCACCCTTGTTTATGGTTTTAGGTAAATTTGGCCTGTTTCCTCGGGAGTTGCTGTTTGTTGGCGACTCCCGCAATGATATTCTTGCTGCTCAGGCGGCTGGTTGCCCCTGCGTTGGCATGACCTTCGGTTATAACTACGGCGAATCTATCACGACCAGCCATCCGGACCTCGCTCTGGACCATTTTAACGATCTTTTGCCCGCGTTAGGGCTGTAATTATCAGGATAGAAAAGTATGAGCAAACCCATCGTATTCAGTGGCGCACAGCCTTCAGGTGAATTGAGCATTGGTAACTACATGGGTGCGCTGCGTCAGTGGGTCCAGATGCAGGATGATTTTAACTGTATTTATTGCATTGTTGACTTACATGCCATTACCGTCCGTCAGGACCCGGCTGCATTGCGCAAGGCCACGCTGGATACATTGGCGCTTTATCTGGCCTGCGGGATCGATCCTGCGAAAAGCATTATCTTCGTGCAATCGCATGTGCCGGAACATACGCAGTTAGGCTGGATTCTGAACTGCTACACCTATTTTGGTGAGCTGAATCGCATGACGCAGTTCAAGGATAAATCGGCTCGTTACGAAGAGAATATCAACAGCGGACTGTTTTCTTATCCGGTATTAATGGCGGCAGATATCCTGCTGTATCAGACTAACCAGGTGCCAGTCGGAGAAGACCAGAAACAACATCTGGAGCTAAGCCGCGATATCGCGCAGCGATTTAATGCGTTGTACGGCGATATTTTCAAGGTGCCTGAACCCTTCATTCCGAAATCAGGTGCACGCGTGATGTCGCTGCTGGAGCCGACGAAAAAGATGTCCAAGTCTGACGATAACCGCAATAACGTTATTGGCCTGCTGGAAGATCCGAAGTCTGTAGTGAAGAAGATTAAACGTGCGGTAACCGATTCCGATGAGCCACCGGTGATTCGCTACGATGTTAAGCAGAAAGCGGGCGTTTCCAACCTGCTGGATATTCTGTCCGGTGTGAGCGGTAAAACCATTACCGAGCTGGAGCAAGAATTCGAAGGTAAAATGTATGGCCACCTGAAAGGCGCAGTGGCCGATGCAGTTTCCGGCATGCTCAGCGAGCTGCAGGAGCGTTACCATCGTTACCGTAACGATGAAGCATATCTGGAGCAGGTGATGCGTGACGGCGCGCAGAAAGCACGTGCGCATGCGCAGGAAACGTTGAAGAAAGTGTATGAGGCAGTCGGGTTTGTCGCTCAGCCGTAGCTATGCCACTGAGCTATTCAAAGGGGAGCCATGGCTCCCCTTTATTACGAAGGTAGACTCAGAACCAGCGCAGACGATCGCGCAGGGCGACGACGCGGCCGACAATAATCAAGCTGGGGCTTTCAACCTGTCGGGCAAGTTCGGCCAACTGATGTAGTTCGCCGCTGACTACGCGCTGACGTGTCGACGTCCCGTTTTCTACCAGGGCTACCGGCATGTTTAACGACATGCCATGGGCACTGAGTTGACGCTGAATTTCCGGTGCCTGCGACAATCCCATATAGAACACCAGTGTCTGTTTTTCGGCGGCGAGGTTTGCCCAGTCGAACTCACCATCGGGCTTAAGATGCCCGGTGACCAGACGCACGCTTTGCGCATGATCGCGGTGGGTCAGGGGAATACCGCTGTAGGCGGAACAACCGGAGGCCGCGGTAATCCCGGGCACCACCGAAAAAGGGATATCAGCATCAAGCAAGGCTTCCAGCTCTTCCGCCCCACGTCCAAAAATAAAGGGATCGCCACCTTTTAAACGTACTACGCGTTTGCCGCGCTGTGCCTGCTCCAGCAGGATCTGATTGATATCTGACTGTGGCACGCAGTGATACCCGGCGCGTTTACCGACAAAAATACGCTCGGCGTCACGGCGTATCAGATTCATTACTTCATCGGAAACCAGACGATCGTAAACCACGATGTCTGCCTGCTGAATGTGTTGTAACCCTTTTAACGTTAATAAACCGGCATCACCGGGACCCGCACCGACCAGGACTACCTCACCATGATCTTCCAGCGGTTGGCTAAATAACGCTTCGGTAAGTTTGGTGACCTGATGTTCATCGTTATTAGCGAGTGACTGCGCCAACCGATCACTGGTGAACAGTTTTTCCCAGAAACGGCGGCGAAGACGGTGCGTGGAATAATGATTTTTTACTCGCTCGCGCAGGGAACCTGCAAAGGCAGCAACCTTCCCTAAATGCAGCGGCAACATGGCTTCCAGTTTCTCGCGCAGTAAACGTGCCATCACCGGGGCGCGCCCACCGGAAGAGACGGCGATCATCAGGGGAGAACGATCGATAATCGACGGCATAATAAAGCTGGCACTTTCCGGTGCATCCACCACATTGCAAAAAATGCGTCGTACTTCGGCGGCAGAACTCACTGCCTGATTGACCCGTTCATCGTTGGTTGCAGCAAACACCAGCCAGCAGCCATCTAGCATCTCGGCCCGAAAGGGAGCGCCAACCAGCGTGAGCTTTCCGGCCTGGGCCCAGAGGGTGAATTGCGGGGTAAAGTCGAGAGCACATACTGAAAGCTCAGCACCCGTTTCCAGCAGCAGGCGGGCTTTACGCTCCGCCACGTCGCCACCTCCGACCAGTAGACAACGTTTATCCCGTAACTGACAAAATAGCGGCAGATAGTCCATGGTGGTTCCTCTGGATGGCAGGGTATTGCGGGTACGCTGGTATATAGCGTACCCGCAAGCCAGTTTCTTCGACAGGGAAAAACGCGTCAGGCTGCAACTTCTACCCGGCCCTCGATGACACGTACCGGGAAATGGGCGACGGAGTAATGTTCATCTTCCATGCATAATCCATCACGCAGGCGGAAACGTTGTTTTTTTAACGGGCTGGCGACCCACAACTCTTGCTGGTGTTCCACAATCAGACCGCGGGATAGCACGCTGGCATTCGCGAAAGGATCGATGTTGCTGATCGCATAAAGTTGTTCATCCTTGCCGGGACGAAAGATGGCAACCTGCTGTTCTCCCAAGAGGGCACAGACGCCGGTGGCAGGCAGGATATCGTTCAGTGAGCACACTACTTTCCACGTGTTCATCGGTTCTCCTCCTCGACCATCGTGACGGCGATACGTTCCAGGGGACGAGCTGGACGATGCTGGTCGCGTTCGGCAACCATTTGCACGTTAGGATCGCGTTGGACGCTATTAATAAAATGTGCGAAACGTGTTTGTTGCTGAGGGGCATTTACCGTTTCTGTCCATTCGCAGGTCACGACCTCTCGCAGACGTGCCAGTTCGCCTTCAAGCTGAGTATTGAGCCCCAGCTTGTCGTGAATAATCACCTCTTTCAGGTAATCAAGGCCTCCCTCCAGGCTTTCAAGCCACACGGAGGTACGCTGGAGTTTGTCGGCGGTGCGGATGTAAAACATCATAAAGCGGTCGAGATAGCTGACCAGCGTATCGTGGTCAAGATCCGCAGCCAGCAAATCGGCATGGCGTGGTTTCATTCCGCCGTTACCGCAAACGTAAAGATTCCAGCCTTTTTCGGTTGCGATAATACCGACGTCTTTGCCTTGTGCTTCGGCACACTCGCGGGTGCAGCCGGAGACGCCGAATTTCATCTTATGCGGCGTACGAATGCCCTTGTAGCGGTGTTCCAGCTCTACGCCGAACCCTACACTATCCCCTACGCCAAAACGGCACCAACTGCTGCCGACGCAGGTTTTCGCCATGCGCAACGATTTGGCATAAGCGTGTCCGGTTTCAAAACCGGCTTCGATCAGCTGTTTCCATATTGCCAGCAGGTCATCTTTCTGGGCCCCGAACAAGCCGATACGCTGAGAGCCGGTGATCTTGGTATAGAGGTTGTATTGCCGCGCAACTTTGCCGATCGCCAACAGGCCGGCAGGGGTAATTTCACCACCCGCAGAGCGAGGAATGACGGAATAAGTGCCGTCTTTCTGGATATTGCCCAGAAAGATATCGTTGCTGTCCTGCAACGGGGTGTGCTGTGGTTTTAAGATATATTCGTTCCAGCAGGAAGCCAGCAGGGAAGCCACGGTAGGTTTACATATTTCACAACCGTAGCCTTGACCATGTTTCTCCAGCAGCATATCGAAGGTTTTGATCTCTTCCACGCGAATCAGGTGATAAAGCACCTGACGTGAATAAGCGAAGTGCTCACAGAGATTGTGGTTCACCTCAATCCCCTGACGGCTCAGTTCAACGTTCAGAACCTGCGTGATTAACGGAACGCAGCCACCACAGCCGGTGCCAGCTTTGGTTTCGGCTTTCAAAGCGGCAACCGTGTGGCAGCCTTTCTGTACGGCACTGATAATATCGCCTTTGGTAACGTCGAAGCAGGAGCAAATCTGTGCGCTATCCGGTAGCGACTCGACACCGATTGTGGGTTTATCCCCACCGGCATGGGCTGGTAAAATAAGTGTATCCGGATTCTCCGGCAGCGTTATTTTATTCAGTGCCAGCTGCAACAAGTTACCGTAGTCGCTGGTATCACCAACCAGCACTGCACCCAGCAGAGTCTTGTTATCGGCACTCACCACCAGACGTTTATAGACCTCTTTATTTTCATCAAGGTAGACATAACTACGGGCACCTTCAGTACGGCCGTGTGCATCGCCGATGCCGCCCACGTCAACGCCCAGCAATTTCAGCTTCGCACTCATATCCGCGCCGGTGAACGCATTCTCGTTACCGAGCAGATGATCGCAGGCGACCTGTGCCATTTTGTAGCCCGGAGCCACCAGACCGTAAATACGGTTATTCCATGCGGCGCATTCGCCAATAGCATAGATATCTGGATCCGCAGTCTGGCAGCGATCGTTGATCAGAAAACCACCGCGTTGACCCAGTGGCAGATCACACTGTTTAGCCAGTTTATCCTGCGGGCGAATACCGGTTGAAAATACAATGAAATCAACGTCGAGATGGCTGCCGTCGGCGAAGTTCAGCGTTTTACCTGCGTTATGATGATGAACGATCTTCTGGGTATTTTTACCGGTATGCACCCGTACGCCCATGCGTTCAATTTTCTGGCGCAGTTGCTCGCCGCCCATTGGATCCAATTGTTCTGCCATCAGTACCGGCGCGAACTCAATAACATGTGTTTCAATCCCGAGATTTTTTAGCGCACCAGCGGCTTCTAAACCTAGCAGTCCACCACCAATCACTGCGCCGCTTTTACTGCGTCGCGCGCAGGCTTCAATGGCATTGAGATCTTCAATTGTGCGGTAAACAAAGCAGTCCTGGCCTTCAGAGCCGAGAATAGGGGGAACCCATGGCCATGAACCGGTTGCCAGAATCAGTTTGTCGTACCAAATCGGGCGTCCGTTATTTGAGTAGATCACCTTCTCCTGACGATTAATTGTAATCGCGCGTTCACCCAGCAGAACGGTTACGCCGTGCTTTTGGTAATAGCCATCGCGGACGAGGGAGAGTTCTTCAGCAGTATGGTGTGAGAAATAGGCTGAGAGATGGACGCGATCGTAAGCAACACGGGGTTCTTCACAGAAGACGGTTATCTCAAACTGACCGGGATCGGCTTTATCAATGATCTCTTCAATGAAGCGGTGACCAACCATGCCATTACCAATAATGACGAGTTTGACTTTGCTCATTTTTGCCTCAATTTTTTATTAATTGACGCTACAATAGCGCGGCAGAAATGGCGATTATTGATGTATATCAATCCTCTTGCTGTATACCTCTTTGTGGGTATGTCGCTGATTTCTTGATGAGTTTACTTAAGCTAAGGAATTTATTCGGTTTTAGCTGAATCGTGTCAGATTTGAGTGTAATAATGGGCATTTCGGCCTGCGGCTATTGTTCTGCAGGCCTGTTCTTTGAATTAATTTGGGCTTAGACGAACACCACCACTCATATTTAGCCTTGCAAGGCGAGTATCAAGGGCGCGCATGAAGTCCCGATAGCCGTTTTTTCCGTTCAGAGGGTCAGGGAGATCGCTGAAATAGCCGAGTTGACGTCCCGGCAATAGTGCTTCAACGATGCTGTGGTGGCCGCCGGCAACCATTATAGCTGTGTGCGTTAACAGCTTGGTTTCCGCCGCCTCCCGCTCTTCTTGCGTCAGCTTCGAATGAGGTTTCAGTACTTCTAAATGCTGAAAAATATACTGCATAGTGCCGGAAGCCCCAGTAATAAAAGGGGCGCCGCTCTGTCTAAACTGTTGGGCTGTGCTGGAGCTTTCGCTCCTTTCGTAGTCCGCTTTCGCGTGTTCTGTGTTTTTGCTGAAAAAGTTTTCCACAGAAGGACGGCGGTTTACTTCAGTTGCAATACCGGCGTGGCGATTAAAAAGGCTGTTCTGACGTACCCGCGTTGCATGTATCATGTTACGGCCACGATCCTCAAAGAAGGATTGCTCTCGCATTGAGTCATACAAACTGGAGTCGGTAATCTCTAATAACATTCCTCTCAGGTCGAGCATGTTTTTATAACTCTTGTTCTCGAGAAGACCCGTAATAAGTTGGGGGGAGGGCTGATTTAATCTTCCCCCCTCGTTAAGGTATTCTTTAGTCTTTTTCGTATCGGCAAAAAGCGCCTTAACTACGGTAATAATCTCATGATTCTCTCCGTAGGTCTCTGATAAATAGCCTATATATAATGATTCTAATCTTTCAACGTTCAAGATGATATTTGAAATATGCCTCAGAAATAGTTTTCCCTGGGCGGGACTCAAACTTTGCAGCATTTTTACCGACCAACTTGACTCGCGTTGTGTCGCACTGACATCATTTTGCCGATAATCCAGTGCTGCGACATCTGTGCGCTGTCTGATCGACATCTGATTAAAGCGTGCGACTAAATTATTTCTGCTATCTGGTGTAGCGGTTGTCGTGCGAGAAATAGCGTTTCCGATTGCGGGGTTAGCGCCATGTTGCCGGGCAAGGGGGTGGACCTGTCGGTTGGCTGGTGGTGGCGCATAGCCGCCTTGGGGCGGCGATTGCTGTTGGTTACCTTGGGCGGAGGCAGCGGATGATGAGCGTGTGTTCGTGCGGAGATTTTGCTGGGTAACCTGTAGGTTCGAGTACTCACGTTATAGCTACCAGCCGTATTTCTTATACCAGACATTTTTCTACCTTTCTTTATAGCGACAAAAATAATCGCGGCATTAAGTGTCTTTATACTGTTAAAGATTCCCCTGATAGATGAAGCCAGTGTGTAAGTAAATGCTAAAGCGTGGATCCGCTTTTATTGTTTTTGCTTTCATTAGGGTAGGTGCACGCGAAAGGGGGCATTAATGGCGTGGGGAGAGTTCTTGCAGGGGTCTGTATTAAAAAAGGAGCCGGAAAGGCTCCTTTAACATAGAATTAATGCGTCGCGTGCCCGTGGCTACGGTGTTTGGTCACGAAGCCCAGTAACAGACACATTACGAAAACGACCGCATACAGGCCGTTCGCCGTTGCCAGTGCGGCATGTGGACCACCGTGTTCAACGATAGGGCTGGTTACGACGAAGGTTAACATCGTGCCAATGGTGCCGCAGGTCAGGATAAAGTTCACCAGTTTTGGTGAAGATACTTTAGTCTGCAGGGAGCCCAGGGTAATGATGGTGGTATAAATTGCGCTTGAGCTAAAGCCGAGGACCATAATAATCCACTTCAGCATGGAGGCATCATTGCTGCTGACGAACCAGTACATCAGTACGGTAGCGAAGGCAGCTAGCACCAGCAGAATACGTTGCAGGTCGAAGAAGCGCAGCACAAAACTGAATATCCACATACCGACCATATAGGCGGTCCAGAAATTACCCACTAACTGGCCGGCGGCAGAGATATCCATCCCCATGGTTTTGGTGGCATATTCCGGAACCCAGGAGATAAAGCCTAGCTGTCCAAGGATATAGCAGAGTGCGGCGATAGACAGGAACAGTACACCGATGCCCCATTTCTCTTTTTCGACCGGTTTATTCTCTATCGATTTTTGGCCCAGTACCGGGAATTCTACGGTAAGAGTCAAAATAAAAATGGCGACATAAATCAGACCGATGCAGGCATACACCCAGAACCATGGCAGATGACGTGCCAGCAGGATACCGGCGATAATGGGGAAAACTGTACCAGCCATACTGAAAAATGAGTCGGTGAACAGCAGGCGAGAACCGCGCTGGCGCCCTTCATAGAGATGGGTAATCAGGAAGGTACCAATCGACATGGTAATACCACTGACTACGCCCAGCACAAACATGCAGAGTGAAAAAATACTCAGGCTATGACTGGTCATCAGCCCGGCGATGGCCAGAATCATTAGGACAAAACCGAAGATCAACTGACGCTTCAGTGGCACGATCTCCATCAGCCAGGCATTGAGGAATATGGCGATAAGAATGCCCGCGTTGAGAAAGGTAAAGGTATTACTCATTTGTGACACCGGCAGATGGAAGTACTCTGCGATATCGCCCATCACCATCCCGGTGACAATGACCAGTGCGCCGGTTAACGCATAGGAGAAAAAGCTGATCCAGGTAAGCCCGATTCGATTACGATTAGTCATTTTATGGAGACCTGTGTGTCAATAAGTCCTGCAGCAGAAATTGCAGGGTAAGCGGCCGAATTGTAGAGATAAACGTGACACGATTAAACATATAGTGAAACATGTTTTATTGATTTCACTTATAACGTGACACTTATCACTTTTTTCAGCTCTCCGGACCGGCTATTTCCACAAAATCCTGCGTAAATATAGGTAAAACGCTGGCCCTTAGATAATGGCATCTCTACAATCAATTTCGATTTTTGAGCTTGTTGCCCCCAGTAAGGAATCTTTCATGTTGAAACGTACTTTGACAGTGGTCGCGACAGTCTTCGCACTGTCGACATTTTCTGCTTCCGCGTTTGCCGCTAAAGGCGATACGCATGTGCTGCTGACCACTTCAGCTGGCAATATCGAACTTGAACTTGATAATCAAAAAGCGCCTGTTTCGGTGAAAAATTTTGTTGATTATGTGAATAGTGGTTTTTATAACAACACCACTTTCCATCGCGTTATCCCGGGTTTTATGGTGCAGGGTGGTGGCTTTACCAGCGATCTGCAGCAGAAGCCAACCCAAGCGCCGATAAAAAATGAGGCTGACAACGGTCTGCGTAATGTGCGCGGCTCCATCGCTATGGCGAGAACGGCTGAACAAGACAGTGCTACCAGCCAGTTTTTTATCAACGTTGCAGATAACGCCTTCCTCGATCATGGTCAACGCGATTTCGGTTATGCGGTATTCGGTAAAGTGGTGAAAGGAATGGATATCGCCGATAAGATCTCCCAGGTCAAAACAGAGAATGTTGGACCTTACCAGAATGTCCCCAGTAAGCCGGTAATGATCCTTTCGGCTAAAATTCTGCCCTGATAGCGCTGTACAGGCTTATTATTTTGCGGCTCCGTCCTTCGGGGCTGCATCTCCACGCTCTTACCTGAATTTTCCAACCACCGTCCCTTCTCGCGGGTTCTTGCGCCATCACCGCGTCGATTTAGGGTATATACTTAGCATCTGACCTGACAGCTTATTTCATCATCGCACGGATGCCAGGCCGTTCTATCTCCCCGGACCTACAGTGAACGCTGTCTCTCCAGACGCTGGTTGTCAGAAAACCCTTTCACGGTCACGGAGGCATAATGAGTAAGAAACTGACCGATAAGCAGAAAGCAGCGCTTTGGCTGCAATATCATAACGCCAATTTTCAGGCCAGCACTCGGCTTGAAGGTTATGAGATCGAGCGGGTTACGCTATCGCCAACCGAAGTTATTGAGCGTCTGAAGGTATTGAGGAGGCACTATGAGCGCTAACGCAATGACCGACCGCGATCCTTATCTGTGGCAGGATATCAAAGTACTGAAGAACCGCTTGCAGATCCGTGAAGCCCATCGCTTGCAGCAGGCTGAACTCGCGTTTACCGCATTACGTGCGGCTACCCTCGAACTGGGAAGCGATAACCCTGGCCTGCCCCATCTTTGTGCAATTCATCGTGTTCTGTTCCAGGACTTGTATGAATGGGCGGGCGAACTGCGCCATATCGATATTTATCTCGACGACACGCCATTCTGCCATTTTGAATATATTGAAAAGGAAGGCAATGCGTTGATGGCGGCACTGGAGGCGGAAAAGGGATTCGACGGATTATCACAGAAAGCCTTTATCGAGCGTCTGGCGTATTACTATTGCGAAATTAATATGTTGCACCCCTTTCGCGATGGCAATGGGCGTACCCAGCGTATTTTCTTTGAACAGCTGGCGCTGCATGCGGGCTATCTGATTGACTGGACACCGATCGAACGTGAAGTATGGCTTGCTGCAAACCGTGAAGGTGTCAGTGGTAATCTGCAGGGGCTGATTGATATCTTTAGTAAAGTGGTGAGTGTCGCTTAGCAAATTGGGTAGAATATGCGACTTATTCTTCAGGCGGCAGCATTGACTGCGTCTGTGCCCGCGATTGCCTGTGCCAGGGTGAGAGTGGCGTATTTACCCGGTCTGGAGCAAGAATGCTGTTACTGATTGATAATTATGACTCGTTTACCTGGAACCTTTATCAATATTTTTGTGAATTAGGCAGTACGGTCTGCGTGCGTCGCAATGACAGCATCACTCTTGAAGATATTGAGCAAATGAACCCTGCTCACTTAGTTATCTCCCCTGGTCCCTGTACACCTGATAAATCGGGTGTTTCTATGGCTGCTATTGCCAAATTTGCCGGTAAGTTACCGATTTTGGGCGTTTGCCTTGGGCATCAGGCGATTGCACAGACGTTCGGCGCGCGGGTGGTACGTGCGCGCCAGGTTATGCATGGGAAAACGTCAGTGATCGAGCACAATGATAGCGGCGTATTTGCCGGATTGTCACATCCATTGACGGTGACACGCTACCATTCATTGATTGTTGAAAGAGAAAGTCTACCTCGCGATTTTGAAGTCACCGCCTGGAGCTTGCGTGAGGGAGAACCGGATGAAATCATGGGGTTTCGCCATAAGCATCTGGCGTTACAGGGGGTTCAATTCCATCCTGAAAGTATTTTGAGCGAGCAAGGGCACCAGTTGCTGGCCAATTTTCTTACGCTGTAAATCGCCTCCGAACTACCGACACTGATTAATATATCGATCTGCCTGATGTTATAGGCGGCGGATAACGTGCTGCTCTCATTTCTCTTTTAGTGATTTTTTATGCGTATTTTTTGATTATAATTGCATATATTGATACTGTGATAACTTCGAGTTGCAGAACGCAGACAGCAAGACACCCTCCTGAATACACGCCTCAGAGAAGCGGTCGATATTCGCTATGAAATTCAATGCACAGGCAACTTGAAGTATGACGAGCATATAACGTGACATCATGAGAGGTAGTCAATGGCAGCGGAAAAAATGGCGGTAACGCGGGAAACCTTTGAACAGGTTATTTTGCCTGTTTATGCACCCGCACAGTTTGTACCAGTCAAAGGTAAAGGCAGCCGGGTGTGGGACCAGCAGGGTAAAGAATATATCGATTTTTCCGGCGGTATTGCCGTCACCGCGCTGGGGCACTGCCACCCGGCACTGGTGGAGACGCTGAAAGCGCAGGGTGAAACTCTGTGGCACACCAGTAATGTTTTTACCAATGAACCAGCGTTGCGGCTGGCCAGCAAATTGATCGCTGCCACTTTTGCCGATCGCGTTTTTTTCGCTAATTCTGGTGCGGAAGCTAACGAAGCGGCATTTAAGCTGGCGCGTTACTATGCTTCAACGCGCCATAGCCCTTACAAAAGTAAAATTATCGCGTTTCATAATGCGTTTCATGGCCGTACTTTATTTACCGTAACGGTTGGCGGGCAGCCGAAATATTCTGACGGTTTTGGTCCTAAGCCCGCGGATATTGTGCATGTTCCCTACAACGATTTGGCTGCGGTTAAAGCAGTTATTGACGATCATACCTGCGCTATCGTGGTTGAACCGATCCAGGGTGAAGGCGGGGTTATGCCCGCATCGCAGGAATTTATTCAGGGACTTCGGGCATTATGTGATGAGCACAATGCGCTGCTGGTGTTCGATGAAGTCCAGAGTGGAATGGGGCGGTGCGGCAAGCTGTTTGCTTATGAAGATTATGGTGTAAAGCCCGATATTCTTACTACGGCAAAAGCATTAGGTGGTGGCTTTCCGGTGAGCGCGATGCTAACCACGCAGGATATCGCATCCGTGATGGCACCGGGTGTTCATGGAACGACTTATGGTGGAAATCCGCTGGCCTGTGCGATAGCGGAGACGGCGCTGGATATTATTAATAGCGACGAAGTGCTAAAGGGTGTTGAAGTCCGTCGTCAGCAATTTGTTGATGCGTTGCAGGCGATCGACAGCAAACTCGATGTCTTCAGCGAGATCCGCGGAAAAGGGTTGCTGCTTGGCGCTGTGCTGAAGCCACAATATGCGGGTAAAGCGCGTGATGTATTGAACGCTGCCGCGGAGCAGGGCGTAATGGTGTTAAATGCCGGTACTGACGTTATCCGCTTCGCGCCGTCGTTGATCATTGAACCCACGGATATTGTCGAAGGAATGGCGCGTTTTGCTCGAGCCCTGGAGAGCGTACTGGCCGAATAGCAAGCGGTGTTGCCTGGAATGCCGATACGCAGGCCAACCTCAACGGGCAGTTACTCTCTGTCCGTTTGCTATGATTTCCTCAGCTTCCCAACCAGCCACTTTCCGTGACGTGGGCGCTGGCTCCATGCCAGTGATGAGATAGTATGCATTACGCTCAGATGACCCAGAATCCGCGAAACATGCCGTTCCATAATGGTTATTGGACCGGTATGCAGATTATTTTGCGCTTCGAGGATATTAGTATCTGACCCCGGACCGTCATATTCCAGTCGCTGCTGGCATCGCTGCAGCGCGACCTCGCAGGATTGCAAATAGCGCTCGGCTAGTGATGGCGTAAGCATAGTATGTTCACGAGCCAGGATCGTCATCGCATTAATATGCTCGACGATAAATTGGCTATGCGTCACCCAGAGCTTCATATCAGACAGATACTGAGCATTAAAGGCTGGTTCCTGCATCGCCTGATTTAATGAGTTATACAACGCGTTATGCGCCTGGTTGACGCGGACGCGCTGGTAGGCCAGTTTCACGCTGTCCTGCTCGTTTCCCAGCAACATTCTTAATGCGTCCTGGTCAGCTTCCAGTGCATCGTGGGCGTTTTGTCGCAGCAGGCCGCTTTGCCATTGCGGCCAGAGCCAGATCATGCCGCCGAAAGCAATCAGACATCCCATGATGGTATCCATCAACCGCGGTAGTAAAAACTGCGCGCCATTCAGCGTTAGCAATTGCAGTGAATAGACGGCGGTGACGGTAAAACCAATCGTTGCCCAGCCATAAAACTTGCGGATAAACAAATAACTTACCAGTGTGATTGTCAGCATCGCGAGCAGTACCCAACTATCTGCAACCTGCAAGCGCAGCGTTGCCGCAGCGATAATTAATCCGACTAGCGTACCCAGAGCACGGTGCTGAATGCGTACGCGGGTGGCGCTATAGCCGTTCTGACTGACGAACATAATTGTCATCAGAATCCAGTAAGGCTTAGGAATATTGAAAAATAGCGCCAGCGTACTGCCAATCACCAGCATGACGGCGAAACGTGTCGCCGTTCGCAATGCGGATGAGTTGAGTGAAAGGTAACTTTTCAGTGCCGGGATCAGCGGCAGTCGTCGTTGTCGATCTTCCATTAGATTACGTTGGTAAAGCGGGCGTTGGGTGCGCAGCACGCGCGCGATGCGACTGAAGTGGTAATAACAAAAATTGCCGACTGGGTTTTCACTGTTCTGTCGTGCGATTTTCTCCAGTGCCTGCAGCTGCTTATCCATACTAAAGCGCTCGGGTAGCCGATGGTAAAGAATATCATCGGCTAGCGTACGAAGCCGGGCCGCTATCGCCTGTGCATTCCAGCGAATCACCGCTTCAGCATGGCTGCGTTCAACCAGTTTTTGCACCTCATCCGGTAGCGACAGGCTGACGGCAATATGCTCCTGCAGATCGAGTGCCACTTGAAATGCACGCGTCAGTCGCTTATGACTGCTGTGGCGGTTTGCCGCCAGCATATGCATCTGCTGATAGCAGATGGTGATCAGGTCCACCGCTCTCTGCTGTCGTACTAACAGAGGTGGTAGTGCTTTTTCAGGGTCGGTGAGCTGTGTTAGCAAGCTATATTTTGCTTCACAGTAGTCGGCCAGTTCACGATAGAGCAGGCTGATCGTTTCGCGCATTGGTTGCTCTTTCCACAGCCAAAACCAGAACCAGTTAAATGCGCCATACCAGATTGTACCGAGTATATAGAGCAGGGGAGGCTCCCATACCGCCATGTGGCCAATAAGGCTGAGCGTAAAAATTCCGGCAATCAAGGACGCGGGGAGAAGCCGTGCATGTAACGGGCTAATTTCTCCGGTCACACCCAGCAGCATGGCCATAGCAAACAGGATTGCAGGCAAAGGGAGCTGGTGTTGCGTCATCCACTGGATCAGAAAACTACTGAGAGCAAATAAGCCACCGCCGATAATCAGCCGCTTAAAAAAGCGTTTGTGTGGCGTATCGAGCCCGGCAATATTGCAGCAGGCGGGGACTAACGAGAAGAGCAGTCCTTTTTGGAGATCGCCAAGCAGCCAGCCAATGGCCACCGGTAAACACAGCACTAGCGTCTGGCGCAGCGCATAGTTTATTTCAGGGTGATAAATGATTCTCCGCCACATCAGGTTATCGCAATATAAAAAAACGGCGTGATAGCAACATCACGCCGTGGGTCGGGATGAATTAACGTGTGCCGTATACAACAATCGTTTTGCCGTGTGCGGAAATCAGGTTTTGATCTTCCAGCATTTTCAGGATACGGCCGACGGTTTCACGCGAGCAGCCGACGATTTGACCAATCTCCTGACGGGTGATTTTGATCTGCATACCGTCTGGATGCGTCATGGCATCCGGTTGTTTAGCCAGATTGAGCAGCGTTTGCGCAATACGCCCCGTCACGTCAAGGAAAGCTAAATTACCTACTTTTTCTGAGGTGACCTGCAGGCGACGCGCCATTTGGGAAGAGAGACGCATCAGAATATCAGGATTGACCTGAATCAGCTGACGGAATTTTTTGTAAGAAATTTCAGCCACTTCACAGGCTGTTTTGGCCCGAACCCAAGCACTACGTTCCTGGCCTTCTTCAAAGAGGCCAAGCTCGCCAATGAAATCGCCCTGGTTGAGATAAGAGAGGATCATCTCTTTGCCTTCTTCATCCTTAATCAGCACTGCTACAGAGCCCTTCACGATGTAGTAGAGCGTTTCCGCCTTTTCACCTTGGTGAATCAGCGTACTTTTGGATGGATACTTGTGAATATGGCAATGTGACAGGAACCATTCGAGAGTCGGGTCTGTTTGCGGTTTGCCGAGAACCATTCGCTGTTATCCTCTATTGTAATCGTGCCCTAAATACAGGGAGGGTATTCCCTGCCAGGCGTTGAAATATTCAAGCGTTTTCCTATCAGGAATTTTATCCGGGCATCTGCTCATTATGTTGTCCCACTTTCGCCGGACTGATTACCCGTCATACTTCGGACTGCAAGTTTTTGGCTGCGTTGTCTTACATGTGGGTATACCCGCTTACCACCATCCTGCTACCCGTGCTCTTCAGGGTATATATGAGTTGGCAAAATATTACAACTTCGTTTGTAGCACAGCTTTCGCTAAGTGTCTCCTGTTGTCTCGCTTCAGCATGAAGTGAATTGCATAGCGTTGCCGTTTTTTCTTGTAAAGCGTAGTCTGAAGTCAACCGGACGAATCAGGAGATGAATGTTATGCAGGCGCGTGTAAAGTGGGTAGAAGGGCTGACTTTTTTAGGTGAATCTGCATCCGGGCATCAGGTGCTGATGGATGGTAATTCCGGTGATAAAGCGCCCAGTCCGATGGAGATGGTATTAATGGCCGCGGGGGGATGCAGTGCAATTGACGTGGTTTCCATCCTGCAAAAAGGGCGCCACGACGTGGCTGACTGTGAAGTGAAATTGACGTCCGAGCGGCGCGAAGAGGCACCGCGTCTTTTTACCCACATTAATGTGCATTTTATCGTTAGTGGCGCCGGATTGAATGATAAAGCGGTGGCACGCGCGGTCGACCTGTCGATAGAAAAATATTGCTCGGTGTCGCTGATGCTGGGTAAAGGTGTAGAGATCACGCACAGCTATGAAGTCATCGAACTGTAATATAGCCCGCAGGGCGGATTGCGATCCGCCACTGCAGTGTTCCTGCCAGCCTTGGCTGGCTTGACGAGTTACTCAATTTTTTTCCCTTCAATCAGACGCTTAACCAGCGGCCCCATGATCAATTCCATCGCCAGCCCCATCTTGCCTCCCGGTACCACCAGAGTATTAATATGGGAAATGAACGATCCCTGGATCATCGCCAGCAGGTAAGGGAAATCAATGTCCTCCAGCCCACGGAAATGGATCACCACAAAGCTTTCATCCAACGAGGGAATATCTCGTGCGGCGAAGGGATTTGAGGTATCGACGGTCGGCACGCGCTGGAAGTTAATGTGGGTTCGTGAAAACTGCGGCGTGATGTAATTGATATAATCTTCCATGGATCGTACGACAGAATCCATTACTGCCTCACGCGAATGACCGCGCTCGCTGGTGTCGCGAACCAGTTTCTGGATCCATTCCAGGTTAACGATCGGCACTACGCCCACCAGCAGATCGACTTTCTCCGCCACATTGTGCTGCTGGGTTACCACGCCACCGTGCAGCCCTTCATAGAACAGCACATCAGTGGGTTCCGGTAGCGGTTGCCACGGCGTAAAGGTGCCAGGCACTTGATTCCACGGCACGGCTTCATCGTACGTGTGCAAATATTTACGTGAGTTACCGCGACCACTGCGGCCATATTCGCTAAAGGTTTCTTCCAGTAGCCCGAAGTCGTTTGCTTCCGGTCCGAAATAGCTAATATGGCGCCCTAAATCACGAGCTTTACGGATTGCCAGATCCATTTCCGGACGGGTATAGCGATGAAAGCTATCACCTTCCAGTTCGGCTGCATGCAAATTAAGCTGCTGGAAGATTTTGCGGAAGGCGAGGCTGGTCGTCGTGGTTCCTGCGCCGCTTGAACCCGTGACCGCAATAACCGGGTGTCTGGATGACATAATAGAACTCCCTGAGAAAATTCGGGCGAAGTGCATTGTTATCACGTTTAGCGCAGCAAAGTCATCTCCGTCGCTTTTTGATGCAAAAAAAGCAACACAGTGCGGCAATTTTGTTGCTTTCATCAGCGCGTTAAATTGGCGAAACTGAGATAAATATTGCAGGAGGTTGCCAATGAATATGCCCTCATCCCGCTGGTGGTGGGATCTCTCGACGCGTGAGTTTAGCGAACTTGAAATGGAAAAGGTGGTGGTGATATTACCTATTGGCGCAGTGGAACAGCACGGCCCACACCTGCCCGTACGCGTAGATGCCGCGATTAATGCCGGTATTATTGCGCGCGCGGTTGAACTGATGCCGGCGGACTTACCGGTACTGGTGATGCCTGCGCTGCCAATCGGCAAATCTGATGAACATCTCAGTTATCCGGGAACGTTAACGTTGCCTTATGATCTCTTGGGAAAGGTATGGTTTGAGGTTGCGAAAAGCGCCTGGCGCGCTGGCGCACGTAAAATTATTTTCTGGAATTCACACGGCGGCCAGCCGCAACTGATGGAGATTGTTTGTCGCCAACTGCGCGTTGAGCTTGAGATGTTCGCCGTTGGCGCCAGTTGGTTTCGCACCATTGACAGTAGCGATCTGTATTGTGCCGATGAGCTACAGCATGGTATCCATGGCGGAGAGTCGGAAACCAGCGTGATGCTGCATTTGCACCCTGAACTGGTACAGATGCAGTATGCGGAAAATTTCGTTTCGGCCTCGGTAGCTTCGGCGGAGAAAGGTGGGATTCTAACGCCCGAAGGTGGCGTAAGCTTTGGCTGGATGGCTGAGGATCTTCATCCTTCCGGTACGACCGGTAATGCGGCCTCAGCGGATGCAGCCCGTGGAAAAATTGAAACAGAACGTGCTGCCCAGGCGTTAGTTCAATTGGTTCAGGAGGTACAGGCTTTTACGCCATTTCCGCCATCATCCCTTTAATCGTTTCTGCTAATACGCTGCCAATTGCGCTGGTGCCACGATCGTGACCGATCAGCATCAGTGTTTGCGGCTGCTGCGACAATTCACGCACCGGAATATAGATCAATCTGCCGCTGCGTAAATCAAATTCAATATCGAACGGTGTTAAAAAGGTGAGCGCCTGATCGACCATCGCGGCCTGGCGCATCACTTCAATGGAGTTGGTTTCAATGACCGGCTGCATGGTCACCTTGGCTCGTGCGAAAAGATCGTTAAGATAAGGGCGGATCACCATACTTTTATCGGCAATAACCAATGAATGTGGCACACAATCGCTGAGACGCAGGCTGGTTTTATCTGCCAGAATATGGCCCGGCGCAACCACAGCACCCAGACGGCCAACTGACGATGCGAGGGTTCTTAACGTCGGCGGGAGTTCGAAATCGAAACCGAGCCCTAAATCGGCCTCGCCGGAGGCGACAGCATTGATAATATCTTCACCGGTGGTCATTTGACGAAGGATCAATTTGACGCGCGGATTTGCCCGACGAAACTCGGCAGCCGTGCGCGGAATCAGGTTTGCTGCCAGACCGCTCATCATTGCGACGGTTACTTCACCGCGCCGTAACCCTTTCAACTCCTCAATTTTTATCTGTGCCCACTCCAGCTCCTTAAAGCTTTGCCGTACGTGGTGGATAAGCGTTTCACCAGCGGCGGTCAGCACCATTTTTCGTGGCAGTCGTTGGAACAGCGGGGTACCTAATGTTTCTTCCAGCGCCAGGATCTGGCGGTTAATCGCTGAGGCTGAAATATGCAGGCGTGCCGCTGCCTTACGGATCGATCCACACCGCGCCACTTCATCAAGATAAATTAACAACCGGTGCTGCAGCATGCTTCTCCTTTGCGTTGCCTTTTAGGCATCACTGAGTGCGAAAATATATGCTTTTAAGGTAACGAAAATCACGGCATAACAGAAGCATATTTAGCAGGAGGAGCATAAAAATGGCGGGTTTAAGTCGCAGAGATTTCGCAAAAATGCTGGCAGGAGCGGTGTTGTTGCCCACACTCACTCCGCTGTTATCAAGTAAAGCGCAGGCGGCAGACGCACACGTTAAAGTCGCGTTGCTGTTACCCGGCTCTATTGCTGATGGCGGCTGGAATACATTGGCCTGGCAAGGACTGCAATCGCTGAAAAAACAGGGCTATACCGTTGCCTACAGCGAGAGCGTGCCGCAGGCACAGATGGAACAGGCAATCCGTGGCTATGCCGATGACGGTTTTGCGCTCATTATCGGGCACAGCTTTGAGTATGGTTCTGCCTTTGCAGAAATTGCGCCTGAATATCCAGACACGCAGTTTTTTGCTTCTACATTCAAACCTGCTGAAGCTGCGCCGCCTAACGTTGAATATGTCGACCTGGCCTATATCCAGGCAGCATATGCAGCAGGCGCGCTGGCGGCATTGATCTCAACGAACGGTCGCGCTGTTGGTTTTGTCGGTGGTGGTGATAACCCTACACAGCAAGGGATGATGCGGGCCTTTATCGCGGGTGCGGAGAAGGCGCGTTCGGGTGTGAAAGGCCTGGGCGTTATTACCGGTGAATACGGTAATGCAGCGAAGGGACGTGAAGCGGCAACCACCATGATCGGCAATGGGGCGGATGTGATTTGGCATGCGGCAGATGTCACCGGACTGGGGGCGTTGCAGGGAGCCGCAGCGGCAAAAGTGAAAGCTATTGGCTGCTATTCCGACCAGAAAGATATTGTTCCAGGTACCGTCGCCTGTAGTTTTAAGCAAAACCTTGACTGGTTGGTGGAAGAGGTAGGGCACTCGGTAGCTAACCACCAATTTTCGGGCGGGAAAGAGTGGCAGCCCAGCGTCGCTAAAAGTTGGTCGGTGATCTACGGCAGCGGCCAGTTTGACAGCAAGCTGGTTAGCGCCAGTGCATGGCAGGCTTTTCTGGCTATCTGGCAGCAGCTTGATAGTGGCGCGTTACTGGTAAAAGTCTGAGGGGCGAGAGACGATTTTGACGACGGTGCGAGTTGCGCTTCAGAACATTACCAAACGCTTTGCCCGCGTGACCGCCAACGATCGCGTATCGCTGACGGTGAAAGCGGGGGAAATCCACGCGCTGCTCGGTGAGAATGGTGCGGGAAAAAGCACGCTGATGCAGATTTTGTATGGCCTCTATCACCCTGATGAAGGCGAAATTATTGTTGATGGTCAGCCAGTACAGTTCCGCGATCCGGGGGATGCCATTGCCTGTGGTATCGGCATGGTACATCAGGAATTTATGCTCGTTCAGCCAATGAGTGTGGTTGAGAACGTTATCCTGGGCCTGAAAGAGAACGCCAGTGGACGGCTCGATCTGCATGCGGCCGCGGCGCGGCTCACGGCGCTGTCGAAGCAGCACGGGCTGGATGTCGATCCTTGGGCGAAGGTGCAGCATTTGCCGATTGGTGTGCAGCAGCGGGTAGAGATCCTCAAGTTACTTTATCGTGATGCCCAAGTGCTGATTCTTGATGAGCCCACGGCAGTCCTGACGCCGCAGGAAAAAGCTGGATTGTTTGCAACGTTAACGTCGCTACGTGCCGAAGGTCGTTCGGTCGTTATCGTAACCCATAAGCTGTATGAAATTATGGCGATAGCCGATCGCGTATCGGTTATGCGTAGTGGAAAAATGGTCGATACCGTTGCGGTCACTGAAACGTCGGAAACAGATTTAGCCCGGCGCATGGTGGGACGAGATGTTGTGTTGCGCGTTAATAAATCGCCCTGCCGACCAGGAAAAGAGGTGTTGCGTGTCGACAGCATCGCATTACGTGATGAAAGTGGTAAACAGAAAATTTGGCGTGCATCACTTCAGGTGGCGGCAGGTGAAATTCTCGGGATTGCCGGTGTTGACGGAAACGGTCAGTCAGAACTGGCGGATGCATTGCTCAACCTCCGCAGTGTGGAAGCGGGACGTATCTGGCTATCCGGCAAGGATATTACTGAAGATTCACCGGCGCAGCGCCGCGCTAAAGGCATTGGATTTATTCCTGCCGACCGTCGTGGCGTAGGCTCGATCACCTCTATGTCTATTGCCGATAACGCGATGCTTGGCGCGCAACAGACCTTTACCCGTGCGCGCGGCTGGCTATTAGATCGAGGGCGTATTGCCCGCCATGCGCAAAGTATTATTGCGCACTTCAAGGTGCGTACACCGGACAGTGAATTTGAAGCTGGAAAACTCTCCGGTGGGAACCTGCAAAAACTCATCCTTGGAAGAGAGGTGGCCCGTAATCCGCGACTGTTAGTGGTGGAGCAACCCACTCGCGGTTTGGATGTCGGTGCCGTAGAAGCGGTATGGCAAGGGCTGCTGGCTGCTCGTGAACAAGGGTGTGCCATTGTCATGATCTCAGCCGAGCTGGAAGAGATTCTTAACCTCTCCGATCGTATTGCCGTGATGTACGGCGGTCAGATTGCCGGTGTGCTGGATGCGGCAGAGGCTACGCCGGAAAAACTGGGTGAACTAATGGCGGGCGGTAAACTGAAAAAAGGAGCGGATGATGAAAAAGCTGCTTGAGAAACGCCTGGCCCCCGTGGACTCCTCCTCGGCAATATTGATCACCTCGCTGAGCGCAATGCTGGCCGCGTTCGTGCTGGCGGGCCTGTTATTTATTCCCTTCGGTGGTAACCCATTGGTTGCCTATGGTTTCTTGTTTAGCGAGGCCTTCGGCTCGCTGCGCGGGATAGGGTTAACGCTGGTCCAGGCAACTCCACTAATGCTTATTGCGTTGGCTACCATCGTTATTTGGCGCGCGGGGCTGGGCTATATCGGCTTTGAGGGGTGCTTTTTAGTTGGGGCAGCGGCGGCAAGCTGGATAGCGCTGTCCGGTACGCCACAGGGATTTCCCTGGACGTTACCGGATTGGTTCTACTGGCCTGCGGTGCTGATAGCGGCATTTGTCTCTGGCGCGCTGTGGGCTGGTTGGGTCGGAGCACTGCGAGTGCGGTTCGGCGGTAACGATGTGCTGATCTCATTGATGGCAAACTACGTGGCGATCTTCCTGGTGCAATATTTGGTGTCAGGCCCGATGCGTGCCGTGGGCGATCTTCCGCAAACGCCGCGGTTGCCTCACGACAGTTGGTTACCCTATCTGGTCAACGGTATGCGGATGCACTGGGGGCTGGTGATTGCATTATTCTCCACGCTTTTTGTCTGGTGGCTAATCCGCGCGACGCCTGCCGGATATGAAATTATTGTGAGCGGCCTGAATCTGAAAGCGGCGCGTTATGGCGGAATCAATGTCGCGAAACGGCAGATGAGCGCCGTGCTGCTTGGCGGCGGCCTGGCGGCGCTGGCGGGACTCTGTGCGGTGCTTGGCGTACAGCATCGCTTGATGGATGGACTCTCTGGCGGCGTAGGATTTATTGGGGTGGTTGTAGCGCTACTGGCCCGGTTGAATCCGCTGCTGGTGATCCCCACGGCAATCCTTTATGGCGGGCTGGAAGTCGGCGGTAATGCTATGCAGCGTCAAACGGGCTTACCCACTTCAGTGGTGCTGATCCTGCAAAGCCTGGTGGTATTGCTGATTCTGGCAGGCGATATCCTGCGCTATTACCGCGTACGCTGGCCGGGTACAGCACGTTCAACGCCACCGTTGTCGGAGGACACGCCATGAATGAATTAATGAATGTTAATAACGCTTTCATCGTCACCTGGTTGGCCGCTGCGGTGCGTTTAGCCGGGCCGGTATTGCTTGCCGCACTTGGTGAAATCTATGCTGAACGCGCCGGGGTACTGAATATCGGTATCGAAGGGGCCATCTTGATGGGGGCGCTGGGCAGCTATATGACTGCAGTATATAGCGGTTCCACAGTGCTCGGGTTTATGGCTGGAGGCGTTGCGGGGCTGGTGGTAGGTTTCTTACTGGCTGCGCTGTATCTGCGCGCGCATGCCAGTCAAATTGTGGTCGGTATCGTCTTTAATATCCTTGCGGGAGGGTTTGCCACCTGGATCTACTCATTGATGATGGGCGATAGGTCGTCACCTACTATTGCTATGTTGGATCCGGTTGCCATTCCACTGCTGTCCGATATCCCTGGGTTGGGGCCAGTACTATTCAAGCAACCGCTACCGCTCTGGTTTACTTTGGCGCTGGTGGTTATCGCCCATTATGGTCTGTTCCACACCCGATTTGGACTGTCTCTGCGTGCGGTCGGTGAAAACCCCCGAGCGGCGCATGCCGCGGGTATTAACGTATTGAAAATTCGTACCTGGGGCGTGTTGCTCTCCTGTATAGGCGCAGGGCTGGCAGGCAGCTATCTGGTGACCGCGCAGATTGGGCTTTTTCGCGACAATATTGTTAGTGGGCAGGGATTTATCGCTCTTGCTATCGTGATTTTTGGTCGCTGGAGCCCATTCAAGGCTTTAATCGCAGCGTTTATTTTTGGTGCTGCCGATGCCCTTCAGCTATCGCTTCAGCTATTTGAGAGTACGTTACCGCCACAGTTACTGCTGGCATTGCCTTATTTGCTCACCATCCTGGCAATGTCCGGCGTGGTGGGGCGCACGGTTCAGCCGGGCGCATTAACTCAGCCTTATCGTAAGGAGTAGTGGATGATGAACTTCCGGTTAACTAATGTGGCAGATGCGCAGGTGTTTCGTATCAGCCCGCAGGACACGAACTATTTCGCCGTGCTTTTTGATAAGCAACAGGATGATATTGATAACATCTTTGTCGTGGAGATCTTCACTGTTGGTGGAGCAACACCGCCTAACGCCCATGTCCATGCGCATGAGTTCTTCTACGTGTTACAAGGCGAAGGTGTGGCCAGTTGCAATGGCAATGAAGTGATTATTGGCAAAGGTGACGCTTTGCTACTCCATCCGGGGAATGAACATCTTATCCGCAATACTGGCAACGGTAAGCTGTATACGCTCACGGTTATGACGCCAAATGAAGGATTTGCCGAGCTTATTCGCAGCGGTGAGCCCATGACGCTGGATGAAGAAGATTTACGCGTGCTGAGCGGGAGTTGACATGACGGGAAATCCACTGGGAAGTGCGCCGCATAATCAATGGCACGTCAGCGAAACCCAGGTTGATATGGTTCGGGCACTGCCTGTACCCCGCCCGCTGACACTTAGCAGTGCAGGGCGTGAAGTCACTTTTGATTTGACCCGTACAGCACTGTTGGTCATCGATATGCAGAATGATTTTTGCCACGTTGACGGCTGGCTCAGCCATATTGGCGTTGATGTTTCCGCAGCACGGAAGCCAATCGCACCGCTGCAAAAATTGCTGCCTACTTTGCGTAACGTTGATGTCCCGGTAATCTGGCTTAACTGGGGTAACCGGCCGGATAGACTTAATCTGAGCCCGGCATTGCTACATGTTTATAATCCCCATGGTGATGGTGTCGGCTTGGGGGATGCGCTGCCGGGGTCGGGTGCTCCGGTATTACAGGCGGGCAGTTGGGCGGCGGCGGTGGTTGATGAGCTGACGCCGGAGTCTGATGATATTCGGATCGACAAGTACCGGATGTCTGGTTTCCAGGACACGATGCTGGATAGCGTGCTGCGAAACCTGGGCGTTTCCACGCTGTTATTTGCTGGCGTCAATGCCGATCAGTGTGTGCTCTGTACACTACAGGACGCGAATTTCCACGGGTATGACTGCCTGCTGCTGGAAGATTGCAGCGCGACGACATCGCCCGCTTACTGCCTTGATGCTACGTTATATAATGTTCAACAATGCTTTGGTTTTGTCGTGAACTCGGCTGAGCTGGTAAAGCAACTTTAGGGCGCGAGCAGGGCATGTTCCGAGGGGACAGGAGCGGGGCTGATGCCCGCGCTCCAACGGCCTGACAGAATAGGCCCTTAATCGCGCAACTGCCCACGCGGCATAATATTGATGGTTTCATGCAGTTCCGACCAAACCAGCACCGCTTCGCCGCTGGTTAGCTGGCGGCGAACGTCTTCAACTTTACCTTCTAAAGAACGTTCCTGTTCGCCGTAGTCGGTACCTTCTCGTAATACAAAAGATTCAATCAGGTTATCCAGTGTTTCAGGTGTCAGGTCTTGCCAGGGAATGATCACAGCTTTAGTTATCCAGATAATGAGAAAGCCATTGCGGAATGCGTGTTTCCAGCCACATTTGCGGTTTACGCAATGTGCCGCCGACGAAGCCGACGTGCCCGCCGTTTTCCGTTAGTTGATATTCAATATTAGCAGGTAAGTTTGCCGGATCCGGGATCACCGCGTCAGTCATAAAAGGATCGTCTTTCGCGTGGATGATCAATAGCGGTTTACGCACGTTGGGTAGTAGCGGCAGCGCGCTACAGCGCCGATAGTAATCGATAGCACTGGTAAAGCCATGGGCACGTGCGGTGATGGCATCATCAAAATCGCGCAGCTTCTTCAATCCTTTCAATTGCGGCAAATCTACAGGCAGTGTACCTGGCCACGCAAGGAGTTTACGTTTGGCGGTTTGCTTAAGCAGTTTTAGTAAGTAGCGTTGATAAATACGCGAAAACCCCTGTTCCAGGCGGTCAGTACAAGGCTCCAGCATCAATGGGGCAGAAACGACCGCGCCGGCATCCAGCAGACACCGATCGCCCTGTTTACCCATCAGGCAGGCCAACATATTGCCTCCCAGCGATACGCCAACGGCAGCGGTGGGCACTTTCCCCCACGTTTGTTGTAGCCACTGCAGAAAAAAGCTGGCATCTTCCGTCTCGCCGGAGTGGTAAATGCGCTGCAGGCGATTCGGTTCACCGCTACAACCACGAAAGTGCATCACCACGCCAAGCCAACCGCGATCTTTCCATGCCTGTAACAGTCCATGCGCATAAGGGCTGTGAAAACTGCCTTCCAGCCCGTGAAACAGAACCACTCGCGGCTTATGTCGGGCCTGAGCGGGATTTTCACTCCATGCCAGGTCGACAAAGTCGCCATCGGGCAATTCGAGTCGCTGCCAACTGGGCTGCAAATGAATGCGTCGTCTTACCAGACGTGGAAGGAGGGTTTGCAGGTGCGGATTACGCATCCCAGGCATTGGCGTGAACATAATGTCATCCATGTCGTTAAAAATGATGTTGTAAAGGCTTGTACGATCCATATCACGCTGTTAGCTTCGGTAAGTTCGCAATTTTTTAGGGTGAGAGGCACCCGATTCATGGAACTCAGTCTTTTTCTCTCTATGCTCGGTTTTTTATGGGTCGCGGCAATTACGCCTGGTCCTAATAATATGTTACTCACCGCCTCCGGTGCTAATTTTGGTTTCCTTCGCTCATTGCCATTGATGGTTGGCATTATGCTTGGGATGCAGGTGATGTTGCTGCTGGTCGCTTTCGGCGTTGGCGGCTTGATCCTACTCTATCCGGCTCTGCATCTTATTCTGAAGATTGCCGGTAGCCTTTATTTGTTATGGCTGGCGTGGAAAATCGGTACGGCCGCCTATGAAACACTGGAGGTTGATGCAGGGCCACAAAACCCGATGCCATTCTGGCAGGGGGGATTATTACAGCTGATTAACCCGAAGGCATGGCTTATGGCGCTGGGGGCGGTGGCCAGTTTCAGCCTGGCCGGTGAAGCCTGGCGTGCTTCCGTGATCGCGATAAGCATTGGAATGGTGTTGGTCAATGCGGTGGCGGGGGTAATCTGGCTTGGTTTTGGGACGTTGATTGGCCGTATTTTACGTAGCAGACGGGCATGGACCATATTCAACGTTTCGATGGGACTGCTCACGGCGGCCTGTGTCCTGCTAATCTGGCATTGATCAGGCCGAGCCGCGCACGATAAGCTGGCAGTCCAGTACTTCATTCACCACCGGTTCACGGTGGTTTTTGATTCGCGCCAGCAGCAGTTGTACGCTGCGTACGCCTAGCTGATGCATCGGTTGTTCAATGGTGGTGAGCGGTGGCGCGGTGACGGCTCCAAAAGGTACACCATCAAATCCCATTACCGCGATATCTCCTGGCACGGTTAAACCGGCTTCGCTAATAGCATGCAGCGCACCACCAGCCAGTACATCCGAAATAGCAAACACCGCATCTGGTGGCTGCGGTAGCGCCAGTAGCCGCTGCATGGCGTTGCTCCCAGCCTGATAATCCAGTGTTTCGGCATACTCGACGTGATGCCATTCAAGGTTGAGTTCCGATAGGGTGTTGCGATAACCCGCTTCGCGCTGGTGGGAATAGAGATAGCGCATATCGTTATTGATTAAGGCAATCCGGTGCCGTCCTTTTTGCGCCAGGTAGCGTACTACGCTGGCCGCTGCGGCTTGGTTATCAATCGTCACCGACGAGGCGCGGTATCCGGGATCGCCTTCTGCGCACTGTACCCACGGTGAATGGCCAATCAGGGACGTTAGCCCCGGCAGACAACTGATGGCATCCATGGTAATGACGCCATCCACGACTTTACCGCTCAACAATGTCAGGTAGGCCGATTCACGGGTCACACGCGATTCCGAGTTACACAGCAGGATATGATAACCCTGCGCTTCGGCCTCGGCTTCTATGCCACGAACCACCAGTGAACAAAAGGGGTTCGTGATATTTGATACCAGCACCAGCAGCATACGGCTACGCGAGGTACGTAACTGGCGTGCCAGTAAATTGGGACGGTAGTCACTGGCTTCTATGGCCGCCAGCACTTTTTCTCGGGTGCGGGGCGTGACGCCAGGATGCTCGTTAAGCACGCGTGAAACCGTTGCGGTGGAAACGCCCGCCAGGCGAGCGACGTGTTCTATCGACATGCTAGTCCTTGAAGCCACCATGGGAAATGTGAAGCCTGCTGCAAACTTATACAAAAACGGCGCTGAGCCGCGGCCATTCGCTTGCTGAAAAGAAGAAATCGATTACATTTTGTCAAACAATAGCATTAAAAGTGCGATGACAACATCGCCTTGATGATCTTGCTACCGGCAAAGATGGTAAGCCATACGTCGACAATTTAGACGACACAATACTCATCGAATTGTTCAGACTTTCACACGTTGTCAGCAGTTACACCAGGGATGGCGACAGATTATAAAATGTAATCGATTACAAGTCGATGGCGCGAGCAGCTAAGCGTCTGGCGCTTATTATCTCTGGAGGTTATATGTCTTCACAGTCAACGGTTCAGCAGGGCGAGCTTGTCTGTAAATGGGCAGTGCCGCGTCTTTCACTGATGATGTTTTTGCAATTCTTTGTTTGGGGCTCATGGTACGTGACGCTGGGTGTGGTGATGGGTGAATACGGCCTGTCCGCACTGATTGGTGATGCCTTTTCTACCGGGCCAATCGCATCGATTCTCTCACCTTTTTTCCTCGGCATGGTTGTTGACAGATTTTTCTCGTCGCAACGGGTCTTGGGTGTTCTGCATCTGGTGGGCGCGGCACTGTTGTGGATACTTCCCGGCATGTTTGCCGACGGGCAAAGCGGTATTTTGTGGGTCATCTTTGCTTATATGCTGTGCTATATGCCAACTATTGCGCTCAGCAATAACGTCGCCTTTCATAGCCTCAGCAACAGTGAGAAAAGTTTCCCGGTGGTCCGGGCATTTGGCACCATCGGTTGGATCGTCGCCGGCCTGCTGGTTGGGCTGGGCGGCTTATCGAGCAGCACCACTATTTTTACGCTGGCGGCGATCGCCTCACTGGTGCTGGGAATATACAGCTTTACTTTGCCGCATACGCCCGCGCCGGATAAAGGAAAACCGCTGGCATTGCGTGACCTGTTGTGCGCCGACGCCTTTGCCTTGCTAAAACAGCGCCATTTTTTAGTCTTCAGCATCTGTGCCATGTTGATCTCCATCCCCCTCGCCGTTTATTACGCCTATGCCGCTCCCTTTATCTCTGCTCTGGGGTTTGAAAACGTTAGCGGTGTCATGGCCTTTGGGCAAATGTCAGAGCTGATCTTTATGCTGCTGATCCCTCTGCTGTTCCGTCGGCTGGGCATTAAGATGATGCTGTTGATCGGGATGCTGGCTTGGTTCTTACGCTATGTCATGTTTGCGCTGAGCGTTAATGAGGAGACACGCTGGCTGATCTATCTGGGGATTGTGTTGCACGGCGTATGTTACGACTTCTTTTTTGTGATTGGTTTTATCTATACCGATAAAGTGGCGGGTAAACGTATTAAGGGCCAGGCGCAGAGCCTGCTGGTGTTGTTCACTTATGGCCTCGGCATGTTAATAGGTTCCCAAATCAGCGGTGCCATTTTTAACCGTTCGGTAACCGCACAAGGCAGTGAAGCACTGGTGCAGTGGCAGCATTTCTGGTGGCTGCCAGCGATTGCTGCGTTGGTTATCGCCTTCCTCTTCTTCCTGACGTTCCACTACAAAGAGGAGAAAGCGGATGTCAAATAGTCCGTTACGTATCTTGATGGTGGGTTGCGGCAATATGGGACGTTCACACGCGCTCGCTTGTCAACGGTTGGAGGCGTTTGAGCTCTGCGGTTTAGTGTCAACTGGAAGCTCAAAGCAGGTTCTGGGCAAACAGCTTAACGATAACCTTCCGTTGTTTGACGATCTCTCGCAGGCGCTTGTGGCCACAAGCCCTGATGCCGTTTGCATTGCCACCTGGCCAGACAGCCACGAAGCGTATGCCTTGATGGCGCTGGAGGCAGGATGCCATTTGTTTATTGAAAAGCCATTGGCCGCGACGCTGGAAGGTGCCCGACGTGTAGTGGATGCAGCGCGCAAAGCCGAACGTAAGTTGGTTGTCGGCTATATTTTGCGCCACCATCCCGCCTGGCAGCGCTTTGTCACGCTGTCTCATTCTTTGGGGAAGCCGTTGGTGATGCGTATGAACCTGAATCAGCAAAGTCACGGCAATATGTGGCACGTTCATCAGCAGATCATGCAGTCGCTCTCACCGATAGTTGATTGCGGGGTGCATTATCTGGATGTGATGTGCCAGATGACGCAGGCAAAACCGGTTAGTGTGAGTGCTATCGGTGCCCGTCTTAGTGATGTATTACCGGACGGGCAATACAATTATGGCCAGCTTCAGGTCCGTTTTGACGATGGATCCGTTGGCTGGTACGAGGCAGGTTGGGGGCCGATGATGAGTCAGACCGCGTTTTTTGTTAAAGACGTGATTGGTCCTCACGGATCGTTATCCATCGTCGCCCGGCAGGCCGGTGGTGAAGGGGAATCGGATAATGTCGATTCCCACACGCGTACCGAATCGTTACGCCTGCATCATGCTGAACTGGACGACAGCCAGCAGTTTGTGCATAAGGATGAGTGGTTTGATTATCAGGATGAACCTGACCATCTGGCGCTGTGCCAGCGTGAGCAGACTTTCTTTGCTTCCGCCATTCGACACAATCTCGATCTTGCTACCCATCAGCAACTGGCGATAGACAGCCTGGCAATTGTGCTGGCGGCAGATAAGGCCGTTCGTCAACAACGTACGATTTTTCTTGCTGAGGAGATGCCATGAACACGCTGAAAGGGCCCTCTATTTTTCTTTCACAATTTATCGGTGATTGCGCGCCTTTTAATACCCTGGATGGGTTGACCGGCTGGGCCGCTGCGTTGGGCTTTCGCGCCGTACAGATCCCCACGCATCTGCCGGCTATTTTTGATCTGAAGCAGGCGGCTGAAAGCCAGACATATTGCGATGAGATTTGCGGAAAACTTGCCGAAAAAGGTTTGTCTATCAGTGAATTATCTACCCATCTTCAGGGGCAGCTTGTCGCCGTTCATCCCGCTTATGATGATGCATTCAATAGTTTTGCCCCGCCTGAACTGCATAGTGATAGCCGCGGCAGAACGCTCTGGGCGCAGCAGCAGCTGCGTTATGCGGCCACTGCGTCAAATCGTTTAGGGCTACGTGCCCATGCCACTTTCTCTGGTGCGCTGGCGTGGCCTTTTATTTATCCCTGGCCGCAGCGAGCAGAAGGACTGGTTGAAACGGCATTTGAAGAGCTTGCCCGGCGCTGGCGGCCAATTCTGGATGCTTTTGATGAGGCAGGCGTGGATCTCTGTTATGAGCTACATCCGGGGGAGGACCTGCATGATGGTGTGACCTTTGAGCGTTTTTTAGCGCTGGTAGATAATCATCCGCGCTGTACGCTGCTCTACGATCCCAGTCATATGATCCTGCAACAGCTGGATTATCTGGGGTTTATCGATCGCTACCATTCCCGTATCCGGGCTTTTCATGTGAAAGATGCTGAATTCCGGCCCAATGCCCGATGCGGGATGTACGGTGGCTATCTGAATTGGACCGAACGCCCCGGGCGTTTCAGATCGTTGGGCGATGGGCAGGTCGATTTTACCGCTATTTTCAGCAAGCTGGCCCAATATGACTATGATGGCTGGGCCACGCTGGAGTGGGAGTGTTGCCTTAAGGATAGTGAGGTCGGCGCCCGTGAGGGGGCAGAATTTATTGCTCGCCATATTATTCCTGTTGCCCGCCATGCGTTTGATGACTTTGCCGGAGGAAAATACGATCGGCGACAGATTCGCCGTATGCTCGGACTGGAGGAGTCACAATGAGTAAACGGCTAAGGCTGGGGATGGTCGGCGGCGGTGAAGGTGCTTTTATTGGTGCGGTCCACCGTATTGCTGCCCGACTTGATGACGAGTATGAACTGGTCGCTGGGGCATTTTCCTCTTCACCGGAAGTCGGGCAACGCAGTGGTGCAACGCTGCATATAGCGCCGGAACGGTGTTACCGCGATTTTTGGCAAATGGCACAGCAGGAAAGCGCCCGTGATGAGGGTATTGATGTGGTGGCGATCGTGACGCCAAATCATCTTCATGTTCCGGTTGCGCTGGCTTTCCTTCAGCAGGGTATTCACGTGATCTGTGATAAACCGCTGTGTATTTCACTGGAGGAAGCGAGGCAACTTGCCGAGGTGGTTTCTGCCGGAGAGGTTCACTTCATTCTTACGCATAATTACAGTGGATTACCGCTAATCCGTGAGGCGCGCGAGCGTGTCTTACGTGGAGAGTTGGGCGAGATTCGCTCTGTCGAGGTTGAGTATTTACAGGACTGGATGAGCGAGCGTGTCGAGCTGACTGATAATAAGCAGGCCCGCTGGCGGGGCGATCCTGCACTATCAGGTTTTGGCTGTATTGGGGATATTGGTACTCACGCCTGGCAACTGGCAAGGTTTGTCAGCGGGATGGAGCCGGAAGCAATACGCTGCGAGATGTTAACGCGCGTAGCGGGGCGTAAACTGGATGATGAAATATTTGTCGATATGCGTTATCACGGCGGCGCCCGCGGCCGTCTGTGGGCCAGCCAGGTAGCGGCAGGGCACGAGAACGATCTGCGCTTACGCATTTACGGCAGCGAAGCCAGTCTGACATTTCATCAAACCCATCCGAATGAGCTATGGATCCAATCCCGGCAAAGCAGTGCGAAACGCATTACACGGAATAACGGGGATTGTGGTGAGAGCAGTCGGCGGGTTTGTCGTACACCTGCAGGACATCCTGAAGGGTATCTGGAGGGGTTTGCACAGATCTACCGTGAGGCGGCAATCGCCATTCGTGGCGGTGACGCACCTCTGTTGCCGGGCATTGACGACGGGCTATCAGGCATGCGTTTTATCGAGACTGCTCAACAAAGTAGCCTGCAAGGTGGTTTGTGGCGACCGTTAATCGCATTTTAATGCAAATTTGGAATAAAAAATAATTTCTAATTCCTTTATTGTTTATTACCCGCTCGGTTACAACGGTATTCCTTTGGGGATAAATGTTGGAGCGAGTGATGGCGGGAAAATTATGCGGTCTGTTGTGGGTAGCGGCGCTGACGCTCACGTCTCTGAGTGCCCGCGCCGTTGATGTTACCGTAGCGTACCAAACGTCGGCAGAGCCGGCAAAAGTGGCGCAGGCGGATGAGGTTTTCGCGAAGCAGAGCGGCGCGCATGTCGACTGGCGTAAATTTGATAGCGGCTCCGGTGTAGTAAGGGCGCTGGCATCTGGCGATGTACAAATTGGTAATATTGGGTCCAGTCCGTTGGCGGTCGCCGTCAGCCAGCAGGTGCCGATTGACGTTTTTCTCATTGCCTCCCGGTTGGGTAGCTCAGAAGCGCTGGTGGTGAAAAAAGCCATTAGCTCGCCAAAAGATCTTATCGGTAAACGTATTGCCGTTCCTTTCATTTCTACCACCCATTACAGCTTGTTGGCGGCGTTAAAGCGCTGGGGCATAAAGCCCGGACAGGTGCAAATCATCAATTTACAGCCTCCGGCCATTGTGGCCGCATGGCAGCGTGGCGATATCGATGGCGCTTACGTTTGGGCGCCGGCGGTAAATGAGCTGGAGAAAGAGGGCAATATACTCACTGATTCTGCGCAGGTAGGGCAATGGGGATCGCCAACGCTTGATGTCTGGGTGGTACGTAAAGACTTTGCCCAACAACATCCTGAGATTATTACCGCGTTTGTTCGTAGTGCGCTGACTGCGCAGCAGGCCTATCTTGATCATCCGGATTCCTGGTTAAAGGATGAGAATAACCTCAACAAGCTGTCACGTTTAAGCGGCGTACCACCTACACAAGTGCCGGGGTTGGTCAAAGGCAATACCTACCTTACCGCGCAGCAGCAGGTTGAACAGCTGGCACAGCCGGTGAACAAAGCCATTGTTGATACCGCTCAGTTCCTGAAAGAACAGGGCAAAATTCCGCAGGTAGCGAACGATTACAGCGGATTTATCACTGACCGCTTTGTTAAACAGATTGTCGAACAGTGAGGCGCGCCTATGTTATCCGTTTCTCATCTTTATGCGCGTTACGATGGTCAACCGGTCTTGCAGGATATCAATCTGTCGATCGCAGCAGGTGAGCTGGTGGTTGTTCTGGGGCCATCGGGCTGCGGTAAAACCACGTTACTGAATTTAATCGCCGGGTTTTTATCTGCCGAATCGGGCACGATCGCGCTGAACGGTAAGCCAGTGACCAAACCGGGAGCGGAGCGTGGTGTAGTCTTCCAGAACGAGGGCCTGCTGCCGTGGCGCAACGTTGAGGATAACGTCGCGCTGGGGCTACAGTTGGCGGGGATCGGTAAAGTGGAACGCCGTAGTATTGCGCGGCGCATGTTGAAAAAGGTTGGACTGGAAGGCGCCGGGCAGCGCTTTATCTGGCAGCTGTCCGGCGGGATGCGGCAACGCGTCGGGATTGCACGTGCCTTGGCGGCAGAGCCACAGCTAATGCTGCTTGATGAACCTTTTGGCGCGCTGGATGCTTTTACCCGTGAGCAGATGCAGGAACTATTGCTGACTCTTTGGCGAGATAGCGGTAAGCAGGTACTGCTGATTACCCACGATATCGAAGAGGCGGTGTTTCTTGCCAGCGAGCTAATTCTGCTCTCACCCGGACCGGGACGCATCACTGAACGCCTAACGCTTAATTTTGGTCATCGCTATGCGGCGGGTGAACCTTGCAGGGCGATAAAATCTGATCCGGCATTTATCGCATGCCGTGAATATGTGTTAAGCCGCGTATTTCAGCAGCGAGAGGTGTTCTCATGAGCTTACTCATTCACGATAAGGTGGCCACTCGGCGGGCTTGGTTGCACTTGCCATTTTCACGCCAACTGACCTTAAGTTTCATCACGCTGGCGATATTAACGCTGATTTGGTGGAGCGTTACTGCATTTGGCTTGCTTGGCCCGTTATTCTTACCGGCGCCTCAGCAGGTGCTGCAAAAGCTGTTTGCTATCGCCAGTCCACAGGGATTTATGGATGCCACACTGTGGCAGCACCTCACCGCTAGTTTAACCCGGATCCTGGTTGCCTTGTTCGCTGCTGCTTTTATCGGTATTCCGGTCGGGATTGCCATGGGATTAAATTCAACGGTGCGCGGGATTCTCGATCCGCTAATTGAGCTTTACCGCCCGGTACCGCCGCTGGCCTATTTGCCGCTGATGATTATTTGGTTCGGCATTGGTGAGACATCAAAAATATTACTGATTTATCTGGCTATTTTTGCACCGGTCGCACTGTCTGCTATGGCTGGCGTTAAGAGCGCGCAGCAGGTCCGCCTGCGCGCCGCGCGTTCACTGGGCGCCAGTCGCTGGCAGGTATTGTGGCTGGTGATTTTACCTGGCGCGCTGCCGGAAATTTTAACCGGCCTGCGCATCGGGCTCGGCGTCGGCTGGTCAACGCTGGTGGCTGCCGAACTGATTGCCGCCACGCGTGGACTGGGCTTTATGGTGCAGTCCGCCGGCGAGTTTCTGGCGACCGACGTGGTACTGGCCGGTATTGCCGTTATCGCTATTATCGCTTTTACCCTGGAGCTGGGGCTACGCGCCCTGCAGCGACGTTTAACCCCCTGGCACGGAGAACAGCGATGAAAGAGCGTCTAACCATTACCGCGCTGGGCCCGCATATTGGTGCCCAAATCAGCAATCTGGATTTGAGCCGTCCGCTGAGCGATGCGCAGTTTGAACAGCTTTATCACGCATTAATTCGCCACCAGGTGCTGTTTTTCCGCGATCAGCCGTTAACACCGGTACAACAGCGTGCGCTGGCAGGACGTTTTGGCGATTTGCATATCCATCCGGTTTACCCACATGCCGAGGGCGCGGAAGAGATTATCGTGTTGGATACCCACGATGATAACCCACCGGATAATGATAACTGGCACACCGATGTCACCTTTATTGACACGCCGCCAGCGGGGGCGATTCTGGCGGCGAAGTTGCTGCCAGAAAGCGGGGGCGATACGCTATGGACAAGTGGGATTGCCGCATGGGATGCGCTTTCGCAGCCGTTTAAGCAATTGCTTAGCGGCCTGCAGGCAGAGCACGATTTTACCAAATCGTTTCCGGAATATAAGTACCGCGGCAGTGAAGAGGAGCATCAGCGCTGGAAGCAGGCGGTCGAGAAGCATCCGCCGCTGCTGCATCCTGTGATCCGAACGCATCCGGTTAGCGGCAAGCAGGCACTATTTATCAATGAGGGCTTTACTACCCGAATTGTGGGCATCAGTCAGAAGGAGAGCGATGCATTGCTAAACTTTCTGTTTGCACATATCACTAAGCCGGAATTCCAGGTGCGCTGGCGCTGGCAGGAGAACGATGTGGCGATTTGGGATAATCGGGTGACGCAGCATTACGCCACCGCGGATTATTTGCCGGCTCGCCGGATTATGCATCGGGCGACTATCCTGGGGGATAAGCCATTCTGAGCAGGGGCGTACGGGATGCCAGCAGGCGAGTGTGCCGGCTTCCCGTTCTAATTTTTTAGTTTACGGAACCAGCATTGATTCCAGCTGTTCCTGCGCTTCCAGCCAGGCCATTTCACATGTTTCCAGCGACGATTTTGCTTCAGCTTGCTGTTGCAGTGCAGTCGTAAGATCGGCTTTACGGTTTTGTTCGTAAAGGGCTGGCTCTGCGAGTGATGCTTCTGCTGCCGCTAACTGAAGATTCAGCTTTTCCATCTGCTTTTCCAGCTTTTCGATCTGCTTACGTAGCGGCTGGGTTTGGCTGCGTAGCTCAGCTTCTCGACGTTTCTGATCTTTACGTGCCTGAGCGCTATTAATGTTGTCTTGCTTGGGTACGCTATCCTGTTGAGCTTGCTGTTTTTGCAGGTCGCTCAGCCACTGTTGATAATCTTCCAGATCACCTTCAAAGGTTTCAACTTTGCTATCGTGGACCAGGTAAAGATCGTCAGTGGTGGAGCGTAACAGGTGGCGATCGTGCGATACCACCACTAATGCCCCTTCAAAATCGATTAAGGCTTCGGTAAGCGCCTGGCGCATATCCAGATCGAGGTGGTTGGTCGGTTCGTCAAGCAGTAGCAGATTTGGACGTTGCCATACAATAAGCGCCAAAACCAACCGGGCCTTTTCGCCACCGGAGAAACGGCTGGTGCTTTCACCGACTTTATCGCCCTGAAAACCAAACCCCCCAAGGTAATCTCTGAGTTGCTGCTCGAGTACTTTAGGTGCCAGGCGAACTAAATGCTGGAGAGGTGATTCATCTGCTCGTAAGAATTCCAGCTGATGCTGGGCGAAATAGCCGAGTTTGATGCCCTTCGCCAGCCCGATATCCCCACCCATTGGAGCGAGCTCACCGGCAAGCAGTTTGATTAGCGTCGATTTACCTGCGCCATTACGGCCAAGCAGGCCAATACGTGAGCCTGGCACCAGATTAAGTTTGATGGAGTTCAGGATGATATTTTCACCGTACCCAGCGGTCACCTTTTCCATTTTTAGCAGCGGATTAGGCAAATTTTCTGGTTCGCGAAAACTAAAACTGAACGGGTTATCGACGTGTGCGGGGGCGATCAATTCCATGCGTTCAAGCATTTTGACACGGCTTTGCGCCTGTTTTGCTTTGCTGGCCTTCGCTTTGAAACGGTCGATAAAACTTTGCAGGTGGGCCACTTTTTGCTGCTGATTTTCATACATTGATTGCTGCTGAGACAGTTTTGTCGCGCGCTGCTGTTCAAAGGCGCTGTAGTTTCCGGTGTATTCAAACAGCGTTTGTTGCTCGATGTGCAGAATTTTATCGACAACGGGATCGAGAAAATCACGGTCATGCGAAATAAGGATAAGCGTACCGGTGTAGCTTTTTAACCAGCGTTCCAGCCAGATGACCGCATCAAGGTCGAGGTGGTTGGTCGGTTCATCAAGTAGCAGTAAATCGGAGCGGCAGATCAGCGCCTGTGCCAGATTTAGACGCATGCGCCAACCACCGGAAAAATCGCTAACTGGCCGCTGTAATTGTTGCTGACTAAAGCCCAAACCGTGAAGTAGAGCGGCGGCGCGCGACGGTATACTCCATGCCTGGATGGCGTCCATCTTGCCGTGTAGTGTGGCGATAGCAACGCCATCATTGACGTCATTAGCACGCTTTAATTCAGATTCAAGCTGACGATATTCCCGGTCGCCATCGATAACATACTCAATGGCGGGCACGTTAAGCGCAGGTGTTTCCTGATTAACCCAAGCCATTGCCCAGTTACCAGGAAAAGTCACACTACCGGCATCGGCGCTTATCTCGTTTTTTAGCAGCGACAGTAAGGTGGACTTACCACAGCCGTTTTTTCCCACCAATCCCACTTTTTGTCCGGGGTTGATGGTCGCAGTCGCGTTGTCGAGTAGCACACGTGTGCCACGACGGATTTGTAACGAGGAAAATACAATCATAAGTGCCGTATCGTCAGAGTATGTTAATTTATTGTCATCATAATTTGCCCGTCTTCAAGTTGCAGCCTGGCTGCTTGCGCGCGCGGCCACTTACATGGGCAAGCGCTTCGCGGCTGTCTGCCGCCAGCAACTCGAATGACTTAGGGTATATAACATTTGGAATAACCAATTCCGTTGCGCCGCCATGGTAGCTGAAAACGCACACTATGACGACGATTTGGAGAGGAATGATGTCACAGCTGCCTAAAGTCCTGTTGCTGTATGCTCACCCGGAACCACAAGATTCGGTGGCTAACCGAATGTTGTTACAGCCGGCGCTGCAGCTAAATAATGTCACCGTGCACGATCTTTATGCGCACTACCCTGATTTTTTTATTGATGTGCATTATGAGCAACAGTTATTACGAGAACATCAGATCGTGGTGTTTCAGCATCCTTTGTATACCTACAGCTGTCCGTCGCTGATGAAAGAGTGGCTTGACCGGGTATTGTCACGCGGTTTTGCCAGCGGAGCGAACGGCAACATGCTGGAAGGGAAATACTGGCGAAGCGTGGTTACTACGGGTGAACCGGAAGCCGCTTACCATCAGGAAGGGTTAAACCGTTATCCGATGTCGGAAATTATGCGCCCGTTTGAACTGACTGCCCAAATGTGCCGAATGCACTGGATGACACCCATGATTGTTTATTGGGCACGGCGCCAGACGCCAGAAATTATGAAAAACTATGCGAATGCTTACCGTGACTGGCTGGCCTCACCACTGCCTAATGGAGGCGTGTAAATGGAAGGACAAGATTTGCTGATGGCCGGGGTCCTTTACCTCTTCGCGGCGGTAGTGGCCGTGCCGATTGCCGCGCGGCTGGGTATTGGTGCGGTACTGGGGTATTTGTTGGCCGGTATCGCGATTGGTCCCTGGGGATTGGGCTTTATCAGCGATGTAGAAGAGATTCTGCATTTTTCCGAACTTGGCGTTGTTTTCCTTATGTTCATCATTGGGTTGGAGCTTAATCCGGCTAAGCTCTGGCAACTGCGGCGCTCTATTTTTGGCGTAGGAACTTCTCAGGTGCTGCTAAGCGCAGCAGTATTGGGTGGGTTGTTATACCTTACGGATTTCTCCTGGCAAGCGGCCATTATTGGCGGTATTGGCCTTGCCATGTCCTCAACCGCAATGGCGTTGCAGTTGATGCGTGATAAAGGGATGAACCGCAGTGAATCCGGGCAACTTGGGTTTTCAGTGCTGCTTTTTCAGGATATCGCGGTTATCCCGGCTCTGGCTTTAGTACCGTTATTAGCGGGCGGCAACAGTGGACATATTGACTGGTTTAAGGTTGATCTAAAGGTGCTGGCATTTGTCGGCATGCTGATTGGCGGCCGTTTTTTACTGCGCCCTATTTTTCGGTTTATTGCAGCTTCAGGTGTGCGCGAAGTTTTCACAGCCGCAGCGCTGTTGCTGGTACTGGGATCGGCGCTATTTATGGATATGCTGGGCGTATCAATGGCTCTGGGGACCTTTATCGCAGGTATTCTTTTGGCTGAGAGTGAATATCGCCATGAACTTGAAATTGCGATTGAACCCTTTAAGGGGCTGCTGCTGGGCTTATTTTTTATTTCGGTAGGGATGGCGCTGAATCTTGGTGTGCTTTATACGCATATTCTGGAAATCCTGATTGGCGTTGTGGTGCTGGTGGCGGTTAAAAGTGGGGTGCTTTACCTCCTGTCCCGTATTTATGGTCTTCGCAGCTCGGAGCGATTGCAGTTTGCTGGTGTGCTCAGTCAGGGGGGAGAGTTTGCCTTTGTACTGTTTTCGGCTGCCTCTTCTGCGAAATTGTTTAGCGGCGATCAGTTGCCGCTATTGCTGGTCACTGTAACGCTCTCCATGATGACAACGCCGTTGCTGATGCAGGGGATCGATAAAATTCTGGCTCGTCGCTTTAACGAGCCGGAAGAAGGTGAGGAAAAGCCTTTTGTTGAGGATGATAAACCCCAGGTTATTGTGGTGGGATTCGGCCGTTTTGGGCAGGTGGTGGGCCGCCTGCTGATGGCGAATAAAAAACGTATTACCGTTCTGGAGCGCGATATCAGCGCGGTCAGTTTGATGCGCAAATATGGTTATAAAGTATATTATGGCGATGCCACGGAACTGGAGTTGCTACGCGCAGCGGGTGCTGACAGCGCTCAATCTATCGTTATCACCTGCAGTACACCGGAAGATTCGATGATTATTGTTCACCTGTGTCAGCAACACTTTCCGCATCTGCAAATTCTAGCGCGTGCGCGGGGGCGCGTTGAGGCGCATGAGTTATTACAGGCCGGCGTGACGCAGTTTTCGCGTGAAACTTTTTCCAGCGCCCTGGAATTAGGGCGTAAGGCGCTGTTGACGGTAGGTATGCATCCCCATCAGGCGCAGCGTGCCCAGTTACATTTCCGCCGTCTTGATATGCGTATGCTACGGGAGTTAATGCCAAATCACACGGGCGACAGTGCGCAGATTTCTCGCGTAAAAGAGGCGCGCCGTGAGCTGGAGGATATTTTCCAGACTGAAATGCAACACGAGAGGCGACAATACGATGGTTGGGACGGTTTTGAGTAATTTTGCCTGATTCCGTCTGGGTGCTTTACGCTGGTATCTGAGCTCCTCCCGTAGCGCGCTTGCGAGGATTTTTGTTTACTGGCACGCATCGATAGGTGTATCAGCCACGGCGAAATAGCCAACATAGGTAAAGTCATGCGTAAACGTTTTATTGCTGGTGCGGTCTGTCCGCACTGCCAGGAAAAAGATTCACTGGCGCTGTGGCGGGAAAACAATATTGATGTTGTGGAATGTGTAAAGTGTGGTCACCAAATGCGTGAAGCGGATAAACAGGCACGTGACCAGATCCGTACTCATGAGCAGGTGATCGGGATTTTCCATCCTGAATAATCCACGCGGAAAAAATCCCCTTTGTGTCTGTATGAGTAGAGCGTTATGAGCAGCTTTTTTAATGTCTGGGTGCACAGTGAGGTTGAATTCCGCTACAATCGCCACATATATACCTGTCATACTCAAGGCTGCAGGTTTGTCGACGGCATCGCTCTGCCCCGATGATTTACTTGAATGTGAGTAAATGTGCCGGGTTGTTGCCATGTAGCCTGAGTTATTTAGGATATGGGTTGTTCCGTTCACATGGGCGTAATGTACACGCCAATGTGAACACAACCTTAAACCTTTCTGGTTGGTGTTATTGCACGCAAAAATAGACCAATGAGGCGGGAGCTTAGTTCTCAACGGTTAGGAGATATCATGAAAGTAGCAAAAGACCTGGTCATTAGCCTGGCCTACCAGGTACGTACAGAAGACGGTGTATTAGTTGATGAGTCTCCGGTGACCGCACCGCTGGACTATCTGCACGGTCATGGTTCCCTGATCTCTGGTCTGGAAAAGGCACTGGAAGATCATGTGGTTGGCGATAAGTTTGACGTGCATATCGCGGCAAATGAAGCCTATGGCCAATATGACGAGAACCTGGTGCAGCGCGTGCCAAAAGATGTATTTATGGGCGTTGATGAACTACAGGTTGGTATGCGTTTTCTGGCGGAAACCGATCAGGGTCCAGTACCGGTCGAAATCACCGAAGTTGAAGATGAGCACGTAGTGGTCGATGGTAACCATATGCTGGCAGGGCAGAACCTGAACTTCAACGTTGAAGTGATGGCGATTCGTGAAGCAACGGCGGAAGAGCTGGCACATGGTCACGTTCACGGTGAGCACGATCATCATCACGACCATGACCATGACCATGAGCATGAGCATGGCAAAGGTGGTTGTGGTAACGGCGGCTGCGGCTGTCACTAATTCGGGATGACCCCTGAAGCAAAAAAGCACCGATTATTCGGTGCTTTTTTCATGAAATAACCCGCCTACTCCAGCTTAAATACCAGCGCAGAAATTGGTGCAACGTTAACTTCTGGCTGCGCAGCCTGTGTGCTTAATGTCCCCTGAGCCTCATCACCTACTACGCGGGTGGCCTGATTGATTTTCAGATTATTGATCGAGGCGCTAACCGGTCGATCGCTTGGGTTAAGGGCAATCAAATACCGCTCGTTACCTGAAGAACGTAAGTAAACCATCGGGTAAGGGCGATTGATATTACTGACCAATTCCCAGTCACCTTCGGCAGAGAGCGCCGACGACGAGGCACGCAGTTTTAATAAATTACGAGTGTAATTGAGCAATGAGCGAGGGTCTTTCTCTTCTTTTGCTACGTTTGGCCGCTGTGGATTTTTATCGATCGGTAGGTACAGATTCCAGTAATCAGTGGTAGAAAATCCGGCATTTTTACTGTCATCCCATTGCATTGGAGTGCGTGCACCTGCTCGGTTCTTCGTCGATTTTCCCTGACTTCCTTCTTTGTTCCATAAACCGGTTTGGAAACGCATACCAATTTCATCACCGTAGTAAATAAACGGTGCGCCAGGCATCGTCAGGAAAAATGTCATGGCAACTTTTAATTGTTCAACGCTGTCACGATCGCCGGCATTCAGGCGTTGAATATCATGGTTACCTGTAGGCAGGGTGATCAGACTGTTACCTTTAGTCGCGTTATATTGTTCAGAATAGAGTTTGTACCAGGTTTTGAGCTCACCTTTGCCGTCTTTGGCAAAATAGCTTACGACAGGAGCAAATTCGCCGCCGACCCGGTTTACAAAGAGTGAGTTAAAATTATATTTGCCGGTATGCATCATAAAGTCGATGTTGAAACCGGCGCTGGATGACTCCTTAGGGTTACTCCATTCAGAAATCAGCACTGCGTCAGGATAGTGTGTGTGATACCAATTTGAAATATCCTGCCAGACGCCAATCGTGGCTTTTTTATCAGGATCGTTTTTAACGATGCTGGATGCCATATCGACACGAAAGCCATCAATGCCTTTATCCATCCAAAAAGCCATAATGTTTTCAAGTTCTCGGCGAACTGCCATGGGGCCCGGTGCATCAACGGCTTGCTCCCAGGCATTTTTGGGGTTTGGATTAGCGTAGCCGTAATTTAGCGCAGGCTGAGCGTCATAGTAATTTTTAATATAATAAGACGCCCGCGGAGCAGTGGACTTAACGAAGCTGTCCTCGCCAATGACGCCACCAATTTGGTCCTTTTCTTTGCCTTTCACGTCGTCCGGTATCCGGTCAGGCCAGATATAATAATCGCTATAGCGTCGGTCATGGCCCTTGCTGGCTTCCTGGAACCAGGCGCTTTTATCTGAGGTATGGCCTGCAACCAGATCGAGGCAAATACGTAGACCGCGCTTATGAGCTTCTTCAATGAGCTGGACTAAATCACTGTTACTGCCATAGCGCGGATCGACCTGGTAGAAGTCGGTGATGTCATAGCCGCCATCTTTAAACTCAGACTTGAATAGGGGGTTGAACCATAATGTATTCACACCCAGAGATTTAATGTAGTCGAGTCGTTGAATCACACCCTGGATATCGCCAATACCATCGCCGTTAGAATCCTGGTATGACGGTGGGTAAATTTGATAAAAGATGGCTGATTTTACCCAAGGCGGGGTGGTGTTTTCCGCATAGCCCAGTAACGGGAACAGAGCCATAGCCACAATAGCCAAGGGTGTTTTTACTGCCATAGTGAATATTCCTTATCAACGGTAATGCGCACATAACGGGTTGATAAGTATCAGTCAAATCATCATTTGCGATGCCTTTATTGCCGGGCAAAACCGCTTAATGTGATTCATATCACGTATGGCCGATACGTTGGATAAGCATGTACGGGAGGACAGGTGATGCGTTTTTCATCTACGATGCCATCAGTAGTGGGGCGGTGGCGTCTCTTCAGACTGCGAAGCTATCATTGACGGCGCCGCCGCTTTAAGTTTGTCGAGCATCAGGCGCAGTTGTTCGCGCATTTTTGCCATCTCCAGCTCATGCTGTACCACCGTTTGATTTAGCTCTTCGATGGTGTGTTCCTGAAATGCCAGTTTGCTTTCCAGTGTTTCCAGCCGCTGCTCAAACAATGATTGTTGCATTTTATTTCCTCTTATTTGGACCTGGTGCCCCGTTCTTTGGGCGAATCGTCTGATTCTACGGGGAAAAGCATTGCGTTAACCAGGTAATTACGACTAATTTTCCTTCTGCGATTGAAAATGCATTATGTCGCCTTCATGTAGTGTTTGAAACTTCGCGGCAAAATTAGAGTCGGAAGTAAACTGAGATATCTCATAGCGAGAGTTTTTATTCTTTCGTACCCAGTTATAGTACAAGCCGTAGGCTTTAAAAATTCCCGAGGTGAGAGGCTTCGGTTTTGGAGAAATGGATGAAATCACTGTTTAAAGTTACTTTGTTAGCTACCACCATGGCCGTTGCGCTGAATGCGCCATTGGCAATGGCAGCAGAATCCGCACCGGCTCAACAGGCTGCACCTCAGACACCAAAAAATGCAGCGTTTAAAAATGACGATCAGCAGTCCGCCTATGCGTTGGGTGCATCGCTAGGCCGTTACATGGAAAACTCGCTGAAAGAGCAAGAGAAACTGGGTATCACGCTGGAAAAACAACAGTTGATCGCGGGTGTGCAGGATGCATTTGCCGGTAAGAGTAAGCTTTCTGATAAAGAAATCGAACAAACCCTTCAGGCTTTTGAGACCCGCGTGAAAGGTGCCGCTCAGGCGAAAATGGAAAAAGATGCGACGGAAAACGCGACCAAAGGTGATGCATTCGCGACTAAATTCGCCAAAGAAAAAGGCGTGAAGAAAACCGAATCTGGCCTGTTATACCAGGTTGAGAAAGAAGGTAGCGGTGATGCGCCAAAAGATAGTGATACCGTCGTCGTTAATTACAAAGGTACGCTGATCGACGGTACTGAGTTTGATAACTCATATACCCGTGGGGAGCCGCTCTCTTTCCGTCTTGACGGTGTGATCCCTGGCTGGACCGAAGGTCTGAAGCAGGTGAAAAAAGGCGGTAAAATCAAGCTGGTTATCCCGCCACAGTTAGCCTATGGTAAAAATGGTGTTCCGGGCATCCCGGCTAACTCAACGCTGGTGTTTGATGTAGAGTTGCTGGATATTAAGCCAGCACCAAAGGCTGATGAAAAGGCACAAGCCCCTGCTGCTGCCGAGAAAAAAGCACAGTAACACTGAAGCGCATGACGTAATAGCCTAAGCCTGTCCGGTTGCTCTTCAGCCCATGTTGATGGGAATAAGGGTTGCCGTTCCTCTTATGGCGAGAATAGCCGCCGCAACTACTGCGGCGGTTTTTTTACGATACGAGCTGCCATGCTTGCTTGAGATTTCCCGCAATTATTAACAAAGGTTGGGACACGGCTTTCCGACATTTGCTAAACTAATGTCCGCGCAAAATTCTGTATGATGAGTCTGCCCTGGTGTGCGCTGAGACAGGCTCCTGCCAATTAGGGTGTGTCTTCATGTCTAATCCATTCAGTCCCGGTGAACTTATTGAGTCAGATTTGCTGGAACGGCATCCGTTTGAACAAACCGATCTCGATATCCTCAAATCTTATGAAGCGGTAGTTGACGGTTTGGCCATGCTTATTGGCTCCCATTGCGAGATCGTGCTGCATTCACTCGAAGATTTAAAATGCTCTGCAGTGCGTATCGCAAACGGCGAGCATACTGGACGGAAAATTGGCTCCCCCATTACCGATCTGGCATTACGTATGTTGCATGATATGACCGGGGCCGATAGTAATGTTTCAAAAGCCTATTTCACGCGGGCGAAAAGCGGCGTGCTGATGAAGTCCGTCACAATTGCCATCCGGAATCGTGAACATCGCGTTATCGGTCTGCTGTGCATCAATATGAATCTCGATGTTCCTTTTTCACAGATTATGTCGACCTTTATGCCACCAGAAATTCAGGAAGTGGCTTCATCAGTTAACTTTGCTTCTTCGGTGGACGATCTGGTGATGCAAACGCTGGAGTTCACTATTGAAGAGGTGAGTGCTGACCGCAATGTTTCGAATAACGCCAAGAACCGTCAGATAGTATTGAATCTGTATGAAAAAGGTATTTTCGATATTAAAGATGCGATTAATCAAGTTGCTGACCGCCTGAATATCTCTAAGCACACGGTATACCTCTATATCCGTCAGTTTAAAAACGGTGATTTTCAGGGGCAGGATCGTTAATGCGCTTTACCTTGTTGGTCACTGGACCGGCATATGGTACTCAGCAGGCCAGTAGTGCTCTGCTGTTTGCCCAAGCGTTATTGGCCGCCGGTCATACTTTAACCAGCGTCTTTTTTTATCGTGAAGGTGTGCTTAATGCGAATCAGCTTTCCTCACCAGCAAGCGACGAAGTCGATATCGTACGAGAATGGCAGACTTTGCGTCGTGATAGCGGGGCCGAACTGAATATTTGTGTTGCCGCCGCGCTGCGTCGCGGTATCACGGATGCGCAGGAGGCCGCTAGCCTCGGGCTACCCGCTGCTAATTTACAGCCTGGTTTTCAACTGACGGGGCTGGGCTCGCTTGCTGAAGCTGCGTTGCATTGCGATCGTCTGGTGCAATTCTGATGAACTCGATTGCTTTTATCTTTACCCACGGCCCACACGGTACCAGTGGTGGTCGTGAAGGGCTTGATGCCGTGCTGGCAACGTCGGCGCTCAGCGATAATATTGCACTGTTTTTCATTGGTGATGGCGTCTTACAACTGATGCCGGGGCAGCAACCACAAAAAATCCTCGCACGTGATTATATTGCGACTTTTGGTGTTCTCCCCTTATACGATATTGAGCAATGTTATCTCTGTGCAGAGTCGCTTGCTGAACGTGGGCTGACGGCGGATAGCGCCCGGGTTTTGCCTGTTGAGATCCTCAGCGGCGAGTTATTGCGGGCCCGTCTGAATGATTTTGATTGTGTGATCACTTTCTAAAGGAGTTGAGATGCTTTATTCGTTAATGAACTCTCCTTTCCAGTGTGATTTCACATCACTATTGCGTTTGACCGGTGAGGGTGACGCGCTGCTGTTGCTTCAGGATGGTGTCGTTGCTGCATTGCAAGGCAGTATTGCGCTGGATAAATTGTTGGCGACGCCGGCAGCATTGTACGTGTTACAGGAAGATGTTGAGGCGCGTGGTTTGGTTGGCCAAATTTCACCCAAAATAGTATCGGTGAGCTATACTGATTTCGTCGCGCTGACGATAAAGCACCCGCAGCAAGTAGCCTGGTAGCACCATGTCGACCGCAAGCAACTTCGCATCTAATTGCGTCGCAATCTGAACTATGGTGGATATAACCCTGGTTATTTCTTGACACCCTTTACGCTCAGCCCTAAAATTCTGCGTCCCGTGATACTACGGGGCGATTTATTACGTGTTTACGAAGCAAAAGCAAACCCCAGGAGCTATTTAATGGCAACAGTTAACCAGCTGGTTCGCAAACCACGCGCGCGCAAAGTTGCAAAGAGCAACGTGCCAGCGCTGGAAGCTTGCCCGCAAAAACGTGGCGTATGTACTCGTGTGTACACCACTACCCCTAAAAAACCGAACTCAGCACTGCGTAAAGTATGTCGTGTTCGTTTAACCAATGGTTTTGAAGTTACCTCCTATATCGGTGGTGAAGGTCATAACCTGCAGGAACACTCCGTGATCCTGATCCGTGGCGGTCGTGTTAAAGACCTGCCAGGTGTGCGTTACCACACCGTTCGTGGCGCGCTGGACTGCTCAGGTGTTAAAGACCGTAAGCAGGCTCGCTCCAAGTATGGCGTGAAGAAGCCAAAGGCTTAATGGTTCTCCGTTAAGTAAGGCCAAACGTTTTAACTTAAATGTCAAACTAAACTCGTAGAGTTTTGGACAATCCTGAATTAACAACGGAGTATTTCCATGCCACGTCGTCGCGTTATTGGTCAGCGTAAAATTCTGCCGGATCCTAAGTTCGGATCAGAACTGCTGGCTAAATTTGTAAACATCCTGATGGTAGATGGTAAAAAATCTACTGCAGAAGCTATCGTCTATACCGCGCTGGAGACCCTGGCTCAGCGTTCTGGTAAAAACGAACTGGAAGCGTTCGAAGTCGCTCTGGACAACGTCCGTCCGACCGTCGAAGTTAAGTCCCGCCGCGTAGGTGGTTCAACTTATCAGGTTCCAGTAGAAGTCCGTCCGGTTCGTCGTAATGCGCTGGCAATGCGTTGGATCGTAGAAGCTGCTCGTAAACGCGGTGATAAATCCATGGCTCTTCGCCTGGCGAACGAACTTTCTGATGCTGCAGAAAACAAAGGTACTGCAGTGAAGAAACGTGAAGACGTTCACCGTATGGCTGAAGCCAACAAGGCGTTCGCACACTACCGTTGGTAATAAAACCGTCGTAGTGTTAGTCACCAAGCGGGCACTTCAAGAAGCTGCCCGCTTTGGGTTACTTAACTTGAACGTCCCAGGATATAGAGGAATCAAATGGCTCGTACAACACCCATTGCACGCTACCGTAACATTGGTATCAGTGCACACATCGACGCCGGTAAAACCACTACTACCGAACGTATTCTGTTCTACACCGGTGTAAACCATAAAATCGGTGAAGTTCATGACGGCGCTGCCACCATGGACTGGATGGAGCAGGAGCAGGAGCGTGGTATCACCATCACCTCCGCTGCAACGACTGCGTTCTGGTCAGGTATGGCTAAGCAGTATGAACCGCATCGTGTAAACATCATCGACACCCCCGGACACGTTGACTTCACCATCGAAGTTGAACGTTCCATGCGTGTGCTTGACGGTGCGGTAATGGTTTACTGCGCAGTTGGTGGTGTTCAGCCGCAGTCTGAAACCGTATGGCGTCAGGCTAACAAATATAAAGTTCCACGCATCGCGTTCGTTAACAAAATGGACCGCATGGGTGCAAACTTCCTGAAAGTTGTAGGCCAGATTAAATCACGTCTGGGCGCGAACCCGGTTCCGCTTCAGTTGGCGATTGGTGCTGAAGAGCACTTCACCGGTGTTATCGACCTGGTGAAAATGAAAGCGATCAACTGGAACGATGCGGATCAGGGCGTGACCTTCGAATACGAAGAGATCCCTGCCGATATGCAGGATCTGGCTGAAGAATGGCACCAGAATCTGATCGAATCCGCAGCAGAAGCGTCTGAAGAGCTGATGGAAAAATACCTGGGCGGCGAAGAGCTGACCGAGGAAGAGATCAAGAAAGCTCTGCGTCAGCGCGTTCTGAACAACGAAATTATTCTGGTTACCTGTGGTTCTGCCTTTAAGAACAAAGGTGTACAGGCAATGCTGGATGCGGTAATTGATTACCTGCCAGCACCAACTGACGTACCTGCGATCAACGGTATGCTGGATGACGGTAAAGATACTCCTGCTGAGCGTCACGCCAGCGATGAAGAACCGTTTGCTGCACTGGCGTTCAAAATCGCAACTGACCCGTTTGTGGGTAACCTGACGTTCTTCCGTGTTTATTCCGGTGTAGTTAACTCTGGTGATACCGTAGTTAACTCCGTGAAAGCGGCACGTGAGCGTTTCGGTCGTATCGTTCAGATGCATGCTAACAAACGTGAAGAGATCAAAGAAGTTCGCGCAGGCGACATCGCGGCAGCTATCGGTCTGAAAGACGTAACTACCGGTGATACCCTGTGTGATCCAGACCATGTGATCATTCTGGAGCGTATGGAATTCCCTGAACCGGTAATTTCAATCGCCGTTGAGCCGAAAACCAAAGCTGACCAGGAAAAAATGGGTCTGGCTCTGGGTCGTCTGGCGAAAGAAGATCCATCATTCCGCGTATGGACTGATGAAGAATCTAACCAGACTATCATCGCCGGTATGGGTGAGCTGCACCTTGACATCATCGTTGACCGTATGAAGCGTGAATTCAACGTTGAAGCGAATGTCGGTAAACCACAGGTTGCTTATCGTGAAGCGATTCGCGCGAAAGTTACCGATATCGAAGGTAAACACGCCAAGCAGTCTGGTGGTCGTGGTCAGTACGGTCATGTTGTTATCGATATGTACCCACTGGAGCCGGGCTCAAATCCGAAAGGCTACGAGTTTGTCAACGACATCAAAGGTGGTGTAATTCCTGGCGAATACATCCCTGCCGTTGATAAAGGCATTCAGGAGCAGTTGAAATCTGGTCCACTGGCGGGTTACCCGGTAGTTGACATGGGTATTCGTTTACATTTCGGTTCTTACCATGATGTTGACTCCTCCGAACTGGCGTTTAAACTGGCGGCATCTATCGCCTTTAAAGATGGCTTTAAGAAAGCAAAACCTGTGCTGCTTGAGCCAATTATGAAGGTTGAAGTTGAAACGCCTGAAGAGAATACCGGTGACGTGATCGGCGACCTTAGCCGCCGTCGTGGTATGCTGCGTGGTCAAGAATCCAACGTTACTGGCGTTGTGATTCACGCTGAAGTTCCGCTGTCCGAAATGTTCGGATATGCAACTCAGCTGCGTTCTCTGACCAAAGGTCGTGCATCTTACTCCATGGAATTCCTGAAGTACGATGATGCGCCGAACAACGTTGCTCAGGCCGTAATCGAAGCCCGTGGCAAATAAGTCCCGAGTTTAAATAATTGATCCCGTGCTCTCCTCCCACAAGGAGAGCACAGAAAGTAAGGAATATCGTCGTGGCTAAAGAGAAATTTGAACGTAACAAACCGCACGTCAACGTAGGTACTATCGGCCACGTTGACCATGGTAAAACTACCCTGACTGCTGCTATCACTACCGTTCTGGCTAAAACCTACGGTGGTTCTGCTCGTGCATTCGACCAGATCGATAACGCGCCTGAAGAAAAAGCTCGTGGTATCACCATCAACACGTCTCACGTTGAATATGACACCCCAAGCCGCCACTATGCGCACGTTGACTGCCCGGGACACGCCGACTACGTCAAAAACATGATCACCGGTGCTGCACAGATGGACGGCGCAATCCTGGTTGTTGCTGCAACTGACGGCCCGATGCCTCAGACCCGTGAGCACATCCTGCTGGGTCGCCAGGTTGGCGTTCCTTACATCATCGTGTTCCTGAACAAATGTGACATGGTTGATGATGAAGAGCTGCTGGAACTGGTTGAGATGGAAGTACGTGACCTGCTGTCACAGTACGATTTCCCAGGCGATGATACGCCAATCGTTCACGGTTCTGCACTGAAAGCGCTGGAAGGCGATGCACAGTGGGAAGAGAAAATCATCGAACTGGCAGGTTACCTGGATTCTTACATCCCTGAGCCAGAGCGTGCGATTGATAAGCCGTTCCTGCTGCCAATCGAAGACGTATTCTCCATCTCCGGTCGTGGTACCGTTGTTACCGGTCGCGTAGAGCGCGGTATCGTTAAAGTGGGTGAAGAAGTTGAAATCGTTGGTATCAAAGCAACCGTAAAATCAACCTGTACTGGCGTTGAAATGTTCCGCAAACTGCTGGACGAAGGCCGTGCCGGTGAGAACGTTGGTGTTCTGCTGCGTGGTATCAAACGTGAAGAAATCGAACGTGGTCAGGTTCTGGCTAAGCCAGGCTCAATCAAGCCACATACTCAGTTCGAGTCCGAAGTTTATATCCTGAGCAAGGATGAAGGCGGCCGTCATACTCCGTTCTTCAAAGGCTACCGTCCACAGTTCTACTTCCGTACAACTGACGTGACCGGTACCATCGAACTGCCAGAAGGCGTGGAAATGGTAATGCCAGGCGACAACATCAAAATGGTTGTTACCCTGATCCACCCAATTGCAATGGACGACGGTCTGCGTTTCGCAATCCGCGAAGGTGGTCGTACCGTTGGTGCAGGTGTTGTTGCTAAAGTTATCGCTTAATCGCTGATAATTGGTAATAAACCGTACAAAAAAGAGCGCCTTGGCGCTCTTTTTTACTTTCTATGCCTTACTCTTTTCCTCTCATCGCTATATCAGCCGAATACGCTTTTACACTCAATGTAATGTCAGATTTATGCGTTCAAGGCCCTTTTCAAAAAGGTGGTAGCCGGATGCTCCTTGCACCAGTAAATCCAGTACGTGCTCAGGAGCGGTTACCCGCACACCACCGAGTAAACTCACAGAATAGGGGGCAAAGGCTTCTGGTAATAATGGCGTAGTTGGGCCTACGATAGCGACCGATGTGCCAGTTTTCGCCAGGCGCAACAAGGAATCGAGTGTGCCATTCAAAAGTGTTGTGGCAGTAATGATAAGAATATCGGCGGTAGGAATAACGGTGGGTGCCTGATCTGCTGGGACGTAGTACGTCAGTTCACTAGTTTTAAACACTGACGGATCCTTCTCCAAAACCTTGAAGGAGATGCCTTGCTTACGTAACTGGTGAATATAAGGATAAAAAGCCCCCACCATCACTACGTGTTGACCTGGCGAAGGGGACAAGGTAAGGATGGCATCGCCAGAAGTCGTGGCTGCGACTAACTCATCTCCTCTCATTTGCCAGATGGTTTCGATTAATGCGTTCAGTGTGGCAATTGCCACCGTACGTCGCAGCGGTTTTGGTGAGCCGAGATCCTCAAGGCATGTTTCGACCGGGAGCCCTCTGAGACGGCCCGCTCCCGGTAACGCATTTGCTGAACTGGAGCAACAGACTGCAGCGGATATCTCTTTCACGGGTGTTGCGCAGAGACCAGCACAACGATTACTAAGTTGAACCCCAGTAAAAAATACACCGACTACAGCCTCCTTGATCGTAAGAGATGAGAGTATTTCTGATGTTTGCTGGCAAGCAATCAACTTGAGTTGTTGTAAAAGCGTCAATTCAGTTTGCACAGGAGTCCTTCCTTATTAAAGAGATAGCATCTCAATGTCCTTTCACACCGTTCAGATTACGCCATTATATTATGTTGGGAAGCAGGTATGTGTCGAAAATGTGACCTGATACAGCGGGTAATGTAGCCAATGAAGTATTGAAATGCTAATGGTTATCATTTATATTCTTGTTGTGGAAAGTTTCCGGGATGTTGATATGTATATTTGTCTGTGTAATGCCGTTAGTGATAAAACAATCCGTGAAGCGGTGCGCCGCTATCAGCCAAAGTCTATCCAGCATTTGCGTCAAATTATCCCCGTAGGCAAACAATGCGGCAAATGCATCCGCGCTACACGCGAGATTATGGACGAAGAGTTACAATGCCTACCGCAATATAAAGAAATAGCATGAAATTTCATGTAGTTAACTTGTATTGCAATACCCCTGAATCGTATGCAAATCGGGCTGAAAGGCTCGTTTGTGTCCCTGTGTTTCCAGTGATATCTCTGTTTATCGCGTTTTATTGACAGACCGGTTACCTGCGTCACGCGTTATTTAGAGCATATATCCCTTATTTTCGTCCTGTCTTTTGACTTCTTCCTCAGTGCATCTACGCTGTTATTAACTGGAAGCGGAGGAAACAAAATGAAGGGCGATAGTAAAATCATAAATCATCTCAACAAATTACTGGGGAATGAGCTGGTGGCGATTAACCAGTATTTCCTGCATGCGCGGATGTTCAAAAATTGGGGGCTGATGCGGCTAAACGACGTTGAGTATCATGAATCAATTGATGAAATGAAGCATGCAGATAGGTATATCGAACGCATCTTATTCCTTGAAGGCATTCCAAATCTGCAGGACTTGGGCCGGCTTCGTATTGGTGAGGATGTAGAGGAAATGCTAAAGTCTGACTTGGCGCTGGAGTTGGAGGGTGCAAAGGATCTCCGCGAAGCGATTGCCTGGGCAGATAAAGTTCACGATTATGTCAGCCGTGACATGATGATCGAAATCTTGGCCGATGAAGAGCATCATATCGATTTTCTTGAAACCGAGCTGGAGTTGATTCAGAAAATAGGCATTCAAAATTACCTGCAATCGCAAATCACATCAGAATAGTCAGCCAAAACACATCATAATGTTGTGCCGTGAAAACCAACCATCCCGCGACTGCCAGATAGGGGCCAAAAGGTTGCTGGATGGTTTTTTGCGTCTGCGCCCTTGCAGCCGAGTATAACCAGCCTGCGATGCCAAAGACGGCGGCCAGCGCCGCAATTAACGGCAGTGCTAATATGCCAGTCCATGCACCAAGCGCGGCAAAAAGCTTTGCATCACCCAAGCCCAGCCCCTGCTGCTTACGGCACAAAAAATAAATGAATGAAATCGATAAAAAACTGAGATAACCGGCTGCTGCTCCTGTTACCGACCCAGACCAGTTTGCCGGGGAGCGTTGAAGTTGGAAAAGCATCCCACTGATAAGTAAGGGGAGCGTTAACACGTCGGGTAAGAGAAGATGCCGACGATCAATTTCACTTAGCACTAGCAGCATTATACTGAGTAAAAGCAACCAGAAAAATAGGGAAGGGGAATCCGTTATTCCATCTGCTACGATAAAAACCAAGGCAGTGAACAGCTCGACCAAAAAGAGTGTCGCTGGAATACTGTGCCCACAATGACGACAGCAGCCACGCAGCTTTAACCAGCTATAGAGTGGGATCAGGTCTCTAGGGGATAATGTTGTTTTACAAAATGAGCAATGAGAGGCCGGCCAGCTTATCTGCGCAAACCAGTTACGTGCACTGCATCCGGGAATATAGCGTGTAATCACTAAGGCCAGGAAACTACCGGTGGTAGCACCCGCTATAAATTCAACGATAACTCTTATCCACTCATCCATAAGTTCCTCCTGACTCCCGTTAGCATAAAGCCGTCGTTCTCTCTTGGGCTACATAAAAATGAGTCGGAAGACGATATTGCGGAATGTTACGCAACTCAAATGTCAGATATGGTCATTACACGCAACCAACTCGGGGGAGGCCAAAAATCTGTGAAGTTATCGGATAAATAAGTGGTTTTTTTGGGACAAGAATCTTATTGGAGTGAGGCATTATTGAAATAACAATAGTGCTTCTATCGTTAGTATCAATAATCGCCATCAGGGATCATGCAGGATTACCATGGTATCGAAAGTGGCATAGAGAGTTATAACCGGGGAGAGCATTAACCCAGAGATCCATGCTCTCTGGATTAATGCAAATTAACAGGGCCGCTAAGATGTAAGTAAACGATGGTTTTACGGACTACCAGCAGTGGTTACTGCGTCTTTATATCAGGGCGCTGTAAAAACCTCTGATTGCATGGAGCTAATATTCTCTAACCAACTTAATGGCTTGCCCTTTTGGCTTTCTTCTATATCAAAATAGCGCGGTGTTCTCAGAGAGAACTCAAGATTCGCTCGCATCCAGTGCCCCATTCCCTGAACATAGTCTCTGATGCTGGTGCAGGTTTGTTCATCAAGTTTGAGAGTATGCAATAGCGATTCCAGGCGCGATTGGGTATCAATAAACAGCTGCTGACGATTAAGAACAAATCGATAAATAGTATCTGCAGCCTCCTGCAAATCGCTGTGGGTGCAATGCTGCCAGACTGTCACCAAATTGTTGGTATCACCACGAGCCTGCTCTTTTTCGAAGGAAAATAAATCATTGCTCATGCAGATAACGTCTATAGTGCAGTCCTTGAGTACCTGCATTTCGAGACTATTGGCGATTTCGTTAGGGATTGGGCTGCCCAAACAATACTCGATCAAATCGAGGACCATGCGCACTGCGCCGGTATCTCGCCGCAGTTCAATAAAATTTATAAAATGCGGCAGGGTCCCATCAGCTCGGGTAGAGACTTCCCAGCGCATAGATGCGAGATAATTACGTATATTTTGCATAAAAGACTGATGCTGTTGAACATTCAGTGTGCGAGTGTACTCCTGGCATAAATCAACAAAAGCCACTTCTATCGGACTGGACGGCTCAAGAGACTGGCAGGTGTCAATATGGGTAAATTGATACAGACGATCAATAATTACCGCTGCCTGTTGTTTATCATGCCCCAGATAACATTCGTCCAACTGATCATCGAACAGGAACAACCATATCAGCCAGTTAATAGCGATAGTTAATTGTTGCTGCGTTGCATTAGGATAAGCTTGTGCTGTTAATTGTGAAAACCCTGAGCGATCCAAACGTTCAGTCGCTTGCCTTCCCTTAATTAGTCCAGTCTGCTTCAGCCATTGGCGTGAGAGATCCCAGCTTTGATCGTGATGGGGATTCATCCAGGTCGTAAAAGGACAATAAAAATCCGGCTTAGAAAATGAACTCATGATTGTGCCTCTTTAAGACGTACCTGTTGCCACCACAATTCAGGTTGCAGAGGGGCAGGTTGCTGAAAAATACGCAGAAACCACTGGCTGAAAGAATTGGGGTTAGTGGCGATTTGTTGACGGATATCAGCCAAATCAAGCCATTTATATTGCGCGACTTCAGCCGGATTATGTTGCGGGGAACCATCGAAGACCCCTGCATAAAGATGGTCATATTCATACTCAACCATATTATCTGAGACCTGAGCGTGGTAGATGAAACTCCCAACGGGGATCAGAGAACAATCGAAGCCCATTTCTTCATGCAAGCGTCGGCGCGCTGCCGCTAGTTTGTCTTCTCCTGGACGGGGATGACCACAACAGGTATTCGCCCATAGACCAGCAGAGTGGTATTTTTCCACCGCTCTTTGCTGAAGGAGTAACTGTCCATTAGAATTAAAAATAAATACAGAAAAGGCTCGGTGCAAGCTTCCATCAAGGTGGACCTGCAACTTTTCGCCTTCGCCTACCTGGTTGTCGTGGCGGTCAACAAGTATCAGTTTTTCAATCAGCATAGTTATCATTTATTAGGTATTAAATATTAATTGCATGTGTCTGCATATTCGCGGATAGCGTAGTCACTCTTTTGACACAGGCTTAGCGGGAAATCCTGACACAGGAATTCGTCGGACAGTTATTGATCCTATATAGAACAGAATTTATTGATGTTTTTTTGAGTTATGCTCGCAGGCAGAACGGCAGGCCAGCACGATCAGGTTGACTCTCCCCCTTTTGGTAAAGCCCGGTGATAGCAATGATGAAAAGTAACAATAGAAACTGAATAACAGATAACGAGAGTAGAACGTTATGGAATGAATCTTTTAGTTTATTCATAATGGTTTTCTAATGAGTTACGATATAAATCATTAACGTATTGCCAGAGGTGTGTTGGCTGGCGGTAGTAAGTAATAACGCAGACGGTTTAGTTCCATTTATTCAGAAATTACTCTCTATGCGTATTTTGTGTACTTTGAGTTATATCGAATTTACAGGCTGGCAGTGGAATTGCCTATGATGCGAATTATCCCGCTTAATAAATGAGAGTGATTACGGAGGGTGTTCTTTGTCCGCAATTAAGATCATGTTTTGTTTCTTTATAAAGAAATTGCGGTTGCCAGTGCATGAATATTATCCTGTTAAAAATGAATACTTAGGCGTTTATCGCGATTCAATAAAAAGGTCATTTGCCATCAGGTCGCAGCCAGGAAACAGCATATTCCGTCTTTAGTATGCTGATTATTGCTTTCATTATTATGTTTTCCATGAGCGACACACCGAGTGACGCAATTGAGCTGCCCAATGATATCTGTGGAATATTGACGTAATGTTTCAGGAAAGGATTTAACATCTGAAAATAGTCATGGCCCCGGGAATGACTGACACAATAGAGTTTTCGCCCCCCGTCCGGCTTGGCCCGTAGAACGTAAAGCGTCGGAATAAAATAACGCGATCTATCAGGTCAGCGTCCCGGCCACTCAACGGGTGAAGAATGGTACAACGGCCTTTACTTCCTTGAAGGTAAAACCCACAAATTCAGGTTGCTTCCTGAGCGGGAATCCGTATAATGCGCGGGCCTGCCTTTATTGCCAGGCGCGATTCAATAAGAGTCGCAGGTCGAGGTTAAATCCACGACCAGACAATACTCCCGATATGGGGGTTATGTACTGAACGATTACACTCCTCCATCAATCGTAATGGATGTGGGTAGTAATTTTTTTCGTTTATAAATAATTGGAGCTCTGGTCTCATGCAGAACCAAAGAATCCGTATCCGTCTTAAAGCGTTTGATCATCGTCTGATCGATCAATCAACTGCGGAAATCGTTGAGACTGCCAAGCGCACTGGTGCGCAGGTTCGTGGTCCAATCCCGCTGCCGACCCGCAAAGAGCGTTTTACCGTTCTGATCTCCCCGCACGTCAATAAAGATGCGCGCGATCAGTACGAAATTCGTACTCACAAGCGTCTGGTTGACATCGTTGAGCCAACTGAAAAAACGGTTGATGCTCTGATGCGTCTGGATCTGGCTGCCGGTGTTGACGTGCAGATCAGCCTGGGTTAATCAGGTCATTGAGCGATTGAGAGGTTGAAACAATGATTGGTTTAGTCGGTAAAAAAGTGGGTATGACCCGCATCTTCACTGAAGATGGCGTTTCTATCCCAGTAACCGTAATCGAAATTGAAGCAAACCGCGTTACTCAGGTCAAAGGCCTGGAAAACGAAGGTTACACCGCTGTTCAGGTCACTACCGGTGCTAAAAAAGCAAACCGTGTAACTAAGCCTGAAGCAGGTCATTTTGCTAAAGCTGGCGTTGAAGCTGGCCGTGGTCTGTGGGAATTCCGCACTGCTGAAGGCGAGGAATTCACTGTAGGTCAGAGCATTAATGTCGATATTTTCGCTGACGTGAAAAAAGTTGACGTGACTGGTACATCTAAAGGTAAAGGTTTTGCCGGTACTGTTAAGCGCTGGAATTTCCGTACTCAGGATGCTACTCACGGTAACTCCTTGTCTCACCGCGTTCCGGGTTCTATCGGTCAGAACCAGACTCCGGGCAAAGTGTTCAAAGGCAAGAAAATGGCAGGCCAGCTGGGTAATGAGCGCGTAACCGTTCAAAGCCTGGACGTAGTACGTGTTGACGCTGAGCGCAACCTGCTGCTGGTTAAAGGTGCGGTTCCCGGTGCTACCGGTAGCGACCTGATCGTTAAACCAGCTGTGAAGGCGTAAGGGGATAGCAATGGAATTAGTATTGAAAGACGCGCAAAGCGCGCTGACTGTTTCCGAAACTACCTTCGGTCGTGATTTCAACGAAGCGCTGGTACATCAGGTTGTTGTTGCTTATGCAGCAGGCGCCCGTCAGGGTACCCGTGCTCAGAAGACCCGTGCTGAAGTTACTGGTTCCGGCAAAAAGCCGTGGCGCCAGAAAGGTACCGGCCGTGCGCGTTCAGGTTCTGTTAAGAGCCCGATCTGGCGTTCCGGTGGCGTAACCTTCGCTGCGAAGCCTCAGGATCACAGTCAAAAAGTAAACAAAAAGATGTACCGCGGCGCGCTGAAAAGCATCCTGTCCGAACTGGTACGTCAAGATCGTCTGATCGTTGTCGAGCAGTTCTCTCTGGAAGCACCTAAGACTAAGCTTCTGGTAGAAAAACTGAAAGACATGGCGCTGGAAGACGTGCTGATCATCACTGGCGAACTGGAAGAGAATCTGTTCCTGGCCGCTCGCAACCTGTACAAGGTTGACGTTCGTGATGCATCAGGTATCGACCCAGTTAGCCTGATCGCCTTCGACAAAGTCGTTATGACTGCTGACGCAGTTAAGCAAGTTGAGGAGATGCTGGCATGATCCGTGAAGAACGTCTGCTGAAAGTACTGCGCGCGCCGCACGTATCTGAAAAAGCGTCTGCTGCGATGGAAAAAACCAATACCATCGTTCTCAAAGTTGCTAAAGACGCGACCAAGGCAGAAATCAAAGCCGCTGTACAGAAACTTTTCGAAGTTGAAGTTAATGATGTAAACACCCTTGTTGTTAAAGGGAAAGTGAAACGTCAAGGACAGCGTATTGGTCGTCGTAACGACTGGAAAAAAGCTTACGTCACCCTGAAAGAAGGCCAGAATCTGGACTTCGTCGGCGGCGCTGAGTAAGTCGGAGGAGAAGAACAATGGCAGTTGTTAAATGTAAACCGACATCTCCGGGTCGTCGCCACGTTGTTAAAGTGGTGAACCCAGAGCTGCACAAGGGCAAACCTTTTGCTCCGCTGGTCGAAAAGAACAGCAAATCCGGTGGCCGTAACAACAATGGTCGCATCACTACCCGTCACATTGGTGGTGGTCACAAGCAGGCTTACCGTATTGTTGACTTCAAACGCAACAAAGACGGTATCCCGGCAGTTGTTGAACGTCTTGAGTACGATCCGAACCGCTCTGCGAACATCGCACTGGTTCTGTACAAAGATGGCGAACGCCGTTACATCCTGGCCGCTAAAGGCCTGAAAGCTGGCGACCAGATTCAGTCTGGCGTTGATGCTGCGATCAAAGCAGGTAACACTCTGCCGATGCGTAACATCCCAGTAGGTTCTACCGTACACAACGTAGAAATGAAACCAGGTAAAGGCGGTCAGATTGCTCGCTCTGCTGGTGCTTACGTGCAGATCGTTGCGCGTGAAGGTTCCTACGTTACCCTGCGTCTGCGTTCTGGTGAAATGCGTAAAGTCGAATCTGACTGCCGCGCGACCCTGGGCGAAGTCGGTAACGCTGAGCACATGCTGCGCGTTCTGGGTAAAGCCGGTGCAACCCGTTGGCGTGGTGTTCGTCCGACCGTTCGTGGTACCGCGATGAACCCAGTTGATCACCCGCACGGTGGTGGTGAAGGTCGTAACTTTGGTAAGCACCCGGTATCTCCGTGGGGCCTACAGACCAAAGGTAAGAAGACCCGTAGCAACAAGCGTACTGATAAATTTATCGTACGTCGCCGTAGCAAATAATTTTAGAGGATAAGCCATGCCACGTTCTCTCAAGAAAGGTCCTTTTATTGACCTGCACTTGCTGAAGAAGGTAGAGAAAGCGGTGGAAAGCGGAGACAAGAAGCCTTTGCGCACCTGGTCCCGTCGTTCAACGATCTTCCCTAACATGATCGGTTTGACCATCGCTGTCCATAATGGTCGTCAGCACGTTCCTGTCTTTGTTTCCGACGAAATGGTCGGTCACAAGTTGGGTGAATTTGCACCGACTCGTACTTATCGCGGCCACGCGGCTGATAAGAAAGCCAAGAAACGCTAAGGCAGGAGGAAGAGATGGAAACTTTAGCTCAACATCGCCACGCTCGTTCTTCTGCTCAGAAGGTTCGCCTGGTAGCGGATCTTGTACGCGGTAAGAAAGTGTCGCAGGCTCTGGACATTTTGACCTACACCAATAAGAAAGCGGCTGTACTGGTCAAGAAAGTCCTGGAATCTGCCATTGCTAACGCCGAACACAACGATGGCGCTGACATTGATGATCTGAAAGTGACGAAAATTTTCGTCGACGAAGGCCCAAGCATGAAGCGCATTATGCCGCGTGCGAAAGGTCGTGCAGATCGCATCCTGAAGCGCACCAGCCACATTACTGTGGTTGTGTCCGATCGCTGAGACTCTGGAGACTAGCAATGGGTCAGAAAGTACATCCTAATGGTATTCGACTGGGTATTGTTAAACCCTGGAACTCTACCTGGTTCGCCAATACCAAAGAATTCGCTGACAACCTGGACAGCGATTTTAAAGTTCGTCAGTTCCTGACTAAAGAACTGGCTAAAGCGTCCGTATCTCGTATCGTTATCGAGCGCCCGGCAAAAAGCATTCGTGTGACTATTCACACTGCTCGCCCAGGTATCGTTATCGGTAAGAAAGGCGAAGACGTAGAAAAACTGCGCAAGGTCGTAGCGGATATCGCTGGCGTTCCTGCACAGATCAATATCGCCGAAGTCCGTAAACCGGAACTGGACGCTAAATTGGTTGCTGACAGTATCACTTCACAGCTGGAGCGTCGTGTGATGTTCCGTCGTGCGATGAAGCGTGCTGTACAGAACGCAATGCGTCTGGGCGCTAAAGGTATCAAAGTTGAAGTTAGTGGCCGTCTGGGCGGTGCTGAAATCGCGCGTACCGAATGGTACCGTGAAGGCCGCGTGCCGTTGCACACCCTGCGTGCTGACATTGACTACAACACCTCTGAAGCGCACACCACTTATGGTGTAATCGGCGTTAAGGTATGGATCTTCAAAGGTGAGATCCTGGGTGGTATGGCTGCTGTTGAACAACCGGAACCGGCTGCTCAACCTAAAAAGCAGCAGCGTAAAGGCCGTAAGTAAGGAGAGTCGCTGATGTTACAACCAAAGCGTACAAAATTCCGTAAAGTGCACAAAGGCCGCAACCGTGGTCTGGCGCAGGGTACGGATGTTAGCTTCGGTACTTTCGGTCTGAAAGCTGTTGGCCGTGGTCGTCTGACTGCACGTCAGATCGAAGCAGCACGTCGTGCTATGACCCGTGCAGTTAAGCGTCAAGGTAAGATCTGGATCCGTGTATTCCCGGACAAACCGATCACCGAGAAGCCGCTGGAAGTGCGTATGGGTAAAGGTAAAGGTAACGTAGAGTATTGGGTTGCCTTGATCCAGCCTGGTAAAGTCCTGTATGAAATGGACGGTGTTCCGGAAGAGCTGGCCCGTGAAGCATTCAAGCTGGCAGCAGCAAAACTGCCTATCAAAACCACCTTTGTAACTAAGACGGTGATGTAATGAAAGCAACAGAGCTGCGTGAAAAGAGCATTGAAGAGCTTAACACTGAGCTGCTTAACCTGCTGCGTGAGCAGTTCAACCTGCGCATGCAGGCAGCATCCGGCCAACTGCAACAGACTCATCTGTTGAAAAATGTTCGCCGTGATGTTGCACGCGTTAAGACTTTACTGACTGAGAAGGCGGGTGCGTAATGACCGATAAAATCCGTACTCTGCAAGGTCGTGTCCTGAGTGACAAAATGGAGAAATCTATTGTTGTTGCGATTGAACGTTTCGTGAAACACCCAATCTACGGTAAGTTCATTAAGCGTACGACCAAACTGCACGTACATGACGAGAACAATGAATGTGGTATCGGCGACGTGGTAGAAATCCGCGAATGCCGCCCACTGTCTAAGACTAAGTCCTGGACGCTGGTTCGCGTTGTAGAGAAAGCGATTCTGTAATAGAATTCGCCCTCTTTACCCGAAAGACTTCTGGGTGTAGTCAAGGTGGCAAGTGCGAAAACCCCGGTAGCTTACTCCGGTAAGCTGCCTAATTAACAGCGCGATGCCGCCATGTTTGTACTGTGGAAGATTGCGGGTAATAAAAAATAAGATAAACGGCTCGAAAGAGCCGTTTATTTTTTCTACCCATATGCAGGAACCGGTGTTATAATGCCGCGCCCTCAATTATGGGGCTTTCTAACGACCTGTTTCAGGTCCCGAAGTAGTAGTTGACATTAGCGGAGCACTAAAATGATCCAAGAACAGACTATGCTGAACGTCGCCGACAACTCCGGTGCACGTCGCGTAATGTGTATCAAGGTTCTGGGTGGCTCGCACCGTCGCTACGCAGGCGTAGGCGACATCATCAAAATTACCATCAAGGAAGCAATTCCTCGCGGTAAGGTTAAGAAGGGTGATGTGCTGAAGGCGGTAGTGGTGCGCACCAGGAAGGGTGTTCGTCGCCCGGACGGTTCTGTCATTCGCTTCGATGGTAATGCATGCGTTATTTTAAATAATAACAGCGAGCAACCTATCGGTACGCGTATTTTTGGGCCGGTAACTCGTGAACTTCGTAATGAAAAGTTCATGAAAATTATCTCTCTGGCACCAGAAGTACTCTAAGGAGCGAGCAATGGCAGCTAAAATCCGTCGCGATGACGAAGTTATCGTGCTGACCGGTAAAGATAAAGGTAAGCGCGGTAAAGTTAAGAATGTCCTGTCTTCTGGTAAGGTCATTGTTGAAGGTATCAACCTGGTTAAGAAACATCAGAAGCCTGTCCCGGCCCTGAACCAACCAGGTGGCATCGTTGAAAAGGAAGCTGCTCTGCAGGTTTCTAACGTTGCACTTTACAACTCTGCAACCGGCAAGGCTGACCGTGTAGGCTTTAGATTCGAAGACGGCAAAAAAGTCCGTTTTTTCAAGTCTAATAGCGAAACTATCAAGTAATTTGGAGTAGTACGATGGCGAAACTGCATGATTACTACAAAGACGAGGTAGTCAAAAAACTCATGACTGAGTTTGGCTACAATTCTGTCATGCAAGTCCCTCGGGTCGAGAAGATCACCCTGAACATGGGTGTAGGTGAAGCGATCGCTGACAAGAAACTGCTGGATAATGCAGCAGCGGATCTGACAGCAATCTCCGGTCAAAAACCGTTGATCACCAAAGCACGCAAATCAGTTGCAGGCTTCAAAATCCGTCAGGGCTATCCGATCGGCTGTAAAGTGACTCTGCGTGGCGAGCGCATGTGGGAGTTCTTTGAGCGTCTGATCTCTATTGCTGTACCACGTATCCGTGACTTCCGTGGCTTGTCCGCTAAGTCATTTGATGGCCGTGGCAACTACAGCATGGGCGTTCGTGAGCAGATCATCTTCCCAGAAATCGACTATGACAAGGTCGATCGCGTTCGTGGTTTGGATATTACCATTACCACTACTGCGAAATCTGACGATGAAGGCCGTGCTCTGCTGGCTGCCTTTGACTTCCCGTTCCGCAAGTAAGGTAGGGTTACTTCATGGCTAAGCAATCGATGAAGGCACGCGAAGTTGTTCGCGTAAAACTGGCTGATAAATACCGCGCTAAACGCGAGGAATTAAAAGCTATCATCTCTAGTGTGAACGCATCCGACGAAGATCGTTGGAATGCTGTTCTGAAGCTGCAGACTCTGCCGCGTGATTCCAGCCCGTCTCGTCAGCGTAACCGCTGCCGCCAAACAGGCCGTCCACATGGTTATGTGGGTAAGTTCGGGCTGAGCCGTATTAAGCTGCGTGAAGCCGCCATGCGCGGTGAAGTACCTGGCTTGAAAAAGGCTAGCTGGTAATTGTCACCAATTGAATCACGGGAGTAAAGACAGATGAGCATGCAAGATCCGATCGCGGATATGCTGACCCGTATCCGTAACGGTCAGGCCGCGAACAAAGTTGCGGTCACCATGCCTTCCTCCAAGCTGAAAGTGGCAATTGCCAACGTGCTGAAGGAAGAAGGTTATATTGAAGAATTTAAAATCGAAGGCGACACCAAGCCAGAACTGGAACTGACTCTTAAGTATTTCCAGGGCAAGGCTGTGGTAGAGAGCATTCAACGTGTAAGCCGTCCAGGTCTGCGTATTTATAAGCGCAAAGACGAACTGCCAAAAGTTATGGCAGGACTGGGTATTGCCGTTGTTTCTACCTCTAAAGGTGTTATGACCGATCGTGCAGCGCGCCAGGCTGGTCTTGGCGGCGAAATTATCTGCTACGTAGCTTAATCGGAGGAAAGAATGTCTCGTGTTGCAAAAGCACCTGTCGTCATTCCTGCCGGCGTAGAGGTAAAACTCAACGGTCAGGTTATTTCGATTAAAGGTAAAAACGGCGAGCTGACTCGTACTATCAATGATGCTGTTGAACTTAAGCATGCTGACAACGCTCTGACTTTCGCTCCGCGCGAAGGTTTTGTTGATGGCTGGGCGCAGGCGGGTACTTCTCGCGCGCTGCTGAACGCAATGGTTATCGGTGTTACCGAAGGCTTCACTAAGAAGCTGCAGCTGGTTGGTGTAGGTTATCGTGCGGCCGTTAAAGGCAACGTGGTGAATTTAGCCTTGGGCTTTTCTCATCCTGTTGACCACGAGCTGCCAGCGGGGATCACTGCAGAGTGTCCGACTCAGACTGAGATCGTGCTGAAAGGCGCTGATAAACAGCTGATCGGCCAGGTTGCGGCTGACTTACGCGCCTACCGTCGTCCTGAGCCTTACAAAGGCAAGGGTGTTCGTTACGCCGACGAAGTCGTGCGTACCAAAGAGGCTAAGAAGAAGTAAGGTAACACTATGGATAAGAAATCTGCTCGTATCCGTCGTGCGACCCGCGCACGTCGCAAGCTCAAAGAGCTTGGTGCAACTCGCCTGGTAGTACATCGTACTCCGCGTCATATTTACGCACAGGTTATTGCCCCAAACGGTTCTGAGGTTTTGGTTGCTGCTTCTACTGTAGAAAAAGCTATCACTGAACAACTGAAGTATACCGGTAACAAAGACGCTGCAGCTGCTGTGGGTAAAGCACTCGCTGAACGCGCTCTCGAAAAAGGCATCAAAGATGTTTCTTTCGACCGTTCCGGTTTCCAATATCATGGTCGCGTCCAGGCACTGGCAGATGCTGCCCGTGAAGCTGGCCTTCAGTTCTAAGGTAGAGGTGTAAGATGGCACACATCGAGAAACAAGCTGGCGAACTGCAGGAAAAGCTGATCGCGGTAAATCGCGTATCTAAAACTGTTAAAGGCGGTCGTATTTTCTCCTTCACAGCATTGACTGTAGTGGGTGATGGTAACGGTCGTATCGGTTTTGGTTACGGTAAAGCGCGTGAAGTTCCAGCAGCGATCCAGAAAGCGATGGAAAAAGCCCGTCGCAATATGATTAACGTCGCGCTGACCAACGGTACCCTGCAGCACCCAGTTAAAGGTGTTCATACGGGTTCCCGCGTGTTCATGCAGCCGGCTTCTGAAGGTACCGGTATCATTGCCGGTGGTGCAATGCGCGCCGTTCTGGAAGTCGCTGGAGTTCATAACGTTCTGGCAAAAGCATACGGTTCCACTAACCCGATTAACGTGGTTCGTGCAACACTGGATGGCTTAGCTAATATGAATTCTCCAGAAATGGTCGCTGCCAAGCGTGGTAAATCCGTTGAAGAAATTCTGGGGTAATGACCATGGCAAAGACTATTAAAATTACACAAACCCGCAGTTCGATCGGACGTTTGCCGAAACACAAGGCAACGCTGCTTGGCCTGGGTCTGCGTCGTATTAACCACACCGTAGAGCGTGAAGATACGCCAGCTGTACGCGGTATGGTTAACGCGATTTCCTACATGGTTAAAGTGGAGGAGTAACAGATGCGTTTAAATACTCTGTCTCCGGCCGAAGGGTCTAAACACGCACCAAAGCGTCTGGGTCGTGGTATTGGTTCTGGTCTCGGTAAAACCGGTGGTCGTGGTCACAAAGGTCAGAACTCTCGTTCTGGTGGTGGCGTACGTCGCGGTTTTGAAGGTGGCCAGATGCCTCTGTACCGTCGTCTGCCGAAGTTCGGTTTCACCTCTCGTAAAGCAGCAGTAACGGCTGAAGTCCGTCTGTCTGATCTGGCGAAAGTTGAAGGCGGAATCGTCGACCTGAATACGCTGAAAGCAGCTAATATTATCGGTATTCAGATTGAATTCGCGAAAGTGATTCTCTCTGGCGAAGTTTCTGCACCGGTAACGGTTCGCGGTCTGCGTGTCACTAAAGGCGCTCGTGCTGCAATCGAAGCTGCTGGCGGTAAAATTGAGGAATAAGTAGCAGATGGCTAAGCAACCAGGATTAGATTTTCAAAGTGCCAAGGGTGGATTTGGTGAACTAAAACGCAGACTTCTGTTTGTTATTGGTGCACTGATTGTCTTCCGTATTGGCTCTTTTATTCCGATCCCTGGTATCGATGCCACTGTACTTGCCAAACTGCTTGAACAACAGCGTGGCACCATCATTGAGATGTTTAACATGTTCTCTGGTGGTGCGCTTAGCCGTGCTTCTATTTTTGCTCTGGGTATCATGCCGTATATTTCGGCATCAATTATCATCCAGTTGCTGACGGTGGTTCATCCGGCGTTAGCGGAAATTAAGAAGGAAGGGGAGGCTGGCCGTCGTAAGATTAGTCAGTACACCCGTTACGGTACGTTGGTACTGGCAATATTCCAGTCGATCGGTATTGCTACTGGTCTACCGAATATGCCTGGAATGCAAGGCCTGGTGTTAAATCCAGGCTTTCCATTCTACTTTACCGCTGTTGTGAGTCTGGTCACAGGAACGATGTTCCTGATGTGGCTGGGTGAACAGATTACTGAGCGTGGTATCGGGAACGGTATCTCAATCATTATCTTCGCTGGTATTGTTGCGGGGTTGCCGCCGGCCATTGGCCATACTATCGAGCAAGCGCGGCAAGGCGACCTGCACTTCCTCCTGTTGCTGTTGGTTGCAGTTCTCGTATTTGCAGTGACCTTCTTCGTTGTTTACGTTGAGCGTGGTCAACGCCGTATTGTGGTGAACTATGCGAAACGTCAGCAAGGTCGTCGTGTCTATGCAGCACAGAGCACGCACTTACCGTTGAAAGTAAATATGGCCGGCGTTATTCCTGCTATCTTTGCTTCCAGCATCATTCTGTTCCCGGCGACGATTGCATCGTGGTTTGGGGGCGGTACCGGTTGGAGCTGGTTGACTACAATTTCTATGTATTTACAACCAGGTCAGCCGCTGTATGTGCTACTCTATGCGACTGCAATCATCTTCTTCTGTTTCTTTTATACTGCGTTGGTGTTTAACCCACGTGAAACAGCAGATAACCTGAAGAAGTCTGGTGCATTTGTACCAGGAATTCGTCCGGGAGAGCAAACGGCGAAGTACATTGATAAAGTAATGACCCGCCTGACATTAGTTGGCGCATTGTACATTACTTTCATCTGCCTAATCCCGGAGTTCATGCGTGATGCGATGAAAGTCCCATTCTACTTCGGTGGTACATCACTGCTGATTGTAGTGGTTGTCATCATGGACTTTATGGCTCAAGTGCAAACTCTGATGATGTCAAGTCAGTATGAGTCTGCATTGAAGAAAGCAAACCTGAAAGGCTACGGTCGTTAATTCAGGCGCTTGAGAAGTTACGGAGAGTAAAAATGAAAGTTCGTGCTTCCGTCAAGAAATTATGTCGTAACTGCAAAATCATCCGTCGCGACGGTGTTGTACGTGTGATTTGTAGTGCCGAGCCAAAGCATAAACAGCGCCAAGGCTGATTTTCACATATTTTTCTTGCAAAGTCGGGTTGAGCTGGCTAGATTAGCCAGCCAATCTTTTGTATGTCTATGCGTTTCCATTTGAGTATCCTGAAAACGGGCTTTTCGGCATGGAACGCATATTTAAATAGTAGGAGTGCATAGTGGCCCGTATAGCAGGCATTAACATTCCTGATCAGAAGCATACCGTGATCGCGTTAACTTCGATTTACGGCATCGGCAAAACCCGCTCACAGGCTATCTGTGCGGCAACGGGTATCGCTGAAAATGTGAAGATCAGTGAGCTGTCTGAAGAACAAATCGACATTCTGCGTGATGAAGTTGCTAAGTTCGTCGTTGAAGGCGATCTGCGTCGTGAAGTCACCCTGAGCATCAAGCGTCTGATGGACCTTGGTTGCTATCGTGGTTTGCGTCATCGTCGTGGTCTTCCAGTGCGCGGTCAGCGTACCAAGACCAACGCACGTACCCGTAAGGGTCCGCGTAAACCGATCAAGAAATAATCGGGGTGATTGAATAATGGCAAAGGCACCAGTTCGTGCACGTAAGCGTGTAAGAAAACAAGTCTCTGATGGCGTGGCTCATGTCCATGCTTCTTTTAACAACACCATCGTGACCATTACCGATCGTCAGGGTAACGCGCTGGGTTGGGCAACTGCCGGTGGTTCCGGTTTCCGTGGTTCTCGTAAATCTACGCCGTTCGCAGCCCAAGTGGCAGCTGAGCGTTGCGCAGAAGCCGTGAAAGATTACGGTATTAAGAACCTGGAAGTTATGGTTAAGGGTCCAGGTCCAGGACGCGAATCAACGATTCGTGCTCTGAACGCTGCTGGTTTCCGCATCACGAATATTACTGATGTGACTCCGATCCCTCACAACGGTTGTCGTCCGCCGAAAAAACGTCGCGTATAACGCTCGTTTTTAGGAATGTTGGAGAAAGAAAATGGCAAGATATTTGGGTCCTAAGCTCAAGCTGAGCCGTCGCGAGGGTACAGACCTTTTCCTGAAGTCTGGCGTTCGCGCGATTGATACCAAGTGTAAGATTGAACAAGCTCCTGGCCAGCACGGTGCGCGTAAACCGCGTCTGTCTGACTATGGCGTACAGTTACGTGAAAAGCAGAAAGTTCGCCGTATGTACGGTGTACTGGAGCGTCAGTTCCGTAACTATTACAAAGAAGCAGCACGTCTGAAAGGCAACACGGGTGAAAACCTGTTAGCTCTGCTGGAAGGTCGTCTGGATAACGTAGTTTATCGTATGGGCTTTGGTGCCACTCGTGCGGAAGCACGTCAGTTGGTAAGCCATAAATCTATCATGGTAAACGGCCGCGTTGTTAGCATCGCTTCTTATCAGGTAACTCCGAATGACGTTGTTAGCATCCGTGAGAAAGCCAAAAAGCAATCTCGCGTGAAAGCCGCTCTGGAGCTGGCTGAACAGCGTGAAAAGCCAACCTGGCTGGAAGTTGATGCGACTAAGATGGAAGGTGTGTTCAAACGTATTCCTGAACGTACCGATCTGTCTGCGGACATTAACGAACACCTGATCGTCGAGCTTTACTCCAAGTAAAGCTTAGTACCAAAGAGAGGACACAATGCAGGGTTCTGTGACAGAGTTTCTAAAACCGCGCCTGGTAGATATCGAGCAAGTGAGTTCGACGCACGCCAAGGTGACCCTTGAGCCTTTAGAGCGTGGCTTTGGCCATACTCTTGGTAACGCACTGCGCCGTATTCTGCTTTCATCCATGCCGGGTTGCGCGGTGACCGAGGTTGAAATTGATGGTGTACTGCATGAGTACAGCACCAAAGAGGGTGTACAGGAAGATATCCTGGAAATCCTACTCAACCTGAAAGGGCTTGCGGTAAGAGTTCAAGGCAAAGATGAAGTTATTCTAACCCTGAATAAATCTGGCATTGGCCCTGTGACTGCAGCCGATATCACCCATGATGGTGATGTCGAAATCGTCAAGCCGCAGCACGTGATCTGCCACCTGACCGATGAAAACGCATCTATTAGTATGCGTATCAAAGTTCAGCGCGGTCGCGGTTATGTGCCGGCTTCTGCCCGAATTCATTCGGAAGAAGATGAGCGCCCGATCGGTCGTCTGTTGGTTGACGCCTGCTATAGCCCTGTAGACCGTATTGCCTACAATGTTGAAGCAGCGCGTGTAGAACAGCGTACTGACCTGGACAAGCTGGTCATCGAAATGGAAACCAACGGCACTATTGATCCTGAAGAAGCGATCCGCCGTGCGGCTACCATCCTGGCAGAACAACTTGAAGCTTTCGTTGACTTACGTGATGTACGTCAGCCGGAGATCAAAGAAGAGAAACCAGAATTCGATCCGATCCTGCTGCGCCCTGTTGACGATCTGGAATTGACTGTCCGCTCTGCTAACTGCCTTAAGGCAGAAGCTATCCACTACATCGGTGATCTGGTACAGCGTACCGAGGTTGAGCTGCTTAAAACGCCTAACCTTGGTAAAAAATCTCTTACCGAGATTAAAGATGTGCTGGCTTCTCGTGGTCTGTCTCTGGGCATGCGCCTGGAAAACTGGCCGCCCGCTAGCATCGCTGATGAATAACCCGATCACAGGTTAAGGTTTCACTGAGAAGGATAAGGTCATGCGCCATCGTAAGAGTGGTCGTCAACTGAACCGCAACAGCAGCCATCGTCAGGCTATGTTCCGCAACATGGCTGGCTCTTTGGTTCGTCATGAGATCATCAAGACGACCCTGCCAAAAGCGAAAGAGCTGCGTCGTGTAGTTGAGCCGCTGATTACTCTTGCCAAGACCGACAGCGTAGCTAATCGTCGTCTGGCATTCGCCCGTACTCGTGATAACGAGATCGTGGCAAAACTGTTTAACGAGTTGGGCCCGCGTTTCGCGGCCCGTACTGGTGGTTACACTCGCATTCTGAAGTGTGGCTTCCGTGCTGGTGACAACGCTCCGATGGCTTACATCGAGCTGGTTGATCGTCCAGAAGCTCAAGCAGAAGCTGCTGCAGAGTAATCTACAGCAACGTGAAAAAACCGGGCTTGCCCGGTTTTTTTATATCTAAAATTCCTCGTACGTCCTCTTCGATATTTAGTTATGCTGTCAGTGTTAACCGGTTTATAGCTGGAGGAGACAACGTGGCTGATTGACCAACTTGCCGAACAAAAAATGTGTAGCGCACAGGAAAAAGGCGAGTTTGATAATTTGGCTGGTCAGGGAAAACCGTTGATACTTGACGATAATAGTCATGTTCCTGCCGAGCTCCGTACTGCTTATCGATTACTCAAAAATTCAGGGTATCTTCCTCCTGAACTCGAAATGCGTCGGGAAGCGATTGAACTTGATTCCTTACTCAGAAAGTTTAACCCTGCTGAGAGCGACTATGATGTGAAGAATAAGCGCTTAATATTGCTTGAAATGAAACTTCGGCAGGCCGGGATGAGTACCGCATTTCTTTCTACCGAATATCAGCAGCAGCTGCAACGAAAGTTTGCAAAGGAGGAATAATGTATCGTATTGGACAGCTTGCTAAGCTGGCGGATGTTACGCCGGATACTATTCGTTACTACGAAAAGCAGCAGATGATGGGGCACGAAATTCGCACCGAGGGCGGTTTCCGGCTCTATACGGATAATGATCTACAGCGGTTGCGGTTTATCCGCTATGCCCGTCAGTTGGGTTTTACTTTAGAAGCCATTCGGGAACTGCTCTCGATTCGCGTCGATCCTGAACATCATACCTGTCAGGAGTCGAAGAATATTGTGCAGTCGCGGCTGAATGAAGTTGAGGCCAGAATTGCAGAGCTGCAGCATATGCAGCGTTCGCTGCAAAAGTTGAGTGCGGCCTGTTGCGGTAGCGAGCACAGCAGTGCCTATTGTTCAATTCTGGAGACGCTGGAGTCGGGCGCATCGGGGCAGGAAACAGGAGCTCATCATCATTGTTGATTTTTACCTTATCAGCACCTATTCTGCAGTTTCATACCATAAGGAGCTACTATGTCAGGTTATCAACACAAAAAAGGGGTTATCCGGGATAACGCCCTGGAAGCGTTATTACACGACCCACTGTTTCGGGCTCGTATCGAAGTGAATCAAAAAGGGAACGGAAGTTACAAAAGGAAAGATAAACATATGAAGAAAGGTAACTGGGAGGCCAGTGGTAAAGAAAGCTTTACCACTGGCCTTCTACTTAAGACCGCAGTACGACCCGTTCTGCTCTCCTCCCTGAAAGCGTATCACAGTATTACGCGTGCACTAAGAATTTTGGAAATAGCCGGCCAACGCGGCTGCAGCGCCCGATCATCCAGTATTCCAGCGTAATAATGTAGTTCCAGCCAGATGTTAACCAACTATAACGGGTCTCAGACAGATCTCTGCGTACTGGATACAGTTGTAGCTGTGCGTTTAATACATCAAGGTTAATACGTTCTTGGATCTGACTGAGTTAGCAGTAACCCAGCCCCGCCGCAATTTAATGTTTTCCGTCATACTGCATGCAAGTTGCTGGTGACGGTCAGTCACCCAAATTGCTAACTCAAGTCAGTTTCTCGGGATTATTTCCTTTGCCGCTGGCTTACAGTTTGAGTTTAAGGGATATAAAATAAAACCTCTTCCAACCGGAAGAGGTTTTAAAAAAACTGCGGAGAGCAAGCTTACTTGTTCTGCTGCTTAAGCAGGTCGCGGATCTCCGCAAGTAAGACTTCTTCTGCGCCAGGTTTGGCAACAACTTCCTCAACTTCTTTTTTCTTATACAGTTTATTCATTAATTTAATTGCCATAAAGATGGCAAAAGCCACAATAAGGAAATCAAAAATAGACTGGATAAATACGCCGTATTCCATGACTACGGCAGGAACATCACCTGCAGCGGGTTTAAGTACCCAGGTAAACTGCTTGAAATCGACCCCGCCAATCAACAGTCCCAGTGGCGGCATAATAATATTTGCTACCAGGGAAGAGACAATTTTACCAAACGCTGCGCCAATAATAACACCCACTGCCAGATCGACGACGTTGCCACGCATTGCAAAGTCGCGAAACTCTTTGAATAAACTCATTGTTATCTCCTTTCCTATGCCAATCGCTAAAGTTTAACAAATCATTGATCTTTTGCCATCGCTACAACGTAATGGGTCATATTTTCCTGCTACTGGTTTTATCAAGTTACAGGATCTGTGTCGCTTCCCCTCTTCATGCAATGTGAAAAATCTCGTTACCCTACAGGAAAAAAGGACTCGGCTGGAAAAGACGCTCAACATCCGGCACAAATTTCTTATCTGTCAGGAACATAATAACGTGGTCACCTTGCTCAATACGTAAGTTATCGTTGGCGATCATCACGTCATTACCGCGCACGACGGCGCCAATAATCGTGCCCGGCGGTAGCTTAATGTCATCGATTGGTCGACCAACAACACGCGACGTGGTTTCATCACCATGAGCGATCGCCTCGATGGCTTCGGCAATCCCACGGCGTAATGAGGAAACGCTGACAATGTCTGCTTTACGCACGTGGCCCAGCAAGGCGGATATGGTTGCCTGCTGTGGTGATATGGCAATATCAATCACGCTCCCCTGAACCAGATCGACATAGGCACGACGTTGGATCAACACCATCACTTTCTTCGCGCCCATTTTCTTGGCCAGCATGGCTGACATAATATTGGCTTCATCGTCGTTAGTGATTGCGATAAACAGGTCAACCTGATCGATATGCTCTTCTGCCAGTAACTCCTGATCGGAAGCATCGCCATAAAATACAATGGTATCTTGCAACTGCTCCGCCAATTCAGCGGCACGCTGCTGATTTCTTTCAATTAATTTAACACTGTAGTTTTTTTCCAGCTTTTGTGCCAGACCAAAGCCAATATTGCCGCCACCGACGATCATGATCCGCTTATAGGGTTTCTCCAGACGTTGAAGTTCACTCATAACGGCGCGGATATGCTGGCTTGCCGCAATAAAGAAAACTTCGTCGCCGGCTTCAACTATGGTCGACCCTTGCGGCCGGATGGGACGGTCCTGACGAAAAATAGCAGCGACTCGCGTATCGATATGAGGCATGTGATCGCGCATGATCGACAGTGCATTCCCCACCAGTGGTCCTCCGTAATAGGCTTTGACCACGGCGAGGCTGACTTTGCCTTCGGCAAAATTGACCACCTGAAGCGCCCCGGGATACTGAATAAGGCGGTATATGTTATCGATAACCAATTGTTCTGGCGAAATCAGGTGATCGATAGGCACTGCGTCAGGAACAAAAAGTTTATCAGCATCACGGATATAATCAGGAGCGCGAATACGTGCAATACGATTGGGGGTATTAAATAGTGAATAAGCGACCTGGCAGGCTATCATATTGGTTTCATCTGAGCTGGTGACTGCCACCAACATATCGGCATCTGCAGCACCGGCTTCCCTTAGCACGCGTGGATGTGAGCCATGTCCCTGGACGACGCGCAGATCAAATTTATCCTGTAGCTGGCGAAGGCGTAAGGGATCGGTATCGACAACGGTAATATCGTTGTTTTCCCCCACAAGATTTTCTGCCAGTGTTCCGCCGACCTGGCCGGCGCCGAGAATGATAATTTTCATTGTTGTTTCAGCTTATTCCGTCTTACTTATACCGGTGTTATTTCGGGTTGCAGGTGCGTGAGCGCGTTTTATTTAGCCGGCCTGTCCGTGAGCACAGTTGCCTTCCCTACTGATATCTTGAGTGATTTCTCAGTCATCAGAGCGGCATGTGCTCGACGGAAAATCACTGCTTTATTAGCTTAGCGTAAAAGAAACCATCGCCGCCCTGTGGATGTGGAAGCACTTGTTTACCCGGCAGGGGGCTATCAGTGACCGGCTGGTGAATAGCATCCTTATGGCGCTGTAAAAATGCGCTAATTTGCTGATGATTTTCTTCAGGTAATACTGAACAGGTAGCATAGAGTAAGGTGCCGCCCGTTTTTAAACTTGGCCAGATGGCATCCAGAATTTGTGATTGCAGGGCCGTGAGTTCAGCGATATCTCGATCGCGTCGTAGCCATTTGATATCCGGATGGCGGCGAATCACGCCTGTGGCGGAGCAGGGAGCATCCAGCAGAATCCGATCAAACTGCCTGTTTTCACTCCATTGTTCCGGGTAACGACCGTCACCCACTTTAACCTCTGCGGCCATATTCAGCCGTGCCAGATTCGCTTTCACGCGAGCCAGCCGTTGTGCATCAATATCTACCGCCATCACTTTTGCCTGCGGTGCAGCTTCCAGTATATGGGTAGTCTTACCGCCTGGTGCTGCACAAAGGTCGAGGATCGTTTCGCCGTTTTGAGGATCAAGCAGGGCTATGCAGCCTTGAGCGGAAGCGTCCTGAACTGTCACCCAGCCTTTATCGAATCCCGGCAGTTGATTAACGGATGTTGGCTCCTCCAGCCGTAAAGCATCATCGTAGTCGGAATGGGCTTCGGCATTTTTCCCCTGTTCCTGCAGCATCGCGAGCCATGCATCGCGTGTGTGATGCTGGCGATTTACCCGCAGCCACATCGGTGGCCGCATATTGTTTGCCTCAATAATCTGTTGCCAGTCGTCAGGCCATGCCCGCTGCAGGCGCTCAAGCAACCATTTAGGATGTAAATATTTTTGTGGTCCATCGCCCATTTCCTGCGTCAGTATTTCCTGCTGGCGCTGAAACTGGCGCAGGACGCCATTAATCAATCCTTTGAGTTTCTCCCGCTTTAGTACCACTGCGCCTTCAACCGTTTCTGCCAGTGCAGCATGGGCCGGTATACGGGTAAACATCAGCTGATAAAGGCCGACCATAATAAGAAAGTGAATAGTGCGTTGCTTGCCTGTCATAGGGCGTGACATCAGCTTGCCGATAATCCATTCGAGTTGAGGCAGGGTGCGTAGCACACCGAAACAGAGTTCCTGCAGCAATGCGCTATCTTTTTCGGATAAAGGTTTTTGCGCAGTGGGTAGGACGTTACTAAGTGACTGTCCCTGTTCAACCACGCGCTCAATGGTTTGCGCCGCAAGACTGCGGAGATTGATCTGTTTTTTCATATTTAGGTCGTCTTTAAACAAAAGCCCGACGTTGGGTCGGGCTAAAGGATCAGGCAAGGAGAGTGCCTTGTATGAACCAGTCGCGGCGGGAGTTCAGCAAATCTTGCGCTTTCATCGCTTTTTTGCCGGCTGGCTGTAGCTCTTCGATATTGAGGATGCCGTTAGCGGTTGCGACCTGGATGCCGTTTTTATCGGTATGCATGATTTCACCAGGCTGTCCTTTAACACTATGCGGCAGTACGCTGGCTTTCCACACCTTAACGGGCATCTCTTCAATCACAAAATAGCTCATCGGCCATGGATTAAAAGCACGGATACAGCGCTCCAGTTGCGCGGCTGACAGCGTCCAGTCAAGGCGGGCTTCTTCCTTACTGAGTTTTTCGGCGTAGCTGACCAGCGCCTCGTTCTGTACTTCTGGCGCCCCCGTGCCTGCGGATAATTGCTGCAGCGTGGACAGCATGCCTTCAGGCCCCAGAGTGGCGAGTTTATCGTACAGTGTTGCGCTGGTATCGTTGTGCTCAATCGGACAAGCCAACTTATGGAGCATATCACCGGTATCAAGCCCAACGTCCATCTGCATAATGGTGATACCGGTCTCGCTGTCACCGGCCCAAAGGGCTCGCTGAATCGGTGCCGCACCGCGCCAGCGCGGCAGCAGAGAACCATGCACGTTGATGCAGCCCAAGCGCGGCATGTCTAGCACCGCTTTGGGCAGAATTAATCCATAGGCGACGACAACCATGACATCGGCATCCAGGCTGGCAATCAGTTGCTGATTCACTTCAGGACGTAGCGACGTAGGTTGAAACACTGGGATATTATGCTGCAGCGCCAGGTTTTTTACCGGACTTGGCGTTAATTTATTCCCACGACCAGCTGGCCGGTCGGGCTGGGTAAATACACCAATAACCTGGTGTTCGGAAGCTAACAGCGCGTCAAGATGACGCGCTGCAAAATCAGGTGTACCGGCAAAAATAAGCTTTAATGAATCGGACACATTATTCCCTTCACGATGATGCAATCAGGCACGGGTATTCAGTCGGGCCATCTTTTCCAGCTTCTGACGGATGCGTTGACGTTTCATTGGCGAAAGATAATCAATGAAAAGCTTGCCGACAAGGTGATCCATCTCATGCTGAATACAGATAGCCAGCAGACCATCCGCTTCCAGCTCAAAGGTGTTTCCTTCGCGATCCAGGGCACGTACTTTTACTTTTTCAGAGCGTGGCACCAGGGCGCGTTGCTCAGGAATTGACAGGCAACCTTCTTCGATGCCTGTCTCACCGCATTTATCCAGCATTTCAGGATTGATCAGAACTAAGCGCTCATCGCGATTTTCCGAAACGTCAATCACGATAATGCGCTGATGAATATCAACCTGTGTTGCGGCCAGGCCAATGCCTTCTTCGGCATACATCGTCTCGAACATATCATCAACGATACGCTGAATATCTGCATTCACTTCTTTAACTGGCTTTGCGACGATGCGAAGACGCTCGTCAGGAAAATGTAATACCTGCAAAACTGACATAACTTTCCAGATCTGTGTTCAAGGGATAAAAGAATTATTGCCCTTATTGTAGACATTTCGCACGCTGATTGACAGCATTCGTAGCGATGAGTACCGCACCGCGGTGCTGCAAGTTTACAGGGATAGTAACGTGACACCGACGGAGATTTGGTTACGCCTGTCAGGGATAAAAAGGTTAGCGGGGGGAGGGATGTTACGTGTTGCCACCCAATTAATTGCCCAAGGCGATTTTACTGCTTCTGCCCTCGCGGCGGCGGGGCTTGATCGGCAACAGGCTGATTGGTTTAACGCAACGCGTGACAAGGAGCTCACGAGAACCCTTCGCTGGCTTGATGAGCCGGGGCATTACCTGGTCACCGCAGACAGTGAGCTATATCCAGCCCGGTTGAAAAATATTAGCCGCTTTCCCGCGCTGCTATTTGTGGTGGGTGATCCGCAGTTGCTTGCTTCAACACAATTGGCGGTGGTGGGTAGCCGTAACTGTTCACATTATGGGCGTGAATGGGGCGCATTTTTCTCTCAGGCGCTGGCGGTAAGCGGCCTTACCATTACCAGTGGTTTAGCGCTGGGTATTGATGCCGTTGCACATCGTGCTGCACTGGATGTTAAAGGTAAAACTCTCGCCGTATTGGGCAATGGGCTGAGATCGGTTTATCCGAAAAGGCACCGCTACCTGGCAGAGGAGATTATTGCTGGTGGCGGCACGTTAATTTCTGAGTTCCCTCTGGACGCACCACCGCTGGCGATGCATTTTCCGCGCAGGAATCGAATTATCAGCGGGTTAAGCGTCGGTGTTCTGGTTGTGGAAGCCTCAGTGCGCAGCGGCTCGCTGGTAACGGCGCGCTATGCGCTGGAACAAAATCGCGATGTTTATGCGCTACCCGGCGCGTTAGGCAATAAAGGCAGTGAAGGAGGGCACTGGCTCATTCAACAAGGCGCCCTGCTGGTTGCTCATCCCAATAATATCCTCGAACAGATACAAAGCGATTTCAATTGGCTGCCTTTTTTGCCACAGGATGCAATATATTCTTCAGACAATACCGAAGGTCCATTGCCATTTGCTGATGTGTTGGCTAACGTAGGAGATGAGGTTACACCTGTTGACGTCGTCGCTGAACGTGCCGGCCAACCTGTGCCAGCTATTGTAGCCAAATTGCTTGAGCTGGAGTTAGCAGGATGGATCGCAGCTGTACCCGGCGGCTATGTCCGATTGAGGAGGGCATGCCATGTTCGACGTACTAATGTACTTATTTGAAACCTATATCCACAACGAAGCAGAGATGCGAGTTGATCAGGATAAACTGACTGATGATTTAGCTGATGCGGGTTTTCATCGTGAAGATATTTATAATGCGTTGAACTGGCTGGAAAAGCTTGCGGATTATCAGGACGGACTGACCGCCCCGATTTTGCTTGCTGCCGATCCGCTGTCAATGCGTATCTATACCGAAGAAGAGAGCCAGCGGCTTGATGCGAATTGCCGGGGGTTTATTCTATTTCTGGAGCAGATACAAGTACTTAATCTCGAAACGCGGGAAATGGTTATTGAGCGCATTATGGCTCTGGATACCCTCGAGTTCGATCTGGAAGATCTCAAATGGGTCGTGTTGATGGTTCTGTTTAATATCCCCGGATGTGAAAACGCCTATCAGCAGATGGAAGAGCTACTTTTCGACGTCAATGAAGGAATGCTGCACTGAAGATTGTTTTCGTGTACACAACGCTATGAATAAAACAGCGCTTTTCGCTGTGCGAAAAAATGAACCCTGCCCTCAATGTGGGGCAGAACTGACTATCCGTTCAGGAAAGCACGGTGCTTTTTTGGGATGTTCAGATTACCCGGCATGTGATTATGTTCGCCCGTTAAAAAATCAGGTTGATGGGCATGTTGTTAAAGTCCTGGAAGGACAGCACTGCCCTGAGTGTCAGTCTGAGCTGGTGCTGCGTCAGGGGCGTTACGGTATGTTTATCGGTTGTAGCAATTATCCGACATGTGAGCATACGGAGGTTATCGATCGCCCGGACGCGACGACCATTCCTTGCCCGCAATGTCAGCAGGGGAAACTTGTTCAGCGACGTTCACGCTATGGAAAGACGTTTCACTCATGCGATCGCTACCCTGATTGCCAGTTTACCGTGAACTTTACGCCCATCGAAGGCACGTGTGAATTCTGCCATTTTTCCCTCCTTATCGAGAAAAAAACCGCTCAGGGCCTCAAGCGTCTTTGTGCAAGTAAAGCCTGTGGTAAACCCGTGAGCTTAGGAAGCAGCAGTGAAGAATAGTGTTTTAGACGACTCCGTTGAAATCTGTGTTGAACAACTGCGTAAGCAGTCGGTTATTGCTTACCCGACCGAAGCCGTTTTTGGACTGGGTTGCGACCCCGATAGTGAAACTGCGGTTTTACAACTTTTGGCATTAAAGCAGCGCCCGGTTGAAAAGGGGCTAATTCTGATTGCTTCCGATTATCAGCAGCTTGAGCCTTATATTTCCGATCGTGAGCTATCGGTAGCGCAACGTGAAAGAATGTTTGCCAGTTGGCCTGGCCCCGTAACCTGGGTGGTACCCGCAACGTCACAAACCCCCCGCTGGTTGACTGGACGGTTTGACTCTCTGGCCGTACGCGTCAGTAATCATCCTGACGTGCAACAACTTTGTCGCGCTTTTGGTAAGCCTGTCGTGTCAACCAGCGCAAATTTATCCGGTCTGGAACCCTGCCGCTCGTCCGAGGAAGTTCGTCAGCAATTTGGTGCAGATTTCCCTGTACTGGAGGGCAAAACAGGCGGGCGACTGAATCCTTCGGAAATTCGTGATGTCATCAGTGGCGAACAGATTCGCAAGGGATAAAATTATGCTGGAAACCTTCGCCGTCTTTGGCAACCCGATTAATCACAGCAAATCGCCGCGTATCCATCAATTATTTGCTGAACAGACGGGAATTGCGCATTCCTACGGGCGTATCTGTGCGCCGGTAGAGGCGTTTGAAAAAACGCTGATGCAATTTTTCTCTCAAAGTGGCCGTGGTGCAAACGTCACGATGCCTTTTAAACAAGAGGCTTTTGCACTTGCTGATGAATTAACCGAGCGTGCGGCACTGGCCGGTGCCGTGAATACCTTAAAAAAAATGAGCGATGGCCGTTTAATCGGAGATAACACGGATGGCATTGGGTTATTAACCGACCTTCAGCGACTCAATTTAATTAAACCTACGGATAAGATCCTGCTAGTGGGGGCAGGTGGCGCGGCGCGTGGAGTGATTCTACCGTTACTTTCTTTTGGCTGCGCTATCACCATCGCTAACCGCACGCTACAACGAGCTGAAGATCTCGCGGATCTGTTTCAACACACTGGCGATATTCAGGCTTGCGCACTGGATAAACTTAATAGCAGAGACATTGATCTGATCATTAATGCCACATCAAGCGGCGTGAATGGTGATATCCCTGAGATACCCGCAGCGCTTGTCACGTCAGACACGCGATGCTATGACATGTTTTATCAGACGGGGGAGACGCCCTTTTTACAATGGTGTCAAAAATACGGCGCTATGCAATATGCGGAGGGATTAGGCATGCTGGTGGGCCAGGCTGCTCACTCATTCTTGCTATGGCATGAAGTCTTACCTGAAATCGCTCCGGTTATCAGCATCCTCAAGCGTGAGCTGACCGCGTGAATCAGGCTATCCAGTTTCCGGACCGGGAAGCGTGGGAAGGTGAGTACCACGCTGTATGCTTTCCTGTGCTGGTAAATGGGTTTCAGCTCACTTGTGCGATAGCGGGTGATACGTTACGGGCGCGTTATGGCAGCGATGAACCTGAAATAGATATATTCAGGGCCCACCGCTGGGACCTGGAAGAGGAAGCTGAAGTGCTAATTAAACAGCAACAGGAAGATGCTCAGGGCTGGGTTTGGTTGAGATAGTCATCTTTCCAGCCAACATAGTTATTCGATGAATATAACAGTCCGGCTATCTCTTTTTCAGTCAACGGACGTACCTTCCGGGCCGGACTACCAAGATAAAGATGACCACTCTCCAGGCGTTTACCCGGAGCGACTAAACTTCCTGCGCCAATCATCACATCATCCTCAACAATGGCACCATCCAGTAAAATAGAGCCCATCCCAACCAGAACGCGATTTCCGATTGTGCAGCCATGAAGCATGACTTTATGGCCAACGGTCACGTCCTCACCGATGATCAGAGGAAAACCTTCCGGGTTATTAGAGGATTTATGGGTAACATGCAGCACACTGCCATCTTGAATATTGCTACGCTTGCCAATGAAGACTTTATTCACATCACCGCGAATAGCAACTAATGGCCAGATACTCACATCATCTGCTAATGACACTTCACCCACGACGACGCTAGACGCATCTACCATTACCCGTTCACCAAGTTGGGGAAAAAACTGTTTAAAAGGACGTAAAACCGCTGGCATAGCTTCTCTCCGTTAATCATATGGCTCAAGCATGCGAGCCAGTTGTACATAAAACAACGATAGTTGTAATACTTCAAGTTGCTTATGGGACGTTGCTATCACGGCGATCGTTGCCCCGAACTATTGTTTCCCCCATTTACAGGGGAAGTTGTGCTGCAAAAATGCACGGATCGTGTGAGATCCAAGCAAAAAGATTGAAAACGCAGCAATCGAAATAAAAGATCTAAAAAAGGCTTGTGCAATAAATTCGGATCCCTATAATGCGCCTCCACTGACACGGAACAACGGCTTACAGGCCACCGGGTCAGAGGTTCAGAACACACTGAACCGCCAGAGAAAAAACCTCCTTAAAAAGGGTTGACTCTGAAAGAGGAAAGCGTAATATACGCCACCTCGCAGCAGCAGGCGAAGCCGCTGACTGCACCGCTCTTTAACAATTTATCAGACAATCTGTGTGGGCACTCGCAGGATTGATATCAACGTCTCCGGACGTAAAAAATATCAAGTCTTAAGAGTGAACACGTAATAAATTCATTACGACGTTTTCCTTGAGCATCGCTTCACGAGTTGAAGCAAATCAAACTTTAAATTGAAGAGTTTGATCATGGCTCAGATTGAACGCTGGCGGCAGGCCTAACACATGCAAGTCGAACGGTAGCACAGAAGAGCTTGCTCTTCGGGTGACGAGTGGCGGACGGGTGAGTAATGTCTGGGGATCTGCCCGATGGAGGGGGATAACTACTGGAAACGGTAGCTAATACCGCATAACGTCGCAAGACCAAAGTGGGGGACCTTCGGGCCTCACACCATCGGATGAACCCAGATGAGATTAGCTAGTAGGTGGGGTAACGGCTCACCTAGGCGACGATCTCTAGCTGGTCTGAGAGGATGACCAGCCACACTGGAACTGAGACACGGTCCAGACTCCTACGGGAGGCAGCAGTGGGGAATATTGCACAATGGGCGCAAGCCTGATGCAGCCATGCCGCGTGTATGAAGAAGGCCTTCGGGTTGTAAAGTACTTTCAGCGGGGAGGAAGGGAGAGAGGTTAATAACCTTTTTCATTGACGTTACCCGCAGAAGAAGCACCGGCTAACTCCGTGCCAGCAGCCGCGGTAATACGGAGGGTGCAAGCGTTAATCGGAATTACTGGGCGTAAAGCGCACGCAGGCGGTCTGTTAAGTCAGATGTGAAATCCCCGGGCTCAACCCGGGAACTGCATTTGAAACTGGCAGGCTTGAGTCTCGTAGAGGGGGGTAGAATTCCAGGTGTAGCGGTGAAATGCGTAGAGATCTGGAGGAATACCGGTGGCGAAGGCGGCCCCCTGGACGAAGACTGACGCTCAGGTGCGAAAGCGTGGGGAGCAAACAGGATTAGATACCCTGGTAGTCCACGCCGTAAACGATGTCGACTTGGAGGTTGTGCCCTTGAGGCGTGGCTTCCGGAGCTAACGCGTTAAGTCGACCGCCTGGGGAGTACGGCCGCAAGGTTAAAACTCAAATGAATTGACGGGGGCCCGCACAAGCGGTGGAGCATGTGGTTTAATTCGATGCAACGCGAAGAACCTTACCTGGTCTTGACATCCACAGAACTTTCCAGAGATGGATTGGTGCCTTCGGGAACTGTGAGACAGGTGCTGCATGGCTGTCGTCAGCTCGTGTTGTGAAATGTTGGGTTAAGTCCCGCAACGAGCGCAACCCTTATCCTTTGTTGCCAGCGGTTCGGCCGGGAACTCAAAGGAGACTGCCGGTGATAAACCGGAGGAAGGTGGGGATGACGTCAAGTCATCATGGCCCTTACGACCAGGGCTACACACGTGCTACAATGGCGCATACAAAGAGAAGCGACCTCGCGAGAGCAAGCGGACCTCATAAAGTGCGTCGTAGTCCGGATCGGAGTCTGCAACTCGACTCCGTGAAGTCGGAATCGCTAGTAATCGTGGATCAGAATGCCACGGTGAATACGTTCCCGGGCCTTGTACACACCGCCCGTCACACCATGGGAGTGGGTTGCAAAAGAAGTAGGTAGCTTAACCTTCGGGAGGGCGCTTACCACTTTGTGATTCATGACTGGGGTGAAGTCGTAACAAGGTAACCGTAGGGGAACCTGCGGTTGGATCACCTCCTTACCTGAAGATACTTTCCGGCGCAGTGTCCACAACAGATTGTCTGATGAAAAGAAACGAGCAGGATACCTTTATAGGCTTGTAGCTCAGGTGGTTAGAGCGCACCCCTGATAAGGGTGAGGTCGGTGGTTCAAGTCCACTCAGGCCTACCAAATTCTTACTCATGCTGCGTTATGCTCGCGGTCGTTTACTGAAGTAAACTTCCCGGTCGCATGCCTTGCCTGAGAAAGAATTAACTCTTGATTGAGTTTGGTAATAAAGGTCTCTGCAAGTGACTGTATGGGGCTATAGCTCAGCTGGGAGAGCGCCTGCCTTGCACGCAGGAGGTCAGCGGTTCGATCCCGCTTAGCTCCACCATATATGTCCTGAAATCCAATACTTCAGAGTGTACTGGCAACAGTATGCTGCGAAGTATTATGCTCTTTAACAATCCGGAACAAGCTGAAAATTGAAACGACACGTCGCGTCATTCTTCCGTAATAAAGAATGAAGGCGGTGTGTTCGAGTCTCTCAAATTATCACGACACATGTGCGTTGCAAAACGCCTGTGGGTTGTGAGGTTAAGCGACTAAGCGTACACGGTGGATGCCCTGGCAGTCAGAGGCGATGAAGGGCGTGCTAATCTGCGATAAGCGCCGGTAAGGTGATATGAACCGTTATAACCGGCGATACCCGAATGGGGAAACCCAGTGCAATCCGTTGCACTATCATGTCATGAATACATAGTGGCATGAGGCGAACCGGGGGAACTGAAACATCTAAGTACCCCGAGGAAAAGAAATCAACCGAGATTCCCCCAGTAGCGGCGAGCGAACGGGGAGGAGCCCGGAACCATCATCAGCTTGTGCATCAGTGGAAGCGTCTGGAAAGTCGCGCGACACAGGGTGAAAGCCCCGTACACGAAGATGCACCTGCTGTGAGTTCGAAGAGTAGGGCGGGACACGTGGTATCCTGTCTGAATATGGGGGGACCATCCTCCAAGGCTAAATACTCCTGACTGACCGATAGTGAACCAGTACCGTGAGGGAAAGGCGAAAAGAACCCCGGCGAGGGGAGTGAAAAAGAACCTGAAACCGTGTACGTACAAGCAGTGGGAGCCTCTTTAATGGGGTGACTGCGTACCTTTTGTATAATGGGTCAGCGACTTATATTCTGTAGCAAGGTTAACCGTATAGGGGAGCCGCAGGGAAACCGAGTCTTAACTGGGCGTTAAGTTGCAGGGTATAGACCCGAAACCCGGTGATCTAGCCATGGGCAGGTTGAAGGTTGGGTAACACTAACTGGAGGACCGAACCGACTAATGTTGAAAAATTAGCGGATGACTTGTGGCTGGGGGTGAAAGGCCAATCAAACCGGGAGATAGCTGGTTCTCCCCGAAAGCTATTTAGGTAGCGCCTCGTGAACTCATCTCCGGGGGTAGAGCACTGTTTCGGCTAGGGGGCCATCCCGGCTTACCAACCCGATGCAAACTGCGAATACCGGAGAATGTTATCACGGGAGACACACGGCGGGTGCTAACGTCCGTCGTGAAGAGGGAAACAACCCAGACCGCCAGCTAAGGTCCCAAAGTCATGGTTAAGTGGGAAACGATGTGGGAAGGCCCAGACAGCCAGGATGTTGGCTTAGAAGCAGCCATCATTTAAAGAAAGCGTAATAGCTCACTGGTCGAGTCGGCCTGCGCGGAAGATGTAACGGGGCTAAACCATGCACCGAAGCTGCGGCAGCGACGCTTATGCGTTGTTGGGTAGGGGAGCGTTCTGTAAGCCGTTGAAGGTGGCCTGTGAGGGTTGCTGGAGGTATCAGAAGTGCGAATGCTGACATAAGTAACGATAAAGCGGGTGAAAAGCCCGCTCGCCGGAAGACCAAGGGTTCCTGTCCAACGTTAATCGGGGCAGGGTGAGTCGACCCCTAAGGCGAGGCCGAAAGGCGTAGTCGATGGGAAACGGGTTAATATTCCCGTACTTGGTGTTACTGCGAAGGGGGGACGGAGAAGGCTATGTTAGCCGGGCGACGGTTGTCCCGGTTTAAGCGTGTAGGCTTGCATCCCAGGCAAATCCGGGGTGCTTTAAGGCTGAGGCGTGATGACGAGGCACTACGGTGCTGAAGTAACAAATGCCCTGCTTCCGGGAAAAGCCTCTAAGCTCCAGGTAACACTGAATCGTACCCCAAACCGACACAGGTGGTCAGGTAGAGAATACCAAGGCGCTTGAGAGAACTCGGGTGAAGGAACTAGGCAAAATGGTGCCGTAACTTCGGGAGAAGGCACGCTGGCGCGTAGGTGAAGGGACTTGCTCCCGGAGCTGAAGCCAGTCGAAGATACCAGCTGGCTGCAACTGTTTATTAAAAACACAGCACTGTGCAAACACGAAAGTGGACGTATACGGTGTGACGCCTGCCCGGTGCCGGAAGGTTAATTGATGGGGTTATCCGCAAGGAGAAGCTCTTGATCGAAGCCCCGGTAAACGGCGGCCGTAACTATAACGGTCCTAAGGTAGCGAAATTCCTTGTCGGGTAAGTTCCGACCTGCACGAATGGCGTAATGATGGCCAGGCTGTCTCCACCCGAGACTCAGTGAAATTGAACTCGCTGTGAAGATGCAGTGTACCCGCGGCAAGACGGAAAGACCCCGTGAACCTTTACTACAGCTTGACACTGAACATTGAGCCTTGATGTGTAGGATAGGTGGGAGGCTTTGAAGCGTGGACGCCAGTCTGCGTGGAGCCGACCTTGAAATACCACCCTTTAACGTTTGATGTTCTAACGTAGGCCCGTTATCCGGGCTGCGGACAGTGTCTGGTGGGTAGTTTGACTGGGGCGGTCTCCTCCTAAAGCGTAACGGAGGAGCACGAAGGTCAGCTAATCACGGTCGGACATCGTGAGGTTAGTGCAATGGCATAAGCTGGCTTGACTGCGAGAGTGACGGCTCGAGCAGGTGCGAAAGCAGGTCATAGTGATCCGGTGGTTCTGAATGGAAGGGCCATCGCTCAACGGATAAAAGGTACTCCGGGGATAACAGGCTGATACCGCCCAAGAGTTCATATCGACGGCGGTGTTTGGCACCTCGATGTCGGCTCATCACATCCTGGGGCTGAAGTAGGTCCCAAGGGTACGGCTGTTCGCCGTTTAAAGTGGTACGCGAGCTGGGTTTAGAACGTCGTGAGACAGTTCGGTCCCTATCTGCCGTGGGCGCTGGAAGACTGAGAGGGGTTGCTCCTAGTACGAGAGGACCGGAGTGAACGCACCACTGGTGTTCGGGTTGTCATGCCAATGGCATTGCCCGGTAGCTAAGTGCGGAAAAGATAAGCGCTGAAAGCATCTAAGCGCGAAACTTGCCTCGAGATGAGTCTTCCCTGACTCCTTGAGAGTCCTGAAGGGACGTTGAAGACGACGACGTTGATAGGCCGGGTGTGTAAGCGCAGCGATGCGTTGAGCTAACCGGTACTAATGACCCGTGAGGCTTAACCTTACAACGCCAGAGGCGTTTTGGTAGAGAGACGATAAGATTTTCGGCTTGTAAACGGATAAAGAATCAGTGGCGCAGAATGAGCGTCACGAAAAGAATTTGCCTGGCGGCACTAGCGCGGTGGTCCCACCTGACCCCATGCCGAACTCAGAAGTGAAACGCCGTAGCGCCGATGGTAGTGTGGGGTCTCCCCATGCGAGAGTAGGGAACTGCCAGGCATCAAATATTAGCGTGCTGATATGGCTCAGTTGGTAGAGCGCACCCTTGGTAAGGGTGAGGTCCCCAGTTCGACTCTGGGTATCAGCACCAGTAACAAATTAAGCGTGAGTTCGGTAAATAAAGAATTTGCCTGGCGGCACTAGCGCGGTGGTCCCACCTGACCCCATGCCGAACTCAGAAGTGAAACGCCGTAGCGCCGATGGTAGTGTGGGGTCTCCCCATGCGAGAGTAGGGAACTGCCAGGCATCAAATAAAACAAAAGGCCCGGTCGAAAGACCGGGCCTTTTGTTTATCTGTATCTTGCCGGTGAGCCCTCTCCAGAGCTGCCCACAGTAGAACGGGCAAGATAGCCCGTCATACAACACTCAGGTCTTGCATAAGCTGCAAAGAGAGTTTCTCTTAATGAATAACCTGAGAAAGAAATGCTTTTGTCCTCTCGGATGTGGGGTTAGAGAAGAATTTCTGTGGCGGAGCTTGCTCGACAATCTCTCCTTGATCCATAAATATCACGCGGTCTGCTACCGTACGAGCGAATCCCATCTCATGCGTCACGCACAGCATTGTCATTCCATCCTCTGCAAGGCCGATCATTGTATCCAATACTTCTTTTACCATTTCAGGATCGAGAGCCGAGGTCGGTTCATCAAACAGCATAATTTTGGGCTTCATACAGAGCGAACGTGCGATTGCAACACGCTGCTGCTGTCCGCCTGAAAGCTGTCCGGGGAATTTGTGTGCATGTTCAGCGATACGCACCCGTTGCAAATAATGCATGGCCAACTCTTCTGCTTCTTTCTTTGGTGTTTTGCGTACCCAAATGGGGGCAAGAGTACAGTTTTGTAAAACACTCAAATGCGGGAACAGATTAAAGTGTTGGAAGACCATACCGACCTCGGTGCGCACCCGCTCTATGTTACGTAAATCACCATCTAGCAGTGTACCGTCAACTACAATACGCCCTTGTTGGTGCTCTTCAAGGTGGTTAATGCAACGAATGGTTGTCGATTTACCTGAACCTGAAGGGCCACATAGCACGATGCGCTCGCGTGGTTTAACCTGCAGGTTAATATTTTTCAGAACGTGGAATTGCCCATACCATTTATTCACATCTTCCAGCGTAATCATCATTGTATCGCCGGAATTAACCATAGATTCAGTCATTTTAAACCTCAGTGTGGCGTACGCCCGGTGTGAAAACGCTTCTCCAGATATTGGCTGTAGCGCGACATGCTAAAACAAAACACCCAATAAGTAAGGGCGGCGAAAACATAACCTTCCGTCGACATGCCAAGCCATTCGGGATCGACAGTGGCTTGCTGCACGCTGCTGAAAAGATCGAAAAGTCCAATAATGATGACAAGGCTGGTATCTTTGAACAGGGCTATGATGGTGTTAACTAAGCCTGGAATAACCATTTTTAGTGCCTGTGGTAGGATCACCAAACCTTGCATCCTCCAGTAACCGAGTGCGAGTGACTCAGCTGCTTCATACTGTCCTTTCGGTAAGGCTTGCAGGCCACCACGGACCACTTCAGCAACATAAGCTGACTGGAAGAGAATCACACCGACCAGTGCACGTACCAGTTTATCGATACTGGTTCCTTCTGCCATAAATAGGGGCAGCATAACTGATGACATGAAGAGGACGGTGATCAGTGGTACTCCGCGCCAGAACTCAATGAAGATAATCGACAATGAACGCACTACGGGTAAGCGTGAACGTCTTCCCAGCGCCAACAGAATACCTAAAGGCAACGCGCCGGCAATGCCGACTGAGGCGATAATGAGCGTCAGCGTCAAACCACCCCACTGGCGAGTTTCCACGCGTTCCAGGCCCAGATAGCCACCGTAGAACAGGAACCATACGACGACAGGGTAAATAATTGCCCATACCGCAATGTAACGTCCCCGTCGAGGTATCTTACTGATAAACATTGGTATAATAGACAGTAAGCCAATAATCAGCGAAAGATTGATACGCCAGCGTAGCTCATGTGGGTAAAGGCCATAGATAAACTGGCCAAAACGAGCATGAATGAACACCCAGCATGCACCATCTTTGGTGCAATCGGCTCGTGTAGAACCTATCCAATTAGCCTGTACGATAAGCCAATTCAGGGCCGGAGGAATGATGGACCATATCAGCCAAAGGCAGAATAGCGTTAGTAGCGAATTGGACCAGCTTGAAAACAGATTTTTCCGGATCCAACGTAACACGCGGATAAACATATTTGTTGGCGCAGGCGGCGTCTCATGTGAAATAACAGTCATAATATTCCGTCCTCTTAGCGCTCAACCAGCGCGATTTTGCGGTTATAGATATTCATTAACAACGAAATCGACAGGCTGATAATCAGGTAAACCGCCATCGTGATAGCAATCGTTTCAATCGCCTGGCCAGTCTGGTTCAAGACTGTTCCGGCAAAAAGCGAAACCATATCCGGATAACCGATTGCTGCTGCCAGTGACGAGTTTTTGACAATATTCAGATACTGGCTGGTCAGCGGGGGAATGATGACCCGCATCGCCTGCGGAATGATGACCTGCCGTAGTGTTACCGGTGTCGGTAATCCAAGTGAGCGCGCCGCTTCGTGTTGACCATGAGGAACAGATTGAATACCTGAGCGAATCACCTCGGCGATAAAGGACGATGTGTAAATAGACAGCGCTACCGTCAGGGCTGCCAGCTCAGGAATTAACGCGAATCCCCCTCGAAAATTGAAGCCGCGCAGCTGTGGTATATCCCAGTGCATTGCTGCGCCATAAAAAACATGAGCTATGAGCGGGAATATCACCAGAATAGGAATCGCAGTCGGCCATGTGCGGCGTAACTGCCCGGTTTTTAACTGATGTTTACGATTGAAGCGATGCAATCCAATAATTCCCGCGATTGCTAGTAGCAATGCGATAATAAACGGGAAGGTTCCTGGAGAGTATTCAGGCCACGGAATATAAAGCCCCCGATTACTTACATATGCCAAATCGAACGCATTCATTGCCTGGCGTGGCCCCGGTAGATTACGCAGCACGGCAAAATACCAGAAGAAGATCTGTAACAGTGGTGGAATATTGCGGAACGTTTCAATATAGACATTCGCTATTTTACGTAGCAGCCAATTGTCTGACAGACGCGCCAGTCCAATAAAAAAACCGAGAAAAGACGCAAAAACAATACAGAGTACGGAAACCAATAGGGTATTAGTTAAGCCAACGAGAAACACACGGGCATAGGTATCGCCTTCAGAATAATCAATTAAATGCTGAACGATACCAAAACCAGCATTACGTTCCAGAAAACCAAAACCGGAAGTGATACCGCGATTGGCTAAATTAATCACAGTATTGTGAATGAGATAACCAGCAACAGCGAGAACCGCAACAATCGCGACGATCTGGTAGCACCAGGCACGTACCGCAGGATTGGTGAATGAAAGATCCTTTTTCACGGTTGGGCGTTGAGACATGTTGAAACCTCAGTAACGGAAATTCTGACGTGGGCACCGTAAATACTACGGTGCCCTGTAAACGAGGGAATTAACGTACCGGCGGAGCGTACTGGATGCCACCATCTTTCCAGAGGGCATTTTGACCGCGTGCAATTTTCAATGCACTGTCTTTACCCACATTACGGTCAAAGCTTTCCTGATAATTTCCAACCTGCTTAATGATGTTATAAGCCCATTTGTTATCAAGCTTTAGATCCTTACCAAAATCACCTTCAGCACCCAGCAGGTGAGCCATATCGGGTGTGGTTGGCTTCGCTGTCATTTGATCGACATTTTTCGAGTTAATGCCCATCTCTTCCGCGTTTAACATAGCGTTAAAGGACCATTTTACGATAGTGAACCAATCATCATCACCGCGGCGAACTAATGGGCCTAGCGGTTCCTTAGAAATCACTTCCGGTAATACAATAAATTCATCTGGCTGACCGAGTTTAATGCGCAATGCATAAAGCTGCGACTGGTCGGAAGCGAGGGTGTCGCAACGCCCGCTATCCAGAGCTTTTGCCGATTCGTCTGAGCGATCGAATGTAACGGGTGTATAGCTCATCTTGTTAGCTTTGAAATAATCCGCAACGTTCAGTTCAGTATCCGTGCCTGCCTGGATACACACGGTTGCGCCATCAAGTTCCTTCGCGCTTTTCAGACCGGCTTTATTATGAGTGAGGAAACCAATGCCGTCGTAGTAGTTTACGCCGGCAAATATAAAGCCCATACCGCCATCACGGGCAGAGGTCCACGTAGTATTACGTGAAAGTATGTCTACTTCACCCGATTGCAGTGCGGTGAAACGTTCTTTCGCCGTAAGAGGGGTGTATTTTACTTTCGTGTCGTCACCAAACACTGCAGCCGCAGCCGCGCGGCAAATATCCACATCCAGGCCAGTAAATTTCCCGCTGGCATCCGCGTAAGAAAAACCGGGCAGGCCGTCACTGATACCACACTGAATAAACCCTTTTTTCTTAATAGCATCCAACGTTGTACCCGCATGGGCCTGGTTAGCGATGGCAAAAAAAGCAGCAGTTGCAACCAGGGTAGAAAGCATCATTTTATTCATAAAGCATCCTGTGTGGTTTAATTGTTTTGTTATGTTTAAACCCGCAATATTTCAAGTCAGGCGCTATACGTATTTGCACGTAGAGCACAACACAGAAATCTGGTGTTGACTGGCTCAGCTGTAGTCACTTAACCGGTAAGTTTCCAGATCTTGTTGCATTGCCGCTTTCCTGCGACTCGAATTATTTGAGGAGTTATATGCACCATGAGATTGTGCATTTTTTCAGTCTGCGGCGGTCAGCCCTTCATGGTTCTGCAAAGTAAATGCCAAATTTGCAGGGCCCTGAATTCATTAGAAAGTTTTGCTAATAATCGGAAGTGATTGGAAAGTTTGTTTAATATGGCGCACCAAATAGAAGCAAAGCCAGATGGAGCGATCACAAATAGTGCAAATAGTTTCACTAAATAGAAGCAATGTGACCCGTAGCGCACTTGGTTATGTTTGTTTTTAATCGTCGGCGGGAAGGGCGTGCGATAAAGGAGGTTCCATAGCGTCGGCGAAAAGCGAATTTGCTTGAAGAGAAGGGTTGAAAGAGATTGACTAGAAGAAAGGTAAAAAGCCTGCCGTGAATAGACAGCAGGCTTTTTTAAGCGTGAACGTGAGACTAGTAGAGTGAAACAGCTCCATCAGGACGCGTCTTAAAGCGACGGTGCAGCCATAAATATTGATTGGGCGCGCGCATGATCTCACGCTCAATGACTTTATTCATGTAGGCTGCAGCCTGATGCTCATCTTCCAGTGGGTAGCCTTGTAGTTCAGGTTGGATTACTAGTTCATAACCCGCCCCGTTCTCTTTACGGATGAGTACCACGGTCACCATTGCAGGTTTAGCCATGCGAGCTAGCATATAAGTACCGCTGGTGGTTGCGGCCTGAGGGACGGCAAAAAGAGGTGCAAAGACACTGCCTTTCGGTCCGTAATCCTGGTCCGGCGCGAACCATACCGCTTCACCCTGCTTCAGAGCACTAACCATGCCGCGTAGATCGCGCCGATTAATCATCGCTTTGTTTGAACGCATGCGGCCTTTAGTCTGCACCCATTCCATCATTTTATTATTGTGTGGGCGATACATTGCCATCATTGGCTGGCAGATACCCATTGCTCGTCCGCCGAGTTCTAATGACATAAAGTGCACGCCAATGATAAGTGCACCCCGTTTGTCCTGCTGTGCACACTGTAGATTATGCAGGCCGTTAACTGTGAACCATCGTTTGACTCGTGCATCAGACCAGAACCAAGCCATACCGGTTTCCAGTAAGCCCATGCCTAATGATTCGAAGTTATTAACAATACGTTGTTCCAGAGCCGCCGAAGGTAAATCGGGAAAACACAACTCAAGATTACGGCGGGTAATACGGACACGACGCTTAAGAAAACGCATTGAGGTGCGTCCCATCCAGGTGCCGAGTTTTTCAATCCATGGGAAAGGAAGTTGGACTAACAGATAAAGCAGGCCTAAGCCAAACCAAGTCGACCAATAACGCGGGTGTAGCAAATCGCGTGAGAAGCATGGTGGCGCTTTTGGAGATTTCATTGTTCTCTCTTTATGCGTGAGTGGATGACGTAGCGCATAAAGACGTGAATCAGTCGCGGTACAGGGTTTTAGACAGCGTTAATGGCAGGAAGTTGATAGCTCTGTTGAAACTTTACACAAATCGGAGGAGTCCGACTAGAGGTGGGCGATAAAAAAGGCGCTAACCATCTCAAGTCGCGCCTTCATCACAATGAACCGAAACTTAGTTCATGCCATATTTTTTCAGTTTCTTACGCAGCGTACCGCGGTTAATGCCCATCATCAGGGCTGCACGGGTCTGGTTGCCACGGGTGTACTGCATCACCATGTCCAACAGAGGCTGCTCTACTTCAGCCAGTACCAACTCATACAGATCATTAACATCCTGACCATTCAATTGAGCAAAATAGTTCTTCAGTGCCTGTTTAACCGAGTCACGCAATGGCTTTTGGGTAACCTGATCCTGTGAGTTCACGGTAGAAACGGTCAGTACGTCAGAATTTACGCGTTGTTCGAACATATTTCTGTCAGCTCTTTATTTCTGTTTAGGCAAGTTTTTCGAAGTATGCTTCCAACGCCTCCAGCTGTTCGCCGGCATCCTCTATGGCGTTGAATGTGCGCCGAAACTGGTCGTTTGGGGCATGTTCCTGTAGATACCAGGATACGTGCTTCCGGGCAATACGGTATCCCTTGCGCTGACCATAAAAGTCGTGCAGTTCCCGTAAGTGCCCGATGAGCAAGCGCTTAACCTCTGCCAATGGCATTGGTGCCAGCAGCTCCCCAGTGTCCAGATAGTGCTGGATTTCCCGGAAGATCCACGGTCTTCCCTGAGCAGCACGTCCTATCATCAGGGCATCCGCCCCCGTATAGTCGAGTACCGCTCTGGCTTTGTGCGGGTCAGTAATGTCACCATTCGCGATAACAGGAATGGTAACGTTCTGCTTAACTGTCCGAATGCTGTCATATTCAGCTTCACCGTTAAACAAACAGGCGCGGGTGCGTCCATGTATTGTCAGGGCCTGAATACCACAGCGCTCAGCCAATTGGGCAATCTCTACGCAATTGCGATTATCTGTATCCCAACCAGTGCGAATCTTTAAGGTAACTGGAACGTCAACTGCATTTACCACCGCTGAGAGGATTGATTTCACCAACTCAGGATGCTGCAGCAGTGCCGAACCTGCCATCTTACGATTCACTTTTTTAGCCGGGCAGCCCATATTGATATCGATAATCTGCGCGCCGGATAAGGCATTAAAGCGTGCAGCATCAGCCATCTCATTTGGATCGCAACCGGCGATTTGCACGGTGCGAATACCGGGCTCGTCACTATGTACCATACGCAATCGGGATTTATCACTAGCCCACACTTCGGGGTTTGACGATAACATCTCCGATACGGTCATTCCGGCTCCCATACTATGACAGAGTGTCCTGAATGGCCTGTCGGTTATGCCGGCCATCGGGGCTGCTATCAAACGGTTACGAAGCTGGTGATTTCCAATGCGCATGAAAAAGAAGTGGCCATATATGTTCGCAAGGCGGCGTATATTACGCATTTTTTAAAAAAGATGAAAGGCCAAACTTTGAACAATTAGTGATAAGTAGACCAGGAACCACTTTTTGTTGTGGATGGTTCAATTATTTATTTTTAATATTCAATTAGTTAAAAAATAACGATGAAATTGCGAGCAAAGATTTTTCTTTTTTTGTGGCCGATAAAACAACATAAATCACGCTATCTGACATGAATAGCGCGATTTATGTCGGATTATCAGGCTAATTTTTAGCCAAAAAATGCTTAAAAAAGCAGAGCTTGTGCTGTGCTCATTTATTCAACAATCATGCGTCCGTGTAAGGGTTGCAAAGGGCGATTGTTAGCATGTTTCAACGCCTGTTGAAAAGCGGTAATTTGCGCTTTAGAAATGGTTTCCGGCTGTTTAATTACCAGCCAGCGTAGACCCTCGGTGCAGGGGGGGGTGGTCAGTGAGCCACTGAATCGGTAATAATGTTTATCCTGTGGGAAGAAGGCGCCAAGATCAATTACGGCCTCGAGTGGTTCCACTTTGTTCTGCGCTTTTGGCAGTTTTTGCAGAATGGTTTCCAACTGAGGATTAACCTCACCCTCTTCAAACATCACGGCGACAACAGCAACTTCCCCCTGTGGATTAGAATGGACAAAATGTGCTTCTAATGGGAAAGATTTCCCATTAATAAGGTTTTCACTCGGCGTATGAAAATGGAACTGCTGAAGCGTAAACTGCTGACCATCCAGTAAAAAGTCCTCACCGTCTTTTACCATCACCTGGATCGTATGACCATTGTTCACGATAGACTCGCTCTGTGTATGGAATACCATATCGAGCGGAGGTAAATTGCCTTTAATGACGTGATTTATATCGATTGGTGATTGAAAATGGCCTTTTTTGCAGGTCTGAAATTCATCACTCAGCTCGCTCCAGTGTTCTGGAGAACCTTTCCCTTCATAGGACCATACGGTAGCCGCGGGGGAAAGCGAAGGGGTGGAAGGTGATGCCTGGAGTGCGGGTGTACCCGCCAAGAAAAGAGTTAAAGTACAAATAAGTTTTTTTATCATCCCTGTAACATCCTTGATTTATTAAAGTTTATACCGCAGCTTGAACAATTCTCATGCTGCGGTATAAAGCATAACTAAAGGTGTTACTCGGGTATATTGTTGTTGCCCTGAACCGGGTGAAACAAGACGAGTCTCTAGTTTTTAATACCGGTAATGCGGCACCACTCCTCTTTTTCAGCCACGAGATCGAGTGTGAATTTATCGGCGTAGGCCTCGCATACGCCTGCCGCCTGGCTTGAAAGAACACCAGAAAGCCCCAAATGACCACCGGGTTTAGGTAGTACACTTATCTGTGGCGAAAGCTCTCTGAGCGGGCCCGCAAGGATATTGGCGACAACGACATCGGCACTCAGATTTTCCGGCTGCTGATGGGGCAAGTAGAGAGCCAGACGATCGCTGACACCATTGCGTTCAGCATTGTCCCTGCTGGCCAGAATTGCCTGGGGATCGATATCAATGCCAATAGCTTGTGCGGCACCCAGCTTGAGCGCAGCGATCGCCAGGATCCCTGAGCCACAGCCAAAATCAATGAGGGTTTTTCCCTGTAGATCCAGTCCGTCAAGCCAGGCTAAACAAAGCGCTGTCGTTGGGTGTGTACCGGTACCAAAAGCCAAACCAGGATCAAGCATAACATTAACGGCTGTTGGATCAGGGACATCACGCCAGCTAGGGCAAATCCACAGGCGCTCGCCAAAACGCATAGGGTGAAAATTTTCCATCCATTCGCGTTCCCAGTCTTTATCTTCAATCTGCTCTATTTTGTGATGAAAACCTTTATTTAGCAGCGGGTGAAATTGCAAACCGGCGACGACCTCGTTCATCTCGGTTGCCGCATCAAAAAGGCCAATCACATCCGTATCGCCCCACAGACGTGTTTCACCAGGGAGCGGCTCAAACACTGGAGTATCATGCGTATCCTGAAAAGTCACAGATACGGCTCCCTGTTCAATCAGCGCATCGCCAAGTTCTTCGGCATGGGCGCCGGTTGTGTTGATCTTAATTTGTATCCAGGGCATAGCGAGTCTCTTTGTTCAAAAAAGTTAATGCGTGGCCGCCGGGTTAACCGGGCGACCAAAAAGATTACCGATAAAAAAAGCGATCAGGCTAAGCAGCAGGGCCGGGACTATCGGATGAAAACCCAACGGTTGTATGCCAAAACTGGCTAGCAATGTATAAATCACTGCACCGCAGCTCATACCGCTCAATGCGCCAGCAGCGTTGGCCTTTTCCCAGTAGAGGCCCAGTACGAGCGGCCACAGAAACACCGCCTCAAGGCCGCCAAATGCCAGCAGGTTGAGCCAGATAATCATATCTGGTGGATTCCATGCGGCCAGCAATAATAATAATCCAAGCACTAACGTGATAGTGCCGGACATCTGTTTTAACCGCGCTTCATTTTCCATTTGCTGCGGCCGTAGACGAAGATAGAGATCTTTCACAATCGTTGCGGATGATTGCAGCAGCTGCGCATTGATGGTTGACATGATTGCGGCCATTGGCGCGGCAAGAAAGAGTCCGGCGGCAAATGGCGGCAGAACTTTCATCATCAGCGTTGGGATAACCTGGTCGGGGATCTTAAGATCGGGAATGATTGCCCGGCCAAGTGCGCCCGCGAGATGCATACCAAACATCAATACTGCCACCACGATGGTGCCAATAATAATCCCCTGATGTACGGCCTTACTGTCTTTATAAGAGATGCAGCGTACCGCCGTATGGGGCAAGCCGATAACGCCAAAGCATACCAACACCGAGAACGATGCAAGAAAGGTGGGATTGATCATGTTATCCACACCTTGTGGAGAGACAAGGCGTGGATCAATCGCCTGCAATTTGTTAATTGCGGCATGCATTCCACCGGCAGCATGAATCACAGCAAAGAGCAGCAGGAAGGTTCCAAGCAGCATCACCAGTCCCTGCATCGCATCATTCAGTACGCTGGCCCGGAATCCACCAAACGCGGTATAGAGCGCGATAGTCAGCCCGAAAATCAGCAGGCCGGTATTGTAGGGAATCCCAGCAGCCGTCTCCAGCAGACGCGCACCACCGATAAACTGTACCGTCATTGCGCCAATAAAAGCGATAAGCAGGCTCAGGCTGGCCAGCCATACCAGCAGCGTGCTGCCGTAGCGGGCATAAAGCATATCGTTAAGCGTCACAGCATTATAACGGCGGGCGAGAATAGCAAATTTTTTGCCGAGAACGCCCAAAGAGAGCCAAACTGCAGGTACTTGAACCATCGCCAGTAATACCCAGCCGAGTCCATATTTATACGCCGCACCCGGGCCGCCGATAAATGAACTGGCGCTGATATAGGTGGCCGTGAGCGTCATCGCTAATACGAATCCGCCCATGGATCGGCTACCGAGAAAATATTCATTCAGGAAGTTGCCTTCACGACGTTTACGCATGGCATAAATAGACAGGCCTGCAACCAGTAGCAAATAACCCAGCAGGGGGAAAATAACTTCAGCGTCCACGATCATCCTCCAGTGGAATATCGCGGAAAGCAACGCGAACCATCAACCAGCAGAGAAAAATAAACAGTAAGGGGATTATCAGGCAAGATAGCTCAAACCAGCGTGGTAGCCCGGTAACGCCGATCTCATCTCCTCCAAGCCAGGCGCTTAATGCCCAGGCGGAAAGATAAGCGACAGCAAGAACAACCGACCAGCGTGCCTCTTTATGTGCCTGCAAAAAGCGTGCATCCATAAATCAACCTCTACTTTTGCAGCAAAGAAAAAGGCCGGTAAACCGGCCTTTATAAAACTCAGCGGACAATCAGGTTTCCTGAAGGCCGAGTTTTTTCTCCAGATAGTGGATATTGGTTCCACCCTGCTGGAAGTTTTCGTCGGACATGATTTTCATCTGCAGCTCGACGTTGGTCTTAATGCCGTCGATGATCAACTCCGCCAGCGCGTTTTTCATGCGAGCGATAGCCACATCACGGTTTTCACCGTAGGTGATCAGCTTACCAATCATCGAATCATAGTACGGGGGAACGGTATAACCCGCGTAAATATGAGATTCCCAACGCACACCAAAACCACCAGGCGCATGGAAGCGGGTAATTTTACCCGGACTCGGCAGGAAAGTATTCGGATCTTCGGCGTTGATACGGCATTCCACTGCGTGGCCTTTGATCACCACATCTTCTTGTCTGATCGATAGCGGCTGACCGGCAGCGATGCGCAGCTGCTCTTTGATCAGATCAACGCCGGTGATCATCTCAGTAACGGGATGTTCAACCTGAATACGGGTGTTCATCTCAATAAAGTAGAATTCACCGTTTTCATACAGGAACTCAAAGGTACCCGCACCGCGATAACCTATTTCAATACAGGCTTTCGAACAGCGTTCACCGATATAGCGGCGCATTTCGCTGGTAATGCCCGGCGCTGGCGCTTCTTCAACGACTTTCTGATGTCGACGCTGCATTGAGCAGTCGCGTTCGGCAAGGTAGATCGCGTTGCCCTGGCCATCAGCCAGTACCTGGATCTCAATATGGCGAGGATTTTCCAGATACTTTTCCATGTAAACCATGTCGTTATTGAAAGCTGCTTTCGCTTCCGCCCGCGTCATGTTGATGGACTGTTCAAGGTCTTTCTCGTGGCGCACAACGCGCATACCACGACCGCCACCGCCACCGGATGCTTTGATAATAACCGGATAACCGATGCGCTTACCAAAAGCGCGGTTTTTATCCATATCATCGCCAAGCGGGCCATCGGAGCCCGGGACGCATGGAACACCTGCTTTTTTCATCGCATTGATAGCGGAAACTTTATCGCCCATCAAGCGGATAGTATCGGCTTTCGGGCCGATAAAGATAAAGCCAGAGCGTTCAACCTGCTCGGCAAAATCAGCGTTCTCGGACAAGAAGCCGTAGCCCGGGTGAATCGCAACGGCACCGGTGATTTCAGCCGCAGAGATTAACGCAGGAATGTTCAAATAACTTTTCACTGATGGTGGAGGACCAATACAGACGGTTTCATCTGCCAGCAGTACATGTTTCAGATCGCGGTCCGCGCTTGAGTGAACCGCAACAGTCTTGATGCCCAGTTCTTTACAGGCACGCAGAATGCGCAGCGCAATCTCACCACGGTTAGCAATTACAATTTTATCCAGCATGGTGGGCCTCGTTATTCGATGACGACCAGCGGCTCGTCAAATTCAACGGGTTGACCGCTTTCGACCAGGATCGCTTTCACAACACCGGATTTGTCTGCTTCAATCTGGTTCATCATTTTCATTGCTTCAACGATGCACAGGGTATCGCCTGCGGATACCTTCTGGCCCACTTCAACGAACGCTTTGGCATCCGGGCTTGGGGTACGATAGAAAGTACCGACCATTGGGGAACGTACGATATGACCACTGATCTCCGCGCTAGCAGGGGCTTCCATTACGGGAGTCGTTGCTGGCGCAACCGCGGTTGCCAATGCAGGCTGCTGCGGAGGAAGCGCGTAAGCCTGCTGCATCATTGGGTAACCCATACTGGCCGGGGAACGGCTGATGCGAACTGACTCCTCACCTTCAGAGATTTCCAGTTCAGCGATACCTGATTCTTCAACCAGTTCGATCAGTTTTTTAATCTTACGAATATCCATGAGTGTGGTTCCGTACTCTGTTTAATTAGAATTTGACAGGCGTTTTACTGCCGTCTGTAAAGCCCAGGAATAACCGTCGACGCCAAGTCCACAGATCACGCCGGCAGAAATATCAGAAAGATACGAATGATGGCGAAAAGGCTCGCGGGCATGCACATTAGAGAGGTGCACTTCAATAAACGGAATGTTCACCGCCAGCAGTGCGTCACGTAGTGCTACGCTGGTATGTGTGAATGCCGCCGGGTTAATGACGATATAATCGACGTTGCCTTTTGCCTCATGAATGCGATCAATTAATACATGTTCAGCATTCGACTGAAGATGACTTAACTTCACATTTAGCGCATTAGCCTGCGATGTTAAATCGTAGACAATTTCTGCTAAAGTTGTCTTACCGTACTTCTCCGGCTCACGCGTGCCGAGTAAGTTAAGGTTAGGGCCGTTCAAAAGCAGAATGTGAGAGTTAACTGCCATCTTGCTGCTATCTCCTGCAATAATTGAAGCAACGCGTAAAATACCTTGTGAAAATCCATTTGTCACCTTTCAGAGAGAAAAATGGACTTTCTTTGCCATCAGGGGCGGGCATTATAACGATTTCGTTGCAATTAGCAGCTGAATACTGATCTTATCAGCGAAGATTATCAACTGCGAGTCATGGCGGGGGGCTGTTGACCTCAGAATCTGTGTGCTGGAACACACATTAGCGCATTAGCGTGAGAGCCATTTACGGAATTTTTTATAGCGCCACACCAGCAATATGGCCGCAATCAGTGCATAGAGAATCGGCTGCGGTGACAGGATTTTCACTGACCACAGATAGTGAATAGGTGCGAGAATAGCCACAATGTAAATAAAATTGTGCAGCGTTTGCCAGCGACGACCGAGTTTGCGCTGTGCTTGCTGGAATGAAGTAACGGCTAATGCGAATAAAATACCCCAACTAATGATACCCAGCGTTAAATAGGGCCGCGAGAACAGCTCTGTTCCCAGTAATCCTAAATTGTTAATACCTAATTCAAGCACGGAATAACTGATCAGATGCAACGTTGCCCAGGCAAAGCACCATAATCCCAACAGGCGGCGTGTCCGAATCAATAATGGTTGTTTGCCATAACGTGCCAGCGGCGTGACCACTAAGGTTGCCAGTAATAGTTTCAACGCCATTCTGCCGGTGTAATGTTGTATATCCTTTGCCGGATCGGCGCTGAGCCAGTTCTGATCAATGGACAGGATTAGCCAGAGTAACGGTAAAAATGCTGCCAGATGTAGCAGCACTTTCAGGCCTGTAATCTGCTTTAATGTCAGGCGCACTCAATAGTTCTCCCGTAAATCAAGCCCACGATAGAGCGAAGCAACCTGTTCGGCATAGCCGTTAAATAACAATGTTGGTTGACGTTGTACATCGAGGATCCCGCCAGAACCAATGAAACGCTCGGTTGCCTGTGACCAGCGTGGATGATCGACATGCGGATTTACATTGGCATAAAAGCCATACTCATCAGGACCGGCAAGGTTCCAGGTGGTGGGGGGGCGGTCACGCGTTAGCTTGATATGTACAATCGATTTAATCCCCTTGAAGCCATATTTCCATGGCACCGTCAGGCGGATAGGCGCGCCATTTTGCGGCGGAAGTGCTTTTCCATATACGCCGGTACTCAGCAGTGTCAGCGGATTCATTGCTTCGTCCAACCTCAGCCCTTCAACATAAGGGTATTTTAACCCTCCGCCAATAAAGCGATCTTTCTGTCCAGGCATTTCATCAGGCGCGTAGACAGTTTCAAAAGCGACAAAGCGTGCATTGCTGGTGGGTTCAGCCGCTTTTAATAATTTACCCAGTTCAAAACCTACCCAGGGAATGACCATCGACCAGGCCTCTACGCAACGCATACGATAGATACGCTCTTCAAGCGGAAATCGCTTAAAGATATCGTCCATATCCAGGGTAAGTGGTTTCGCTACTTCACCATCAATACGCACTTTCCAGTCGGTAGTATTAAGGCTGCTGGCGTTGGCTGCGGGGTCGGCTTTATCAAGCCCAAATTCATAATAGTTATTGTAGCCCGACACTTTATCTTCCGGCGTCAAAGGAAGTGAGGACTGCCATTCTTCAGGACGAGTAAAATCGAGTGGTTTACCTGCCGGGGCAGGCGGTCGGTCATTCCCTTTAAACCAGGAGAGGAGATCGGCATGCGCCGCAGTGGGGAGCGCCATTGCCGCCGTGGTGATACCTAACGTTTTAAGAATATCGCGCCGCCGCTGATTGAAAAAGCCTTCAGGTGTGACGTCAGCGTCGGTCAATTTATTCACAGGCTTCATCAGAAGACCCTCAAAAGAGAATAGACGTTATCCAGCATGGTTAATCACGCGTCATCTGGCGAGCTTTTAGTGAAAAATATGAAATTTCCTGGGCGCGTTGCTTTGCGCCCGGGCTTCGTCTATCGAATCCTTACCAGGACACGCCCTGTTATATCATTATTAAGCAGTTTAGCCGCGAAGTCTGCGGCTTGCGCCAGTGGAATTTCGGTAGTTGCCTGTTGGTAGAAAGAGGTTGGGAGTGTTTTAACCAAACGCTTCCAGACTTCCGTCCGCCGAACGGCGGGCACCATGACCGAATCAATTCCCTGCAGGCGTACATTACGTAAAATAAACGGCATGACGGTAGTAGACAACGCAAAGCCCCCAGCCAGCCCACAGGCAGCAACCACACCGTTATAATGCATCTGCGGCAGTACATTGGCGAGCAACACACCGCCTGCCGTATCGATTACACCAGCCCAGCGTTGTTTTTCAAGTGGGCGGCTATCACCGGAGAAATCGCTGCGGGGAAGAATTTCACTGGCACCGAGCTGATATAAATAGTCATGAGTATGGTTGCGCCCACTGACCGCGACAACGCGATAGCCCAGCGCATTTAGCAGCGCAATAGCTGTACTGCCCACGCCACCGCTGGCGCCGGTGACCAAAATTTCACCGTTTTCAGGGGTAATACCACCTTCTTCAAGCGCCATTACACACAGCATGGCGGTAAAACCGGCAGTTCCGATGATCATCGCATTGCGTGCCGTTAATCCTTCGGGCAACGGGACCAGCCATTCAGCATTAACGCGTGCCTGTTCTGCTAACCCTCCCCAGTGGGTTTCCCCTACGCCCCAACCGGTAAGTAAAACGGATTGACCTGTATGAAAACGCGGATCTTCACTTTTATGTACGGTGCCGGAAAAATCGATCCCGGGGATCATCGGAAAGGTCCGAATAATTTTTCCTTTACCGGTAATCGCCAGTGCATCTTTGTAATTGATTCCCGACCAGTCCACATCAATGGACACGTTCCCTGCGGGTAATGCATCAGCTGAGACGTCTTTTACCGTCGCGCTCATTGTCCCTTCAATCTGTTCAAGAAATAATGCTTGCATAAGACTCCCCTGAAATATTTCCCATGATACGTAAAGGTATTCTCTAAAGACTATACTCGCCAAAAGAGTCTGTTTATGTCCGAAGGCAAACAAAACCCCATCCGGTTATGTTATTTTCTCCGTTTGCGTCGTTGGGTATGCTTACTGTCGGGGCTTCTTCACTGTCATTCACGTTCACTGTTTAATGACGTTTCTTATAACCGCAGTTAAAAGGCACAGGGATGCGATTAACTAACAAACTATCTGCGTTTATAACCTTGCTGAGTGCACTGGCGATGGTGCTAATGCTTGTCGGCTGTGCACTGAGTTTTTACTATCTTAGCTATCAACGGCTTGAGCATCGGGTCGAAACGATTTCCACCGAAATCGACAGTGCATTAATGAGTCAGACGCCAGAGGAGATCACGCCCTGGCTTCAAAGAATGATGATGCCGTTAAATATCGAGAACATTGAGATCCTTGACGGTGAGCAAACGATACTCACACTCTCACGCCACCAACACGCTCTGATTGATGACACACCGAACCGTTTTCATCAGTCAGAGAAGCAATTAATACATCATCCCACGATGGTTGTGCGAATCCTCTGGCTTGATCCGGCAAATACTTGGTTTAGTTCATATATTGGTGCTTCCACAGTGACGGCGGTTGTCATCGTCACTATCATTATGTCGCTGATTTTACTGACATCTCATCGATGGTTATACCGGCAGCTTAAAGGTATGGAAAATCTTGAGGCCCGAGCCCAAAAAATTGTGATGGGCGAACGCGTTGGAGTCGGATATGGCTCGGTGCATGAATGGCCGCCACTGGCTAGCGCGGCTCTCGATCTGCTATTAAACGATCTGCAGGAAGCGGGGGAGCAGCGCACGCGTGTGGATAAGCTTATCCGGGCTTTTGCCGCTCAGGATGCTAAAACAGGCCTTCACAACCGGATGTTTTTTGATAACCAGCTGGCGACATTACTGGATGATCCTGAGGATGTGGGGACGCATGGCGTGGTGATGATGATCCGCTTACCTGACTTTGACATGCTACGTGAGCGCTGGGGATATCAGGCGGTTCAGGACTATTTGTTCGATCTGGTCAATATGCTGTCGACATTTGTGATGCGTTATCAAGGCGCGTTGCTGGCCCGCTATTTCCGCAGTGATTTTGCGGTGCTATTACCGCATCGCACACTAAAAGATGCGGATAGTATTGCGATGCAACTGATTAAAGCCGTTGATTCGTTACCGCCAACCAGCATGCTGAATCGCGAAGATATGATTCATATCGGCGTGAGTGGCTGGCGTAGCGGGCAAACAACCCAGCAGGTAATGGATAATGTGGAATCTGCAACGCGGCAGGCCGCATTGCCTGGCGGCAATAACTGGTCTGTGAGTGAGGGAAGTACTCACTACGCCGGGCGGGGAAGCGTCAAATGGCGTACGTTACTTGAACATACACTCAATCGTGGCGGCCCACGGCTATATCAGAAGCCCGCTGTGCTGCAGAAAGGCAACGTTCATCATCGTGAACTGATATCACGGATTTTTGACGGTGAAAAAGAACTGGCCGCCGCCGAGTATATGCCGCTGGTGCAACAAATGGGCATGGCAGAAGCCTACGATCGCCAGATGATCATGCGGACACTATTTCTAGTCAAAGCCTGGCCGGAAGAGACGCTGGCGATGCAGATTACTATCGACTCTTTATTACAACGACCTTTCCAGCGATGGCTGCGTGATATGTTGTTGCAATGCACTAAATTACAAAGAAAACGTTTTTTATTTGAACTTGCGGAAGCGGATGTGTGTCAACACATCAATCGATTGCAGCCGGTGTTCCGTTTGCTTTTTGGATTTGGCTGTCGCGTTGTGATTAATCAGGCAGGTTTAACCATGGTGAGTACGGCTTATATTAAACAGTTCAAGGTTGAACTGATTAAGCTTCATCCGGGATTGGCACGCAATATCGAAAAACGCACGGAAAATCAGCTCTTTGTACAAAGTCTGATTGAGGTTTGTAAAGCAACAGAGACGCGTATTTTTGCTACAGGCGTCCGCTCACGAGCGGAATGGCAGACGTTATCGGACTTAGGCGTGACGGGGGGGCAGGGCGACTTTTTCGCTGCCTCTCAACCGGTTAACAGCAACGTAAAAAAATATTCGCAAAGATATCGAGTTTAGCCTGCCGTAAAGGGTGATTTCACGTAGAATAGCCGCGCGGTTGTGGTTCGAGGCGGCTTCGTCGGTGAACCGATGATACCAGTAAAAATGTTAAATTTTATGTATGTTATGTCCGTTTACCCACGACTTTTTCTCGGGCCTTAAGCTGTATTGGCGGTGATATGTTGCAAGACCGTTTTTGCGGTTTCGTTCCACATGAGAGATTGTGTGACTTTTCACCGGAGTAGAACGTTTTTGCGCCTTGTGGCAGCTTCGAGTGGTTGGTAAAGTAAGCGGATTTTATTTTCCGCCCCAGCTTGCAGGATTATCCTTTAGTATGTTTAAAAAATTTCGTGGCATGTTTTCCAACGACTTGTCCATTGACCTGGGTACCGCCAATACCCTGATTTATGTGAAAGGGCAGGGTATCGTACTGAACGAACCTTCTGTCGTTGCTATTCGCCAGGATCGTGCCGGTTCCCCTAAAAGCGTAGCGGCGGTCGGTCATGACGCAAAACAAATGCTTGGCCGTACGCCGGGTAATATCGCCGCAATCCGTCCGATGAAAGATGGCGTTATTGCTGACTTTTTCGTGACCGAAAAAATGCTACAGCATTTTATCAAACAGGTTCACAGCAACAGTTTTATGCGTCCCAGCCCTCGTGTACTGGTGTGCGTACCGGTTGGCGCAACACAGGTAGAACGCCGTGCAATTCGTGAATCTGCACAAGGTGCTGGTGCGCGTGAAGTCTTCCTGATTGAAGAGCCGATGGCTGCCGCAATCGGCGCGGGCTTGCCGGTTTCTGAGGCCACGGGATCCATGGTTGTGGATATCGGTGGGGGCACGACGGAGGTCGCGGTGATCTCGCTGAATGGCGTTGTCTATTCCTCTTCCGTACGCATTGGCGGCGATCGTTTTGATGAAGCGATTATTAACTATGTGCGCCGTAATTACGGTTCGCTGATCGGTGAAGCTACCGCAGAACGGATTAAGCATGAAATCGGTTCGGCTTATCCTGGCGATGAAGTCCGCGAGATCGAAGTGCGTGGACGTAACCTGGCTGAAGGCGTTCCTCGTGGTTTTACCCTTAACTCCAATGAAATTCTTGAAGCGCTGCAGGAACCTTTAACGGGTATTGTCAGCGCAGTTATGGTCGCACTGGAACAATGCCCGCCGGAGCTGGCGTCTGATATTTCTGAGCGTGGAATGGTGCTCACCGGGGGCGGCGCACTGCTGCGTAACCTGGATCGCCTGCTAATGGAAGAAACCGGTATCCCGGTTGTTGTCGCTGAGGACCCGCTGACCTGTGTCGCACGCGGTGGTGGCAAGGCGTTGGAAATGATCGACATGCATGGCGGCGATTTGTTCAGCGAAGAATAACCTGCCAGAGCCAGAGGTGCATCCGTTGCTCTCTGGCTTGTTGTCGAGGAATACTCAGAGTTTATGAAGCCGATTTTTAGCAGGGGACCTTCCCTGCAGTTTCGCCTGTTTTTGGCGGTTATCATCGCTATTGGTGCGATTATTGCTGACAGCCGGATGGGTGCCTTCACCCAAGTTCGTACCTACATGGACACGGCGGTTAGCCCATTCTATTTTCTGGCCAATGGCCCACGCCAAATTCTGGACAGCGTTTCTGAAACGTTAGCTTCCCGTCAGCAGCTTGAGCTTGAAAACAAAGCCCTGGGGCGCGAACTTTTTCTGAAAAATAGCGAATTGCTGATGCTGGGACAACTTAGGCAGGAAAACGCACGGCTACGTGAATTGCTTGGTTCACCACTTCGGCAGGACGAGCAGAAGATGGTCACCCAGGTTATTTCCGCCGGGACCGACCCGTATACTGACCAGGTTGTCATTGATAAAGGCAGCGCCAATGGCGTTTACGAAGGCCAGCCGGTAATCAGTGATAAAGGCGTTGTCGGGCAGGTTGTTGCCGTCGGCAAGATAACCAGCCGTGTGCTGCTTATTTGTGACGCCTCTCATGCGTTACCTATTCAGGTATTACGTAATGATATCCGCGTAATTGCTGCCGGTAACGGTTGTACTGAAGATCTGCAACTGGAACACTTACCGGGTAATACTGATATCCGTGTGGGTGATGTATTGGTCACGTCAGGATTAGGTGGGCGCTTCCCTGAAGGTTATCCGGTTGGCGTCGTTTCATCGGTGAAAGTCGATACCCAACGTGCCTATACTGTGATTCAGGCACGTCCTACTGCGGGCCTGCAGCGTTTGCGTTATCTGTTGCTACTATGGGGCGCAGATCGTAACGGCGATATGCCGATGGCACCGAATGAAGTACACCGTGTAGCGAATGAAAGGTTGATGCAAATGATGCCGCAGGTATTACCTCCGGCAGACTCGATGGGGCCGCCTGCGCCTGCGCCTGCGACTCAGGAGGGAAGCGCCTTACCAGCCAGCCCCTCACCTTTGACGTCGGGTGGCGCTATTCCCGCTCCCGCTGATAATACTGCTGCGCCCCAAGTGCCAACACCGGGAGGCCAGCCTTGAGCAGCTATCGTAGCCATGGTCGCTGGGTAATCTGGCTCTCTTTTTTAGTGGCACTTATCCTGCAAATTATGCCATGGCCCGATCAGTTCTATATGTATCGTCCTTCCTGGTTATTGCTGATTTTAATCTATTGGGTGCTGGCGTTACCGCATCGGGTCAATGTGGGAAGTGGGTTTTTAATGGGCGCTATCATGGATCTCATCTCCGGTTCTACTTTGGGGGTGCGGGCCCTGGCATTGAGTATCGTTGCTTATCTTGTGGCTTTTAAGTTTCAGCTTTTCCGCAACTTAGCTTTGTGGCAGCAGGCGTTAATGGTTATGGTTCTGTCGCTAGCCATGGATGTCGTTGTTTTTTGGGCGGAATTTTTAGTGATCAATGTCTCATTTCGACCCGAAATTTTCTGGAGCAGCGTAATCGACGGTATTCTGTGGCCCTGGCTATTCTTATTAATGAGAAAAATTCGCCGCCAGTTTGCTGTTCAATAAGGACAATTATGCTATCCCTCTATCTTGCCTCCGGCTCACCGCGTCGACGTGAACTGTTGACGCTGCTTGGTCTGCGCTTTGAACGTTTGAAAACGGACGTTGAAGAACAGCGACGTCATGAAGAAGATGCCGAGCACTATGTGCTGCGCCTGGCGCGTGAAAAGGCCCTGGCTGGTGTAGCGGTAGCAGCGCAGGATTTACCCGTGCTGGGTGCGGATACGATAGTCGTGCTAAATGGTGAGGTGCTGGAAAAACCAAAAGACGAACAGCACGCGCAACTGATGCTGGCAAAACTTTCCGGTGAAACGCATCAGGTGATGACGGCCGTCGCTCTGGCGGATCGTGAACAAATTATTGATTGCCTGGTTATCACTGATGTCACTTTCCGTTTGTTATCGGCAGAAGATATTGTTGACTATATCGCCAGCGGTGAGCCAATGGATAAAGCCGGGGCATATGGTATTCAGGGGATTGGCGGGCTCTTTGTACGAAAAATTAATGGCAGTTACCATGCGGTTGTCGGATTGCCTTTGGTGGAAACTGAAGAGTTGTTCCACCACTTCCAATCATTGCGTAGAGTGAGAGGATAATATGACGGCTGAATTACTGGTTAACGTCACGCCATCAGAAACGCGAGTGGCTTATATTGACGGTGGGATCCTGCAGGAAATCCATATTGAGCGTGAGGCACGTAGGGGCATCGTCGGTAATATATATAAAGGGCGTGTCAGCCGGGTGCTTCCCGGTATGCAGGCGGCGTTCGTTGATATAGGCCTGGATAAGGCCGCGTTTCTTCATGCCTCAGACATTATGCCTCATACCGAATGCGTTGCGGGTGAAGAGCAGAAAAATTTCAGTGTGCGTGATATTTCTGAGCTTGTGCGCCAGGGACAGGACCTGATGGTACAAGTGGTTAAAGACCCACTAGGCACCAAAGGTGCTCGCCTGACTACGGATATCACCCTGCCATCACGTTATCTGGTTTTCATGCCGGGTGCTTCACACGTGGGCGTATCACAGCGTATTGAAAGTGAGGCTGAGCGTGATCGCTTAAAGAAGGTGGTTTCTGCTTATTGTGACGAGTTGGGTGGTTACATTATTCGGACTGCCGCTGAAGGCGTAGGGGAAGATGAACTGGCCTCAGATGCTGCGTTCCTTAAGCGTTTATGGACCAAAGTGATTGAGCGTAAGAAGCGAAATAAAACTCGCTGCCGTTTGTACGGTGAAGTGGCGCTTTCGCAGCGGGTGCTACGGGATTTTGCCGGTGCCGAGCTTGATCGAGTGCGTATAGATTCACGTCTCACTTATGAACATCTTATTGAATTCACCAGCGAATATATCCCTGAAATGACGGAAAAGCTGGAGCTTTACAGCGGTAAGCAGCCGATTTTCGATCTGTATGATGTGGAAAATGAGATTCAGCGCTCGCTGGACCGCAAGGTGGAATTGAAATCAGGCGGTTACCTGATTATCGACCAGACTGAAGCAATGACAACGGTGGATATCAACACTGGTGCCTTCGTCGGCCATCGTAATCTCGATGAGACTATCTTTAACACAAACATTGAAGCTACCCAAGCGATCGCCAGACAATTACGGTTACGTAATCTTGGCGGGATCATCATTATCGATTTTATTGATATGAGCAACGAAGAGCATCGTCGTCGCGTGCTGCATTCGCTGGAAACTGCATTGAGTAAGGATAGGGTCAAAACGGGTATCAATGGTTTTTCACAGCTTGGGCTGGTGGAAATGACGCGCAAACGTACGCGGGAAAGTATTGAACACGTGCTGTGTCATGACTGCCCGGTATGTAAAGGGCGGGGGACATTGAAAACGGTGGAAACCGTCTGTTATGAGATCATGCGTGAGATTGTCAGGGTGCACCATGCTTATGATTCGGACCGTTTCCTGGTATATGTTTCTCCTGCCGTGGGTGAGGTGCTGAAAAGCGAAGAGTCACATGCTCTGGCAGAAGTCGAAATCTTCGTTGGCAAACAGGTAAAAATCCAGGTTGAACCGCTCTATACGCAGGAGCAGTTTGACGTGGTAATGATGTAACATTTTTTTATAAAAACAGATGACCTGTGGCCTATTCCCTGTTTGTTTCCGTCATATACTTTAAGTTTACTTTGGTTAAGGCATTCTTAATGCCCGGCATTTGCTCCTGAGCAGGCTTTGTGGAGCGTGCAACAAGATGATGTCAGGAATAAATGCGCTAAAAATGCGCCTTTATTTCAGATAAAATATGCACTCTTGCCCAAATTCGCCTTGTTGGGTTCCGCTTGCGGAGCAATAAAGAGATTTTGCCGGCTTACCATCCGCGACCCTGTGCGGAAAACAAGGAGAGGTGTGTGAGGCAGTTGCCCAGGATCCTGTTATTAGCCGGCGCAGTATTGATCGTCGTCGTTGCGCTGCTGGTCAGCGGCTTACGGCTGGTAATGCCGCACATGGACAGCTATCGCAGTTCCCTGCTCAATATGCTCTCATCTGCCAGTGGTTTACCCGTGGACGCCAGTAAGCTGCATGGGCGTTGGGAGAGTTTTGGACCCAGTCTTGAGGTCAATGACGTCAAGGTCGGTCTGAATGATGGCGGTAAGCTGACGATTAATCGTATTACTCTGGCGCTGGATGTATGGCAGTCACTGCTTCACGCGCGCTGGCAGTTTCGTGATCTTACTTTTTATCAGCTCAACCTCACCACCAACACACCGCTTATCAATAACGACAGCAAAAACAACAATTTCAAATTCGATAATATCAACAATCTGTTTCTGCGTCAGTTTGACCATTTTAATCTGCGCGACAGCACGATTAGCTTTCTTACCCCGTCCGGACAGCGTGCCGAGTTATCCATTCCTGCACTTACTTGGCTAAATGAGAAAACGCGACATCGCGCAGAGGGAGAGGTGAGCTTGTCCAGTATTACCGGGCAGCATGGTGTGGTACAGATACGCCTCGACCTTCGTGATGAAGGCGGATTACTGAACAACGGCCGTATCTGGATGCAGGCGGATGATGTTGATGTAAAACCCTGGCTTGGCCAGTGGATGCATGATAATACCAGCCTCGAAAGTGCCCGTTTCAGCCTGGCAGCGTGGCTGACGTTGCAAGAGGGCGAGATTTATGACGGTGATATTCTGCTGAAACAGGGGGGCGCGCGCTGGCTGGGAGATGCTGTTTCTCATCGTCTGGATGTGGATAATGTAACGGCACATATTGCTCGCTTTAATGGTGGCTGGACCCTCTTAGTGCCCCAAACTAATTTGAAGACGGACGGTGCGGCTTGGCCGAAGGGGCAGTTCTCATTGCTTTGGCAGCCGGAAAAGGGGGCATTACCGGGTCCTGATACTAATGAAGAACTGCGCATTCGCGCAACGCAGCTTGATCTACAGCACCTCGATCCTCTTATCCCGCTTTTTGCGAAGCTTTCAACGCAGCTACTGGAAAACTGGCGTGCGCTGGAGCCGCATGGGCTGATCCAGACGCTGGCATTGGATGTTCCCATGAAACAGCCTGAACAAACGCGTTTTCAGGCGAAGTGGCAGGGGGTGAGTTGGAAGCACTGGAAGCTGCTACCTGCGATGGAAAACTTTGACGGTAGCTTGTCCGGGGGAATCTCGAATGGCAGGTTGGCGCTAAATGTCAGCGATGCGGTTTTACCGTACGGCGATATATTCCGCGCACCACTGGAAATTGAGCAGGCAACAGGGGAACTTGACTGGGAGCACAGCCCACATGCATTGGTACTAAGCGGTAAGAATCTCAGTGTTAAAGCTCGTTCGCTTTGGACTAAGGGTGATTTTAGCTACAGCCAAAATGAAGGGCAGGAACCGCGACTCGATATTCTGGCCGGCATTAACGTTACTGACGCGGCTGATGCATGGCGCTATTTTCCTGAGCCGCTGATGGGCAAAGCGCTGACGAGATACCTGGGTAATGCGATTAAAGGTGGTGAAGTGAAAAATGCTTCGCTGATCTTTGCCGGAAATCCCAAACTGTTCCCTTTCAAACATAATGAGGGGATGTTTGAGGTCTGGGTGCCGCTACGCAAGTCCACCTACGAGTTTGAACCCGGTTGGCCATTGTTGAATGATCTGGATATCGATCTGGATTTCGTCAATGACGGCCTGTGGATGAATGCGCCGGAGGCGATGTTAGGTAACGTACAGGGTCAAAATATTAGTGCGGTTATCCCGGATTACTTGAAAGAACGTTTAATTATTGATGGGGATATTCGTGGCGCGGGGCCGGATGTCAGGGCGTATTTTAACCAGTCACCGCTGAAGCCAACGCTGGGCGCTGCACTGGATGAACTCCAGGTTGGTGGTGATGTTAGTGGGCGCTTGCACTTAAATATTCCCCTTGACGGCCAACAGGTTAGAGCAACAGGCGAGGTTGTGCTACAAGATAATAGCCTGTTGATCAAGCCTCTGGATAGTACCCTTGAGAACCTAACGGGGCGATTTGATTACGATAATGGCAATTTACGAAGTAGCGACATCAGTGCCAGCTGGTTTGGCCAGCCGCTAGGTATTAATTTTACCACGCAGGAAAGCGATAAAGATTACCAGATTGGTGTCAATCTAAAGGGGGACTGGCAACTGGCGAAGTTGGACAAAGTGCCGCCACAGATTGCCACTAAGATCGCGGGTAGTGCGCCGTGGAAAGGGAATGTCGCTATCTCACTTCCTCATGGTGGCGGGGCGAATTATAACGTTACGCTTGATGGCGATCTCAAAAATATAAGTAGTCACTTACCATCTCCGCTTGATAAAGCCTCTGGGAAGGCGATGCCCGTCAATATTTTGGCGGCGGGTAATTTAGCGGCTTTTGAACTCAGCGGTGCCATTAGCAACAGCCAGCGCTTTAACAGTCGATGGTTGTTGGGCGATACCTTACGGATCGATCGTGGTATTTGGCTCAATAATAGTAAAACAAAACCGAAACTGCCAGATAGTGCGGATATGGTGCTGAATCTGCCGCCGCTTGATGGTGAGGCTTGGCTAGGACTGATGAAAAGTGCTGGCGGAACGAGCATGGGCGACGGATTCATTCCAGGGAATATTACTTTGCGAACACCTGAGCTGAACCTTGCTGGGCAGCATTGGCACGATCTAAATGCCAGTATCCGAGCAATTGCAGGTGGCACACAGATTCTGGCCAAAGGCCGCGAAGTTAATGGTTCACTGGATATGATAAGTGGCGCACCATGGCGGGCCCACCTTAATTATCTTTACTATAACCCACAGTTTGACGGCAATGGTCAGGGATCGTCTTTGGCGGCCGACAGCGCTTCAATTAATTTCAGCCATTGGCCGGCACTGCGTTTAGGTTGTGACGAGTGCTGGATACATGGGCAAAAGTTCGGTCGTATAGCGGCGGATCTCACGCCAAAAAACGATACACTGATGCTGGAGAATGGCGTTATTGATACCGGCAATGCTCGCCTGACTGCTAGTGGAGAGTGGGTGAATCGGTCAGGAGAACAGCGTTCATCAATAAAAGGCCAGCTTAGCGGTAAGAAAATTAACGAGACGACTAACTGGTTTGGGGTGAGCTCGCCGCTGCGCGACGCACCTTTTTCCGTCGATTATGATTTACATTGGCGTTCCGCACCCTGGCAGCCTTCGGTTAGTTCGCTAAGTGGTGTGCTTAAATCGCACCTTGGTAAGGGTGAAATTATCGATGTGAATACCGGGCGCGCAGGACAACTACTGCGTTTGGTGAGTATTGATGCGTTGATGCGTAAATTACGTCTCGACTTTAGCGATACCTTTGGCGAAGGTTTCTATTTCGATTCAATCAATGGCACATCATGGATTAAAGATGGCATTATGCGAACCGATAATCTGCTGGTGGATGGTCTGGAGGCGGATATTGCCATGAGAGGGAAAGTGGATCTGGTACAGCGGAAAATCGACATGGAGGCGGTAGTGGCGCCCGAAATTTCTACCACTGTTGGCGTTGCTGCTGCCTTTGTGGTGAATCCTGTTGTGGGTGCAGCGGTATTTGCTGCCAGTAAGGTGCTGGCGCCTTTATGGAATAAAATCTCCGTGCTGCGTTACCAGATTAGCGGCCCTCTTGATAAACCTGAGATTAATGAAGTGTTGCGTAAGCCACGTGAAAAGAGCGCAAAGTGAATTTGACGACGACGGTGAATTGCCGCAGGCTATAGTGATATCCGTCATACTTCAAATTGCAGGTTTGTTCGCTGTGTGATTCGTTCCATCCCTATGCCTCTCCCCGTTGGGGCCGCTGCGACTCGCGTAAGCTCACGGGGGCCGAGTTTTCGCTGCCCTGCAGCTCTAATTTTTAGGGTATCTATTGCCATTTAACGAGAGTAAAACGATGAGTCTGAATCTGGTAAGTGAGCAGTTGCTAACTGCTAACGGCATTAATCATCAGGATCTATTTTCCCTTCTGGGCCAGCTTTCAGAACGTCGACTGGATTACGCCGATCTTTATTTCCAGTCCAGTTATCACGAATCATGGGTGCTGGAAGATCGCATTATCAAAGACGGTTCCTGGAACATCGACCAGGGCGTTGGCGTGCGTGCTGTCAGCGGTGAAAAAACCGGTTTCGCCTACGCCGATCAAATTACGCTTAACGCGTTGGCGCAGAGCGCAAAAGCAGCGCGTAGTATTGTTCGCGAGCAGGGTAACGGAAAAACGCAAACGCTGGGTGCTATAGCGCACCGGGCGCTTTACCCAGCGCTCGACCCTCTTCAGAGCCTGACGAGAGAAGAGAAGATCGCGTTATTACACCGTGTTGACAGTGCCGCCCGTGCGGCTGACAAGCGCGTGCAGGAAGTGACAGCCAGTCTCACTGGTGTGTATGAGTTAGTGCTGGTCGCTGCCACTGATGGAACACTGGCGGCAGATGTGCGTCCTTTGGTTCGGCTTTCTGTCAGTGTACAGGTAGAAGAAGATGGCAAGCGTGAACGCGGCTCTAGCGGTGGCGGTGGGCGTAGTGGCTATGCGTTCTTTCTCGCAGATGAATCAGGGGAAGTGCGCGCTGATGCCTGGGCTCGTGAGGCGGTACGTATGGCGCTAGTTAACCTTTCCGCCGTTGCTGCCCCGGCTGGTTCTATTCCGGTGGTACTGGGGGCGGGATGGCCTGGCGTATTACTCCATGAAGCGGTAGGGCATGGGCTGGAAGGCGATTTTAACCGCCGTGGAACCTCGGTCTTCAGTGGTCATATGGGGCAGTTGGTCGCATCCGAGCTGTGCACCGTTGTGGACGACGGGACTATTGATGGCTTGCGGGGTTCGTTGGCCATTGATGACGAAGGCGTTCCCGGTCAGTATAACGTATTGATTGAAAACGGTATTTTGAAAGGTTATATGCAAGATAAGTTAAACGCGCGTCTGATGGGAGTAAAACCGACCGGAAATGGTCGTCGGGAATCCTATGCACATTTACCGATGCCGCGTATGACAAATACCTACATGCTGGCGGGGAAATCTACGCCGGAAGAGATTATTGAAAGCGTCGAGTATGGTCTGTATGCGCCTAATTTCGGCGGTGGACAAGTGGATATTACCTCCGGAAAATTCGTCTTTTCAACCTCGGAAGCTTATCTGATTGAGAAGGGTAAGGTTACCCGGCCAGTGAAGGGGGCTACGCTGATTGGCTCCGGTATTGAAGCCATGCAGCAGATCTCCATGGTGGGTAACGACCTGGCGCTGGATAAGGGGGTTGGTGTTTGTGGTAAAGAGGGGCAGAGTCTGCCTGTAGGCGTTGGTCAGCCAACGCTGAAACTCGATAAACTCACCGTGGGTGGAACGGCGTAATTCTGCCTGACTCTGTTTGCGGGTAATCATCTGTTACCCGCGATTAACCTTTTTACTGGCGATGCTGCTGATAAATTTTGGCCACATTACTGAAATACTCTGTCAGATAATTAATGCATACCTCTACTTTCAGAGGGAGCTTATCTTTTTCAGTGTAAACGGCATAAACCGGGCGGGGATCGGACTGGTAGCGACTAAAAAGAATTTGCACTTCACCTGAATTAATTTCGTCTATTACCCACATCAGCGGTACATAAGCAATGCCTGTACCGGCTTTAAGCCAGCGGATGAGCGTTTGAGAATCATTGGTTACGAAACGCCCCTGAGGTGAAAGCCTGATCGAAGTGCCTTCCGGCGCGACCAATTCAAAATTATTATCTGGACGCACGCTGTATTCCAGCCACGAAAAGTTGTCAATATCGGTTGGTTTCTCGGGCTCACCTTGCCGTGCCAGGTAGGTTTTTGCCGCGCAAACCACCATTGGCATTGCACCCAACCGCTTTGAGAACAAGCTGGAATCCTGTAGCGCACCGACACGAATAACGATATCCAGGCCGTTTGAGATCAGGTCGGGCGCGGGTATCCCGGTAACTAAATTTACCGTCAGGCCCGGATATTCCTGCAGCATTTCAGCGGTCATATTAGCGAGCACGTTTTGCGCCATCGTCGACGAGCTACCAATACGTAATGTGCCAATAGGCGTATTGTTAAAGGCATAAAGCTGCTCATGGACGGCCTGCGCTTCATCAAGCATACGACGACAACCCTGAAAGTAAATTTTACCCGCCTCCGTTAGCCCTATACTGCGAGTACTGCGGTTAAGTAATTTTACCTGCAGCGTATCTTCCAGTTTGGCTACAATCTGACTGACGGATGAAACGCTGGTTTGCAACTGCCGAGCTGCTGCAGTGAAAGAACCAAATTCGACCACTTTGGCGAAGACGGACATGCTTTTAAGTTTTTCCATTATTCACTCTGGCTTAAAAGTGATTTAGATCACAATATGATGCAAACTTATAATCAAGTGCGTTACTATATTGCCGCCGGGTTCCGTTTGGGGAATTTTCCGAGGGTCAACGTTGCTTAATAGTAAGCTAATATCATTATGCAGCGGTTCTGTTTTTGTCTATCAGAGCCCATGCCACCGCTATCAAGCTGAATCTGTACGTCCCCCCGCGCTTACTGGCGGATCGGAATCGTGGATGAGCCCGGTAATGTATTCATAAGGATAAAAGATGAGTGTGTTTCCGGTTATCGTTATCTTTGGGCTATCGTTCCCGCCCATTTTCTTTGAGCTAATAGTCTCACTGATACTATTCTGGCTGGTTCGGCGCATATTGATGCCTAGCGGGATTTATGATCTCGTCTGGCATCCGGCGCTATTTAATACCGCAATGTTCTGCTGTTTGTTCTATCTGGTATCCCGTTTGTTCGTCTGAGGTCATAGTGAAGACTCTAATAAGAAAAACTGCGCGTTATGCGATTACGCTCGTTCTGGTCATTATCGCCGTTATCGTCATTTTCCGTGCCTGGGTGTTCTATACCGAATCACCATGGACACGCGATGCGAAATTTTCGGCTGACGTTGTGGCTATCGCACCGGATGTCACCGGTCTTATTACCGATGTCCGCGTGCATGATAACCAGTTGGTTAAAAAAGGCGACGTGTTGTTTATCATTGATATGCCCCGTTTCCAAAAGGCCTTAGACGAAGCTGAAGCCGATGTTGCCTATTATCAGTCTCTTGCCAGCGAAAAACGACGCGAAGCTAACCGACGCAATCAGTTGGGTGTTCAGGCGATGTCGCGCGAGGCGATTGACCAGTCCAATAACGATCTGCAAACCACTGAACACCAACTGGCAAAGGCACAGGCAACGCGCGACCTTGCGCGTCTCGATCTCGACCGTACGGTGATTCGTGCTCCTTCAGGGGGCTGGGTGACCAACCTGAATGTTTATACTGGCGAATTTATTACGCGCGGATCCACGGCAGTCGCGTTGGTGAAGCAGGACAGTTTTTATGTGCTGGCCTATATGGAAGAGACGAAGCTGGAAGGCGTTCGTCCCGGGCTGCGTGTTGAAATTACCCCGCTTGGCAGCAATAGTGTGTTGCGGGGTACCGTCGACAGCGTGGCGGCGGGCGTCACCAACAGCAGCAGTACCCTCGACAGTAAAGGGATGGCGACCGTTGATTCTAACCTTGAATGGGTGCGCCTCGCGCAGCGAGTGCCGGTCAGGATCCACCTCGATCGGCAACCGGGGAATCTCTATCCTTCCGGTACAACCGCAACGGTGGTGGTGACGGGATCTGCGGATCGCCGCGATGATGAAATGCCGCCGCTGATTAAATTAATGCAGCGCCTGCGTGAGTTCGGCTAGCCGGAGATGATATGTACGGTTTAACCTTAGAACGGCTGCGTTTTCCGCTTAAACTGACCTTTGCGATTTTAATGGCCCTGCTTATTGGTTTTCATTTTAATCTGGAAACCCCCCGCTGGGCTGTGATGACCGCAGCGATTGTGGCGGGTGGCACCGCCTTTGTGGCAGGAGGCGATCCTTTCTCTGGCGCGCTACGTCATCGTGGTTTGTTGCGTATTATCGGAACCTTTCTCGGTTGTCTCGCCGCTCTTATCATTATCATCAGTGCGATTCGTGCTCCGGTGGTTATGTTGTTGCTGTGCTGCATTTGGGCAGGTGTCTGCGTCTGGCTCTCCTCCTTAATTAAGGTTGAAAACTCTTATGCACTGGGCCTGGCTGGCTATACTGCGTTAATCATTGTTGTCAGCGTAGAGGCGGTACCACATGGCTCGGTGCTGCTGGCACCGCAGTTTGCCATTGAGCGCTGTAGCGAAATCGTGGTTGGTATTATGTGCGCTATCGTCGCTGACATGCTGTTTTCACCTCGTTCGATCAAGAGTGATATCGATCGTGAAATTGAAGCATTACTGATTGACCAGTATCGTTTGCTACAAATCTGCGTTGCTCATGGTGATAAAGAGGAGGTGGATAAGCGCTGGGCTAATTTGGTTCGCAGAACCAATGCTCTCAACGGCATGCGTAATAATCTGATGATGGAGTCCGCGGGCTGGAAAAATGTTAGCCGCAGACTGAAAGCGCTCAATACGTTGTCGTTTATGTTAATTACCCAGGCGTGTGAAACGTTTTTAATCCAGAACACCCGCCCGGATTATCTACCTTCGCAATATAACATTTTGTTCGAGAAAGATGTTGAAAGCATCGGTGATATCCATAAGCGTATGAAAGTGATGCGGCGTGCGATCGCCGCCGATGGGAGCAAAAGTACGCCTGTTACTCTTGCCAGTTGGGTGGGGGCGGCAACGCGTTATTTGCTATTGCTAAAAGGTATTCGTACCAATAGCGGTATTAGTCGCATTGAAGAAGAGATACTGAATGGCGAAGTGGTGATCAAGGCGCGTTCGCCGGAAACGCATCATGCGCTGATCAATGGGTTGCGCACGTTTGTGGCCACTGCCTGCGGTTCGCTATTTTGGCTATGGACCGGTTGGACATCGGGCAGTGGCTGTATGGTAATGCTGGCCGTGATTACTGCATTAGCCATGCGGGTACCTAACCCGCTGATGATGGCCAAAGATTTTCTTTATGGCATGGCTGTGGCGGTGCCGCTGGGCGGGTTCTACTATATGGTAATTATGCCAGCAACCCAGCAGAGTATGTTGTTACTCTCAATTGCAATTGGTTGCCTGGCATTTGTTGCTGGCATTTTTATCCAGCGACGTCAGATCGGCACGTTGGGTGCTTTTGTCGGCACACTAAATGTATTGGTGCTGGATAATCCCATGTCCTTTGGCATTAATAGCTTTCTCGACAGCGTGTTGGGGCAGGTAATCGGCTGCTTTGTTGCATTGATGGTTATTTTACTGATTCGTGATAAATCTAAAGCACGTACCGGGCGGACACTACTCAATCGATTTATGTACGCAGCAGTTTCTTCAATGACGACGAATCCAGTCCGCCGTAATGAAAACCACCTCCCTGCACTTTATCAGCAGCTCTTTATGCTGTTGAATATGTTTCCAGGAGATATTGATAAGTATCGGCTGGCGCTTATGCTAATCATTGGTCATCAGCGTCTGTGCAATGCTGAGATCCCCGTGAATGCCGATCTTTCCGCATTTCACAAACGTCTGCGCCACACTGCCGATCGTGTGATTGCCGCGCGCAGCGATGGTAAGCGTCGTGATGATTATCTGCGTTTGCTGCGTGAATTTGATGAATATCAGCAGAAACTGGTGCAGTACGACGCGCCACCCGGCGTGACTGAACCGGTAAAACGGCTCGTGGATATTCTGAACCGCTACCAAAACACCTTGATTCAAATCTAAGTGGTGGGTATCTCTCTTCTCTCCAGCGGATATCGATATCCGCTGGCATCGTGATCTCTACTTGCTAATGTTGACGACCTTTCCGCTGTCCTGCAGGGGACATTATTTAGGGTATATACTGAGTCATGTTCCCTTCGCTTATTTGAGTTACAGAAAAGGCTGTATCTCTGCAACTCGAGGCATAGCGCAGTTATTCTTGCTATCAGTACTCGGGTTAGCAAGGTCGGTAGCCAACCGATGTGAATGACACAGCGTTAGCTGCCGGGCACTATTTTAGAAGGAAATAATCAGGATAGTAAACGAAACAGGAGAAAATATGTCCTACTCCAACCTGACAAAAAGCGATCTTTTCCAAACCGGCTATTTTACTGATGGTACATGGCACGCCCTTGCCAGGACCTTTGACGTACTTAACCCCGCCACGGGCGAGGTTATTGCCCAAGTTGCGAAGGCCGGCAAAGCTGAAACAGAACTGGCTATCGCGGCGGCAGAACGTGCTTTCCCCGCCTGGCGTGCAAAAACAGCGAAAGAACGTTCAGAAATTCTCAACCGCTGGTATCAACTGATGATTGAGAATAAAAGTTGGTTGGGGCAGTTGATGACCGCCGAGCAGGGTAAGCCGATAAAAGAATCGGAAAGTGAAGTGGAATATGCTGCCAGCTTTATTCAGTGGTTTGCCGAGCAGGCGAAGCGGGCAAACGGTGAAATCATTCCTCCTGCTAAACCAGACTCCCGTATTCTGGTAACGCGCGAGCCTGTTGGCGTCGTGGCGGCTATCACGCCATGGAACTTTCCGATGGCAATGTTGACACGTAAACTCGGCCCAGCGCTGGCTGCTGGCTGCACTGGCATCATCAAGCCTGCAAACAACACACCACTCTCTGCCTTTGCATTACTGGCCTTAGCGCAAAAAGCTGGCGTACCTGACGGCGTATTGAACGCCGTTGCGGGCGATACTCCGGCGATCAGCGATGCGATTATGGCCAGTAGCATAGTGCGGAAAATCTCCTTTACCGGATCGACCCAAGTAGGCAAGCTGCTAATGAGAAATGCGGCGGAAACCATGAAGAAAGTTTCGATGGAGCTTGGTGGAAATGCTCCTTATATCGTTTTTGATGATGCAGATATTGATGCAGCGGTCAAAGGAGCCATAGCGAATAAATTTCGCAATGCCGGGCAGGTTTGTGTCAGCGTTAATCGTTTTTTTATCCACGACTGCATTTATGATCGTTTCGTCAACCAACTGGTTGAGGAAGTAAAAGCACTGAAGGTAGGGAATGGTGTTGATGACGGCGTCATCGTCGGCCCGCTGATTGACAAGTCTGCGCTGGAGAAAGTCGAAGAGCATGTGAAGGATGCGGTTGCCAAAGGCGGTCGAATTATGGTGGGTGGTGCTCGCCATGAACTTGGTGGAAATTTTTGGCAACCAACCGTGATTGCCGATGCACATGAAGGAATGATGCTGGCACAGGAAGAGACATTTGGTCCCGTTGCGGCCTGTTTCCGCTTTCATGATGATGACGAAGTCATTCGTCGTGCCAACGATACAGAATTTGGTCTGGCGGCTTATTTTTACACACAGAATTTACAACGCGTGTTCCGCGTCTCCGCAGCGATTGAGAGCGGTATGATCGGTGTCAACGAGTGTGCAGTATCTACCGAGTTGGCGCCCTTCGGCGGAATTAAAGAGTCTGGACTTGGACGTGAAGGGTCGGTGTTGGGCTTAGAAGAGTTTATGGAAGTAAAAGCGATACATATCGGTGGACTGTAATCGTTCGGGCGGCATAAGCCGCTCAGCTTAGCTTTGCGGAGCGGGCAGCATGAGAAAAGAGAGCTTTGACTTTAATGAAATCGTCGACCAGGCCCATTTCTTTCGGCAATTTAGCGAACGCTTTGCGCTGACGAGGCGACCGGTTATTGATTTGGATGGCCTGTGGGAAGCGGTAACTGAATCGCAGCTACCTCTACCCGTCGAGATCGAGTTCATTCATTTGGGGACGGGGCAGCGAAGGCGTTATGGTGCGTTGATGCTACTGTTTGATGAGGCTGAAGAGGAGCTTGACGGCCAACTTCGCTTCAATATTCGCTAGCGCTTCAATAAAAAGGGCCCCGGCGAGCGGGGCCAAAGGGTTCGTCATAAAGGCCGCTTATCAGCCTGACGAGGAATTATTTATACAGCTCTGCCGTTGCGTGCCAGCTATCGCCAGTTCGCGCTTCTATGACACGATATGCATGTGCGCCTTGTGCATCTGCTTTTTGTGATAGGGTTTCACGCATATCCGTTGGCGTACTGCCGATGCCGCTTGCCGTGATAATACCCGCAGATTGCAAATTGCTTGCTTGTTCAGTGGTGACTAACTCGGCAGCAGAAGCGCCAAAAGCCATCAGGGAGAGCAGACTCAATGTTGCGATGGTTGTTTTAATTTTCATTTTATTTCTCCTCATTGTGCTCAACAACCTGCGGGATTCAACATCTTGACCAGGTCGTCGATGTCACGGATAGATACAGTATGTGTCTATGTGTCATTGTCTTTTGTTGCGAACGGCTCGATTATTTATAAATTTCAGCTGTCGCATGGTAGTTACCATTATTACGAGCTTCTATCACACGATATGAGCTGGCGCCTTGTTTATCCGCTTTCTGTGAAAGCTCATCACGGATAGTCATTGGCGAACCGTCAATACCGCTTACCGTAATGGTTCCAATTGACTGTAGGTTATTGTTGTTGGCCTGCTGGTTGGTAACCAGGCTCGCGGCGCTGGCACCGAATGAGAGAACAGAGGCCAGGCCTAATGCCGCGATAGCAAATGATGTTTTCATGGTAATACTCCTTAATCTTGTTTGTGTTTTGGCAACGGCGGGGGAGCTGCATCGCTCTCGGTTTTTATACGTATCGTTGCCATCGTTCATAACTGCGTAACCGCCGAGCTTATTTGTACAGTTCTGCCGTTGCGTGCCAGTTGCCGTTTTCATAAGCCTCGATCACGCGGTAGGCTTTTGCGCCTTGACTATCCGCTTTCTGATCGAGTGCTTCATGGATGTCCATCGGTGAGCCTGCAATTCCGCTAGCGGTAATAATGCCGACAGGTTGCAGATTCTGTGCTTGCTCTGCGGTGATAGATTCAGCGGCAAAAGCACCGAAGGACAGGACAGATAACACGCCCAAAGTGGTGATAGTGGTTTTAATGTTCATATTCATTTCCTCGTCTTCATTTTTTATCTTTTTGTTTAGTGTGATTCACATCACGAAAATGAGTATACATCTAGTAACGTAGGAAATTAATACTGTGCTAATAATGTTTTGTTGTAGTAATTCTTGAGTAAATCACTTTTTAATAACTATTAGTTATAAAAAATGGTTATATTTCAGGGTTTATCTGTTAATTTTATGTAAAAACAAAGACATAAGAGAATTTAACTATTTGTGCTTTGCTTTGCGGTAGATCACACTAACGCCAGAAATTAATCAGGAGGATGCCTCTTTATAAAGGCGAAGAAAGCAGTTTTATATAAACGGTGATGTGAGAAATAAAAAGGGCCGATAACGATCGACCCTTGGGTATACAGTATTGCAAGCGTGGGGGTAGGGCCAAAGGCTTACAGTTCTTGCTCGAATAACATCAGTATTGCGTCGAACAACTGTTTTACCGTGAAGGTCCGCGCTGGTGTAATAAAAATGGTGTCATCTCCTGCAATGGTGCCAAGTATGCCTTCTGCTTTACCCAGCGAATCCAGCAGGCGCGCAATCAACTGTGCTGCGCCCGGACTTGTATGAATCACGACTAGCGCATCGTTATAATCGATATCCAACACCAGATTTTTCAGGGGGCTGGTGGTGGTCGGAACACCAAGCTCCGCAGGCAGACAATAAACCATCTCCATTTTTGCGTTGCGTGTGCGGACTGCACCAAATTTGGTTAGCATGCGCGATACTTTGGATTGGTTAATATTGTCGTAACCTTCATCCTGTAGCGCCAGAACAATTTCGCCTTGAGAGCTAAACTTCTCTTCTTTTAGCAAGGCTTTGAAGGCCTTGATCAGATCTTCTTGTTTTGATGGATTACGCATAGAGTACCGATATAAAAAGAGGAATAACATGATGCCCAAAAAATCAGGCGATAAATGATTATGCATTTAAATGAATTATTATGCAAACCTCACTTAATGTCATTAAGCCGTTTCTCATTGTTGCTACGCATATTACCAGACATTTTTTGTGGTGCAAAACAGGCTGTTGGCGCATAGCTATGAAGATAAAGGTGAACGGTTTGTTATAAAATTGATGTTGTTCTGATAAGTGCTAAGGGTGTAATGTAAGCGCCGAATAATGTGTCTGCATGCTGTTGAGAACGCGGTCTGCTCTGCACGTAATGCGATCGGCTTCAACCGTTTTGTGCTGAACAAACTGCTCTGGCACGTAAAACGATGGCAAGATCTTTGCTATTACTTTGTAGGACAACAAGGATCGTAACTTGATGGATCGCAGACACTTTCTGCTCACTATAATAAGGAGTTTAGGATGAAAGTCGCAGTTCTCGGTGCAGCTGGTGGTATCGGCCAGGCTCTCGCACTTCTGCTCAAAACCCAGCTTCCGGCGGGTTCAGAACTCTCCCTGTACGACATTGCTCCGGTAACGCCTGGCGTTGCAGTCGATTTAAGTCATATCCCTACAGCAGTAAAAATCAAAGGATTCAGCGGAGAAGATGCCACGCCAGCCCTGCAAGGTGCGGATGTGGTGCTGATTTCTGCAGGCGTGGCACGTAAGCCCGGTATGGACCGTTCTGATCTGTTTAATGTCAATGCGGGTATTGTACGTAACTTGATTGAACAGGTCGCGAAAACCGCACCAAAAGCGTTGATCGGCATTATCACTAACCCGGTCAATACTACTGTAGCAATTGCAGCTGAAGTACTGAAAAAAGCCGGTGTTTATGACAAAAATAAACTTTTCGGTGTAACTACGCTGGATATCATTCGTTCAAATACCTTTGTTGCAGAATTGAAAGGTAAGCAGCCGACCGAGCTCAATGTACCGGTCGTCGGTGGGCACTCCGGTGTCACTATCCTGCCTCTACTGTCACAGATCCCTGGCGTAAGTTTCAGCGAACAGGAAGTTGCCGACTTGACCAAACGTATCCAAAATGCAGGTACTGAAGTGGTTGAGGCAAAAGCAGGTGGCGGCTCGGCTACCTTATCAATGGGCCAGGCTGCAGCACGTTTTGGTCTGTCTCTGGTACGCGCGTTGCAGGGCGAAAGCAATGTGGTCGAGTGTGCTTATGTGGAAGGTGATGGCGAACATGCGCGTTTCTTCTCACAGCCGCTGCTGTTGGGTAAAAACGGTATTGCTGAGCGTAAGCCAATTGGCTCGCTGAGTGCATTTGAACAGCAAGCGCTGGAAGGCATGCTGGACACGCTGCAGAAAGATATTACTTTAGGTGAAGAGTTCGTTAAATAAACGTGCTACGTCCCGATAAGGCCGGCAGATGTCCGGCCTTTTTGCTATCTGCTTAATGAAACACGTCACGCACAGAGTAAGACTGCTCTTATTGCTGTGGATATTCCTGAATGGTAACTGGCAGCGTTAGCTTACGATCGTTACGAATCAGTTGAACTTCAATCACGGAGCCTGGGCGGATTTCCGCGACCTGGTCCATCGTTTCCTGTGCCGAAACCGCGACTTTATCGTTGACGCTGGTCAAGACATCATTCACCTGAATGCCTGCTTTTGCAGCCGGACCATCAGGAGTAACAACGCTTACAACGATTCCCTGAATACGATCGATGCCTGCGTTCGGGCCATGCTGTGGCGGCATTTCACGGCCGGTGATGCCAATATAGCCGCGGATTACGCGGCCATCACGAATCAACTTATCCATGATTTTTGTTGCCAGTGCCGTTGGAATCGCAAATCCGATACCTTCCGGGGTTTCGCCGTCGTTGCTTTTGTCGAAAGAGAGTGTATTGATGCCCATCAATTCACCGAGCGAGTTAATTAATGCTCCGCCTGAATTACCATGATTGATAGACGCATCGGTTTGCAGGAAATTCTGGCGGCCTGAGGGGCTGAGTCCTACACGGCCTGTGGCGCTGATAATTCCCTGGGTCACCGTTTGTCCAAGATTATAGGGATTACCGATCGCCATCACGATATCGCCTACGTGCGCAATACGCCTGGAATTGATAGGAATAACCGGAAGGCTTGATGCGGTTATTTTCAGTACGGCAAGATCCGTCAGGCTGTCTGAACCGACCAGCATTGCTTCAAAAAAACGCCCATCCTGCAATGCGACAATAATCTGGTCGGCGTTATTGATGACGTGTTTGTTGGTAAGAATATACCCTTTTGCGTTCATTATAACGCCAGAACCAAGAGTGGTTACGCCGCGATTTTGGCCCCCGGAACTTGCACTACGGTTATAAACATTTACCACTGCGGGCACAGCCCGTCGTACGCCCGGATTGTAGCTAACGGGCGTTTCATCAGCGCTATTATCCTGCGCGGAAATAAAATTACTGCTTATTCTCAGCGCTGGCATCGCCGCTAATAAAACACCGGCGACAATCAGGCCGAGAATGACGGAACGCAAAATTTTAGGAAACATGATGTTAATTTAAGCCAGAAAAGAACTGCAGGCAGAATACCATGAGTTACGCGGACACACACGATGTTGTGTCCGCGCCAGGATAACGCCTGTATAGTGAAGCCTTGTTTGATCGTGCACTGCTCACCAGGTGATATATCGCGAAGTGCTTAACGTAATAGTAAGTAGATACTCTCATTGCCGCGCATGATATTCAGCGCCAGTAATGGTGGCTTACCTGCCAGCACCTTGCGTAGTTCAGCAATACTCTGAACACGCGTCCGGTTAACACCGATAATCACATCATCTTTTTTCAACCCTACCTGCTCCGCGGGTGTGGCTTTTTGCACGCTATCGACCTTAATGCCTTTATTACCGTCTGTTAATTGACCATCGCTGAGGGCCGCGCCTTGTAAGGCCGGGGACAGCAATTCCGCGCTGGCGGTGGCTTGCGTACTGTTTTCCAACTTCACGGTAACCACTACGGGTTTGCCTTCGCGTAACAGACCAATTTTGACTTCTTTGCCTGGTGCTGTTGTTCCAATTTTTACTCGTAACTCGGCAAAGCTGGTAATTGGTTTATCATCAATCGACGTGATGATATCACCTGCTTTGATACCGGCGGTTGCTGCTGCTGATTTCGGTAATACTTCGTTGACAAATGCCCCGCGTTGCGCATCGACATTAAATGCTTTTGCCATGTCTGCAGTCATCTCAGTACCTTTAATACCAAGCTGACCACGTTTAACTTCACCAAATTCAATCAACTGCTGCGCCAGGTTCATCGCCATATTGGCGGGAATAGCGAAGCCGATGCCGATATTGCCACCGCCGCCAGCAAGGATCGCGGTATTAATGCCAATCAACTCACCGTTGAGGTTTACCAGCGCGCCGCCGGAATTACCACGGTTAATGGCCGCATCGGTCTGAATAAAGTTCTCCAGCCCCTCAAGATTCAAACCGCTGCGTCCCAGAGCGGAGATAATTCCGGAAGTCGCCGTTTGCCCCAGACCGAAGGGGTTACCAATGGCAACAGCGAAATCACCGACTTTCAGTCGATCCGAATCAGCAATTTTTACCTGGGTTAAATTTTTTGCATTACTGATTTGAACCAACGCAATATCGGTTTGCTCATCATGGCCAATAAGTTTGGCATCGAATTCACGACCATCGCCCAACTGAACATTGATTTTATCCGCGCCGTTGACCACATGGTTATTGGTCAGCACATAACCTTTTGCTGCGTCAATGATGACACCAGAGCCTAGCCCTTCAAAAGGCTGCGGCTGCTGCTCCCCGCCGGGTGCTTGTTGACCAAAGAAACGCTTGAGTGGCTCAGGGATATCCTGACCCTGCGCCTGGGTCCCTTCAACATGCACACTTACCACCGCGGGTAACACTTTCTCCAACATTGGTGCCAGGCTGGGAAGTGTTTGTCCCTGAATTTGCGTAGGAAGGGCTGCCATAGTTTGTGGTACTGCAGTCAAATTGACGCCAATACTCAATGCCAATGCACTTAACAGTAATGATTTTTTCTTCATCGCTAAGACGCTCTCGCTGCAAAAAAGTGGGAGACAAAACCGTGTGGGAATGAAACTCTGACAGATGCTTCAAGAAAGTGTTCGGTAATTTTATTACGAGGGGCGCATTGCCCCCCTTTTACGCAACCATTATCAATCGCGTCTGCCGTGTTCACCACGCAGCAACCCTGATGCACCTTCTGAATAATCACGCGGCATCTGTACTGGTACCTGATCGTTGTCAGCTTCAGCTTCAGTCAGTTGCCAGGCAAACGGATTTTTATCACCCGGTAAATTAGGTAACAAATCGTTTGAGCCCTTCGCCATGTGCTGATAGAGCTGGCGATAATCGCGGGCCATATTATCCAGCAATTCTGCGCTGTGTGCGAAATGGTTGGTTAACTCTTCACGATAATCAGAGAGTTCAGCCTTTGTTTTTTCCAACTCATACTGCATGCTACGCTGTTCGCGCAGTTTTCTATTACCAAAACGCATCGCCACCGCGCCGATAATGATGCCAATAACTAAACCAATAAGCGCGTATTCCCAGGTCATAATGACTCCCGTATTGTCTTCGTTGTTCCGTAGGGCCTTTCCATTTAGAACCACTATAACCGCTAATCGAATCGAAGTGGAATCCTGAGGCATCATCGCTTAGTGTAGAACGGCCTTTTTTTCGACAACTGGTTACGTAACAGACCATTTTCAGGGAATGTGATTTTACAATGCAAACATCGTCTCCTTTGGCGCTTTATCAACAGGCACTCGACAAGGGTGAGTATCAACCCGACGACATTCAGCGTGAAGCGATGACCCGTTTAGAGGCCATCCAGCAAGCGTTGGTAGCCGGACGGCCAGCCGACGATATGCCGGTTAAGGGATTATTCGGCAAGCTGAATAAATTACTGGGGAAAGAGAAAACCACGCGTAAGGAGCCAATACGTGGACTCTACATGTGGGGTGGGGTGGGGCGCGGGAAGACGTGGCTGATGGATATGTTTTTTCGGTCTATTCCTGGTGAGCGCAAGCTTCGTCTACATTTTCATCGGTTTATGTTACGCGTTCATGAGCAGCTTACTGAGCTACAAGGGCAGCAGGACCCGCTGGAAATTGTTGCTGACCGTTTTAAAGCGCAAACGGATATTCTTTGCTTTGATGAGTTTTTTGTTGCCGATATTACCGATGCAATGTTGCTGGGTACGTTGATGGAAGCCCTGTTTTCTCGGGGTATCACGTTAGTGGCAACGTCAAACATCCCACCTGATGAACTCTATCGTAATGGTTTACAGCGCGCGCGGTTCCTGCCCGCTATAGAGATGGTCAAACGTCACTGCGAGGTTATGAACGTTGATGCAGGGATCGATTATCGTCTGCGCACGCTGACGTCTGCGCATTTGTGGATGCATCCATTGAATGAACAAACCACGAGTGAAATGGAGCGTATGTTCGGCACACTGGCAGGTGTTGCACGTGATGGGAAACCGGTACTGGACATTAATCATCGTTCATTACCGACGGAAGGTATGGCTGATGGCGTAGTCGCCATGGATTTTCATACGTTGTGTGGCGATGCACGTAGTCAGCATGACTATATTGAACTCTCACGACGTTTTCATAGCGTTCTGCTATTTAATGTGTCGGTCATGAATAATCGTACTGAGGATCAGGCACGGCGCTTTCTGGCGTTGGTTGATGAGTTTTATGAGCGCCATGTGAAACTGGTCGTGGCTGCAGAGGCATCGCTGTTTGATATTTATCAGGGGGAGCGACTGAAGTTTGAATATCAGCGCTGTCTGTCACGTTTGCAAGAAATGCAAAGCGAAGAGTACCTGAGGCTGGACCATTTGCCTTAGCGTGTAGGCTGTCTGTTGCAACCGTGTTTTTTATTGCAGAAAAGGTTCGATCTTTCAGGGCGACTTCTCTATAATCTTGCGACCCCACGTTACAGCAAAGGTTTTTTTCCCAAAACTCTTTGTGTTCCAGTAACTCTATCCGAAGGGGTGGGCTTGCTGGTCGAGATGGTCGTGTGAGCCTCAATCGTTTATTCAAGCGTTTGGGATTTCACCAACGTGTAACTTAATTTGGGTAAGCTTTCAGATGAAAACTTTTACAGCTAAACCAGAAACCGTAAAACGCGACTGGTACGTTGTTGACGCAACAGACAAAACTTTAGGTCGTTTAGCGACTGAACTGGCTCTGCGTCTGCGCGGTAAGCACAAAGCGGAATATACTCCGCACGTTGATACTGGTGATTACATCATCGTTCTTAACGCGGAAAAAGTTGCTGTAACCGGCAACAAGCGTAGCGATAAGATTTATTACCATCACACTGGTCACATCGGTGGTATCAAGCAAGCGACCTTCGAAGAGATGATTGCTCGCCGTCCTGAGCGTGTGATTGAAATCGCGGTTAAAGGCATGCTGCCAAAGGGCCCGCTGGGTCGTGCTATGTACCGTAAACTTAAAGTTTACGCGGGCAATGAGCACAACCATGCGGCACAGCAACCGCAAGTTCTGGACATTTAATCGGGATTATAGGCAATGGCTGAGAATCAAAACTACGGCACTGGTCGCCGCAAAAGCTCTTCCGCTCGCGTCTTTATTAAGCCGGGTAGCGGTAACATCGTTATCAACCAGCGTTCTCTGGAACAGTACTTTGGTCGTGAAACTGCCCGCATGGTAGTTCGTCAACCACTGGAACTGGTCGACATGGTTGGTAAATTCGATCTGTACATCACTGTTAAAGGTGGTGGTATCTCTGGTCAGGCTGGTGCGATCCGTCATGGTATCACCCGCGCTCTGATGGAGTACGACGAGTCCCTGCGTGGCGAACTGCGTAAAGCAGGCTTCGTTACTCGTGATGCACGTCAGGTTGAACGTAAGAAAGTCGGTCTGCGTAAAGCACGCCGTCGTCCACAGTTCTCCAAACGTTAATTCGCTCTGTTTTCAGCGCAAATTATCGAAAAGCCCGGTGCAAGCACCGGGTTTTTTATTATCTTCACTGTGCCAAAACGCGGGTGCTTTAGCATTTTGCCGTCAAATCATCAATACTCCCCCCACAAGCAGGCTAAAATCTGGTAAACTATGTGTCACTTTGCGCCCGTTAGCTGGGTACCGCGCATGATTATCCCGTCAGGATACTGGATCGGCGCTATATCTGGCTGCGAGCGGTTACGTCAACAGGTTAGTCGCCACGTGGCGGGCTTTCGCAGTAATTTTCTCGATAAACTTGGAGGTTTTCATGGCTGTCGCTGCCAACAAACGTTCGGTAATGACGCTGTTTTCTGGTCCGACTGACATTTTTAGCCATCAGGTACGTATCGTACTGGCTGAGAAAGGTGTCAGCGTTGAGATCGAGCAGGTTGAAACGGATAATCTGCCTCAGGATCTGATCGACCTGAACCCGTATCGCACCGTGCCAACGCTGGTGGATCGCGAACTAACGCTGTATGAATCCCGCATTATTATGGAATACCTGGATGAGCGTTTTCCACATCCTCCATTAATGCCGGTGTATCCGGTTGCCCGCGGCGAAAGTCGCCTGATGATGCATCGGGTTGAACAAGATTGGTATAGCCTGATGCGTAAGGTTGAAACGGGTAATGCAACCGAAGCAGAAGCAGCACGTAAGCAACTGCGTGAAGAATTGCTGGCTATTGCACCCCTGTTCGCTCGTACTCCCTATTTTATGAGTGAAGAATTTAGCTTAGTTGATTGCTATCTGGCGCCGCTGCTGTGGCGTTTACCGCAGATGGGCATTGAACTGGTTGGTGCCGGCTCAAAAGAGCTGAAAGGCTATATGACGCGTGTCTTCGAACGTGATTCTTTCCTGGCTTCCCTGACGGAAGCGGAACGTGAAATGCGCCTGCAAACGCGGGGCTAATAGTATGGAAATGTCTCAATTAACTGCACGTCGACCTTATCTGTTACGGGCATTCTATGAATGGTTGCTGGATAATCAACTGACACCGCATTTGGTGGTTGATATCAATCTGCCAGGTGTAATGGTGCCGCTTGAATATGCGCGTGATGGACAGATTGTACTGAATATTGCTCCACGTGCAGTGGGTAATCTTGAGTTAGGTAACGATGAAGTTCGTTTCAATGCGCGTTTCGGTGGTGTTCCGCGGCAGGTCAACGTACCGTTGGCCGCTGTTCTGGCCATCTATGCACGCGAGAACGGGGCAGGGACGATGTTTGAACCTGAACCTGCGTACGAAGAAGGCAGTGAGGGCAGCACAGGCGCAGAGCGGGACGAGTCTGACACTGTAATGTCGATAATCGATGGCGATCGTCCTGATAGCGACGACGATAATCCGGATAACGACCCTCCACCACGTGGGGGACGTCCCGCTTTGCGCGTGGTTAAATAGTTACTATCCCGTAATATCTACCAGTTGGTTCTACTTGACTTGAACAGTCTGATCCATCAGGTTCGATTGATCGATGTAGTTGATGTCAACGGTTTCAGGTTTGAAGTAAAAAGGAGCGATTTATCGCTCCTTTTTACCTGTATCGTCCTCTCAGAAAGTATGAGCTAATATCGTCATATCCCTTCTTATTCTACTTCTGCTTAGAATTAATCTCATTTACTCTTTGTATGTGGCCTGAAACTGCGCGGTGAGTTGCCGCGACTTCATTTATTTCAGAGAATTCCCCCCTTAATTATTTTGAGAAAAATTACCGCTGTGTGTTGAGCGTAAATGATAAGAAATAAGAACAAATGAATGTAGTTTAAATGAATAAGATAATGCTTCACGTTACTGTGGCGAGCATCATTATCGCACCAACCCTCTGGATTTTTAGTTTTTTGATAATGATGTGATATATCGTGTTTTATTTATATTTACTTCATAAGGAAATATGACCTATGCGTAATCTTGACAGTAATGAAACTGAAATGGTTTCTGGAGCCGGTTTTCGTTCATCATTAGGTCCAACAGTAATGGGCAGCGCAACGCCGCGTAGTGTGGGGGGCAATACTGGAAATCCATTCGATGACATGCTGGCGGCAGTCGGTGCGGCGTTCGAAAAAGTAGCCAGTATCTTAAATTACTATACTAACCAGTTCTCAGTACCTTCAAATAAACGTTAATCGCTGAAATTCAGCTGATTAATTTTAAGTGCAGCGGTTTTATTACCCATAGAACCGCTGCATTTTATCAAAAAAATGATATGTAAAACTCACGTTAAAGATGCAGTGACTGATAATGAGTGATTCTTCTTCCCCCCTCTTTCGGCATCAGGTAATTGAAAGCAATAGGTATGTTTGGGCAGGGAAAGCAATAATAACGTCGCCAGTTCCTACCTTACTTGTTGTTTTGTTAAGTTTGTCACTCTTACTGTTATTGGTTGGCTTCTTAGTTTTTGGAAGCTACACCCGAAGAGTGAATATACCTGGAGAAGTGATTATTTACCCTCATCCGGTAGATGTATTTACATCCGCATCTGGCATTATCGAGAAAAGCTTTGTTCAGCCTGCTCAGCGGGTCAAAAAGGGGCAGGTATTGTATCAGGTTGCGGCTTCACAGCTGACACAGTCAGGCAATGTTAACCAGAATAATGTGGCTGCCATTAAGCAACAATTATTAAAAAACGATCAGATAATTATTACGCTAAAAAATAACCGACAGCGTACGCTCGAGAACCTTAACGTGCAGCATAAAGCTTATCAGGATGCATGGAAGCAATCAGATTCAATGCTGGCAGAATCATTAATGGTCACGGAACAGATGAAAAAAACACTGTCAGAATATCAGCAATATCGTCAGTCTCGGCTCATTACCAAAGATCAGCTCAATAACCAGCGATATACCTACCAGCAGCAAAAAGGAGTTTATAACAATCTTTATGCTCAGAACATAAACAACTTACTGCAGCTGACCAATTTAAAAAGTGAAATGGATATTAAATCGGCTGAGTTCGACAACCAGATATTACAAAGTGAGTCCCAGCGTGAGAGCCTGAGGAGAGAACTTACGGAAGCGGAATCAAAAGATAACTTTCTGATCGTCTCTCCCATGGAGGGGCGAGTAGAAAGTCTGATCGTGACGGAAGGACAAATGGTCAGTAATGGCGATACCTTGGCACAGATTGCGAATAACCCGCAGCAATCTGTGTATGCCGTCTTCTGGTTGACGGATGATGCACGGCCTTATGTGACGGTAGGGAGCCGGGTTAATATTCGTTTTGATGCCTTTCCGTATGAAAAGTTTGGCCAGTTTGCCGGTGAAGTTTCATCAGTTTCAGCCATTCCCGCGTCAATGCAGGAATTGAATAGCTATAAAAATAGCCCGATAAATCATGACCGAACGCACATCGCAGCCTATTACAAAACTATTGTGAAGTTAAAGAGAAGTAAAGCGGGCTTCGCTCAGGAAAAATTAGTGCTTACGGGCGGGATGAGAGCTCAATCAACGTTTTTCCTTGAAAAAAGGCCACTTTATCAATGGATGTTGTCACCGCTGTATAAAATGAATGACAGTGTGACCGGACTGGTGAATGAATAATTTTACACCCCCCCCCTTATTATCTCGCCTTGCGCTTCAGCTTCACCGTCATACCCCCAAAATTATCCAATCGGAGGCTGCAGAGTGTGGGCTGGCATGTTTGGCTATGATCGCAGGGTATTATCGTCATCATATTGATATGTTTGAGTTCCGGCGAAAGTTCGGGCTTTCTTCTCAAGGAGCAAACCTCAAAAATATTATGGAGATTGCTGCCTCTCTGAATATGAGAAGCCGGGCGGTAAGACTGGAGATTAATGAGCTTCACCAATTAAAAACGCCCTGCGTTTTACATTGGGATCTGTGCCATTTTGTGGTGCTGGTAAAGGTTAGTCGCCATAGAGTGGTTATTCACGATCCGGCATTGGGTAAGCGTAAGCTGAATATGATGCAGGTGTCACAACATTTTACGGGTGTTGCACTTGAGTTATGGCCCGCGGTTGATTTTTCCTGTCAGAAGGTGACGCAGCAATTTGGGCTAAAAAGTATCCTGAATCATGTTAGCGGTTTTAAACGCTTTCTGATGAAAATTTTGTCGTTATCTTTGCTCATTGAGGGGGTGAACCTACTGCTGCCTGTAGGCACGCAGTTGGTAATGGATCATGTCATTATTGCCAGAGATCAATCGTTACTGGCGTTGATCTGCCTGGGTTTACTCGCCTTTATCGTGTTCAGAACGCTACTGAGTATGTGCCGATCGTGGCTAACGCTCGTGACCAGTGCATCCATAGACATTCAGTGGTGCGAACGACTGTTTGATCATTTAATCCATCTTCCCCATAGCTGGTTTGAGAAAAGGAAGTTGGGTGATATTCAGTCGCGCTTTATGTCACTGGACACTATTCGCAATGTATTAACGACCAGCATTGTTGGCATTGTGGTTGACGGTATTATGGCTACCGGAGTCATGACCATGATGTGGCTGTACGGTAGTTGGCTGATGTGGGTGGTGTTCGCTTCCATGGCTGTATATGTGCTGATGAGAATCTTCACCTGGCCGTTATATCGCCAGATTGCCGAAGAGCAGATCGTTAACGAAGCGAAAGTCAGTTCACATTTTATGGAAACGTTGCACGGTATGGCAACCATCAAGGCATTGAGCCTGACCCGACTAAGAAGCATGCAATGGCTTACGCTAAAGATTGATGCTATTAACAGCGGTATCCGCCTAAGCCGTTTCGATATGGTTTTCGGGGGTGTCAGTATGCTTGTTGCTGCGCTGGATCAGGTAATTATTTTGTGGTTAGGGGCAGGGTTGGTAATCGATGGAACACTATCTTTGGGTATGTTTATCGCTTTTAATGCCTATCGAGGGGAATTTTCTTCACGCACGGTTACGCTCGTTAATACCTTATTGCAGCTGCGGATGTTAAATCTGCACAGTGGCCGGGTTGCCGATATCGCGCGGTCGGAAGCAGAACCAACTAGCCAGCAAGGATTATTTTTTGAAAATGATACGGCGATGGCTCTTTATGGGCGTGGCATAACATACCGCTATGACAAGCTCTCCCGTCCGGTAGTGGACGATTTAGATATCACTGTTTCTGCCGGAGAGTGTGTGGCGTTGACGGGGGCCTCCGGTAGCGGAAAAACGACATTAATGAAGATCCTGGCGGGGCTTACAATCCCTGAAGGAGGGAATGTTTTCGTTAACGGGCGAGATATTCATAAAATCGGTATTGATAACTATCGCCGCTATATTGCCTGCGTGTTACAGGACGATAAGTTATTTGCCGGTACCATTGAAGAAAATATTGCCGGATTTGATGATGAGATGGATCGCTCAAGAGTGGTGCATTGTGCTCAATTGAGTTGTATCGATCGTGAAATTATGAATATGCCAATGGGTTATCAGACTTTACTGAGTGAGTTAGGATCGAGTGTTTCCGGAGGGCAGCATCAGCGGCTGCTGATTGCACGAGCATTGTATCGGCAACCCAAAATTTTGTTTATGGACGAAGCGACCAGCCATCTTGATTTAGCCAATGAGTCTCGCATCAATGCGGCGATTGCGGCGTTGAATATTACACGGATCATTATAGCGCATCGGCCTTCAACTATAGCCAGTGCTGATAGGGTAATTGAAATTGGGTCAGATACGACGAGATAACATGGAAGAAGAGAAGAGGGAGGGGAATCCCCCCCTCTTTAAGATACGATCAGACTTCCAGGTAGTTCATGATACCGTCAGCCGCTTTACGGCCTTCGGCAATTGCGGTAACAACTAAATCGGAGCCACGCACCGCATCACCGCCAGCAAAGATCTTCGGGTTACTGGTCTGGAAAGCATTTTCCACATTTTCGGTCGCGATGATACGCCCCTGAGAATCCAATTCGACGCTGAATTGTTCTAACCAGGTCATCTCATGTGGACGGAAACCAAAGGCCATCACCACCGCATCCGCCGGTAAAATATGCTCGGAACCCGCGATGATTTCAGCACGACGGCGACCTTGAGCATCTGGCTGACCCATTTCGGTTCGCGCCATTTTAACGCCACAAACGCGGCCATTACCATTGATCTCAATGCCCAGAGGCTGAACGTTGAACTGAAACTCTACGCCTTCTTCACGCGCATTTTTTACTTCACGGCGTGAACCCGGCATATTCTCTTCGTCACGACGATAGGCACAGGTCACATGTGTCGCACCCTGGCGAATTGAGGTACGTACACAGTCCATTGCTGTATCCCCCCCTCCCAGTACAACCACACGTTTACCGTTCATGGTGATGTAAGGCTCTTCTTCCGTATGGGAAAAGCCCATTGTTTCTTTAGTGTTGGCGATAAGGAAAGGCAGCGCGTCGTAAACACCCGGCGCATCTTCATGTTCTAAACCACCACGCATCGACTGATACGTGCCCACGCCGAGGAACACCGCATCAAAGTCAGTGACCAGCTCGCTCATCTGCACATCGCGGCCAATTTCGGTATTGAGTTTAAATTCAATTCCCATTTCGGTGAACAGGTGGCGACGCTTGACCATCACCTCTTTTTCGAGCTTAAACGCAGGGATGCCAAAGGTCAGCAGACCGCCGATTTCAGGGTGGCGATCGTAAACCACGGCTTTTACACCATTACGCGTCAGCACGTCGGCACAGGCTAATCCCGCCGGCCCGGCACCGATAATCGCTACGCGCTTACCGGTGGGCTTTACGTGGGACAGGTCGGGTTTCCAGCCCATCTCCAGCGCTTTATCGTTGATGTAACGTTCAATGTTGCCGATAGTCACTGCGCCAAACTCATCGTTGAGCGTACAGGAGCCTTCGCACAGACGATCCTGCGGACAGACGCGACCACAGACTTCCGGCAAACTGTTAGTCTGGTGAGAGAGTTCAGCCGCTTCAATAATGCGTCCTTCATTGGCCAGTTTCAGCCAGTTAGGAATGTAGTTATGAACCGGACATTTCCACTCACAATAAGGGTTGCCGCAGTCCAGGCAGCGATCGGCCTGCGCTTTTACCTGCCCGTCAGAAAATGGCTCGTAAATCTCCACAAATTCAATCGTGCGGATCTTTAACGGTTTCTTCGGCGGATCAACACGCTGCAAGTCGATAAATTGATACACGTTTTGACTCATAGTAACCTCTTACGTCAGCCCCACCCGGCTATTTCTTTTGCTGCTCTGAATCTGGTGAACCACCAAGGACTGTTCGCCAGATTCAGACGCGACGCGGCAAATACACCAGATGAACCAAACTTACTGCGCCAGCACTCGCAGCTCAGCTGCGGAACGACTACGGTGGCCCAACAATGCTTTTACATCACTGGATTTAGGTTTAACCAACGCGAATTTTGCCGACCAGGCTGGCCAGTTCGCCAGGATCTCTTCACCTCGAGACGATCCTGTATGATGCACGTGCTCGGTAATCAGACCGCGCAAATGCTCTTCATGGATCGCCAGGTCATCTACGCTCAGGACTTCGACCAGTTCCGGGTTAACGCGTTTGCGGAACTCGCCGTCCTCATCAAGCACATAAGCAAAGCCACCGGTCATACCTGCGCCAAAGTTCACGCCGGTACGGCCCATCACGCAGACGATACCGCCAGTCATATATTCACAACCGTTATCACCAATACCTTCTACCACCGTTATGGCTCCGGAGTTACGTACTGCAAAACGTTCTCCGGCCCGGCCCGCCGCAAATAATTTGCCACCGGTAGCACCATACAGGCAGGTGTTGCCGACGATGGTTGCTTCATGGCTGCGGAATGCTGAACCTACCGGCGGGCGTACCGCCAGCATGCCACCAGCCATACCTTTACCAACGTAATCGTTAGCATCGCCGGTCAGCGTAAGTTCAACGCCGCCTGCGTTCCAGACGCCGAAACTTTGGCCTGCTGTTCCGTTAAAGTGGGCACGGATAGGATCGGCTGCCAGCCCCTGATCGCCATGGATCGCGGCGATCGCTCCCGACAAGGTTGCTCCAACGGAACGGTCTGTGTTGCGGATATCAAAGTAGAACGTTTTGCTCTGTTTTGCTTCCACAAATGGCATCGCCTGATCGTGCAATGCCTTATTTAACACACCCTTATCAAACGGCGGGTTGGACTCTGTGCAGTACACTTTTTTACCCGGCATAGGTTCTGCCGTTTCAAGCAGTGAAGAGAGATCCAGGTTCTGCTGCTTGGCGGTAAAGCCGTCCAGTTCTTCCAGCAGTTCAGTACGGCCAATCAGGTCTACCAGACGTTTGACGCCCAGCTCAGCCATGATTTCACGCGTTTCCTGCGCAATAAACTGGAAGTAGTTAGTCACGCGGTATGGCAGGCCGTGATAATGGTTTTTGCGCAGTTTTTCATCCTGAGTTGCGACGCCCGTTGCACAGTTATTCAGGTGGCAAATACGCAGGTATTTACAACCCAGTGCGACCATAGGGCCGGTACCAAAACCAAAGCTTTCCGCACCTAAAATTGCGGCTTTAATGATATCGCGCCCGGTTTTAAGTCCGCCATCGACCTGCAGGCGAATCTTATGTCGCAGGCCGTTAGCAACGAGTGCTTGCTGTGTTTCAACCAGCCCTAATTCCCACGGACAGCCGGCATATTTTACCGAGCTCAGCGGGCTGGCGCCTGTACCGCCATCGTAACCTGCGATGGTGATCAGATCGGCATAGGCTTTAGCCACGCCGGTGGCAATCGTACCCACGCCGGGTTCGGATACCAGCTTCACCGAAATCATTGCTTTCGGGTTAACCTGTTTCAAATCAAAAATCAGTTGTGCCAGATCTTCAATCGAATAGATGTCATGGTGCGGCGGTGGTGAAATCAGCGTAACGCCCGGCACCGAGTAGCGCAGTTTGGCAATATACGGCGTGACTTTATCACCCGGTAACTGCCCCCCTTCACCGGGTTTTGCCCCTTGAGCCACTTTAATCTGGATCACATCCGCATTGACCAGATAAGCCGGTGTCACACCAAAGCGACCGGAGGCAACCTGTTTAATACGTGAAACTTTATTCGTTCCGTAGCGCGCGGGATCTTCACCGCCTTCGCCGGAGTTGGAGTAACCGCCCAACCCGTTCATAGCTTCAGCCAGCGATTCATGCGCTTCGGGGCTTAATGCGCCGATAGACATAGCTGCGGTATCAAAGCGTTTAAACAGTTCGGTTGCGGGTTCAACGTCATCCAACGGGATGGTTGCGCCATCAGGCTTTATGGCCAGCAGATCGCGTAGGGCAGCGACAGGACGTTCGTTAACGAGTTTTGCATACGGCTGATAATCGCTGTATTCACCGCTATTAACTGCTTTTTGCAGCGTGGCCACAACGTCCGGATTATAGGCGTGATATTCGCCACCGTGGACGTATTTCAATAATCCACCTTGTTCCAGTGGCTTGCGTTGTAGCCATGCGCGTTTGGATAAGTTCAGCAGGTCCTGCTCAAAGTCGCTGAAATTTGCGCCGCTGATGCGGCTGACCACGCCCTGGAAGCAGAGCCCAGAAACGTCAGCATGAAGACCCACAGCTTCAAACAGCTTCGAACAGCGATAAGAGGCGATAGTCGAAATGCCCATTTTGGACATAATCTTGTATAAGCCCTTATTGATGCCGTTACGGTAGTTAAGCATCAGCGTGCGGTAATCTTTTTCGATCACACCGCTATCTGCCATTTTTGCCAGCGATTCGTAGGCGAGATACGGATAAACCGCCGTCGCACCGAAGCCAAGCAGTACGGCAAAATGATGTGGGTCGCGTGCGCTGGCGGTTTCAACGATGATGTTGGCATCGCAGCGCAGATTCTTATCGACAAGGCGCGATTGAACGGCGCCAACAATCATCGGCGCAGGTACAGGCAAACGGCTGGTACCGATCGCGCGATCGGAAAGCACCAACAGCACCGTGCCGCCTTGAATCATTTTTTCAGCAGTATCGCATAGCGCAGTAATGGCTTCTTCCAGCGACTGTTCCTCGGGATTAAAGGTACAATCCAGCGTATCTGCGCGGTAGTACTCACCTTCCATCGTGGTCAACTGCTGGAAGTCGGAAAACAGCAGGATCGGCGATTTAAAACTCACGCGATGCGCCTGTCCCTCTGCTTCGCAGAAGACGTTCATTTCACGGCCGATACTGGTTGCCAGCGACATTACGTGATTTTCACGTAGCGGATCGATTGGCGGATTAGTGACCTGCGCAAATTGCTGTCTGAAATAATCATAGATGATGCGTGGGCGGCTGGAGAGCACGGCAAACGGCGTATCATCACCCATTGAGCCGACGGCTTCCTGGCCGTTTTCGCCCAGTACACGAATAATGGAATCCAACTCTTCGCTGCTGTACCCAAACTGTTTCTGATAGGTCGATAGCTGGAGATCGTCAAGTTCGCGGCTGCCGACACGATCATCAGGCAGATTTTCAAAGGGGACCAGACGGCGAACATTTTTCTCCATCCACTCTTTGTAAGGGTGGCGGCTTTTCAGATCGTTATCCGTTTCGGCGGAGTGCAGGATTCGGCCTGCCCGGGTATCGATAACCATCAACTCGCCGGGTCCTACTCGCCCTTTTTCAACGACTTCATCTGGCTGGTAGTCCCAGATCCCGACTTCGGAGGCGCAGGTGATCAGTTTGTCTTTAGTAATGACATAACGTGCAGGGCGGAGACCATTGCGATCGAGGTTACAGGCGGCATAGCGGCCATCGGACATCACGATGCCAGCAGGGCCATCCCAAGGCTCCATATGCATGGAGTTAAAATCAAAGAAGTCGCGCAGCTCCGGATCCATATCCGGATTGTTCTGCCAGGCTGGTGGAACCAGCAGGCGCATTGCACGGATAAGATCCATACCGCCACTCAGGAACAGCTCCAGCATATTGTCCATTGAGCTTGAGTCGGAGCCGGTTTCGTTAACGAAAGGTGCGGCGTCCTGCAGGTCCGGGATCAACGGTGTTTTAAACTTGTAGGCACGCGCCCGCGCCCATTGGCGGTTGCCCGCAATTGTATTGATCTCACCGTTGTGCGCCATATAGCGGAATGGCTGGGCTAATGGCCAGCGCGGTACGGTATTGGTGGAGAAGCGCTGGTGGAACAGGCAGATGGCCGATTCCAGACGCAGATCCGCGAGATCCAGATAGAAGCGCGGCAGGTCTGCTGGCATGCACAGACCTTTATAAATATTGACCTGGTTTGAGAAGCTACAGATATAAAAATCTTTATCCTGCAGGGCTTCAACGCGCTTTTCAATACGACGGCGCGCCATGTACAGGCGGCGTTCCATATCACGCGGTCGCCAGCCTGCCGGTGCGTTGATAAATAACTGCTCAATGCGCGGCAGAGAGGAGAGGGCAATCTCACCTAAGACGTCTTCATTGGTAGGCACATCGCGCCAGCCAACGATTGACAGCGTTTCACGCAGGACTTCTTCCTCAACGATGCGGCGACTTTCGCTCGCTTTTTCATCATCTTTATTGAGAAAAAGCATACCAACAGCGTAATTTTTTGCCAAACGCCAGCCACGTTCTTCCGCCACGACGCGGAAGAAACGGTCCGGTTTTTGTAATAGCAAGCCACAGCCATCGCCGGTCTTGCCGTCAGCAAGGATCGCCCCCCGATGCTGCATGCGGGCCAGTGCGTGAATAGCGGTACGCACTACCTTGTGGCTAGGTTCGCCTTCTATGTGGGCGATCAGGCCGAAACCACAGTTATCCTTTTCAAGGGATTTATCGTACAACATATCAGTGAACCTCCCCAGGCTCTGCGGGATTCCCTGCGCCGACGACAGGCAGGCGTAGAAAGGGCTTGGCGACAAGTTTGCGCATCTTGCGCTTATCACGATGTCGCCCCTCTTTAATGGCCTTTAGCGTCGGTGTCACAAGTATTGAGGACTTGCTTCAGAGGGAATCTCAATTACTGCATAAATATGACGAGTGCAACACTCGTCCAGAAAGCTTCCAGCGGATTTCCAAGTTATCGGGAAAGCGTACAGAGGTCAAATAGCGTTCTTAATGTTGATTTTTGTCATATTTTTAAGGTTATCCGATTGATTTAAATGGTTTTTATTGTAGAAATTATCGTGAGATATTGATGATGGCTCGCATCTGAAATGTGAGCTGACTCACTATAGTGCAGTCGCCAAATCTCTGCACCATGCTGGTGCTGATAATATTTGTAGTATTTAATGCTGGTAAAATAAAAAAAACCGCATGATAAAACTATTTTTAATCCTTGTGCATATTTGAATCAAATAGCCTGCCTGCATTAGTAAAATTAATCACGACAGGAGTGATTAATTCTTCGATAAAATTGAATTGTTATTCATTTTGATAAAAGGAAGCCTGATGACCGAGGGAGGTCACTATGTTGAAATGCGCGAATTGCAGAGAATAGCCTATAGACAGACGCGGTCCATCAGATTATGCAGTTGCAAAAATTAGTCAATAGCTTTCTCGCCGCGGGCACCATAAAGCGAGTAAGAAAGGTCTGCACGCACTAAAAAAGGGCGAAATAAGCCATTTTCCCTCTGTGGCGACTAAGTTAGCGTAATTGCGATATGATTGAGCGATTCGAGCTGGAAGGAAGCCCTCTATGAAGCAAATTCGATTGTTAGCACAGTATTATGTTGATTTGATGGTGAAGTTGGGCCTGGTACGTTTTTCACTGCTGCTGGCATCGGCGCTGGTCGTGCTGGCGATGATCGTACAAATGGCGGTGACAATGTTATTACGCGGCCATGTTGAAAGCATTGATGTGGTCAGATCGGTATTTTTTGGGCTGTTGATCACGCCGTGGGCGGTTTATTTCCTTTCTGTAGTTGTTGAGCAGCTTGAAGAGTCGCGGCAGCGCTTGTCGCGTCTTGTGGACAAATTAGAGGAGATGCGGAACCGGGATCTGGAGTTGAATCAACAGATGAAAGGTAATATCGCGCAGCTTAATCAGGAGATTTCAGATCGTATTAAGGCGGAAGAAGCACGCTTGCAGGCGATGGAAAAGCTCACGGAAGAGATGACGCGTCGTGAACAGGCGCAAATTGAGCTGGAGCAGCAATCATCCTTTCTGCGTTCATTTCTGGATGCATCGCCCGATCTGGTCTTCTACCGCAATATCGATCAACAGTTTTCAGGCTGTAATCGGGCGATGGAGTTACTGACTGGTAAAAGCGAACGCCAGTTAATTGGCCTGACACCCAAAGATGTTTATGACGAAGATGCGGCAACCAAGGTATTGGAAACCGATGACAAAGTGTTTCGTCATAACGTTTCGCTGACCTATGAGCAATGGCTGCAATATCCGGATGGCAGTAAAGCGTGTTTTGAAATCCGTAAGGTGCCGTATTATGACCGCGTAGGGAAACGTAGCGGGCTGATGGGATTTGGACGCGATATAACCGAGCGTAAGCGCTACCAGGACGCGTTAGAGAATGCCAGCAGGGAGAAGACTACCTTTATCTCAACTATCAGCCACGAGCTTCGTACGCCGCTTAATGGCATTGTGGGGCTGAGTCGTATTCTGTTAGATACAGACCTGAATCCGGAGCAACTGAATTACCTGAAAACTATCCACGTGTCTGCAATTACCCTCGGCAACATTTTTAACGACGTGATCGAGATGGATAAAATCGAACGTCGTAAAGTTCAGCTTGATAACCAGCCCATCGACTTTACAAGCTTCCTTGCAGACCTGGAAAACCTTTCAGGTCTGTTAGTGCAGCCCAAAGGGCTGCGGTTTATCTTACAGCCGGATCTACCGCTGCCGCACAAAATTATTACCGATGGTACACGCCTGCGCCAAATCCTGTGGAATTTAATTGGTAACGCGGTGAAGTTTACTCAGCAGGGCGAAATCGTGGTTCGCGTCCGCTATACACAGGACGAGAGCTTATGCTTTGAGGTGCACGATTCTGGTATGGGCATTCCCCAGGATGAGCAAGACAAGATCTTTGCAATGTATTACCAGGTTAAGGACCAGCACGGTGGCAAGCCAGCAACTGGAACGGGAATTGGTTTGGCGGTATCACGACGTCTGGCGCAGAGTATGGGCGGCGATATCACTGTACTCAGTGCACCGGGACAAGGCTCCTGTTTTACGGTGGTGATCCACGCCCCGCGTGTGGCTGAAGAGGTGGAAGATGAAAGGCTTGAGGATGAAATGCCGCTGCCAGCTCTGCATGTGTTGTTGGTGGAAGATATTGAACTGAACGTTATCGTAGCACGCTCGGTACTCGAGAAGCTGGGCAATAGCGTTGAAGTGGCGATGACCGGCACTGCGGCGTTGGAGATGTTTGAGCCGGATGAGTTCGATTTGGTTCTGCTGGATATTCAGTTGCCGGATATGACGGGACTGGACGTTGCGCGTGAAATTCATCAGCGATTTGGTGATCGAACACTGCCGCCATTGATCGCACTAACGGCTAACGTGCTGAAAGATAAAAAAGAGTATCTCGAAGCCGGTATGGACGATGTATTGAGTAAGCCTCTGGCGGTTCCGGCTTTAACGGCGATGATCAAGAAATTCTGGGATCACCATAATGAACATAGTGAAGTCGAGGGTAATGCTATGGACGAGAAGAAATTGACGTTGCTTGATATCGCGATGCTGGAACAATACCTGGATTTGGTTGGCCCATCGCTCATTTACCAGAGCCTGGAAATGTTTGAACAGATGATGCCGGGTTATCTCGCTGTGCTGGACTCGAATATGATGGCGCGCGATCAAGCAGGTATAGCTGAAGAGGGCCATAAGATCAAAGGTGCTGCTGGTTCGGTAGGGCTTAAGCATTTGCAGCAACTGGCACAGCACATTCAGAGCCCTGAATTACCGGCATGGTGGGATAACGTGCAAGAGTGGATTGATGAACTAAAACAGGAATGGCGTAATGACGTTCGGGTGCTGCGTGATTGGGTTGCCATAGCAGAAAAAAAATGACCCCGACCGAGGCCGGGGTGCGCTAAATACTGCGCCAACACCAGGGAAAAAGGTCACCTTTGCTATTCTTAGAGAAATCATACGGGGCAAAGGTTTGGTATTGGTTGAAACGCTTAGTTACACCTTAGCAAATCTCTGAATACGTGTTACAAGATTCATTAAAATGTGTGATATGGAACCGCGTTTGCACACAGAAAACATTAATTTGCTGACACAGTCAAGTAAGGAATTAGTTTATGCAGTGTATTGGTGCATTTTTGAACGATTCTGGCACTTTTCGTGGCCATTGCGTTGACGATGTACCTTTTACTCTACCTTCAATTAAATATGCGAATCAGTATACCGTAACGTTCGTAATGAAAAATCTCGCAACCCCTTGTAAAAAATAATAATAGATATTAAAGGAGGCTGATTTCAGGAACAGTTTCCTGGAAGAGTCCTGAACCGATTGTGAGTGAGTTTAAGCTGCTAACCATACTAAGCCGATGTGGCAGCCTTGAGGGATATTTTTAGGGAATCTTAGACTAACTCTAAATAGGCGGTATGCCACCGTCAGTGGAAGAAATTGTGCCTTTAAAGGGAATTTGCAAAAGCTTTCCCATGTTATTTATAAGCAATGTAAATCAATTGAATATGGCGACATAACTGCTCGCTCCCTTGGGATTCGTTATTTCATGAAGGTGATGCATACGACTGGAACCGATCCCATTAACGCCGGTGTTGTGAGGGCTGCGTTTAATCGCTGCGCTATATGAAAATGTTAAGTGAGTGACAAGTGACGGATATGATTGCATGAGAAAGCGTAAGGGGAGGCTGCTGCAGAAGCTAAAAGCCTGGGGATTACGCGTTGTTCTTAGCCTGGTGGGCATCTGGCTTGCAGGTATTGTTGCCTTTGCTTTTTTCCCCGTGCCGTTTTCTGCGGTTATGGTGGAACGTCAGCTTAGCGCGTGGCTCAAAGGGGACTTCGCTTATGTGGCGCACTCGGATTGGGTGGATATGGACGCTATCTCGCCATGGATGCCATTAGCTGCTCTGGCTGCAGAGGATCAAAAGTTTCCAACGCATTGGGGATTTGATGTTGAGGCGATCTCCTCGGTACTGGAAAATGAGCCAGGTGCCAGACAAATCCGCGGGGCTTCAACACTTTCTCAGCAGACCGCGAAGAATGTCTTTCTCTGGGATGGACGTAGCTGGATCCGTAAAGGGCTGGAGGCGGGAATTACGGTGGGAATTGAAACGGTATGGACAAAGCGTCGCATACTGACGGTCTATCTCAATGTTGCCGAATTTGGTAATGGTGTATTTGGCGTGGAAGAAGCTTCACAGCGCTTTTTTCATAAGCCTGCCAGCAAGCTAACGCAATCTGAAGCGGCATTGCTGGCGGCGGTACTGCCTAATCCACATCAGTTCAGAGTCAATGCGCCTTCCAGCTATGTGCTGCGGCGTCAGCAATGGATTTTGCGACAGATGCGGCAGTTGGGAGGGGAAGGCTTCTTGCGTCGGCATAAACTGGATTGAAAGTGGGTCGGCTGAAAGCTGCAGGACGGGATAGGCTATATCCGCCATCGCGGCGTGATTAGTCCTCGTCAAAACCCGCGTTAAAGAGCTCAACCACGGCTGATAACGCCGCTTCCTCTTCGGGCCCACTGGCCTCTACCTCAATATGGCCACCTTTGGCTGAATCAAGCATAAGCAGCGCAATGACGCTGCTGGCCTCAGCCTCTGTTCCCGCTTCGTTACGGAGCAAAACTTCAGCGTCAAAGCTTTGAACCAGCTCGAATAATTTCATTGCCGGACGGGCATGCATACCAAGTTTATTCTGAATTTCAACGGTTTGCTTTACGGTCATGATTTGCGTTTTTCCAGCGTACGATGGCGTGACTGCACGTTTTTGCCACGAGAACGAAAATAGTCGGCCAATTGTTCCGCAATATAGACGGAGCGATGTTTTCCACCCGTACAGCCAATGGCAACGGTCAGATAGCTACGATTATTGGTTTCCAACATTGGAAGCCATAACTCCAGGTAGCTGCGCGTTTGATAAATAAAATTATGAACCTCGGTATGGCGATCGAGGAAGGCTGCAACTGGCCGGTCAAGCCCGGTCATCGGGCGCAATTTAGGATCCCAATGCGGATTGGGTAAGAAGCGAACATCAAACACATAATCAGCATCGATGGGGATACCGTGCTTGAAGCCAAATGATTCAAACACCATAGTCAGTTCACGTTCACGTTTGCCCAATAGACGTGTGCGCAGCATTTCAGCCAACTCGTGTACCGACATCTCTGAGGTGTCGATGATCAGGTCTGCGCGTGAACGCAGTGGCTCCAGTAAATCGTTTTCTTCATCAATGGCGCTCTCCAGCGAAAGATTCTTGCTGGAAAGAGGATGCAGACGGCGCGTATCGCTATAACGGCGAATTAACGTGTTGCGATCGGCATCAAGAAATAGCAACTGTGGAGAGAAGCTTTCCGGGAGGCTGGTTAGCGCTCTTTCAAAAACTTCTGGCGACTCTGGCATGTTACGAACATCGATGCTGACCGCCGCAGACATATTGCGGTCGGCCAATGAGTTCGCCAGTTCAGGCAACAGCACTACCGGCAGGTTATCGACACAATAAAATCCCATGTCTTCGAGTGCACGCAGCGCGACGGATTTACCTGAACCAGAGCGTCCGCTGACGATCATCAGCACCATTAACTTTTCTCCCGATTAATACGGCCTCCCGGCCGCATATGACTTAGTGGCTCTCTTCCTGGTTCTCAGTGATGATATCGTACAATTCTTTATCACTCTGTGCCGCACGCAGGCGACGGCAGACTGTCTTATCTGCGAGGCGCTTTGCAACGAGTGATAAAGTATGAAGATGGGTTTTGCACTGATCGGCGGGAACTAACAGAGCGAAAAGCAGATCGACCGGCTGATTATCGATGGCATCAAAGGCAATTGGCTGATCGAGACGGATAAACACACCAACGGCACGTAGTGTATCTTCTTCCAGCTTGCCGTGTGGGATAGCAATACCATTACCAATCCCTGTACTGCCCATACGCTCGCGCGTAAGAATGGCGTCAAAGATTATCTGGTGCGGAAGATTGAGCTGCTTAGCCGCTAATTCGCTGATAATTTCCAGCGCACGTTTTTTGCTCTGACAGTGTACGCCGCTACGGGTACAGGACTCATTGAGAACGGCGCTTAATTCCAGTGTTAGATCATTGTTCATCATAGTTTCACTTACGTGTTCACTTATGCCTGACTTATTTCGCTACTCTACTCGCCCTGGAGTGAGAAAAGCACCAAATAGTTCACGGCAAAATACGTTAATAGCAACGGGCCGTATATACAGCAGGGCGGAATTTCTTCCGCCCTGTCAAAGGGAAAACATCTGTCTGTAGCTCCCTTGCTGTTTTTAGTCTCTGAGGTCGCAATGGTATCAGTGGCTTACTGCCATACTCATTACTTTGGGCATTAACGTCCCGTCGCCCGTAACGCAATCGTGAATTTAGCGTTGTTTTAACTTGTCTTTGTGTTTATTAAGTTGGCGAGCGAGTTTATCAATTAACCCGTCAATCGCCGCGTACATATCTACCGCTTCCGAGGTGGCGTGCAACTCTCCTCCATTCACATGCAGCGTTGCGTCCGCAACTTGCGTGACTTTTTCCACCTTAAGAACAATATAGACCTGATTGATACGATCAAAGTATTGTTCCAGTTTGGCAAATTTTGCGTTCACAAATTCCCGTAATGGTTCTGTGATCTCAACGTGTTGCCCAGTGATGTTTAGCTGCATAGTGTCTTCCTTCTCAGTTCAGATCAAACCAATTGCTTGCGCTGGTTTGAGGGCGGGATGGATAAAGACTCTCGGTATTTCGCGACGGTGCGCCGCGCAACCATAATGCCTTGTTCTGAAAGCATAGTGGTTAATTTGCTATCGCTCAGTGGCTTGGCGGGATTTTCCGCCGAAATAAGTTTTTTTACCAGTGCGCGAATAGCCGTTGAGGAGGCTTCTCCGCCTCCTTCGGTATTAACATGGCTGGAAAAGAAGTACTTCAGTTCAAAAATGCCTCGTGGGCTGTGCAAATACTTTTGTGTCGTCACTCGGGAAATAGTTGATTCATGCATATCAACGGCCTGTGCGATATCAGCCAGTACCATCGGGCGCATAAACTCCTCGCCCTGTTCAAAAAAAGCCTGCTGTTGTTCGACAATGCAACGCGTGACTTTTAGCAAGGTATCATTGCGGCTTTCAAGGCTCTTAATCAGCCATTTAGCTTCCTGCAGGTTGCTGCGAATAAATTGTGTATCGCTATCATTACGCGTACTGGCACCAAGAGAGGCATAATGCTGGTTGATTTTTAAACGCGGGACGCTGTCTGAATTCAACTCAACGACCCAGCGGGTGTTGTTCTTACGCACCAGTACGTCAGGAATAACATATTCTGGCTCGCTGGTATTGATCGACTGGCCGGGCCGTGGATCCAGTGACTGGATCAGCAGCACTGCAGCTTTCAACACGTCTTCTTTAAGGCGTGTGACGCGCATCAGGCTGCGGAAATCATGGTTGGCCAGCAGATCAAGGTGTTCGCTCACGATCAGGCGGGCTTCTTTTAACCATGGAATATCCGCGCCGTACTGTGAGAGCTGAACCAGCAGGCAATCACGAAGATCGCGGGCACCAACACCAACGGGATCAAAACGTTGGATTCGTTTCAGGACGGCTTCAACTTCATCCAGCAGTACGTCTTCATCGCCGATGCTGTCACGGATCTCTTCGAGGCCAGCGGTAAGGTAGCCCATATCGTCAATAGCGTTGACGAGCGAGGTCGCAATCGCGCGATCGGTATCGGTAAACGGCGTGAGCTCAACCTGCCACATCAGATAATCTTGCAGTGACTGCGTCGTTTCACCCTGGTAAATCGGTAATTCATCATCGCGGTAATCAGTACCGGTACCCGAAGGTGTTCCTGCCGTATAGATCTCATCCCAGGTTGCATCAAGGGGGAGTTCTTCCGGCATATCTTTCTGTTCCAGCGCTTCTCGCGTATCAAGCGCTTCGCTTTCCTGATATTCCCGCGCATCAACTTCGTCGTGAATATCGGTCTGCTCAAGCAGTGGATTGCTTTCCAGCGCCAACTGAATTTCCTGCTGGAGTTCAAGCGTAGAGAGCTGTAGCAAACGAATAGCCTGCTGCAATTGCGGCGTCATCGCGAGCTGTTGGCTAAGCCTGAGTTGCAAACCTTGCTTCATGTTCAGGTTATCAATTCCTAAAAAAACATGCGTGGAAAAACACCATATCAGAGTCGGAACTCATTACCCAAGTAGACACGCTTAACTTGTTCATCGGACAGGACTTCTTCCGGAGTGCCATGAGCAATCAGACGGCCCTGACTGACGATATAAGCGCGCTCACAAACGGCCAGCGTTTCGCGAACGTTGTGGTCGGTAATTAATACGCCAAGGCCGCTGTCACGCAGGTGCTCAATGATTTTTTTAATATCAATAACGGAGATGGGATCGACACCAGCAAAAGGCTCATCCAGCAGAATAAACTTAGGATTGGCCGCCAGAGCCCGGGCAATTTCCACGCGACGGCGTTCGCCACCGGAGAGCGATTGCCCCATATTGTCACGCAGGTGCTCGATATGAAACTCTTCCATCAGTTCACGAGCGCGATCTTCGCGTTGCTCACTGGTTAAATCATCCCGTATTTGCAAGACGGCCATCAGGTTGTCATACACGCTGAGGCGCCGAAATATCGACGCTTCCTGCGGCAAATAACCGATGCCGCGACGTGCGCGGGCATGTAAGGGCAGGATACTAATATCCTCATCATCGATGACGATACGGCCCGCATCACGCGGAACGATGCCCACAACCATGTAAAACGTCGTGGTCTTACCAGCACCGTTTGGGCCAAGCAGACCGACAATTTCACCCGATTTAACTTCGAGACTGACATCTTCAACTACACGACGGCCTTTATAGGCCTTCGCCAGTTTTTCAGCAATTAATGTTGCCATAGCGAATTAGTTACTCTTTTTTTGGCCATTAGGCTGTGTGCCTTTGTCCTGCAATTGGGAAGGCACGAGTACGGTTGTTACGCGTTTACCCGTGCTGCCATAGGCTTGCATTTTTTGTTCTTTCACCAGATAAGTGATGCGATCGCCTTTGACATTGCTGTCGAGCTGTTCGAGATAGGCGTTACCGGTGAGTTCAACCAGGTCCTTCGCCAACTCATAATGCATTTTTTGCGCGTGCCCCTGTACCGGTTTACCATTGTCTTGCATTTGGTAAAAGGTTGCAGGTACGCCATAGGCATCAACGATGGTCTTATTACTGTCGCCACCAGGACGCGTGACGACCACTTTATCGGCGGTAATTTTTATCGATCCTTGGGTCACAATTACCTTACCGGTAAAGGTGGCTACGTTGCCTTGCATATCAAGTGATTGATTCTCAGAATCAATATTAACCGGCTTGTCCGAGTCACCAGTAAGCGCCAGTGCGGGAACGCTGGTGGCTAAAAGAGCACTAAGCAGAAGTACCTTAAGGCTGTTGTTGTGTATTTTGCATTTCATATGAGGTTTTGACCTTTTCAATCAACTCGGCAGTTTTCGTCCGTAAGTTTCCACGCATCTTCATACCGGTAGAGTTAAAGCTGCGGCCATAAAGTGTGACCTGATCGTCTGATGTCACATCTTGCGTGACCAGGTTGACCTGAGCATTATCGGTTTTGATGCGCTCAAGCTGAGAATCTTTGGTCAGGCTGTTTACTTCAACGTGTCCGTAAAGGAACAGCTTACGATCCTTTGTCAGTTTGGCTTTATCCGCTCTTACCGACCAGGTTGGGATTTTATTGTCGTCATAGGTGGTCATGATGGGATTATCAAACCAACTGACTTCATCCGCTGAAAAGTATGTCACTTTATCAGAGACGAGTTTGTAGCTCAGGCTACCCAATGGGTTGTAGACCACCGTATTGGAGTTTTCACTGGTATAGGTAGGCTCCTGATCGTTACGGGCAACCGGGTCGCTACTGGGATCGCTATCCGTTAGTGTCCAGCCAATTAAAATAATGGCAATTAGCGCCAGTAGCAGCGTAATCCAACGCCTGGTTTTACTCATACAGATTGCCCTTTGGCATCATCAAACTTATCCTGCGCGATTAAAATAATATCGCAAATTTCGCGGACGGCGCCGCGGCCACCCGCAATACGCGTCACATAATTTGCGCGTGGCAGCAATACGGGATGAGCGTCTGCAACCGCTACACTCAAACCCACTTTTTCCATCACTGGCCAGTCAATGAGATCGTCACCAATATAGGCAACCTGTTCCGGGCACAACGACAGTTTATCCAGAAGTTCACTGAAGGCCAAAAGCTTATCCGACTGTCCCTGGTAAAGATGCGTAATGCCCAGAGTTTTGCAGCGGTCTTCCAGTAGTTTTGCCTTGCGACCGGTTATAATAGCCACTTCTATTGATGAGGTCAGCAAGCAGCGCACGCCATAACCATCACGCACGTTGAATGCTTTCAGCTCTTCACCCGCGTTTCCCATATAAATTATGCCGTCTGACATCACGCCATCGACATCACAAATCAACAGTTTAATCTGTTTGGCCCGCGCCATGACTGCCTGGCTAACCGCGCCATAGCAGGTATCAATTACCGAATCCAACTGATCCATTATTTCTGCTTCCTTATCAGACTACGCCGGCGCGCAGCATGTCATGCATATGTACCACACCCAGCAAATGGTCGCCATCAGCAACCATCACTGCCGTAATGTGCTTGGTTTGCATTAGATTTAAGGCATCGACCGCCAACATGGTTGGGCGTACGCGGATACCACCCGGCGTCATCACGCTGGCCACTGAAGCATTCTGAAAATCAATACCCATATCAAAGACCCGACGCAGGTCGCCATCGGTAAATATTCCTTCAATTTTCATTAAGTCATTGACGATTACCGTCATGCCGAGATTTTTACGGGTGATCTCAAGCAATGCATCACGTAGCGAGGCTTCTTTGCTGACGTGGGGGATCTCTTCGCCTTTGTGCATGATATCACTGACGCGCAATAGTAACTTACGGCCAAGCGCACCACCCGGATGCGATAGGGCGAAATCCTCGGCAGTAAATCCGCGAGCTTTCAGCAGTGCAACAGCCAATGCATCTCCCATTACCAGCGTGGCGGTGGTACTGGAAGTGGGCGCTAACCCTAACGGACAGGCTTCCTGCGGTACTTTCACGCAAAGATGCACGTCCGCTGCACGGCCCATGCTACTGTCTGGTCGGCTGGTAATACAAATCAGCGGAACGTGCAGGCGCTTCAGTACCGGGATAAGGGCAAGAATTTCACCCGATTCGCCAGAGTTAGAAATAGCGATGACGATATCATTAGCAGTTACCATGCCCAGATCGCCGTGGCTAGCCTCAGCTGGGTGGACAAAAAAAGCGGGCGTGCCAGTGCTTGCGAAAGTGGCCGCCATTTTTTTACCAATATGCCCTGATTTGCCCATGCCCATCACGATGATTTTGCCTTGGCAATAAAACATCATTTCACAGGCGCGACTGAAATCCTCGTTGATGTATTGATCGAGTTCATCAAGCCCTTGTCGTTCAATATTCAGGACATCTTTGCCCGCTTGCTGAAAATCGAAACCGGGTTCGAGATTGATATGAGACATGCTTTTCAATCCTCTCATCAGAGTACGCCGTTTGGCATCAAGTAAAGTACGGCTACCCAGCCAATAAAGCCGCAAAGTAAAAGTGTGCCCGCCAAGCGACCGATACAACAACGGCGGCGCTGCAGGCAAATGAGCGCGAATAACGTACTCACGCCGAGCATAATCCAGTAATCACGCGCAAACGCATGACCATTAATGCTGCCTGGATGGATGAGCGCCGGAATACCTAACACAATGGCAATATTATAAATGTTTGAGCCGATCAAATTACCAACGGCGATATCATCTTCACCTTTTAATGCGCCTGCAATAACCGTTGCCAGTTCCGGCAAGCTGGTACCAACCGCGATAATAGTTAAGCCGACCACCAATTCGCTGACGCCCAAATAATCGGCGATGACCGTTGCATTGTCGATCACCATACGAGTTGACATCGGCAGTATCACTAGCGCAACGGCTAACCAGAGAAACGCCACGGTATTTCCTGCATCATCGCGTGGCAGTTCTGCCATCTGCTCACGCGTGAGCGTATCGTTATTGTCGCGTTCGGCCCGGCGCGCCATCTTAATGATGAATATCAGATAAACAACCGCCAGGGTGATTAAACCCAGTCCATCGAGTCGGCTTAGATGGTTGTCAAATAGCATCACACCGCACAGAAGGGTAACCAGTAACATCAATGGCAGTTCACGTAGCACCAGGTTTGAGTGTACGGTTAAGGGGTGAAGCAGTGCGGCACTACCTAATATCAGCAGAATATTGGTTATATTCGATCCGATTGCTGTTCCTACAGCGATATCCATTTGCCCGTGAGTTGCCGCGGAGAAAGAGACGATCAGCTCCGGTAGCGAGGTGCCAATACCGACGACAGTAATGCCGATGATGAGTGGTGGGATCCCCAAAGATCGACATAATATAGCGGCACTGAACACCAGACGATCGGCACCATAGGCCAGTAAGACTAAACCGATGACTAACAGCGCTATAGCTAAAAGCATGAAGAATCCTTGAATCGGGTATAATCGTCGGTTGGCCTTGAACGACGTCCAGAGCTAAAAAAGAGAATGGCAGTGATTTTGACGGTCCGTGGGCAAAAAGTAAAACTTATGGCGGTTATTGCCACACATTCGGGGTAAGTTTCTGTAAAAGTGTCATGTATTATCTGTAATACACTACCAACGGCGGTAGATTAATATGCCTGCAACTGGAGAAGAATTAACGATGAGCCAGAAGGAAATGAATCTGGTGGACGTACGCGGAGTCAGTTTTTCGCGTGGCGAACGGCCCATTTTCGATAATATCTCGCTTACGGTGCCAAAAGGGAAAGTTACCGCCATTATGGGGCCTTCAGGTATTGGTAAGACAACGCTGCTGCGTTTAATTGGTGGCCAGCTACAGCCAGATGCCGGTGAAATTTGGTTTAACGGCGACAATATTCCCAGTCTTTCTCGTACGCGTCTTTATGAGGCGCGTAAAAAAATGAGTATGCTGTTCCAATCCGGCGCACTTTTTACCGATCTTACCGTCTATGAGAATGTGGCCTGGCCGCTACGTGAACATATGCGTTTGCCTGCGGCTTTACTCCACAGTACGGTAATGATGAAACTGGAAGCGGTAGGGTTGCGTGGTGCGGCATATCTCAAGCCCTCGGAACTCTCTGGCGGCATGGCGCGACGTGCTGCTCTGGCGCGTGCTATTGCGTTGGAGCCAGAATTGATCATGTTTGATGAGCCCTTTGTTGGCCAGGATCCGATCACCATGGGGGTGCTGGTAAAACTCATCGATGAACTCAACCATTCACTGGGTATGACCTGCATTGTTGTTTCACATGATGTACCAGAAGTCTTGAGCATTGCTGATTACGCCTATATTGTTGCGGGTCAAAAGATTATTGCACAAGGTTCACCTGATGAACTGCAGGACAATGATGATGCACGCGTACGTCAGTTTATTGACGGCGTTGCTGATGGGCCCGTACCCTTTCGTTTCCCCGCTGGGGAGTATCTCACCGATTTAATGGGCGCAGGGAGTTAACAGACTAATGTTACTACGTGCACTGGCGTCTTTTGGACGTCAGGGAATTAATACCTTTGCCTCCTTTGGGCGCGCGGGGCTGATGCTGTTCCACGCGCTGGTTGGCAAACCGGAGTTTCGTAAGCATGCACCGCTATTGATAAAACAGTTATATAGCGTTGGGGTGCTTTCCTTACTGATCATCGTGGTGTCTGGTCTATTTATCGGCATGGTTCTGGGACTTCAGGGCTACCTGGTATTAACCACATATAGTGCTGAAACCAGCCTGGGAATGCTGGTGGCGCTGTCTCTGCTGCGTGAACTTGGGCCGGTGGTTACCGCCTTACTTTTTGCCGGACGCGCTGGCTCTGCCCTGACGGCTGAAATTGGCTTAATGAAGGCGACAGAGCAGCTTTCCAGTATGGAGATGATGGCGGTTGACCCGCTCCGTAGAGTAATTTCTCCTCGGTTCTGGGCTGGATTTATCAGCATGCCACTGCTGGCGCTGATTTTTACCGCTGTTGGTATCTGGGGCGGGTCGCTTGTCGGCGTCAGTTGGAAGGGTATCGATAGCGGTTTCTTCTGGTCAGCGATGCAGAATGCCGTTGATATTCGAGCCGATATTCTCAATTGTGTCATTAAGAGCGCTGTGTTTGCCGTGACGGTGACCTGGATTGCGCTGTTTAACGGTTACGATGCGCTTCCTACCTCGGAAGGAATCAGCCGCGCGACGACACGCACCGTGGTGCATTCATCACTGGCGGTGCTGGGCTTAGATTTTGTGCTGACTGCACTGATGTTTGGGAATTGATTCAATGCAAACCAAGAAAAGTGAAATTTGGGTAGGCGTGTTTATGTTGTTAGCAATTGCAGCCATTGTTTTTCTTTGCCTGCGCGCTGCGGACGTTAAATCACTGGGCACGGACCCCACGTGGAAGTTGTATGCCACCTTTGACAACATCGGCGGTTTGAAAAACAGCTCGCCGGTCAAAATTGGCGGTGTGGTCATTGGGCGAGTGACGAATATCTCACTCGATCCTAAAACCTATTCACCCCGCGTGACGATGGATATTGAAGATAAGTATAACCAAATACCGGATACCAGTTCACTGGCGATTCGTACATCAGGGCTGCTTGGTGAACAATATCTGGCACTTAACGTGGGTTTTGACGATCCCGATATGGGCACGGCAATGCTGAAGAATGGTGACACACTACAGGATACGAAGTCCGCGTTGGTGCTTGAGGATCTGATCGGTCAATTCCTCTATAAGAGCGGCAACGGTGACAATAAAAATGAGCAAGGGCAGGGCACTCCGGCACCGGGAAGTGCATCGACTCCTGCAGCACCTGAACAACCATAAGAGGTCATACGCATGTTTAAACGTTTTTTACTGGTCGCAATGCTGGCAATTGTACCTGTGGCAGCAACGGCAGCCGATCAAAGTAATCCCTATAAGCTGATGAACGAAGCGGCAACGAAAACGTTCACTCGGCTGAAAAATGAGCAACCTCAAATTAAACAGGACCCTAACTCCTTGCGTCAAATCGTACGTGAAGAGTTGTTACCCTATGTACAGATTAAATATGCCGGTGCGTTAGTTCTGGGGCGTTATTATAAAGATGCTACTCCTGCACAGCGTGAAGCCTATTTTGCAGCATTCGGTGATTATCTGGAGCAGGCCTATGGGCAAGCCTTGACGCTGTATAATGGTCAGACTTATCAGGTCGCACCTGAGCAACCGTTGGGTGATGCCAATATTATTGCTATTCGCGTAACAATCATCGATCCTAATGGCCGTCCGCCGGTACGCCTTGATTTCCAGTGGCGTAAAAATACCCGTACTGGTGACTGGCAGGCCTACGATATGATCGCTGAAGGTATCAGTATGATCACCACTAAACAAAATGAGTGGAGTGATACGCTGCGCCAGAAAGGTATTGATGGCCTCACGGCACAGTTGAAGTCATATGCGGCCCAACCCATTAAGTTGGATCAGCAGAAGTAATGGCGGAACAACTGAGCTGGCACGTCGATGCTGTCACGCTGTATCTCAGTGGCAAACTTGATGGCGAGACGCTGTTGCCATTATGGCAACAGCGGGAAACGGTAATGAAACAGATCGAGATCATCGATGTTTCTGCGCTTGAAAGAGTTGATTCTGCGGGGCTCGCGCTGTTGGTTCATCTGAGACAAATCATTCAACAGCAGGGTAAAACTCCGATATTTCAAGGGATCAATGATAAATTACACTCGCTTATTGCCTTGTATAATTTACAGCAGATTATTGTTTCTCCCGCCGTTTCTGACTAGCAACGCGCTATGCGTTTCCTCAAACGTTTACGTCCGTAAGTTACTGTAGGCATGAGGGAATATAGCGCATCCGCCGTGTTTGATATGACGGGTACACAGGCCCCTGCAATAACAGGGGCTTTTGCTTATTTAAGATAAACGCAGTTTCCACTAAGATGTCCCCTGTTTATCATCAACCAAATTAGAAGCGTCATGGAAAATAGTGAAATTCAATCCGTGCTGATGAGCGCGTTATCGTTGCAGGAAGTTCATGTCACGGGAGACGGTAGCCATTTTCAAGTGGTCGCCGTAGGTGAAATGTTTGCTGAATTAAGCCGCGTAAAAAAACAGCAGGCTGTGTATGCACCGTTGATGGAATATATTGCAGATAATCGTATCCACGCGGTTTCAATCAAAACCTATACGCCGGAAGAGTGGGCGCGCGACCGTAAACTCAACGGTTTTTAAGTCATTTTTCCGGCGAATCACTTAAAGGTTTTGCCGGTTGGTAAAGTTTCAGACAACAGAGAGCAGTTGCAATGGATAAATTTCGTGTGCAGGGCCCAACTCAGCTAAGTGGTGAAGTGACCATCTCCGGAGCCAAAAACGCTGCGTTACCCATCCTGTTCGCCGCGCTACTGGCGGAAGAGCCGGTAGAGATTCAGAATGTCCCGAAACTAAAGGACATTGATACCACCATGAAGCTGCTCAGCCAGCTGGGTGTGAAAGCGGAGCGCAACGGTTCTGTGCACCTGGATGCCAGCAATGTCAGTATTTATTGCGCACCTTATGATTTGGTCAAAACAATGCGTGCTTCCATTTGGGCGTTGGGGCCGCTGGTTGCGCGCTTTGGTCAGGGCCAGGTGTCCCTGCCTGGCGGATGTGCGATTGGCGCACGTCCCGTCGACCTGCATATAACTGGCCTGGAGCAGTTAGGGGCTGAGATTAAGCTAGAGGAAGGCTACGTTAAGGCTTCCGTTGACGGGCGTCTTAAAGGCGCGCATATCGTCATGGATAAGGTCAGCGTTGGTGCAACTGTCACCATTATGAGCGCAGCGACTCTGGCAACAGGTACAACCGTCATTGAGAATGCAGCACGCGAACCCGAAATTGTCGACACGGCTAACTTCCTTAATACCTTGGGGGCCAAAATCCGTGGTGCGGGCAGCGATCGTATCACCATTGAGGGCGTCGAGCGCTTAGGTGGTGGCGTTTATCGTGTTCTACCTGATCGTATCGAAACCGGTACTTTCCTGGTTGCAGCTGCGATTTCACGTGGCAAAGTGCTATGTCGCAATACCCAGCCAGATACACTTGATGCCGTATTGGCTAAGCTGCGTGAGGCGGGGGCAGAGATTCAAACCGGCGAAGACTGGATTAGCCTCGATATGCATGGCAAGCGCCCTAAAGCTGTGAATATTCGTACGGCGCCACACCCAGGATTCCCAACCGACATGCAGGCTCAGTTTACGCTACTGAATTTAGTGGCGGAAGGAACCGGCGTTATCACCGAAACCATCTTTGAAAACCGCTTTATGCATGTGCCTGAGCTGATTCGTATGGGCGCGCATGCGGAAGTTGAGAGTAACACGGTGATTTGCCATGGCACTGAGAAGCTGTCCGGTGCGCAGGTTATGGCGACTGACCTGCGGGCGTCAGCGAGCCTGGTGCTTGCGGGCTGTATCGCCGAAGGTACGACGATTGTGGACCGTATTTACCATATCGATCGTGGCTATGAGCATATTGAAGATAAACTGATGGCAATGGGCGCGAATATCCAGCGCGTTAGCGGCGACAGTGTTTAAGCGATAGTCGGTATACTAAGCTCAATACAGAACATGGCCGGATAATATCCGGCCTGTATGTTATCCGCGGATCAGTTTTTTACGATCGATTAGTTGGTGGGTAAATTGATCGTAGTAACGGCTGGGCCAGATAACCGCTGGGTGAATGGAGAGTGCGTCGGCAATAAGCCATTCTCCTTTTGGCCACGGACGTGAGAGTGCGTTTGCCAGCGTGGACGAACATAACCCGGCCTGGCGTGAAACGGCAGCCAGTGAGGTTCCCTTCTTGCGTAGTGCCGCGATAATGTCTGCGGGATGCCAGTCTTTATCCATATTTTCCATCAATCATCCTCCTTGCTTGAATGGCCTGTGTATAAAAAAATCGTGCCACTCAGTAAAAACGCGTATCCCCGTCATGCTTAAAGCTACAGGTTAATGGGCTCACCTGCGCACGCCAATCCCTTACCTGTGTAAGTTCCCGGGGCTTACAGTTTACCGCTGCTTTGTAGCACGAATTATTTTGGTCGTACTCCTTACAGGTAACCGAAGAACATTCGCTATCAATAAAAACAATATGCTTATTGGCGCTTTCAATAGTGTTTATAGCAAATAGGTTCCATAAGTTTCCAGTAATATTTTCAGGTAACGCGTGAGTTTGTGCGGATTCCCGCAAAAGAAAATGAAACAAGGAAATGCGCGCAGGCAGGATGATAGACAGGAGTGAACAGAGAGAATTATTACGGTGCGGGAGTTACCTCCCGCATAGTCTCAGAATTCGCGCTGAACTGACATATGTGCCAGCGCTTCAAGTGCACTGCGCCAAGGCGATTCAGGCAGCACCATCAGTGCGGAAATTGCTTTGTCGGCCTCTTGTTCCGCGCGTATACGGGTCCATTCCAATGAACCGCATTGGCGCATTGTTTCAAGTACGGGTTCCAGTAAATGACGTCCGTTACCTTCTAAAATCGCCTGGCGGATCATTGCCGCTTGTTCTGCGTTACCGTTCTGCATCGCGTGTAGCAAGGGAAGCGTAGGTTTACCTTCACTAAGGTCGTCACCCACATTTTTACCCAGCGTTTTTCCATCGGCGCTGTAATCCAGCAGGTCGTCAATTAGTTGAAAAGCGGTACCGATATAACGACCATAATCCTGTAAGGCACTCTCTTGGGCCGGTGTCGCATCGGCAAGAATCGCTGAAGATTGCGCCGCCGCTTCGAATAGACGCGCGGTTTTGCTGTAGATCACCCGCATGTAACTTTCTTCGGTAATATCCGGGTCGTTGCAGTTCATCAACTGCAGCACCTCGCCTTCAGCGATCACATTTACCGCTTCAGACATCAATGCCAGCACACGCAATGAGCCGATGCTGGTCATCATCTGGAACGCTCGGGTGTAGATGAAATCCCCCACCAATACGCTGGCAGCATTACCGAATGCGGCATTCGCCGTAGCTTTCCCGCGGCGCATATCTGATTCATCTACCACGTCATCATGAAGCAGCGTGGCGGTATGAATAAATTCAATAAGCGCAGCAACGGTAACGTGCTGTTTACCTGTATAATTCAGGGCACGCGCGGCGAGTACTGCGATCATCGGGCGAATGCGTTTCCCCCCACCGCTGATGATGTAGTATCCCAACTGATTGATGAGCGAAACATCTGAATTCAGTTGCTCGAGGATGGTCTCGTTGACGGCCGCCATATCTTGCGCGGTTAATTCATTTATCTGTTCTAAGTTCATCAGTCTGTTCAGCTATCGCTCTGTCCGCTGCTATGATAAGCGTCTTGATTCGGGCTTGTGACAAGTAATGTATTACAGATTGTACTTGAAAAACGAGGCGGATGAACGTCCGGAATCACGCTGCGTTTTTTTTCTGCAATCCTTTGCATTGCACACTTGTCAACGCGAGCGAATTTGCGTAGAATTCGCGCCCTATTGTGAATATTTATAGCGCCGCCTGAAAATTAAAAGAAGGCAAGCGCGGAAAGCGGAGTTTTATATGTACGCGGTTTTCCAAAGTGGTGGTAAACAACACCGAGTCAGCGAAGGTCAGACCGTTCGCCTGGAAAAGTTGGACATCGCAACCGGCGAAACGATTGAATTCGACCAGGTTCTGATGATTGCAAACGGCGAAGATGTTCAGATCGGCGCACCATTAGTTTCTGGTGGCGTGATTAAAGCAGAAATCGTTGCTCACGGTCGTGGCGAGAAAATTAAAATTGTTAAATTTCGTCGTCGTAAACACCACCGTAAGCAGCAAGGCCACCGTCAGTGGTTCACTGATGTGAAAATTACTGGCATCAGCGCCTAAGAGGAGATCTGAAAAATGGCACATAAAAAGGCTGGCGGCTCCACTCGTAACGGTCGCGATTCCAATGCAAAACGCCTCGGCGTTAAGCGTTTCGGTGGTGAAGCAGTTTTAGCTGGTAGCATCATCGTTCGTCAACGTGGTACTAAATTCCACGCAGGTACCAACGTAGGTTGTGGTCGCGACCACACTCTGTTTGCGACCGCAGACGGCAAGGTTAAATTCGAAATTAAAGGCCCGAACAACCGTAAATATATCAGCATCGTTGCTGAGTAAGGTTTTTCGCGTCACAGGTCGCCTTTGCGCTAACCTGTACTGACGAATCTAAGCCCCGCAATTTTTGCGGGGCTTTTTACATTCTGCTGCTGTTATGGTGACTGTTGGTAATGGGGAGTCCGATCCTTTTAACCCGCTAATTGCACGACGTAATATGTTTATTATGGCGACGGCTTTCACCGAAAACCCCGCTTTTTCTGTGCGTTTTATGTACAATGCGCGCGCGGCTTGAAGTATCATGGGTATCAGATGGTGCAAGAGCCGTGATGGTTGGCACCCTGTTTTCCGCACCAGGTCATCGCTTGTGGCCCTGGCGGAATAAACCTGCCCCGGGGCCATCGCTCCGGTCTGCGGGCGAATGATTTACGGAGAAGTAAAATGAAGTTTGTTGATGAAGCGACGATCCTGGTTGTCGCAGGCGATGGCGGGAATGGCTGCGTTAGCTTCCGTCGTGAAAAATATATTCCTAAAGGCGGGCCAGATGGCGGTGATGGCGGAGACGGCGGTGATGTTTATTTAGTTGCTGATGAAAACCTGAATACGTTAATCGATTATCGCTTTGAAAAGTCTTTTCGCGCGGAACGTGGTCAAAATGGGCAAAGCCGTGACTGTACCGGTAAACGCGGTAAAGATATTACCGTTAAGGTGCCTGTCGGAACGCGTGTTATCGATCAGGGAACCGGTGAGACGCTGGGGGATATGACGCGCCATGATCAGACGCTGATGGTCGCGAAGGGCGGTTGGCATGGTTTAGGTAACACCCGCTTTAAATCCTCGGTTAACCGTACTCCGCGTCAGAAAACCATGGGCACGCCAGGTGAGAAGCGTGATTTGCAACTGGAATTGATGCTGCTGGCAGATGTTGGCATGCTCGGTTTGCCTAATGCGGGTAAATCCACCTTTATCCGTGCGGTATCTGCTGCAAAACCGAAAGTCGCCGATTATCCCTTTACTACACTGGTACCAAGCTTGGGCGTTGTCCGTATGGATAGCGAAAAAAGTTTTGTGGTCGCGGACATCCCCGGACTGATTGAAGGTGCGGCGGACGGCGCAGGGCTGGGCATTCGTTTCCTGAAGCATCTTGAGCGTTGCCGCGTGCTGCTGCATCTTATCGATCTTGCTCCTGTCGATGAATCCGATCCGATTGAAAACGCCCGCATCATTCTGGGTGAGCTGGAAAAATATAGTGATAAGCTGTATCAGAAACCACGCTGGCTTGTTTTCAATAAAGTTGACCTGCTGGATGACGAAGAGGCTGAAGCTCGTGCCAAATCTATTGCAGAAGCACTGGGTTGGACAGAAAAGTATTATCTGATCTCTGCGGCAAACCGCGTCGGTGTTAACGCGTTATGCTGGGACGTGATGTCATTTATCATCGCGAATCCCAAAGAGACGGAAGAAGAAGCGAAGAAACCTGAAAAAGTCGAATTCATGTGGGATGACTATCACCGTGAGCAATTAGCAGAGGCTCAGGCTGAAGCGGAAGAAGATGACGACTGGGACGATGACTGGGATGAGGACGACGACGAAGGCGTCGAAATTATTTATCAGCGTTAATTGCATGAAGGGCACGGTATGTGCCCTTCTGTTGGTGGTCCAAACAATTCGGATGCCAGTGATCATTGGGCCACTCATAACATAGCTATTCATGTTGTTCATCGCATTTGTTCTGATAACACACTTTTCCCGTAGCGGCACGAACCGACATGTTTTATCCAATACCTTACTTCCGAATCAATCATTGAGAGTGCAGGGGAGCCAGCAACGGACATTCAACCCGCAGCGATCGTGGCGATTCTTTAACTCAAGTGTGCCTTGATGAATTTGCATGATACGCACCACAATATTGAGCCCCAAACCACTCCCGCCATATCGCTGATCCATTCGCTGAAACGCTTTCGTTAAATTCTGGACACTATCTTCATCTATTCCAGGCCCTTCGTCGCGAACGATGATTTCAACCCCACGATCGCGCGGAAAGAGTAATACGCTAATATGGCTATCTGGTGGGCTGTAACGTGAAGCATTCTCCAGCAAATTACGCAGCAGCAGCCGCAGCAATACCGCATCGCCTTGCACGCTGAGTGGCTGAGGTTGTGGCCATGAGACCGTTTGCTTACGCTGGGCGATCATCTCTTCCATTTCCAGCACCAGCGGCATAATTACATCATTACTGAGGAACACTGATTGATAGTGACCGCTCGCTAATGCATGTCCGGCGCGTGACAGCATTAAAAGCTGTTCGATAACATGCATGAGCTGATCAATGCGAGCGACCAGCATTGCACCTTGTTTAACACCTTGCTGCTCAAGGAGCTCCAGGTGCAGGCGCAGTCCGGCAAGGGGAGTCCGCAATTCGTGTGCCGCATCGGCGGTAAATAAACGCTCTTGTTGGAGAGTATGGTCGAGTCGTGCTAAAAGTTGGTTGAGTGAACCGGTGACGGCAACGATTTCATCCATATCTGAATAGTAGGGCAGCGGGGTAAGATTATTAGCCGAACGCTCTGTAAGGCTGTATTGCAAGGATTTAAGTGGGCGTATAATCCAGCTTATTGCCCAGAATGACAGCAGCAGTGTGAAGCCGACCATCACGATAGAAGGCAATAGCAGTGAAGCGATAGCCTCGCGGATCTCATTTTCAACGTGCTGATTACGGGCCTTCGCGGTCAGCGTTTCATTGACCAAAAAACCAATCTGCTCGCGACTTTCATGCCATAGCCAGATAGCACTCATCAATTGGCAAGTGAGTAATATCAGTGCCAGCATGATCAATAAACGCCGCCGCATACTGTTCATGACTGTTCTTCAAGGCGGTAACCGACGCCGCGTACGGTTTTAATTCTGTCTTTTCCCAGTTTTCGTCGTAGATTGTGGATATGAACTTCCAGCGTGTTTGATCCGGTATCATCCTGCCAGCTATAGAGGTCCTGTTGCAGGGTCTCGCGGTGAACGGTTTGCCCGATACGCATTAACAGGCGCGTCAGCAGGGCAAACTCCTTTGGTGTGATTTCGACGGGCAGATTTTCAACAAAAACCTGCTGCGATGAGAGATTTAACTCAATATCACCGTGCTGCAGGTGATTATCACTACGACCCTGATAGCGTCGGATTAATGCTCTGACGCGAGCTTTTAACTCAACCAGTGCGAACGGTTTGATCAAATAGTCATCTGCGCCAGCGTCCAGCCCATCAACACGATCCTCCAGTGCATCACGTGCGGTAAGGATTAATACGGGTAAATCAATGCCATCTTTACGCCACTGACGCAACAAACTGGCACCGTCACGGTCTGGTAACCCGAGGTCCAGTACAATCATGCTGTATTGGCTACTTTGTAATAGCGCAAGGCTTTGTGCGGCGTTTGCCGCACAATCAATCGCGTAGCCTTCACCTGATAAGGCCAGCGCTAACCCTTCCTGCAACATGAAATCATCTTCAACGATCAGTAATTTCATAGTACTCAATTATTTTGATAAACGTCTCTGTAAAGGCGGCTCTCAAAACGTACCAATGGAATACGACGCGTGCGCTGATCCTGCGGCGGTACAGCATAACCTGAAAGATACTGCACAAAAGCAACGCGCTGACCACTGGCGGTTGTCAGGAAGCCGGCTAAATTATAGACCCCCTGAAGAGAACCCGTTTTCGCTGACAGTTTTCCATCAACGCCAGCCTCATGTAGACCTGCGCGGTAACGTAAAGTGCCATCATAACCAGATAAAGGCAGCATCGAAATTATATTTAGCTGGCTATCGTTTTGGGCAATGTATTGCAGGACCTGCATCATGGTTGCCGGAGAGATCAAATCGTGGCGTGATAAGCCGGAGCCATCGACCTGGATGCTGTTACCCAGATCGATATTCGCTTTCTGGCGCAAAATCTGGCGTACGGCGTCAGAGCCAGCGCGCCATGTTCCTGGTACGCCAAAGCGCTCATGACCAATCGTCCTGAAAACGGTATCAGCAATCATGTTATCTGATTTTTTCAGCATGGTTTTCAGCAAGTTCGACAATGGCGCGGATTGCGTTTGCGCTAATACGGTGCCTGGTGAGGTGACGCGTGTCTGACGGACCAGATGACCGGAATAGTCGATGCCGGCATCTTGCAGTTCAGATTTCAGGATCGCACCGGCGTAACTGGCGCCATCCTGGATAGCGAATGCCAGCGGCAGAGGTTCTGAGCGCTGCGTCATACAACCGGTTAACGTAAAGCGATTCAGTTCGCCAGGCACTACGTCAAGTTCACAATACTGTGCATCGGGCGAGCCTTTCGCCAGCGTACGCACGTTGCTAAACATATTGACTGGGTAATAAGACGCCACGCGAATAAATGCATTATCGTCAGGTTTAGCCGCACTATAAAGCGAAACGGAGAAACAGTTGCGATCCACAATTGCGGCGCCTGGGGGAGCACTGAAACATTGTGTCAGGTCGTTCCATGGCCAGCCTGGTGCTTTATCGTGGCTGGCAAAGACTGACGTATCAATCACCAGATTTCCCTTGATATGCTGTACGCCCTGCTTTTTTAACACGGCGACCATATTACGTAGATCCTGGCGAGTTAGCGTTGGATCGCCACCAAAGCGGGCGGTGAGATCGCCATTCAGAGTACCGCCTGAGAGGGTACCGCGGCTCTCAAGCGTAGTATGAAAACGATAATCCGGCCCCAGTTGGAGCATAGCGGCAAGCGCAGTGACCACCTTCATGGTGCTCGCCGGGAGGGCCATCTGCTGACTGTGGTAATCAATGAGTGGCGTTGTTGCGCCTATTTTTTGTACCACCAGGGCCAAGTTCGCGCCGTCGGGCAAATATTGGCTGTATTCTTCAACAGGAGCAGCGTTTGCTTGCAGCATAAACGCGAAGGTTAATCCGGTAACAAGTCGTGAAAATCGCATAATCTCGCGGTAGCTGGCAGTAAATGAGGTGTCATACTACGGTGCATTGAGGTGTAAAGTAAACGATGACCCATAGGGAACTCTGGGTTAAAATGCGTATCAAAATGCAAAACCGATCCTGGCCTGGGGATAAACTCCGGGTCAGGTTTCTTTTGTTTGCGATTCAGAGGCAAGCGCCGCAGAACGCTTTTTTCTGCAGTCAACCTGTCAGGATGACGACACTTTAAACAGGATATGCCTGTCATATACAAGTTTGCCGCCGCCCTGCAGCTTGAATGATTTAAGGTATAGATTAAGAGGTATTGAGATGAACCAAATTCCGATGACGTTAAGGGGCGCAGAAAGGCTGCGTACAGAGCTTGAAGAGCTGAAAACCGTTAAACGCCCCAGAATTATTGCCTCAATTGCGGAAGCACGTGAGCATGGTGACTTGAAAGAAAACGCTGAATACCATGCGGCGCGTGAAGAGCAGGGCTTCTGCGAAGGCCGAATTCAGGAGATCGAAGCAAAGCTTTCCAATGCTCAGGTGATCGACGTGACTAAAATGAATGCCAACGGGCGCGTCATTTTTGGTTCCACGGTTAGCGTGCTGAATGTGGATAGCGATGAAGAATTCACTTATCGCATCGTGGGCGATGACGAGGCTGACTTTAAGCAGAATCTGATCTCGGTAAATTCACCTATGGCGCGTGGCCTTATTGGTAAAGAAGTCGATGATGTCGTGGTCATTAAAACGCCGGGCGGCGATGTCGACTATGAAATTTTGAAGATAGAATATATCTGATTTCTACTCCGCGATGAAAAACCCCGGAGTATTGTAAAGAAAGGAAAAAGGCCGCGATGCGGCCTTTTATCTGATGCAAGAGCATGGCACTTTGCCACCATCGAAGCCTAATGCTGATGGCGAGATGCTTCAACGCATAAGCGTCATTAACGCGGTATCGAAATCTTGCGATCTTTGGAAGGACGATAAAGCACCAGCGTCTTACCAATGACCTGCACGTTATTGGCACCCGTTTCGCGTACAATGGCTTCAACCACCAGGTTTTTCGTCTCACGGTCTTCCGTCGCGATTTTCACCTTGATGAGTTCATGGTGCTCGAGTGCCTGTTCGATCTCGGCCAGTACACCTTCGGTCAGACCATTGTTGCCAAGCATAACGACAGGCTTCAATGGGTGGGCCAGGCCTTTCAGGTGCTGTTTTTGTTTGGTACTTAGATTCATCGTATTTTTTACTTACATTGGGATTGAAAACGGGTCATTCTACCGCCATCTCTGGTGTATCACCAAACGGCAGAACCGTTTTGGGCGGTTTATTTATCGCTTATGATGAAGAATAGTTGGAAATTTGTATGACTGGTAAAAAGCGTTCGGCCAGTTCCAGCCGCTGGCTACAGGAACACTTTAGCGATAAATATGTGCTTCAGGCACAGAAAAAAGGGCTGCGTTCGCGCGCCTGGTTTAAACTTGACGAAATACAGCAAAGTGACAAGCTGTTTAAGCAAGGGATGACCGTTGTTGACCTCGGTGCTGCGCCGGGGGGCTGGTCCCAGTATGTGGTAACGCAGATTGGGTCAAAAGGTCGGATTATCGCCTGTGATATATTACCGATGGATCCTATCGTCGGTGTCGATTTCCTTCAGGGCGATTTTCGTGAAGAATTAGTGCTTAATGCGCTGCTGGAACGTGTCGGTAAGGAAAAAGTTCAGGTTGTGATGTCAGATATGGCACCTAACATGAGCGGAACGCCTGCCGTTGATATTCCCCGGTCGATGTATTTAGTTGAACTGGCGCTCGAGATGTGTCGTGATGTTCTGGCACCCGGCGGTAGTTTTTTAGTGAAAGTGTTTCAGGGAGATGGCTTCGATGAATACCTCCGGGAAATTCGCTCCCTGTTTACGAAAGTGAAAATTCGTAAGCCGGACGCTTCGCGCTCACGTTCGCGTGAAGTGTACATTGTAGCGACAGGGCGCAAACTATAACCAAAGTAATTGGTATCGCAACAAGGTGACACGGGAGTCAATCCTGATGCGCTTACACCGATAAGATATTCAGGTGAGCAAAAGCAGTCCCGCAACTGCGATTCCAAGTATGATGGATATATAGTACCCTACGCTGTCTGTTAACACAGTTGTAATATGAGGTTAATCCCTTGAGTGACATGGCGAAAAACCTGATTCTCTGGTTGGTCATCGCAGTCGTGCTGATGTCTGTATTCCAGAGTTTTGGGCCCAGCGAGTCGAATGGCCGTAGGGTTGATTACTCAACCTTCCTGTCGGAAGTGAACCAGGATCAGGTCCGCGAGGCACGTATTAACGGGCGTGAAATCAACGTAACCAAAAAAGACAGTAATCGATACACGACCTACATCCCTGTCAACGATCCCAAGTTGCTCGATAACCTGTTGACCAAAAATGTAAAAGTTGTCGGTGAGCCACCAGAAGAACCGAGCCTGCTGGCATCGATCTTTATTTCCTGGTTCCCAATGCTGTTGTTGATTGGTGTCTGGATCTTCTTTATGCGTCAAATGCAGGGCGGCGGCGGAAAGGGCGCCATGTCCTTTGGCAAAAGCAAGGCCCGCATGCTGACAGAAGATCAGATAAAAACGACCTTTGCTGATGTTGCAGGTTGTGACGAAGCAAAAGAGGAAGTGAGTGAGTTGGTGGAATACCTGCGCGAACCAAGCCGCTTCCAGAAACTCGGTGGTAAAATCCCGAAAGGTGTGCTGATGGTTGGCCCGCCGGGTACCGGTAAAACCTTGCTGGCAAAAGCGATTGCGGGTGAAGCTAAGGTGCCATTCTTCACTATTTCAGGTTCTGACTTTGTTGAAATGTTCGTTGGCGTGGGTGCATCCCGCGTGCGCGATATGTTTGAGCAGGCCAAAAAAGCCGCGCCCTGTATCATCTTTATTGATGAAATTGACGCCGTAGGCCGTCAGCGTGGCGCAGGCTTAGGTGGGGGACACGATGAGCGTGAACAAACACTTAACCAGATGCTGGTTGAGATGGATGGTTTTGAAGGTAATGAAGGCATCATCGTAATTGCGGCGACTAACCGTCCAGACGTTCTTGACCCTGCGCTGTTGCGTCCAGGTCGTTTTGACCGTCAGGTTGTCGTGGGGCTGCCAGACGTACGTGGACGTGAGCAAATCCTGAAAGTGCATATGCGCCGTGTCCCGCTGGCGACGGATATTGATGCATCCGTGATTGCACGTGGTACGCCAGGCTTCTCTGGTGCTGATTTGGCTAACCTGGTCAACGAAGCTGCGTTATTTGCCGCTCGTGGTAACCGTCGCGTTGTTTCTATGGTTGAGTTTGAAAAAGCTAAAGACAAAATCATGATGGGTGCTGAACGTCGCTCTATGGTCATGACTGAGTCTCAGAAAGAGTCAACCGCATACCACGAAGCAGGACATGCTATTATCGGGCGTCTGGTCCCGGAGCACGACCCGGTACATAAAGTGACTATTATCCCGCGTGGACGTGCACTGGGTGTCACTTTCTTCCTGCCTGAAGGCGACGCAATCAGTGCCAGCCGTCAGAAACTGGAAAGCCAGATTTCCACACTTTACGGCGGCCGTCTGGCGGAAGAGATTATTTACGGTGTTGAACATGTTTCTACCGGTGCCTCTAACGATATTAAAGTTGCAACCAGTATTGCGCGTAACATGGTCACACAGTGGGGCTTCTCAGAGAAACTAGGTCCTTTGCTGTACGCGGAAGAAGAAGGCGAGGTCTTCCTTGGACGTTCTGTCGCGAAAGCCAAGCATATGTCTGATGAGACTGCGCGTATTATCGATCAGGAAGTAAAATTACTGATTGAGCAGAACTATCAACGTGCCCGTCGTATTCTGAATGAAAATATGGACATACTCCATGCGATGAAAGACGCACTAATGAAGTATGAAACCATTGATGCTCCGCAAATTGATGACCTGATGGCCCGCCGTGATGTGCGTCCGCCTGCGGGTTGGGAAGATCCGAGCAGCAGTAACAATTCAGACAATAATGGTACGCCAAAGGCGCCACGTCCGGTTGATGAACCACGTACACCAAATCCGGGCAATACCATGTCCGAGCAGTTTGGAGACAAGTAATCACTGAAGTGGTCGCTCTCAGAAAACCGGAGACTTGTTCTCCGGTTTTTTTTTGCCTGTTATAACGCACTCTCTTTCATATGCACATTTTCGCTATTATGCGCGCGAGCAGTTACAGCGCGTATAATAGCGTTGATCCGTTTACCATTCGGTTTAAGAATAGTGCCGTTTATGATTGATTTACGGGCGCATAATCAGGAGACGCAGGAATGAAGCTGTATGCCAGAGACTCGGCTTTGGATTTGTCACATCCTCACGTGATGGGTATTTTAAATGTTACTCCCGATTCCTTTTCCGACGGCGGTACGCATAACACGCTTGTCCAGGCGCTGACACATGCAAATGAAATGATTAATGCAGGCGCGACAATCGTTGATGTCGGGGGCGAGTCAACGCGACCTGGAGCCGAATACGTAAGCGTCCAGGAGGAGTTGGATCGGGTACTGCCGGTGATTGAAGCTATTGCGCAGCGATTCGAGGTCTGGATATCTGTTGATACGTCCAAGCCTGACGTTATAAGAGAATCAGCAAAAGTAGGTGCTCACATTATTAATGATGTCCGCTCTCTGCAAGAACCCGGAGCACTGGCTGCTGCCGCAGAAACGGGGCTACCGGTTTGTCTGACCCATATGCAAGGGGAGCCACGTACGATGCAGCAGGCTCCACACTATCGGAATCTGTTGCAAGAGGTTGACGATTTTTTTGCCCTGCATATTGCACGTTGTACCGCTGCCGGCATGAAAAAAGAGCAGTTGCTGCTCGACCCCGGCTTCGGTTTCGGTAAAAATCTCACTCATAATTATCAACTACTCGCACATCTGGCCGATTACCACCATTTTGGCCTCCCTCTGTTAGTGGGTATGTCGCGTAAAAGTATGATTGGGCAACTGCTGAATGTCGGCCCGTCACAGCGGCTGACCGGAAGTATTGCCTGCGCGGTCATTGCCGCAATGCAGGGTGCGCACATTGTGCGGGTACATGACGTTAAAGAAACCGTCGAGGCGATGCGAGTTGTCGAAGCGACACGATCAGCGAAGGAATAGTAACGCTATGAGTAATCGTAAGTATTTTGGTACCGATGGCATCCGCGGCAAAGTGGGTGAATCTCCAATCACACCTGATTTTGTGCTGAAATTAGGCTGGGCTGCTGGCAAGGTACTGGCACGCCATGGGTCAAAGAAAATAATCATCGGCAAAGATACTCGCATTTCAGGCTATATGCTGGAGTCGGCGTTGGAAGCGGGGTTAGCGGCAGCAGGCCTTTCTGCGGCCTTTACTGGTCCGATGCCTACACCTGCCGTCGCTTATTTAACCCGAACTTTCCGTGCCGAGGCGGGTATCGTGATCTCCGCTTCACATAATCCGTTTTATGACAATGGCATCAAGTTTTTCTCGATTGATGGCACTAAACTGCCAGACGATGTCGAAGAAGCGATTGAAGCCGAAATGGAAAAACCGCTTACCTGCGTTGAATCTGCTGAGTTAGGTCGAGCGAGCCGCATTGTGGATGCGGCCGGGCGCTATATCGAGTTCTGCAAAGGGACTTTTCCCAGTGAGCTGAGCCTTAATGGCCTTAAAATCGTCGTTGACTGCGCAAATGGCGCGACTTATCACATTGCACCGAATGTATTACGTGAGCTGGGCGCGAATGTGATTGCTGTGGGCTGCCAGCCTGATGGCATGAATATTAATAAAGAGTGTGGTGCGACAGACGTTCGTATGCTGCAGGAACGCGTACTGGCGGAAAAAGCCGATATCGGGCTGGCCTACGATGGCGATGGCGATCGTATTATGATGGTCGACCACTTGGGGAATAAGGTCGATGGCGATCAAATCCTGTATATCATTGCGCGTGAAGGGCTGCGGCAGGGGCAACTACGCGGGGGTGTCGTGGGAACCCTGATGAGCAACATGGGCCTTGAACTGGCGCTGAAGCAGCTCGGTATACCATTTGCACGCGCGAAGGTGGGGGACCGCTATGTGCTGGAAAAACTCCAGGAAAAAGGCTGGCGCCTGGGCGCGGAAAATTCAGGCCATGTCATCTTGCTTGATAAGACGACTACGGGTGACGGTATCGTTGCCGGTTTGCAAGTGCTTACCGCCATGGTGCGCAATCATATGAGCCTGCATGATCTTTGCAGCGGTATGAAACTCTTACCGCAAATTTTGGTTAACGTTCGCTTTAGTGGTGATACCGATCCGTTGCAGGATGCGACGGTAAAATCGGTGACGGCAGAAGTGGAGAAATCGCTCCATGGACGTGGGCGCGTGCTATTACGTAAATCAGGTACTGAGCCGCTGATCCGTGTAATGGTTGAAGGCGAGGATGAAGCGCAGGTAACTGCGTTAGCTCACCGCATCGCTGACGCGGTAAAAGCAGTTTGAGTTTATTGCCGGGCAGATTGCTCACCGTTCTGCCCGGTAAGTTGCACAAAATACAGGCAAAAATATCTCTTTTGCCGTTTTTTTCTGCAATCAGTTGGCACAGGTAAAATTGCGCTTGCACGGGCAGGTGGCTTTGGTTAGTATTCACACCCGCTTCTGGTGGGTGTTGATGACGACATTCATTTACTGGTTTGAAGCTATTAATGCGCGATAAACGCGCAAGGAAACAGGTTGATTATGTACGAAGCTCTTCTGGTAATTTTCCTTATTGTGGCACTGGGCCTTATCGGTCTGATTATGCTGCAGCAAGGTAAAGGCGCTGATATGGGAGCCTCCTTTGGTGCAGGCGCTTCCGCTACGCTGTTTGGTTCTAACGGTTCTGGTAACTTTATGACCCGTATGACCGCAGTATTGGCTACGCTGTTCTTCATCATCAGCTTGATTCTGGGTAACCTTAATAGTAACAAAACGGCGAAAGGTAGCGAGTGGGAAAATTTATCGCAGCCAGCTCAGTCTGAACAGAGTGCGCCAGCAAAACCAGCAGCACCGAGTAGCGATATCCCACAGTAAGTAATAAATCGTTACGTTTTCGACGCGACAGAAATAAAAAAGTCGCAATCTTGAAGTGCCGAGGTGGTGGAATTGGTAGACACGCTACCTTGAGGTGGTAGTGCCCGATTGGGCTTACGGGTTCAAGTCCCGTCCTCGGTACCAAATCTCAGTATTACTTGCAATTTATGCATGTTCGGCGTAATATTCGCCACGTTTTCGGACGCGGGGTGGAGCAGCCTGGTAGCTCGTCGGGCTCATAACCCGAAGGTCGTCGGTTCAAATCCGGCCCCCGCAACCACTTTCCCTTAGAGTTCTTTTTCAAATATACTGTATGCATCTCCGGCGCATTTGCAGCGAGTTTTGAAAAAAATTCTTTGGATTGTGTACCGAGCCGCTATTGCGGCGTACAGGGTCCAGTCGCATTAAGCCCCGAATATTTCGGGGTTTTTTGTTATTAGGCAATCGCAATACTGGGCTATTAAGCCCTTTTTTTATGTCTTGGGGGTGGGCTTGTCCACATTAGAGCAGAAATTAACAGAGCTGATTTCAGCACCGGTAGAGGCGCTTGGCTACGAACTGGTCGGTATTGAGTTCATTCGTGGCCGTACATCTACGTTGCGCATCTATATTGATAGTGAAGAAGGCATCAATGTTGATGACTGCGCGGATGTCAGCCATCAAGTCAGCGCCGTGATGGACGTTGAAGATCCCATCACCGTGGCATATAACCTTGAAGTTTCCTCACCGGGCCTTGAGCGCCCCCTGTTTACCGCCGCGCATTACACACAGTTTATTGGTGAGGAAGCCAGCCTGGTACTGCGTATGGCCGTGCAAAACCGCCGCAAATGGCAGGGCATCATTAAATCCGTAGAAGGTGAAATGATCACGGTTACCGTCGAGGGTAGCGATGAAGTGTTCGCGCTGAGCAACATCCAGAAAGCGAACCTGGTCCCCCACTTTTGAAAGTCCAGATTGAGGCACCTAGGATGAACAAAGAGATTCTGGCTGTTGTAGAAGCAGTTTCCAACGAGAAATCACTCCCGCGTGAGAAGATCTTCGAAGCGCTGGAGAGCGCACTGGCAACAGCGACCAAGAAAAAATACGAACAAGAGATCGATGTTCGCGTTAGCATCGATCGTAAAAGTGGTGATTTTGATACATTCCGCCGTTGGGTTATCGTCGATGAAGTGACTCAACCAACACGTGAAATCACGCTTGAAGCCGCACGTTACGAAGATGAAGCCTTTAATCTTGGTGAATATGTCGAAGATCAGATTGAATCTGTCACCTTTGACCGTATCACTACCCAAACGGCCAAGCAGGTTATCGTACAAAAAGTACGTGAAGCTGAGCGTGCCATGGTGGTCGATCAATTCCGTGAGCATGAAGGTGAAATCATCACTGGTGTGGTGAAAAAAGTTAATCGTGACAATATTACGCTGGACCTCGGCAGCAATGCGGAAGCGGTTATTATCCGTGAAGATATGTTGCCGCGTGAAAACTTCCGTGCTGGCGATCGTATCCGCGGTGTATTGTACGCTGTTCGCCCGGAAGCGCGTGGTGCGCAACTGTTTGTCAGTCGCTCAAAGCCAGAGATGCTGATTGAACTGTTCCGCATTGAAGTGCCGGAAATCGGTGAAGAAGTTATTGAAATCAAGGCCGCTGCCCGCGATCCGGGATCGCGAGCTAAGATTGCTGTAAAAACCAATGACAAGCGTATCGACCCCGTTGGCGCTTGCGTAGGTATGCGCGGTGCACGCGTTCAGGCGGTTTCCAGCGAGCTGGGCGGCGAACGTATTGACATCGTGCTGTGGGACGACAACCCGGCGCAGTTCGTGATTAATGCGATGGCACCAGCCGACGTCGCATCTATCGTCGTGGATGAAGATAACCACACCATGGATATCGCTGTTGAAGCTGGAAATCTGGCTCAGGCGATCGGTCGTAATGGTCAAAACGTGCGTCTGGCCGCTCAGTTGAGTGGCTGGGAGTTAAATGTGATGACGGTTGATGACCTGCAAGCCAAACATCAGGCTGAAGCACACGCAGCTATTGACGTCTTTACCAAATACCTCGACATCGACGAAGAATTTGCCACCGTTCTGGTTGAAGAAGGCTTTTCCTCACTGGAAGAGCTTGCTTATGTCCCAATCAATGAACTGCTGGAAATCGACGGACTTGATGAAGATATGGTAGAAGCGCTGCGTGACCGTGCGAAAAATGCGTTGACCACTCTGGCATTGGCAAAAGAAGAGAGCCTTGGCGATAACAAACCTGCAGATGATTTACTGGCGTTGGAAGGTCTGGATCGCGAACTGGCGTTTAAACTGGCGGCGAAAGGTGTTTGTACGCTGGAAGATCTTGCCGAGCAGGGTGTTGACGACCTGACTGATATTGAAGGCCTGAGCGATGAGCAGGCCGGTGAGCTGATTATGGCTGCACGTAATATCTGTTGGTTCGGCGACGACGCGTAATAACAGGAAGGAACAGCATGACAGATGTAACCGTAAAATCGCTGGCCGCAGAGATTCAGACCCCGGTAGAACGCCTGGTACAGCAGTTTGCTGATGCAGGGATCCGGAAATCTGAAACTGACTCTGTAACCCAGCAGGAAAAAGAAACCTTACTGACGCACCTGAATCGTGAACACGGCAGCGTGTCAAGTAAGCTGACGTTGCAGCGCAAGACGCGCAGCACCTTGAATATTCCTGGCACCGGGGGTAAAAGTAAATCGGTGCAAATCGAAGTCCGCAAAAAGCGCACCTACGTAAAAGGCGAAGCTGATGCTGATCAGGCTGAAGCAGAAGCGCAGGCGCAGCGTGAAGCGGAAGAACAGGCCCATCGTGAAGCTGAAGAACAGGCTAAACGCGAAGCAGCAGAAAAAGCGAAGCGCGATGCCGAAGAGCAAGCCAAACGTGAGGCCGCCGACAAAGCGAAACGCGAAGCAGCGGAAAAAGATAAAGTGAGCAATCAACATACCGACGAAGTTACCCGGGCTAATCAGTCTGAGAAAGCCCGCCGCGAGGCCGAAGCCGCTGAACTGAAACGTAAAGCGGAAGAAGAAGCCCGTCGCAAAATCGAAGAGGAAGCCAAACGCGTGGCCGAAGAAGCTCGTAAAATGGCTGAAGAGAAAGGCAGCAGTTGGACTGAAGCCTCTGACGAGCCGGAAGATACCTCCGACTATCACGTCACCACTTCTCAGCATGCGCGTCAGGCTGAAGATGAGAATGACCGTAAGGTTGAAGGTGAACGCCGTAGCCGCCCTGTAAAGGCCGCTCGTCAGAAGAAAGGCAACAAGCATTCCGAATCGAAAGCCGATCGTGAAGAAGCGCGTGCAGCCGTTCGCGGTGGTAAAGGCAAACGTAAGCCAAGTACTCTGCAGCAGGGCTTTAACAAGCCCGTTCAGGCTGTTAACCGCGATGTCATCATCGGGGAAACGGTAACCGTTGCTGAGCTGGCAAACAAAATGGCGGTGAAAGGCTCCCAGGTCATCAAAGTAATGATGAAAATGGGCGCAATGGCGACCATCAACCAGGTTATCGATCAGGAAACTGCTCAGCTAGTTGCGGAAGAAATGGGTCACAAAGTGACGTTGCGCCGCGAGAACGAGCTGGAAGAAGCAGTAATGAGCGATCGTGATACTGATGCGGCGTTAGAATCGCGTGCGCCAGTCGTGACCATTATGGGCCACGTTGACCACGGTAAAACGTCACTGCTGGATTACATCCGCTCAACTAAAATCGCCTCTGGCGAAGCGGGCGGGATTACCCAGCATATCGGTGCTTACCACGTTGAAACTGATAACGGGATGGTAACCTTCCTTGATACCCCGGGCCACGCCGCGTTTACTGCGATGCGTGCACGTGGTGCTCAGGCGACCGATATCGTTATCCTTGTGGTTGCTGCGGATGATGGCGTGATGCCACAGACTATCGAAGCTATCCAGCATGCGAAAGCTGCGAAGGTGCCGGTAGTGGTTGCGGTAAACAAGGTTGATAAACCCGAAGCCGATCCGGATCGCGTTAAGAACGAACTGACTCAGTATGGCATCATCCCGGAAGAGTGGGGCGGTGAAAACATGTTTGTTAACGTCTCTGCGAAAGCCGGTACCGGTATCGACGACCTGCTGAACGCCATCCTGTTACAGGCTGAAGTTCTGGAACTGACTGCTGTCCGTCAGGGTATGGCAAGCGGTGTAGTCATCGAATCCTTCCTGGATAAAGGTCGTGGCCCTGTAGCAACCGTCCTGGTGCGTGAAGGTACGTTGAACAAAGGCGATATCGTACTGTGTGGCTTCGAATATGGCCGCGTGCGTGCGATGCGCGACGAATTAGGCCGTGAAGTTCTGACGGCAGGTCCATCCATTCCGGTTGAGATCCTTGGCCTGTCTGGTGTGCCTGCTGCCGGTGACGAAGCGACCGTAGTCCGTGATGAGAAGAAAGCGCGTGAAGTTGCTCTCTACCGTCAGGGCAAATTCCGCGAAGTTAAGCTGGCGCGTCAGCAGAAGTCGAAGTTGGAGAATATGTTCGCCAACATGACTGAAGGCGAAGTGTCCGAGCTGAACATCGTACTGAAAGCCGATGTACAGGGTTCTGTCGAAGCGATTTCCGATTCACTGCAGAAGCTCTCCACCGACGAAGTGAAGGTGAAGATTGTGGGTTCTGGCGTAGGTGGTATCACCGAAACCGACGCCACACTGGCTGCAGCATCCAACGCGATCATCCTGGGCTTTAACGTTCGTGCGGATGCCTCTGCGCGTCGCGTTATCGATGCTGAAAGTCTGGATCTGCGTTACTACTCCGTTATCTATAACCTGATTGACGAAGTGAAGCAGGCGATGAGCGGTATGCTGGCGCCGGAATACAAACAGCAGATTATCGGCCTGGCCGAAGTGCGCGATGTATTCAAATCACCAAAATTTGGTGCTATCGCAGGCTGTATGGTTACCGAAGGCAACATCAAACGTCACAACCCGATCCGCGTACTGCGTGATAACGTGGTGATCTATGAAGGCGAGCTGGAATCTCTGCGTCGCTTTAAAGACGATGTTAATGAAGTTCGTAACGGTATGGAATGTGGTATCGGCGTTAAGAACTACAACGATGTCCGCGTTGGCGATATGATCGAAGTGTTCGAAATTATCGAAATCCAGCGTACCATCGCGTAAAAGTTTCGCGAGTCGGGACTATTTTTGGGAGGCCGTTGTGCCTCCCGAATTATTTAGGAGTTTATTATGGCGAAAGAATTTGGTCGCCCACAGCGCGTCTCTCAGGAGTTACAGAAAGAGATCGCGACTATTCTGCAGCGTGAGATTAAAGATCCGCGTCTGGGCATGATGGTTACCGTCTCCGGCGTTGAGGTATCACGCGATTTGGCCTATGCCAAAGTCTTTGTGACCTTCCTGAATGATAAAGACGAAGCCGCCATTAAAGCGGGATTACGTGCGCTGGGTGATGCCTCAGGTTATATCCGTACCTTGCTGGGCAAAGCGATGCGGTTGCGCATCGTACCGGAATTAACTTTCTTCTACGATAATTCGCTGGTTGAAGGGATGAGGATGTCTAACCTCGTCACTAACGTAGTGAAAAACGACGCCGAACGTCGTTCTTCTTCGGAAGACGACGAGGAGGAGTAAGCATGCCTTACACCTGTCGCACTCCGCTGTGGGAGTGGGTCTTGTGAGCCGCCCTCGTCGTCGCGGCCGCGATATACACGGCGTGTTGCTGCTGGATAAACCGCAGGGCATGTCATCAAACGATGTGCTACAAAAAGTGAAGCGTATCTTCAATGCCAACCGGGCGGGGCATACTGGTGCTCTTGATCCCTTGGCGACCGGCATGCTACCGATTTGTCTGGGTGAAGCCACCAAGTTTTCTCAATACCTTCTTGATTCGGATAAGCGTTATCGGGTTATCGCTCGATTGGGGCAGCGTACTGATACCTCCGATGCTGACGGTACCGTGATTAGCGAACGCCCCGTTACCTTTAGTCAGGAGATGCTGGACGCGGCGCTTGATGGATTTCGTGGTGAAACACAGCAGGTCCCATCAATGTATTCGGCGCTGAAGTATCAGGGCCGTAAGCTATATGAATATGCTCGCGAGGGAATTGAAGTCCCACGTGAAGCCCGTAGCATCACGGTGTATGAACTCACATTTATCCGCTGGGAAGGTCATGAACTGGAGCTGGAAATCCACTGTTCCAAAGGTACCTACATTCGTACCATCATTGATGATCTAGGCGAAAAGCTGGGCTGTGGTGCGCATGTGAGTATGCTGCGTCGTTTACAGGTCGCACGTTATCCCATCAGTGAAATGGTGACACTTGAGCACTTAACCGAACTGGTTGAAGCGGCTCAGCAGCAAGCGTGTTCACCAGCTGAAAAACTTGATGTGTTACTGATGCCGATGGATAGCCCTGCAGCGGCTTTTCCCGAAGTCAATTTGCTGCCGGTAGTGGCTGCTTATTTCAAGCAGGGACAGCCGGTACAGGCTTCTGGTATACCGATGAGTGGGCTTGTCAGGGTAACAGAAGGTGAAGCGCACAAGTTTATTGGTATGGCAGAAATTGATGACGATGGACGCGTTGCACCACGTCGTCTGGTCGTAGAATATTCTGACTGAGCCATTTGCGAAACAGGGTGGCTCAGAGTAGAATAATGCGGCTTTACATTGGGTCGCTGAATTAGAGATCGGCACCTGTACATTTATCTTAAAATTTGGAGTGGTATTATGTCTCTAAGTGTTGAAACTAAAGCACAAATCGTTGCTGATTTCGGTCGTGACGCGAACGATAGTGGTTCTACTGAAGTTCAGGTTGCATTGCTGACCGCACAGATTAATCATCTGCAGGGTCACTTCTCTGAGCACAAAAAAGACCACCATAGCCGTCGCGGCCTGCTGCGCATGGTTTCCCAGCGTCGTAAACTGCTGGATTACCTGAAGCGTAAAGACGTTGCACGTTACACCAGCCTGATCGAGCGTCTGGGTCTGCGTCGCTAAGTCTGAGAATCTGTTCAGGGCATTGTCAGCGTTAAACTGCTGCAAGCGTGCTTATGAACAGATTCGTGCGAGTTTCGCTAAAAGGGGGCCTTTATGGCCCCTTTTTTCAGGCAACTGGCAGCAATTCTGAACAAACTAAGGTATTGTTGCTAAGCGTGATCTTCAGTTGCAGAGGTTCGCGCGGCTAATGAGAGGCTTTATCCACGGGGCTGGATTAAAGGTTGTCATTAGTCGCGAGGATGCAAATGAGGGTTGAAAATCCACGGCATGGCACGATGAAAGTGCATGCTTAGCGTAAAGGATATTATTTTGCTGAATCCGATCGTACGTAAATTCCAATATGGTCAGCATACCGTCACTCTTGAGACCGGTATGATGGCACGCCAGGCAACGGCTGCCGTCATGGTAAGCATGGACGACACTGCGGTATTCGTCACCGTTGTTGGCCAGAAAAAAACCAAGCCAGGTCAAGATTTCTTCCCTCTGACCGTAAACTATCAGGAGCGTACCTACGCTGCTGGCCGTATTCCTGGCAGTTTCTTCCGCCGTGAAGGTCGTCCAAGCGAAGGCGAAACTCTCATCGCGCGTCTGATTGACCGTCCGGTTCGTCCACTGTTTCCTGAAGGTTTTATCAACGAAGTCCAGGTTATTGCCACCGTGGTTTCCGTTAACCCACAGGTTAACCCGGACATCGTTGCGATGATCGGCGCGTCTGCGGCACTGAGTCTCTCTGGCTTGCCTTTTAATGGCCCAATTGGTGCAGCACGTGTTGGTTACATCAACGATCAGTATGTTCTGAACCCGACCAGCGATGAAATCAAGCAAAGCAAACTGGATCTGGTGGTTGCCGGTACGCAGGGCGCTGTGCTGATGGTTGAATCTGAAGCGGACGTACTGAGCGAAGATCAGATGCTTGGCGCGGTCGTTTATGGCCACGAGCAGCAACAGGTTGTTATTGAAAACATTAATTCACTGGTCGCTGAAGCGGGCAAGCCTCGCTGGGACTGGCAGCCTGAAGCAGTGAACGACGTGCTGACTTCCCGTATTGCTGCGCTGGCTGAATCACGCCTTAGCGATGCTTATCGCATCACTGAGAAGCAAGAGCGTTATGAGCAAGTTGGCGTGATCAAAGCGGAAACTACCGCGGCGTTGCTGGCTGAAGACGCGAGCCTCGACGATGGTGAGATCAGCGATATTCTGCATGCTATTGAGAAGAACGTCGTGCGTAGCCGCGTTCTGAATGGCGAGCCGCGTATTGATGGTCGCGAAAAAGACATGATCCGTGGTCTGGATGTACGTACCGGTGTGCTGCCGCGTACTCACGGTTCAGCGCTTTTTACGCGTGGTGAAACTCAGGCGCTGGTTACCGCCACACTGGGAACGGCGCGTGATGCACAGAATCTGGACGAGCTGATGGGTGAGCGTACTGACAGCTTCCTGTTCCACTATAACTTCCCTCCATACTCCGTCGGTGAAACCGGTATGGTCGGTTCGCCTAAGCGTCGTGAAATTGGTCACGGTCGTCTGGCGAAACGTGGCGTATTGGCGATGATGCCTAAACCGGAAGATTTCCCGTACACCGTTCGAGTGGTATCTGAAATCACTGAATCTAACGGCTCTTCTTCTATGGCTTCCGTCTGTGGTGCTTCTCTGGCACTGATGGATGCAGGTGTGCCTATCAAAGCGGCAGTTGCCGGTATTGCAATGGGCCTGGTGAAAGAAGGTGAGAAGTTTGTGGTACTGTCCGATATCCTGGGTGATGAAGATCACCTGGGTGACATGGACTTTAAAGTAGCGGGTAGCCGTGAAGGGATTACCGCGCTGCAGATGGACATCAAAATCGAAGGTATCACCCGCGAAATTATGCAGGTTGCACTGAACCAGGCCAAAGGTGCGCGTCTGCACATCCTGGGCGTGATGGAACAGGCTATCAGCACGCCGCGCGGCGATATTTCTGAATTTGCTCCACGCATTCACACTATTAAAATTAATCCGGACAAGATCAAAGACGTGATCGGTAAAGGCGGCTCGGTTATCCGTGCGCTGACCGAAGAGACCGGTACAACCATCGAAATTGAAGATGATGGTACCGTGAAGATCGCTGCGACCGACGGTGATAAAGCGAAATTCGCTATCCGTCGTATTGAAGAGATTACTGCTGAGATCGAAGTTGGCCGTATTTATAACGGTAAAGTGACCCGTATTGTTGACTTCGGTGCCTTCGTGGCAATCGGTGGCGGCAAAGAAGGTCTGGTGCATATTTCTCAGATCGCCGATAAGCGCGTTGAGAAAGTCACAGACTATCTGCAAATGGGTCAGGAAGTACCGGTTAAGGTTCTGGAAGTTGATCGTCAGGGCCGCGTGCGTCTGAGCATCAAAGAAGCGACAGAACAGCAGCAACCTGAGACAGCAGCAGCTAATCCTGACGCTGAGTAAAGAGTTGACCATAAGTCCCCGCGCATGCGTGGGGACTGTGTTTCATCGCGAGGTCGGGAAACCTTGTGCACGACAGGCGGATGACAGGATGCTCATCCCAATGTTTGTTTTCGGGAGTGGGAAATGAAGCCTTTTTTGCGCTGGTGTTTCGTTGCGACAGCTATCACGCTGGCAGGATGCAGCAACTCGGATTGGCGTAAGAACGATGTTCTGGCGGTTCCGCTGCAGCCCACATTGCAACAGGAAGTGATCCTGGCGCGCATGGAACAAATACTTGCCAGTCGGGCTTTAACCGATGATGAACGCGCACAGCTATTATATGAGCGCGGAGTGTTGTATGATAGTTTAGGTTTGAGAGCATTAGCGCGAAATGATTTTTCACAAGCGCTGGCGATCAGACCGGATATGCCTGAAGTATTCAACTACTTAGGGATATATCTAACGCAGGCGGGCAATTTTGATGCCGCCTATGAAGCGTTTGATTCTGTACTTGAGCTTGATCCAACTTACAATTATGCGCATTTAAATCGTGGTATCGCCCTCTATTACGGTGGTCGATTCCCGCTAGCGCAAGATGATCTGCTGGCGTTTTATCAAGACGATCCTAACGATCCTTTCCGTAGTCTGTGGCTCTATCTTACTGAACGTGAGATGGATGCAAATAAGGCTAACGTTTCGCTTAAACAGCGTTACGCTAAGGCGGCAAGGGACCAATGGGGATGGAATATTGTCGAGTTCTACCTGGGGAACATTAGCGAAAAAACGCTAATGGAACGTCTCAAGGCGGACGCAACGGATAACACCTCGCTCGCTGAACATCTCAGTGAAACCAACTTCTATTTAGGTAAGTACTACCTAAGTCTGGGGGAGAAGGACAACGCAGAAGCGTTGTTCAAACTGGCGGTCGCTAACAACGTAAACAACTTCGTTGAGCACCGATACGCATTGTTGGAACTGGCGCTGTTAGGCCAGACACAAGACGATTTAACAGAATCTGACCAGCAATAGCTGACGAACATATCAGCCCGTTTTTTTATAAAATGTCATCGCCTTACCGGGTGAGGGCCTTTTTGTTCGTCAAATCATCTAATTTGAGCCGGTTCACACTTTTCAATGAAAATGACTGAATATTTTCACGACGAGTTATGTAGACTGGCCGCCGAAATTTAAGAGGCTTGTGTACTACATGACTGAGATTGAAACCACTTTTGCTGACCTGGGCCTTAACGCCTCCATCCTCGAAGCCCTGAATGATATGGGTTACGTTAAGCCATCACCAATCCAGGCAGAGTGTATCCCACATCTGCTGGCTGGCCGTGATGTGCTGGGTATGGCTCAGACCGGTAGTGGCAAGACGGCTGCGTTTTCGCTGCCGCTGCTAAACAATATTGATAGTAATCTGAAAGCACCCCAAATCCTGGTGCTGGCACCAACTCGCGAGTTGGCGGTTCAGGTTGCTGAAGCTGCAACTGATTTTTCTAAACATATGAACGGCGTTAACGTTCTGGCACTGTACGGTGGCCAGCGTTATGACGTGCAGCTGCGTGCATTGCGCCAGGGACCACAGATTGTTGTGGGTACGCCAGGCCGTCTGTTAGACCACCTGAAACGCGGTACGTTGAATCTGTCTAATCTTCGTGGACTGGTTCTGGATGAAGCCGACGAAATGTTACGTATGGGTTTCATCGAAGACGTTGAAACCATCATGGCGCAGATCCCTGAAGGGCATCAAACGGCGTTGTTCTCTGCAACCATGCCGGAAGCAATTCGCCGCATTACGCGTCGCTTCATGAAGGATCCGCAGGAAGTCCGTATCCAGTCCAGCATCACAACGCGCCCGGACATCAGTCAGAGTTACTGGACGGCTTATGGTCGTAAAAATGATGCACTGGTTCGCTTCCTTGAAGCAGAAGATTTTGATGCGGCGATTATCTTCGTTCGCACTAAAAATGCGACGCTGGAAGTGGCAGAAGCGTTGGAACGTAGTGGCTACAACAGCGCTGCGCTTAATGGTGATATGAACCAGGCACTGCGTGAGCAGACGCTGGAGCGCCTGAAAGATGGTCGTCTCGACATCCTGATTGCGACCGATGTTGCCGCTCGTGGCCTGGATGTTGAGCGTATCAGCCTTGTGGTTAACTATGATATCCCAATGGATGCGGAATCTTATGTTCACCGTATCGGCCGTACCGGTCGTGCAGGTCGTGCAGGTCGTGCACTGCTGTTCGTTGAGAACCGTGAACGTCGTCTGCTGCGCAACATTGAACGAACCATGAAGCTGACGATCCCTGAAGTCGAGCTGCCAAATGCAGAACTGCTGAGTGCTCGTCGTTTGGCTAAATTTGCTGCTAAAGTGCAACAGCAGCTGGAAAGCAGCGATTTGGATCAATACCGTGCTCTGCTGGCTAAAATGCAGCCGGAAGAAGAACTGGATATGGAAACGCTCGCCGCAGCGCTGCTGAAAATGGCTCAGGGTGAACGTCCACTGATCCTGCCACCAGATGCCGCACCGCGTCCACGTCGTGAGTTTCGCGAGCGTGATGAGCGTCGCGACGATCGTCGTGGCGATCGCAACGATCGTGGCCCGCGTGAAGCACGTGATGGCGATCGTCCACGTCGTGAACGTCGTGAAGTGGGCGATATGGAGCTGTACCGCATTGAAGTTGGCCGTGATGATGGTGTTGAAGTTCGTCATATCGTTGGTGCAATTGCTAACGAAGGTGATATCAGCAGCCGTTACATCGGTAACATCAAACTGTTTGGCACCCATTCAACTATTGAACTGCCGAAAGGTATGCCAGGTGATATCCTGCAGCACTTTACCCGTACGCGTATTCTGAACAAGCCGATGAATATGCAACTGTTGGGTGATGCTCAGCCACGTAGTAACGATCGTCCTGAACGTGGTGGCGAACGTCGTGGTGGCGGTGCTGGTGCTGGGCGCGGTAGCTTTGGCGGCGCCGCTCCTGCTGGCCGTGAAGGTGGTGCTCGTCGCTTCAGTGATCGTCGCGAAGGCGGCGGTGGTCGTGGTGGTTTTAGCCGTGACGGTGGCAACCGTGGTCCACGTCAGGATGGCGGAAGCACACCAACACGCCGTCGCGATGCTTAATCGCTAACGCGTAAAAAACCAGCCTTCGGGCTGGTTTTTTTTCGCCTGTAGGGTAGAACAACGGTTTTAAAGCGATTTAGCAGCCTGCATAGCCAACTCAAACGAACGTAATCGTGCCTGCGTGTCAAAAATCTGACCATTAACCATTATCTCATCCGCCTGCGTTTCGCGGATCAGTGAAGCTAATCCATGGCGTACTTGATCGATATTACCAACCACCGACATGCTTAATGCCTGCTGCACACCATACTGTTCTGAAGGTGACCAGAGGTTATCCATATTTTCCACCGGCGCGGGCAACGGCCCGGGTTGGCCCCGCCGCAGATTAATAAACTGCTGCTGCATTGAAGTGAAGAGGAAGCGAGCATCCCGGTCGCTGTCAGCTGCGACGACATTAACGCAAACCATGGCATAAGGCTTATCCAACCGCGCTGAAGGGACAAAGCTTTCGCGGTACAGATGTAACGCCTGGAACAGCATATCCGGTGCAAAATGCGATGCGAAGGCGAAAGGTAACCCCATTTTCGCCGCCAACTGGGCGCTATAAAGGCTGGAGCCCAGCAGCCAGACGGGAATATTCAATCCTAATCCTGGAACTGGCTGTACGGGGGGCTGTTCGTTGTCAGCTGCATCGAACCAGCGGATCAGTTCAGCGACATCTTCCGGGAAACTATCGGCTTGCATGTTGGTCTGATGACGACGCAATGCCATCATTGTGCGCTGGTCAGAACCCGGCGCACGGCCCAGCCCCAAATCAATACGATCGGGATAGAGCGAAGCCAGAGTGCCAAACTGTTCGGCGATAACCAGCGGTGCATGGTTTGGCAGCATCACGCCGCCGGAACCAAGGCGCAGCGTGCTGGTACCTGCCGCAAGATAGCCGATCAACACTGAGGTGGCCGCGCTGGCGATACCGGTCATATTATGATGCTCAGCCAGCCAGTAACGATGAAAGCCCAACTTTTCCGATTGCTGCGCTAGTGCGAGAGAGGTATGGAAAGCGTCTCTTGCCGTAGCACCTTGGGGGATAGGTGCCAGATCAAGCACCGATAAAGGAACAGCTTTTTTCTCAGACATATCAGCTCACTTTTTTGTCTGCGTATTCTCTGGGGACTGTGGGTTGCAGCTTTGAACGTATCAGTATTAATGCCTCTGCAACCCCAGCGGTATAGGGACAGGCTGACTAACTCATTCGCCTGCTATTAATTCGTTCCAGTATTACCCATCATTACCCATATTAAAACTGCATTTATTTTTAGGGAATTTATCCACTTCAGGTTTTTGCGCCGATCGTGCCATCTTTATTTGTACCGCGAAGTAGACCCTCTCTACTTGCTGATTAGATTGCTGCCGGCAGGGGAGATTTGATCGGAGAAGGGCGGCCAGGGTATACCGTCGTCATGCGGTCATTTACAGCCCATCACAAGACGGGCTGGTTGATTAGTTTTGTAGTGTCAGTCCAGCCAGGTTACGCCAGTAGCCGTTACAATCATTGTTTTTGGCCATCATTAACGGCGCATCTCCTTTCTCATTCGCGCGGAAATGCTCAATCATAGTGATAGTCTGTTGGCTATCAGGAGAAAGTCTTACAACATCAACCAATCCCGGCATTGAAAGCAGATCGTTACCCAGGTTATAGCAATAACCGCTCATGGTCTGGATGCCGTTCAGTACGAAAACCTGTTGATCCTCCTGAGAGAGCACGTGGCGTCCGTTAGGGTAGCTGATACAGCAGGTTTCACACTCATCTTTCGCACGGTTTTCCGAACGGGCGGTAAAGCAGCGTGCTGATAAGGCCAGCGGTAAGTTACCGTAGCTAAATACTTCAACTTCAAATTTGTGGCGAATGTTTAATTCTTCACATTGGGTAAGCACATTCTTCAGCCAGTCGCGTGAAAGCTCTACAGGCATACACCACCGAGTCATTCCTTGTTTTACCAGTAGGCGAAGCGTCACGGCGTTATAGCAGTTCAGCGCATGCCCGGCGACAAAAGGCAATTTCTTTTCGGCCGCCATATTCACCGTGCCAAGATCGCTGGCCTCAATCAGGAATTCGCCGTTATCGACATAACGTTTTACTTCGCCCAGCTCTGACGGTGATTGCACCAGTGCCAGAGTACTAAGCACCACCTGTTTGCCTGCACCTGCCAGGGTCTTTGCCATTGCAAGCCAGTCCTGATAGCGCGTTGCGCGGCGCTTGCTGCATACTGCTTCACCGAGATAAATAATGTCAGCGCTGCTTGCCACTGCGGCCTGGTAAAAGTTTTCCAACTGATCCTTTGGCCAGTACCAGAGTACCGGCCCCAATGCATATTTCATGGTTTTTCCTACTGCCATTTACGGTGGTATGCGCCAAGCGTGGTCTGCGTGCCTTCCGAAAGTGCGCCCAAAGCGGCCATCCAGGACTGCTGGACGTTAAAGGCGGCTGGATCGGCCATACAGCGATCGATAGCCTGTCGCCAGATACGCGCGACCTGGGACACATACGCCGGACTGCGCTGGCGTCCTTCAATTTTTACTGAAGCGATATTGGCTTGCAGCAGCTCGGGAAGTAATGTCAAAGTATTCAGACTGGTGGGCTCTTCCAGCGCATGATATTGCACGCCATCCACCTTATAACGTCCTTTACAGAGCGTTGGGTAGCCCGCGTTTTCCCCCTCGCTATAGCGATCGATCAATACTTCATTCAATCGCGATTCTAGCCCCTCGGAAGTTTGCTGCCAGCGGACATAGCGTGCAGGTGAGCAGGCGCCTACTGTATTTGGTGATTCGCCGGTCAGATAAGAAGAGAGATAGCAGCGGCCTTCCGCCATAATGCACAGGCTACCAAACGCGAAAACCTCCAACGGGACTGGCGTCACTCGTGCCAACTGGCGAACCTGATGCATTGAAAGTACGCGCGGTAATACCACGCGGGATACGGCGAAGTGACGATGATAAAAATTTACAGCTTCAAGATTAGTAGCTGACGCCTGTACCGAGACGTGACGCTCAATGTGTGGGTAGCGCTCAGCTGCGTATTCCAGCATCGCCAGATCGGCCAGAATCAGGGCATCAGCACCGATATCAGCAGCACGATCTACTGCATTTTCCCAGCGTTTGTAGCCATCGGGATGCGCAAACGTATTGATTGCGACATGTAGCTTGCGACCATGCTGATGGACATAACGGGCCCCTTCCAGCAGACGTTTTTCGGTAAAATTAAGACCCGCAAAGTGTCGCGCATTCGTATCATCTTTGAGGCCGATATAAACCGCGTCAGCTCCGTTTTCGATAGCTGCCTTCAGTGAGGGAAGATTCCCGGCAGGACAAAGAAGTTCCATGTTTTTTCTCTGGAATAAGCAATAACCAGCGCCAAGTGTAGACGCGCGAGAAGAGACAAATTTTGATTTAAGGCAGCGAATGGCGTATTGATTGGGCATGATTAACGATAAAAGCATTAACGTTCGCACAGTTTGTTGATCCAGCCGCCTTACGTATTTTGCTGGTGTGGCAAAATAGCGAAAAAGTCGACAGGAGAAATAACTGTGTTGAGTCAGCTTCGAGCTCAGTGTGTGCGTAAAGGTCCACAGCTGCTGCGTTTTCCGCTACAATTGACCCCCTTCGCTATAAAGAAGCAGTTTTTACAGCAATTACTAAATTGGCAGTTCCGCCGCGCTCTGGAAGAGGGTGAGTTAGACTTCCTGGAAGGACGCTGGCTGGGCATTGAAATTGGCGATCTTGCATTACGCTGGTCAACCACGGTGGATGAGGGGCAATTGCAGATAGCCGAGCGCGAAGAAGCCGACGTCTGGTTTCGGGGTAACGCGAATGATCTGATTCGGGTCGCGGCACGTAAAGTGGATCCGGATACCCTGTTTTTCCAGCGTCGTTTGGTGATTGAAGGTGACACTGAACTTGGACTTGAAGTGAAAAATTTGATGGATGCGATCGAGTTAGAATCCATGCCGACGCCGTTGCGCATCGGGTTAATGCAACTGGCTCAATTTGTTGAAGCTGGACTGAATGAGGACGCGAATTCTCCCAAGAATCGCGCAGGAGCACCATGTTAATTCGTACAGAGATCGGTATGGACGCGGCAGGTATTGATAGCTTGTTACGTCGCTGTTTTAAAACCTCAAACGAGGCCGAACTGGTGCGGCAGCTACGCGAAGATGGCTTGCTGACGTTAGGTGTGGTTGCTGTGGATGATGAAGGGCAAGTACTGGGCTACATCGCCTACAGCCCCGTATGGATCCAGGGTGAAGATCGGCAATGGGTGGGGTTAGCTCCGCATGCCGTTGATGAGCGCGTACGTAAACAGGGTATAGGGAAGCAGCTGGTTTATGACAGCCTGGACACCCTCAATGAATTTGGCTATGCCGCCGTCGTGGTATTAGGTGATCCGGAGTATTATGGCCGCTATGGCTTTGAGCCTGCTGCAAGGCATCAGTTACACTGCCAATGGCAGGGCGCAGAGGCTGCATTCCAGGTGTTAAAACTGGCAGATAATGCTTACCAGAATGCAGAAGGGCTTATTGCGTATGCCCCGCATTTTGACCGTTTCTGAGCAGCCATTCGGTCAGTGACGCAGGCTGGCTTTCGACCAGCCTGATTTTGTCACGTTTTTTGAGCTGCTTGACCAGGTACTCCAGTTTTGATGCACTGGCGCGATCGCCGACTTCGCAGCAAAATAGCAAGGCCAGTGGCCCCTTGCCGCGTAGCGCTTTTGCGCCTTTACCCGTTTGATGCTGCTGAAAACGCCGCTGTACGTTATTAGTAATGCCGGTGTAGAACATCCCTGCAGCAGTGCGTAAAATGTACAGTTGCCACACTGGGGCACTTTCAGTATTCATTCCCCCTCCTGTTAAACAAAAATTACGCTGGTTATTCTAGCGGTATTCAAGTGATGCTGCACTGTGGCAAAGTGAAGGTTTGTTCTCCCACGTAATGGAGTAATTTTGTCCGATACCGAATCGCTGGTGGCAATCAGTCGCTATCTAAAAAAGCAGCATGTACTCTCACTTTGCTGTGGCAGCCATGAACATCTGTGGTGTGCTAACTGCTTTTATGTGTTTGATGCTGAGCGTATCGTTTTCTGGTTGATGACTGAATGCGACACGCGGCACGGAGAGCAGATGCTACGTACGCCGGGGGTTGCAGGGACTATCAATGGTCAGCCGAAAACGGTGCTGTTAATCAAAGGTGTGCAATATCGGGGTAGCATCCGGCGGCTGGAAGGCGAGGATGAACTGCGGGCACGGGCGGTTTACTGCAAGCGCTTCCCGGTCGCGAAGAAAGCGTCAGCCCCTTTATGGGAAATTCGGCTGGATGAATTGAAAATGACGGATAACACGCTGGGTTTTGGTAAGAAACTCAGTTGGACGCGTCCCGGGGGATCGACCTGAGTCGATCCCTTACGCAGAGTTACAGGTTAAGGATCCGCAGTGATTCGCGGTTAAATGCTGGAAGATCGTCCGGGGTACGGCTGGTCACCAGCTTATCCCCATCCACCACGACCTCCTTATCATAGAAATCAGCGCCTGCATTTTTAAGATCGATAGCGATGGCTTTTACCGCAGTCATTTTACGGCCGCGTACGCCATTCGCACTGATCAGCAACTGGGGGCCGTGGCAAATGGCGAAAACAGGCTTGCCACTGGCCACGAAATCTTTGGTGAATTTCACAAAACGATCGTCAGCGCGCAGCGTATCAGGTGAATGGCCGCCGGGCAGCAGTAGTGCATCAAATTCGGCTGGATCAACATTATCAATCGCTTTATCGATCGTCACCTGCGCTTCTCCCTGCTTACCGGTCACGGTTTTTCCCGCTTCCATTTCGATTGTCACCACCTCGTGACCCGCGTTGATCCAGGCATTGGCGGGAGAGGTAAACTCGGAGTCTTCAAATTCATCGGTGATTAACACCGCAATTTTCTTACCCATTTATTCCTCCTGTTGCTATTAAACCACCTCTAAAGCCTGGTTGAGTATGCTGATAATGCAATGTTTAATAATGCATATGGAGGATTAACTATTACTAACAATGAGTTAAAGCGTTATCGTTCAGTAACAAGGCATTTCAATCCGCTATCAATTCCTGTGGGGCTGCAGAGGGGAAGAGCCATTGCCGTGGCCCGGATTATTTAGGGTATATACTGATAAAAACCAGATAGAAAAGAGAACGTCATGAGTAGAGTGTTGCTGACGGGAGCTACCGGGCTGGTGGGAGGTCATCTACTGCGTTTGCTGATGGCTGATGAACGCGTTACGCAAATTATTGCGCCGACGCGCCGTCCACTAGCGAAAATGAACAAGGTAATAAACCTTGTCGAACCCGATCTGACGGATGTATTGCGTTCGCTGGACACGCCGGTAGATCGGGTTTTTTGTTGCCTGGGCTCCACACGTAAACAGGCTGGCAGCAAAGACGCTTTTATTTACGTAGATTATACGCTGGTGGTTGATACTGCATTGGCTGGACAACGATTGGGTGCGGAACATCTATTGGTGGTCAGTGCAAAAGGCGCCAATAGCCATTCGCCATTTTTCTATAGTCGTGTGAAAGGAGAGATGGAGAATGCTTTACGACATGAAAACTGGCCGCGTTTAACGCTGGTCAGGCCATCACTCTTACTGGGCGATCGTGATAACCGGCGGCAGGGAGAATCTTTTATAGCGCCGTTCTTCAAACGGCTACCGGGTAACTGGCGAGCGGTGGCCGCCAGCGATGTCGCACAGCTACTGCTACGGGAAGCTTTCGCGCCCGTAGAGGCTCGGCTCACCATCATCGAATCAGGCAAAATACCGCGGAGCAGTTAAAAATGTGACTGAAATCACGAAATAAGGCATGAAGCATAAAACCGTAAAAAAAGCCCGTGTATTATCGGCGACTACTGTCGTCGGGTCACTTCCACCGATACGTTATTCAGTCTGAATACGAGTCTAATCATGTCACAGCCTCTTTCTCATTCCGTAGCCCGGCCACGTTTTGCCTGGTGGAAACCCTTACTCTTTCTGCTGGTCGTTATTATTGGTTTGTGGATCGTTAAATGGCAACCCTATTACGGTAAAGCCTTTACCTCTGCGGAAACACATAGTATCGGTAATTCAATACTGGCTAACGCGAGCAGCCAGCCCTTTCAGGCAGCGTGGGATTACGCTTTGGTTTACTTTCTCGCCATCTGGAAAGCGGCAGTACTGGGCGTGCTCCTCGGTTCGCTGGTACAGGTGTTAATACCGCGACATTGGTTGATAAAAACGCTGGGCTCTGCGCGTTTTTCCGGCACTTTGTTTGGAACGGTGTTATCGCTGCCGGGGATGATGTGCACCTGCTGTGCGGCACCGGTAGCGGCCGGTCTGCGTAAATCATCGGTGTCAGCGGGCGGTGCGCTGGCATTCTGGCTGGGTAATCCTTTGCTTAACCCCGCAACGCTGGTTTTTATGGGGTTTGTACTGGGCTGGCAGTTCACGCTCATGCGTCTGGTGGCGGGTGTTATTATGGTGCTCGGTATTGCCACGCTGGTACAAAAATTTATGGCAAAGACACCGCAGCCTTTACAGGAGATACCGCTAAATCCAATTCAGGCGGACGAAGGGAATTTTTTAACTCGCTGGTTGCGCGCGCTCTGGACGCTGTTCTGGAGCACCATCCCGATTTATGTTATTGCCGTGCTGGCGTTGGGTGCTGCGCGTGTATGGCTGTTTCCACATGCAGATGGCGCGATTGATAACTCGTTGCTGTGGGTGATTGCGATGGCGATTGCAGGTAGCCTTTTCGTCATTCCAACCGCAGCCGAGATCCCCATTGTACAAACCATGATGCTGGCGGGAATGGGCACGGCACCTGCGCTGGCGTTGCTGATGACGTTACCAGCGCTCAGCGTGCCCTCACTGTTTATGCTGCACCATGTCTTTCCGGCAAAATCGCTGTGGCTGACGCTGGGGTTGGTGATCCTGAGCGGAATTATTGTCGGCGGACTGGCTCTACTGCTGCTATAGCCCCGTTGAGGCCATTAACTACGACAACTCAGCGTAGATAATGAATGACCTGATTGCTGCTGCCACGCCACAGCAGCATCGGGTCCTTCAGCGGCAGGATAAATTTACCGTCGATGAGCACATTCACATGGCTGATAACCTGCAACTGTTCCGGCGTTAACTGAGCCAGCGTATAGCCTGTCCACATCCAGATATCTTTCCCTGCACATTCGTCCCGTACGCGTTTCACTAACCGCAGAATATCGTTAAGATTTGCGGGATGCAGCGGATCGCCGCCTGAAAGCGACAATCCCTGGCGTGGGATACGCAAGTCATTAAGATCGGCGATTAAGATGTCTTCCATTTCAGGGGTAAAAGGCACGCCAGAATGTAACCGCCAGGTGCTTTTGTTGTAGCAACCTTCACACTGATGCTCGCAGCCTGAAACGAAGATCGTGCAGCGTGTACCGGGGCCATTGACGATATCCACCGGGTAATACTGGTGAATATTCATATTACTTGGCCATTTTGCAGATGTTTTACTCGCCGCTTCACTTCTTCCTGTTTGCCCGCGTTGAAAGGGCGGGCATCCGGGCTACCGAGGTAGCCACAGACCCGCCGCGTGACGGAAACGCGTGAGGTATCGTGATTGCCGCATTTCGGACAGGTAAACCCTTTACTGGTGCAGTCGAACTCGCCGGTGAAACCGCAATCGTAACATTCGTCGATAGGGGTATTGGTACCGTAGTAAGGCACGCGTGCGTAGCTATAATCCCATACGTCTTCCAACGCCTTCAGATTGTGTTGAATGTTAGGATATTCGCCATAACAGATAAAACCGCCGTTTGCGATGGGCGGATAGGCGGCTTCGAAATCGATTTTGTCGTACGGATTGACCTGTTTCTCAACGTCGAGATGGAAACTGTTGGTGTAATACCCTTTGTCGGTCACCCCTTTTACCAGGCCAAACTGCGCGGCATCAAGGCGGCAGAAACGGTCACACAGATTTTCACTGGGTGTACTGTAGAGGCTAAAACCATAACCGGTTTCTTCTTTCCACGCTTCTACCGCGGCACGCATACGTTCAACGATAGCCACGGCTTTGGCCCGTAGGACTTCATCGTCGTAAACATGTGTTTGCCCCCCGCTTAATGCGGTAATCGTTTCGTGGATTCCGATATAGCCCAGCGACACTGAAGCGCGTCCATTTTTAAATATCCCGGCGATTTCATCATCGGCTTTTAAGCGTACGCCGCATGCGCCTTCCATATAGAGGATGGGCGCCACGCGTGCTTTTACGCCATCCAACCGAGCGATACGCGTCATCAACGCCCGTTTCGCCAGCAGCAAACGTTGGTCCAGTAGCGCCCAGAAGCGCGATTCATCACCCTCGGCTTCCAGTGCAATACGCGGCAGATTGAGGCTGATCACACCAATATTATTACGACCTTCATGGACCAGTTGGCCCTCTTCTTCATAAACACCGAGAAAGCTGCGGCAACCCATCGGCGTTTTAAAAGAGCCCGTCACCTCCACCACGCGATCGTAATTGAGGATATCGGGATACATGCGTTTGCTGGCGCACTCCAGTGCAAGTTGCTTAATATCATAGTTCGCATCACCCGGACGGCGATTAACGCCTTCGCGGATGGCAAACACCAGTTTGGGGAACACGGCGGTTTTATGATTTTTACCTAGCCCGGCGATGCGGTTGCGCAGAATTGACTGCTGGATCAGCCGGGAAGCCCAGCAAGTGCCGAGGCCAAAGCCAAAGGTGACGAACGGTGTCTGTCCGTTGGCGGTATGGAGCGTATTTACCTCATATTCCAGCGACTGGAATGCGTCATAACACTCTTTTTCCGTGCGGGTAAGGGCATAACCCTCAGCATCGGCAATTTGCCAGGCTTGTGCAGTTTCTCGATGTTTAGCCAGACTTGCGAGCACGAAGGGCGCTAATACTTCATCGATGCGATTGATGGTGGTACCGCCATAAATATGGCTGGCGACCTGAGCAATAATTTGTGCGGTTACTGCGGTTGCCGTGGAAATAGATTTAGGCGGTTCAATTTCAGCATTTCCCATCTTGAAGCCTTTGTTTAACATGCCGTGCAAATCAATCAACATACAGTTAAACATCGGGAAAAAGGGCGAATAATCAAGATCGTGATAGTGAATTTCACCACGATTATGTGCATTGACGACGTCGCGCGGCAAAAGATGTTGTTGTGCATAGTGCTTAGCGACGATCCCGGCTAGTAGATCGCGTTGAGTAGGGATAACCTTGCTGTCTTTATTGGCATTTTCATTCAGTAGCGCAGGATCGGTTTGCTCCACCAGACCGCGAATCGCCTTATTCAACTTACCGCGTGATTCACGGGCGACATCGCGATCGTGGCGGTATTCGATATAAATACGCGCCAGCTGTGGATAACGTCCCCTCATCAACAGATCTTCTACAGCCTGCTGAATCTCATGGATATCGACACGTTTACGATCCCGCATCTGTTCACTCACCAGACGGGCCACGGTGGCACAGTAGTCATGATCCTCAACCCGCGCGGCTTTTGCCGCTTCGGTAATGGCATCGCAAATGCGTTGTTCATTAAAGATTACCTGGCAGCCATCCCGTTTTATTACGACCGTTTCCACCGTGCTTCTCCCTGTATCTGTAACACTACATGTTGATTTCATGATGCATGATAAACGCTATATATAGTAATTTCTTGCAAATTAACTGAGTTTTTATTGATGCAAAACAAAGATTGAGCAGGGGGAATAAAAGTTTGTTATCGATCGAAGGCGGTGTGTCTGAAGGGCTGCAATAGGACCGGTAAAAAGGAGAATAATGGGAAAAGAACAGCGAGAGAAGCGGCTGAAAAGGGGATCGTCTCAGCCGCGATAGTCACTCAAGGTATATATTTACGGGTAATTATGCGATCTACACCAAAAGGACCGCTGCCCTGCACCATGATTAGCAGACCGATGAGAATATAGCCAGATTCTGGCAGGTAGAACAGCCAGCTGTACCACGTCAGGGCGTTAATATCGGCAGGAATCTGATGTAGCCCGACGGTGAGCAAAGCGACCATACTAATGAGAGTGAGCACGAGCGCACTCAGGCGTGACAGAAGGCCAATCGCAAGCAGCAGGCCGAAGAGCGTCTCACAGCTGGCAACAAATACCGCCATAAAAGCCGGGAAAGGGATCCCTGCTTCCGTAATGGTATCAAGCATTATCGCCTGATTGGCGGGAATAAATACCTTGTTGAAGCCGGAGGCAAAAAAGAACAGGCCTAAAGCAATACGCATCAGCGTTAGCGGCAGAAAGCAACCACCACCGTGGGTTTTAAACAGGGAAAGGCATCGTGCCATCGTTATCTCCTTACTCAGATAGGGTAAATCATACCATACCTTCAACGGCTGCTCAGCCCTTCGGTCAGTAAATCCATAGCCATCAGTACGCCATAACGAGCTTGTATCGTTGAATCCGGCAGCGGCAACAGCACGGTAGCCATATTAGCCAGCGGGTTACGGTCAGCGGTGAGTGCCACAATTGGCAATCCATGCTCGCGCGCTTGTAAGGTAGCACTTTGCAGATTGTGATCGGCTTCTCCCGTCGCCAGCACCAGCAAGGCATGATCGTCATTAAGCGTGGCGGCCGTCATACGCATCAAATTCACATCCTGGCAAAGGGTTGCTACGATCCCATTTTCCAGTAGTTGCAGTTGTAAATGCGTAGCAAAGGCAATATCGACGCCTCCGAGCGCGAAAATTTGCACGCTACGTGCGCGTTCTAGAATACCGGCAGCACTCTGATAGTTTTCGGGCGACGAGCGCTGTAGCTGCTGCTGGATCGCACCCTGCATACGGCTAAGTTGTTGTTGCCAGCTTTCCGGGAGGTTAGACACCACCTCACGGGCGGGTAAATAGCGCGAATGTGCGGCGCTGGCCTGCGCAAGTTTCATGCGCAGGTCACGAATATCCTCGCAGCCCACTGATTTTGCAAATCGCGTAATGGTGGCGGGACTGACGCCGGCCTGCGAAGCCAGTTGCTCAATGGTGGCTGAGGAAGCGAAATCGACATCGTCAAGAATAGTCCGCGCCACGCGTGCTTCCTGCTGACTTAGCTCATTGAGGCGGCAACGTATCTGGAAAAGGATATCGCTAAAATCTTCGCGGCCAATAGACCGCGCAAAGCGTTTTAATGTCTCCGGGCCAATCCCCGCCTTTGCCGCCAGCTTTTCCAGCGTCGTCGTCGTCGCGTAATCGATATCACCGGCTATGGCTGGCTGCACGCTATTTTCATCAATCTGATTTTGATGAAGCGCACGCAACTGTTTGAGAAAATCATCCAAGTCTTTGCATCCTACAGAGCGAGCGAAAATCGTTAGCGTTTTGGTACTAACCCCTGATTTCGCGGCCAGTTGCTCGATACTGGCAGTGGAAGAGAAGCGCAAATTATCCAATACAAAGCGCGCCACCCGTGATTGCTGCGGCGGTAAACGATCTAATCCGGTCTGAATCTGCCAGACGATGTTCATATGGTGATGTTGCCTCAAGTCACAAGGTGATGGCCTGTTGTACCATCATACCGTATGAAAAATATTTTCACAGACGATTTTATGTATGCAATATGGCTGATTTTATGGTTAATATTTTGATATTTAAGCAAAAAAATGTTTTTTCATTATCACTATAAATAAAAAAAAGGCAATCTTGATCACACCTGTGAAAAAAATTTTCATGCAACGCCTTTTATATCTTTATGATTAAGAAAGATTTACTGAATCTATAAACAAAACGTATGCCGCCAGGGTATTTACAGGGCGGAGGGCTTCTGGCTTATATATTCGTCATACTTCTGGCTACAGGTCTGCTGGCTCACGAGGCCAGCAAGCGCAGAGCAAACCGGAGAACCGTCTATCCTGGACTTGCCATCGCCTGCACCTGAATTATGAAGAATCGTGCACCCTTCATGTCCCACGTGACCTGTGCGTTGGCTATCTATTCGGTTCGTCCCTGGCTCAATGAACGTCGAGGTAAAATTATGCGAATCATTCTCTGCTGTGCCGCCGGTATGTCGACCAGCATGCTGGTCAATAAAATGAAATCTGAAGTGCAAAAGCGCGATTTGGATATTTTCATTGATGCAGTGCCGGTTTCGGAATTTGAACGAATCATTAATGATGCTGATGTTGTGCTGCTTGGCCCCCAGGTCCAGTACGAAATTGCGCGTTTAACTGAACTGGCAAAGCCACTGGGCAAGCCGGTCGCTGTGATCGACATGATGGATTACGGCACGATGCGCGGCGACAAAGTTCTGGATAAAGCGCTGACGCTGGTGGCTTCCTGATTTTTCGGTGTTCTGTCGAATAACTTTTTAATTTTTCTGTGTTTCTTTCACGTTGCCTCACAACGTGTGGATTGCTGCATCCTGAATTCGGTCAAAGAGGGGTTTTTATGGAACTTGAGAGCACCATCATGGAGCTGCTGGTACAGGCGGGAACGGCGCGTAGCCATGCGCTCAGCGCACTGCAGCAGGCCAGAAAAGGCGATTTTATCGCCGCAGAGAGCGCAATGAGCGCCTCAAAGCAGGCGGTGAGTGAGGCACATAAGATGCAAACTGAATTGATTGGTATGGATGAAGGTAGCGGCAAGCTGCCGGTGACATTAATCACCGTTCATGCGCAGGACCATCTGATGAACGCGATGGTTATTCAGGATTTGGCGACCGATATTATCGCGCTGTATCGCCGTTTACCGACAACAGGAGAACAACATGCTTAAGATTGCGGTTATCGGCGGTGGCAGCAGCTATACGCCAGAATTAATGGAAGGGGTTATTCAGCGTTATCAGGAGGTGCCCGTTACTGAACTGGCACTGGTAGACGTTGAGTCCGGACGGGAAAAAGTGGAGATTATCGCGGCACTAACGCGGCGTATGCTCAAGCATAATGGACTGGAACAGGTGAAAGTGAGCGTCCATTTTACGTTGGATGATGCGATAAAAGGTGCCTGCTTCGTGCTGACTCAGCTACGCGTGGGGCAGCTCTCCGCCCGCGCCGCCGATGAGCGTCTGGGATTGAAATATCAAATGCTTGGACAGGAGACGACCGGCGTTGGCGGTTTTGCTAAAGCGTTGCGGACCATCCCTGTGATGCTGGAAGTGGCCCGCAAAGTCGAAGAGTTGGCGCCTGATGCCTTTATTATCAACTTCACCAATCCCGCAGGGATCGTCACTGAAGCGGTCTCCCGCTACAGTAAGGCAAAAATCATTGGGTTGTGTAACGTACCGATCACTATGCACCATATGATTGCTGGTATGCTCAACGCGAAGCGTGACGAGGTAAATTTACGCTTTGCCGGACTCAACCATATGGTCTGGATTCACAAAGTGACTCAGCAGGGGAAAGATGTCACTGCAAAAGTGATCGATCTGCTGTGTGACGGTAGTGCTTTATCAATGAATAACATCAAAGACGTACCCTGGCCCCCCGCTTTCCTGAAGGCATTAGGGGCTATCCCGTGTCCTTATCATCGTTACTTCTATCAAACGAAAACCATGCTTGAAGAGGAAGTCGACGCGGCTCAGTCGAGAGGTACGCGTGCCGAACAGGTGATGAAAGTAGAGGCTGAACTGTTTGAGCTGTATGCCGATCCACAGCTTGATCATAAGCCGGAACAACTCAGCTTTCGCGGCGGTGCTTACTATTCTGAAGTGGCAGTGGAACTGATCCGTGCGATTCACAACAACTCCGGCAAAGAGATCGTCGTCAACTGTCGTAATAATGGTGCCATTCAAGGATTGCCCGACGATGCCGTAGTCGAAACCAACTGCATGATTGATGCGCAGGGCGCGCATCCCATCACCTTTGGCCGTTTGCCACCAGCCATGAATGGCCTAACACAGCAGGTCAAAGATTTTGAGCGTTTGACCATTGAGGCTGCGGTACACGGCGACCGCGATAGCGCGCTATTGGCGCTGGTCACGAATCCGCTGATTGGCAATCTGGCTACTGCGAGTGACCTGCTGGAAGAAGTCCTGACCATCAATAAGTCATGGTTACCACAATTTAACCAACCGTCTTAAAACAGGCGCTTGACATGGTTGTGTGGCCAGCCAGCGCTGATTAGCGATGGAGGGTTTCATTCCGATGATGAAAACAACCAGGCCTGTGAAAGAAGATAAACAATAAAAACGTCGACATCGAATCGACGATGGGGGTGTATATGTCGGTAAGTAAATCACTGATTGAGCGTTACGTGCTGCCAGCAGCACTCAAAGTCGCCGGGCAAAAACATGTGCTGTCGGTGCGTGATGGGATCATTCTCAACATGCCGTTTATGTTGATCGGATCGTTCTTTCTGATCTTTGCTTATCTGCCGATCCCGGCATATGGCGATATGATGGCGGGGCTATTTGGCGATGCCTGGCGCGACAAGCTGCTTTATCCCGTTAAAGCGACTTATGACATCATGGCTATCCTTTCCAGCTTCGGTATCGCCTACCGGCTCGCAGAGAAGTATCGCACCATTGATCCGCTGACCAGCGGCGCGATGTCGCTGGTTGCCTTTATGATGACGATTCCCCAGCATACGCTATTTGCGCCAGTAGAAGGTGCGGCCCAGAAGATCGTCGACGGGGTGATCCCGGTGAACCTAATCGGTAGCCAGGGGCTATTTGTCGCCATCATCATTTCGCTGCTGTCGACGGAGATCTACCGTTTTGTTAGCGGTCGTAACCTGGTGATCCGGATGCCGGAAGGTGTGCCTCCCGCCGTCGCGAAGTCTTTTTTGGCGCTGGTACCGGGTTTCTGCGTACTGGCCGTCGTACTGGCGTTGCGTCTGGCGGTGGAGGCCTCACCGTTTGGCGATGTGAATAATATGATTGCGACCATTATTGGTATTCCGATGCATCACGTTGGCGGCACGCTGCCGGGGATGATTTTTTCGGTGATCCTGATCGGCGTATTGTGGACATTAGGGTTGCACGGCGACGCCATTGTGTTGGTGTTTATTCAGCCGGTATGGTTGTCAAACATGACGGAAAACCTGAACGCTTTTCAGCATAATCTGCCGATTCCCCACATTATTACCCAGCAATTTTATGATTTATGGATTGCCCCGGGGGGAACGGGGGCGCTGCTGGGGCTGGTCCTGTTTATGCTGCTGAGAAGTCGCAGCGCCCAGATGAAGCAGTTAGGCAAAATAGCCGCACCTGGCGCGTTATTTAATATCAGCGAACCCATGGTGTTTGGTATCCCGTTAGTCATGAATCCTTACTTCTTTCTGCCGTTTATTTTGACGCCGGTGGTGCTGGTATTAGTGTCTTACCTGGCCATGTCGACGGGACTCGTCGCACCGCCTGCCGGTATTGCGCTACCGTTTACCACCCCCATTTTCGTCAGTGGCTACCTGGCAACCGGCGGCCATATTTCAGGCACCGTGCTGCAGGCGGTAAACCTGACGATTTCACTGGCGATGTATTATCCCTTCTTCCGTGCCTGGGACCGACTGAAGCTACGTGAGGAGCAACAGGCGACAGAGAGCTCTGCAGCAACATCTCGCAGTACCGGCGAGGTGACACAAGCATAAGGCATCAGGCCGGGAAACCGGCCTGATATGTTATCGTTTCTGATACCACCAGACGGCTTCATACGGACGCAGCATCATTTCGCCAGGTGCCGTATGGGGATCGCCGTAGTTACTCATCAGTACCTCCCAGCGATCGCTGAATGCATCGGGATGCCAGGATTGTGCTTCACGGCTGAGGTTAGCGGCGACAATAAGTCTTTCACCCTCATATTCGCGACGATAGCACCACAAATAAGGGTGTTCTGGCAGCAGGTCGGTATAGTCGCCCCAGGTCAAAATATCGTGGGTTTTACGCAGTTGGATTAGTCGCTTGTAGGTATAAAACACCGAGTTTTCATCAGCAACTGCTGCTGCTGCATTAATGGTTTCATAGCTATCGCTCATGCCGATCCACGGTGTACCACCAGTAAAACCTGCATTTTCGCTGTTATCCCACTGCATCGGGGTTCGCCCATTATCGCGTGATTTACCCGCGAGGATTGCCAACAGATTGTCGTTATCGCGGCCCTGTGCGCGCAGTTCGGCATACATATTATGACTTTCAATATCGCGGTAATCGATAATGCGTGTGAAGTGAGGATTGATCATCCCCAGCTCTTCTCCCTGAAAAATATAGGGTGTGCCCTGCATGCCGTGCAGCGCCATGGCCAGCAGTTTGGCCGACTGAACGCGATATTGACCTTCGTCGCCCCAGCGTGAAACGACACGTGGCTGGTCATGGTTACACCAGAACAGCGCATTCCATGCTTTATTGTGCATACCCTGCTGCCAGTGGGTAAAAATGGCTTTAAGCGCCACCAAATCGAGCGGTGTCAGCGTCCATTTTTGCCCCTGATAAAAATCGACCTCGACATGGTCAAAGCTAAACACCATCGACAGTTCTTCACCGTCCAGCGAGCCATAGCGCTGACAGTGTTCCAGCGTTGCGGAAGACATTTCGCCGACCGTCATCAGTTCACGTGGACGAAAGACATCGCGACTCATCTCCTGCATATATTCGTGAATACGTGGACCATCAGTGTAAAGGCGCAGTCCGTCACCGTACGGATCGTCAGGAAAATCCTGGTGCTTAGAGACCAGATTCACCACATCAAGCCTCAGCCCATCGATGCCACGATCGGCCCAGAAATTGACGATCTGCTTAAGCTCCGCGCGCACATTTTCATTTTCCCAGTTGAGATCGGCCTGCTCCGGCGCCCACAGATGCATATAATACTGACCGCTCTCGGCGTGCCAGCGCCAGGCGTGGCCACCAAACTTGGATCGCCAGTTATTGGGCGGTTCATTTGGTGTACCGTCACGCCAGATATAGTAAGAACGATAGGGGCTTTCGCGATCCAGCGCTTCATGAAACCAGTGGTGCTGGGTTGATGAGTGGTTAAACACCATATCCAGGATCACACGCAGCCCGCGCTGATGTGCCTGCTCAACCAGATTATCGAAATCAGTCAGTGTGCCGAATGAGGGATCGATAGCGGTATAGTTTGCGACGTCATAACCGTTATCCACCTGCGGTGAAATATAAAAAGGCGTTAACCAAATCGCATCAACGCCAAGCAATTTAAGGTAATCCAGGCGCTGAATGACGCCTGCCAAATCGCCCGTCCCGCTGTCGGTCGTATCCTGAAAACTCTTCGGATAAATTTGATAAATAACCCCGTTTTGCCACCATGGTGGAATTTTATTCATTGCTTAATCCTGATTGTCATGGCGAAAGTTTCCCCTGCCTATACCCTGGATTATTCAACGCCTTTGTATGCGTCGTATGACCGGTTAAAACCTGGCTGGTGTTTTTCAGAACTGCGGCACAGCCTGCAACATCCTCGCCCGGGTATAAAAGGAGCGTTGGTTTTTTTTAGCCTGTCTTAAGGTTAGCTATTAACTGACGAATCGAAACCAGCAAACGCCTGCAAAGACATGAAAAATTGCACCGCTAATGATCCGGCTAATGGATAACAAGTTGCCGCACAACGGGATAGCGCACGATTAGCTGGAAAAAAAAAGTTAAGTAAATCCGTTGATAAGGTTGTTGCAAAAATTTACGAGCCGCTCAGACTTTCACCATCGTGTGGTTGATGCGGGGCACGAATTATGTTTTATACCGTCATACTACACGCTGCAGATGTGCCGTTTCAGCCGCATTAAGCTGCGCTTATTTCGCTAATTTTTGGTCCGTCATTATTTATAAGGGAGTATTTTATGTTTTTGCGACAAACCTTACTCGCCTCGTCAATATTACTTTCTCTTAACGCATTTGCAGCCCCTGCGGGTGACTTACCGTTAATGCCCTGGCCACAGCAGGTAGAACAACCTGCTACCGGGGGAAAGCTGGTTCTTGACCGAAAACTAACCTTAAAAGTCAACGGCGATAACCTTGAAGGCGCGCTTGAGCGTTGGCGCCAGCGTATTGCACGGCAAACCGGTTGGGAACTGGAACCACGAGAAGAACGCATCGACACTCCCACCATCAGTATCAATATTACGCAAGCGGTTGATACGCAGCCGAAGTTAGACAGTGATGAAAGCTATCATTTATCGGTGACGGAAAAAGGTGTGACGCTGCGAGCCAATACCCGTTTTGGCGCAATGCACGGCATGGAAACACTGTTACAGCTGATTCAAAACGACAGCCAGAATACCTTTATTCCGCTGGTTGAGATCCAGGATAAGCCTCGCTTCCCATGGCGCGGTGTCTTAATTGACTCTGCGCGCCATTTTATGCCGCTTGAGGTGATTAAGCGGCAGATTGAGGGCATGGCCGCCGCGCGAATGAACGTATTTCACTGGCATCTGACGGATGACCAGGGCTGGCGCTTTGCGTCCACTCACTATCCCCAACTCCAGCAACAGGCCAGTGACGGTCTGTTTTACACTCAAGATGAGATGAAAACGATCGTTCGCTATGCGGCCGAACGCGGTATTCGCGTAATACCGGAGCTTGACCTGCCCGGACACGCGTCTGCCCTTGCCGTTGCGATGCCGGAGTTAATAAGTGCGCCAGGGCCTTACAAAATGGAGCGCGGTTGGGGAGTGTTTCAGCCGCTGCTGGATCCGAGCAACGAGCAGGTTTACCGCGTTATTGATACCCTCATTGGTGAAATGGCGGCGATATTCCCTGATGCTTATCTCCATATCGGAGGGGATGAAGTCGATGCCACACAGTGGAAAGCGTCGGCGCAAATTCAACAATTTATGAAAGCGCATCAGCTTCAGGATGAGCACGCGTTACAGGCGTACTTCAACCAGCGCCTTGAAAAAATTCTTGAGAAACATCAGCGACAAATGGTGGGTTGGGATGAAATCTATCATCCTGATCTACCTCGTAATATTGTGATCCAGTCCTGGCAAGGGCAAGATGCGTTGGGCAATATCGCCAGTGATAACTATCGTGGCATCCTCTCCACCGGTTTCTACCTGGACCAACCCCAGCCTGCGGCTTATCACTATCGCAATGAGATAACAATGCAAGGTCTGGGCGGCGCGGATCAGACACAAAATGATGAACATGTGCAAAGCTGGAAATTTACCATGCCGCGTCTGAAAGGCAGCGCCGTCGAAGGCAGTTTTACGCTGATTGATGGGCGACATGGCTGGCGTGGTTTCATTGATTTTGCCGGTAAATCCCGCCGCATGGTGAAAAATATCAACTGGCTGGCACCCGATAAAGTTACCTTCAGCGTGGACAGCTGGATGGGGGAAGTGCAGCCGGTGGTAAAGTTAACGCAGAACACGCTGGACGGTTACATGCGGGTGGGCAATGTGCGTTATCCCGCTTCGGGTCGTCGTCTTGAGCGGGTGCCACCGGGGATTCAGCCTGTTGTGCCTAATGCACGGCAGCAAGAGGAAAATCTGTTGGGGGGCGAAGCGGCAGTGTGGGCAGAAAACATCAATGCTAACCTGTTGGATGTGAAATTATGGCCGCGCGCTTTTGTTATTGCCGAGCGATTATGGTCGGCAAAGGATGTCACGGATGAGGCGAATATGTATCGCCGTCTGGCGGCGGTGGATCGCTGGTCAGCCGTTTCAGTGGGCCTGCAACAGCATCAGGAAGCGCAGGCGCAAATGGTTCGCCTGGCCAACAGCAGCGATATCGTGCCATTGCAGATTCTTAGCGAGGTATTGGAACCTGCTCAGTATTACACTCGCCAGCACCTAAAATTTCAGGCGGGCAATTACGATGCCGCCGAGCCACTGAACCGCTTAGCGGACATACTGCCGTCAGAGAGTGATAAGGTTCGGGCCTTAGATCAGCAGGTCGATGCGTTAATCGAGGATCGGGACAATAAGCAGGCCACACAGGCTATACGCCAGCAACTGACGTACTGGCAAAACAATATTACACAGGTCTTGCCGCTGCTTGAGCGCAATTATCAGTTAACCGCGTTGCGTCCTGTGGCACAGCAGGTGGCAGATATTGCTCAAATGGGGAATATGCTGCTGGATGCGTTGGAGAACGAGCGAGCCTTTGGTGCGCGGGAAGTGGCAGCAATGCATGCCACGCTGAACGCAGCAGCACGCACACAGGATGAGGTGGTGATTGCGCTGGTTTATCCGGTGGAGAAGTTGTTGAGGGCCAGTAAATAAAGATACCCGTCATACTTGCCGCGGCCTCTGCGTTGGCTGCGCGGTCTTACCCGGGTCACTTACTGATGTAAGCTCCCCGGGATGCGTCCGCGGGTTAGCTACGTATGGCGATCGCTTCGATCTCGATCTTCACATCTTTCGGCAGGCGCGCGACTTCTACACAGGAACGTGCCGGAAAGCTGGCCTGATGTTCGGTGAAAAAAGCGTCGTAGGTCGCATTCACGCTCGCGAAGTCGTTAAGGTCCTTAACGAATACCGTGGTCTTAACAATGTCTGCCACTTTCAGGCCGGCAGCCTCTACGATCGCTTGCACGTTATCCAGCGATTGACGCGTCTGAGCTGCAATATCGTCTGGCACCGTACCGGTTTTAGGATCGACAGGAATCTGGCCAGAGGTGATGATCATACTGCCCAAATCAACGGCCTGAACATAGGGACCAATTGCCGCGGGTGCTTTATCTGTACTGATTTCGCGAGACATGACTTCTCCTGAAAAGGTATTCACACTGAAGATGATGCATCAGTATACCAGACGTTAACCGTTTGCCAGCACCACATGGTGAGCAAACGACTTCTCGCAATATTTGCACTGCAACTGTACCTCATCATGACGTTTTTTCACCGCGAAGCTGGACATCACCGGTTCGTTGCGGCTGATACAGTTACTGTTAGGACATGTCAGTACTCGCTCAATGCGGTCAGGCAGCGCAGGCGCGCTCTTTCCGACCACTTCATATTCATCAATGCGATTAACGGTAGCGTGCGGTGCGTACACCGCTAATTGGTTGATTTGTGCTTCGGTCAGAAACGTATTTTCAATCTTAATCAGATCCTTACGTCCTAACTCGCCGGAAGGCAGATTCAAACCAATCGTGATGCGCTGGTCGGTTTCCGTCAGGCGGAACAACGTCAGTAACTTAAATCCAACCTGCGCGGGGATGTGATCGATAACCGTACCGCGTTTAATCGCCTCAACCTGCAACTTATTATCTTGTGTCATCGTTCTTTCCTCCTTACAGAGCCAGTTCGCTATTGAGCACCAGCGCCAGAAGCGCCTGACGAGCATAGATACCATTACCGGCTTGCTGGAAATACCAGGCATGCGGTGTGCTATCAACGTCCGTGGTAATCTCATCAATACGTGGCAGCGGATGCAGCACCTTCATGTTGTCACGCGCATCGGCCAGATCGGCGGCCCGCAGAATAAATTGCGCTTTTACATTGGCATACTCGGACGGGTCGAGGCGTTCTTTCTGTACACGTGTCATATACAGGATATCAACCAGTGGGATCACCTCATCGATGGTGTCATGGCGGCTCCACGGAATGCCTTGTTCATCCAACATATCGGTGATGTAACCCGGCATTGCAAGCGCATCCGGGGCGATAAAGAAGAAGCGATTGCCGTCAAATTTAGCCAGTGCCTGCGCCAGAGAGTGCACGGTACGGCCATATTTCAGATCCCCAACCATTGCCACGTTAAGGTTATTCAGGCGGCCTTGTGTTTCCTGAATGGTAAACAGATCGAGCAGCGTTTGCGTTGGATGTTGGTTAGCCCCGTCACCCGCATTGAGGATCGGAATGCCCCCCGAGTATTCAGTGGCCAGGCGCGCCGCACCTTCCTGAGGATGACGCATAACGATGGCGTCAACATAGGTGCCAATCACGGCGATTGTATCGGCTAGCGTCTCGCCTTTTTTACCCAGCGAGGTATTACTGCCATCAGAAAAACCAACGACGGAAGCCCCTAGTCGGTGGATGGCGCTTTCAAATGACAAGCGCGTACGGGTTGAGGCTTCAAAGAAACAGCTGGCAATCACCTTATGTTTCAGTAACTCAGGTTGAGGATGCGCTTTCAGGCGCGCAGCGGTACTCAGCACCAGCTCCAGCTCTTCACGGCTAAGATCGTTGATTGAGATAATATTTTTATGATAAAGCGGATTGGCCATGCTTCACTCTCCTCTGCGACCGTGCTCAGGGCAGGCGCGTGCTGAATTGCGGACAAAAATGCCCCTCAATAGTGGACTGACCCCATAAAGTTGGACAAGGTTTGAATACGGGCAATTTACCCTTGCCAGATAAATTGCTGGGTATTCTACGCGCATCGCTATCGGCTTCAAGACGCACGTGTTTCTTTGTGCGGTTGCCCTGAATCATCTTTCAGCGCTTGCCCCAATAAATAGCTAATTCGGCGATACAGGAGGTAGGTATTATTGGTATTACGTGGGGAGATCCACACATGATTATTACTGGCGACAACCCCCAGTACGCCGGAAAGATTGTGGGATTCAACAATACGTGCAACCGGGCGGGCATAACCTGCAATAACCTCGATAATCACAAATTTTGCATTGTAATCGACGCTCAGAATCATATCAGATACCGGGCGCAACACATCCGGTTTGGCTTGCTGCTGCGGATTTAGCGCATAGATCTTTTCTCCTCTGACATTCGTGGTTTTAATAACATCAAGCGTCGTTAACAGCCGAGATACCGTGGACTGGCTAATATTATGATAGCCATACTTTTGCAGATCCTGTCTGAGGTTTTGCTGACTGTGATAATGATTATTCGCGATAAGTCGTCGGCAGAGCAGGAGTTGTTGGCTTTCCTTCTCACGCGCTTTGCTGCATTTTTTGGCCATAGTACGAAAGTCCCTTTTGTAAAATGATTAGAAACAGCATGTTGTTTCTATAATAAAGCGGCAAGGCTTAGAGAAAGAACTAAAAAAATCAATAAAATAGCAAATAAAGGTGCGATCCATTTTAACCAGCGAATATAGGGAATACGGGCGATAGCCAGCCCCCCCATGACGACAGCGGACGTTGGCGTGAGTAAATTTACTAATCCAGATGCCGTTTGATAGGCGGTGACCACTAACTCACGGTTGACCTGGGCAAAATCCGCCAGCGGTGCCATTACCGGCATAGTCAGTACCGCAAGTCCTGATGACGATGGCACCAGAAAAGAAAGTAGCCCTTCCAGTAAGAAGACGACGCTGATAAACAGGGCTGAGGAGAGACCGCTAACCACGCTTTCTGCGGCTCTCAGGACGCTGTGGCTGATCATCCCATTGTCCATGATCACCACGATTCCGCGGGCGATACCAATAATCAGTGCAACGCCCAACAGGTCGCGAGCACCTTCGATAAAAGTTGAGGTAAGTGCTTCTTCGCTGAGACGGGCGATTAGGCCCGTAATGATAGCGGCCACTAAAAATACGCCGGATATTTCAGCCATCCACCAGCCGCGGACGGAAACACCATAAATCATCACGGCGAACGTCAGTACAAACACCAGCAAAATTATCTTGCGGGTGAGATTAAATTCAAGCTGGCCATCCTGACGGTTTCCCAGAAAAAAGGTGCGGTTTTCTTCCTGCATATCGGCGACCAGTGATTTGCTGGGATCGTTACGTACCTTAATGGCATAGCGCATTACCCAGATGACACAAACGACCCAGCCGAATGCCAGAATTAGCAGGCGCAGTCCAATCCCTGCAGTAAATGGGATGCCGGCGGCATTGGCGGCAATAACCGTAGCAAACGGATTAATAGTCGAGCCAATCGTGCCAATACCCGCGCCAAGCAATACCATCGCGGCACCGACCACCGCATCGAAGCGGGCAGCAATCATCACCGGTACCATGAGTGAGTAAAAAGGCAGTGATTCTTCAGCCATGCCATAAACGGTGCCGCCTGCGGCAAAGAGCGCCATGAGAATCGGGATCATCCACTCTTCTTTGCCACGCAGTCGCTGAGTGACACGCTCAATTCCCGCATCGATCGCGCCCGTTTTCGTCACCACCCCAAGGAATCCGCCGACGACCAGAATAAATAAAGCGACATCAATCGCACCCGCTTCATGAGTTTTATGGTTATAGAACCCATCAATCGGTGCCAACACCATCTCGGCGATGCCCTGAGCATGCGGAGCCACGCGATGCCATGTCCCTGCGATCGGCACCTCCTGTCCGAGGGTGCTATTAAAGGCCATATCGTAACTGCCAGCGGGGATCACCCATGTCAGAGCGCTCACCAATGCAATAAGAATAAACAGGATGGTATAGGCGGAAGGGAATTTAAATTTTTTCACAATAATGTCCTTATTACATGGCGCATCGCCAGCCGGGAGCTGGCGATGCGGTCTGCTAGCTACCGAGAGTCGCGACCATCACGGCTTTGATGGTGTGCATACGATTTTCCGCCTCATCAAAGACGATAGAATACGGCGATTCAAATACCTCTTCCGTCACCTCCAGCCCAGGCATACCCCAGCGGCTTTCGATGTCACGTCCTACTGACGTCTCGGCATTATGGAAGGCGGGCAAACAGTGCATAAATTTCACGTCAGGATTGAGTGTGGCATCAATAACCTGCTGATTGATTTGATAGGGTTTCATTAGCGCGATGCGTTCATCCCATGCTTCCTTAGGCTCGCCCATAGAGACCCAGACATCGGTATAGAGAAAGTCGACGTGCTTAACGCCTTCCTCGACATTTTCTGTCAGAGTGATTTTGCCACCGGTTTCACTGGCTATCGCCCGGCATTGCGCCACCAGTCCAGCATCAGGCCACCTTGCTTCAGGTGCGACCAGGCGAATATCCATCCCCATTTTTGCGGCCCCCACCATCAGTGAATTCCCCATGTTATTGTGCGCGTCGCCGAGGTAGGCGAAGGAGATTTGCTGGAGTTTCTTACCGGGTAAATGCTCAAGCATAGTCATCAGGTCGGCGAGGATTTGCGTAGGATGAAACTCATCAGTCAGCCCATTCCATACGGGGACGCCAGCATATTGCGCCAGCTCTTCAACAATGTGTTGGCCAAAACCACGGTATTCAATTCCGTCATACATGCGGCCCAGCACCCGAGCGGTATCCTTCATCGATTCCTTATGACCGATTTGTGAACCGCCAGGGGCAAGATAGGTCACTCGGGCACCTTGATCGTAAGCGGCAACCTCAAAGGCACAGCGGGTGCGGGTTGAGGTTTTTTCAAAAATCAGCGCGATATTTTTTCCCTGCAGTTTCTGCTGCTCCCGGCCTGCGTATTTATCCTTTTTCAACCTGAACGCCAGATCGATGAGCGACTGGATCTCCTGTGAACTGAAATCAAGTAGTTTCAGAAAATGACGGCGAGACAATGACGTTGTCATAATATGTCCTTATTAAATAAGTGGATGATTAAGGTTGGGACAGATGCGGGTTCCTTTCCCGCCGGAGAGAATGTTGCTGGCATCTTCAAGGGAACCAATGCCAGCGATGCCATGGCAGTGGGTAACAAAATCACAGGCTGCGGTGATTTTTGGCCCCATTGAACCCGCATCAAATGTCATTTCCTGCAGATCATTGGGCGTCACCTGGGTGAGCGCCTGCTGAGCTGCGGTGCCCCAGTCGCGATAGACGGCATCGGCGTCGGTCAGGATCAGTAGGGCATCCGCTTTAATCTGACGAGCGAGCAGTGCCGCTGAGAGATCTTTATCAATGACGGCCTGTACCCCCATCAGCATGCCCGCTGCGTCACGCTCTACCGGAATACCTCCACCACCGTTGCAAATAATGAGGTGATCCTCTTTCAGCAGCGTCATGATCGCGTCATTTTCTATGATGCGCAGCGGTTGTGGTGAGGGAACGACGCGGCGCATATGCTGGCCGTCCAGCTTCATGGTCCAGCCCATCTGTTCACCGACCTCCCGGCCACGATCGACCGGATAAAGTGGGCCGATATATTTAGTCGGGTTCAAAAACGCCGGATCCTGCCGGTTGATTTCCACCTGCGTCAGGAGCGTGGTGATGGGATGTTGAGGTAAAAGGTTATTTAGCGCCTGCTGCAGCATGTAGCCAATCATGCCTTGGGTTTCAGCAACCAGTACGTCAAGTGGGTAAGGTGAAACGGCCTCGTAAGCGCTGTTTTGTAGTGCCAGCAGACCTACCTGGGGGCCATTCCCGTGAACCACAATGATGCGCCACTGTGTGGCAAGCGTGGCAATCATCTGTGCCGCTTGTTGAACGTTACGGTACTGAATATTGGCTTCCAGCGGTTCTTTACGTTTTAACAGCGCGTTACCACCCAATGCGATAACCAACAGAGGTTTAGTCATGACATTCTTCCTTTATCTGGCTCAAATACTGTCGCGTTCCAGCGGACAGCTCATACAGCGTGCGCCACCACGTCCACGCCCCAGCTCGTTGCCGGGAATGGGCAGCACGGTTATGCCCGCCTTGTCATATTTCTCATTGGTATAGGTATTACGCTCATAGCCAATCACCACGCCAGGGCGGATCGTCAATACGTTATTGGCGTCGTTCCACTGTTCGCGTTCTGCTTCAAAACTGTCACCACCGGTGGTAATGAATTTCAGTTGATCAATCCCCAGCCCCTTCTCCAGCGCTTTCGTCAGTGAAGGTTCTTCACGACGCTTCAGGCCATTATGTCCGTCACTGGTTAACACCCAGCAGCGTGTCTGGGGACCAATGACTTCCGGATAAATAGAAAAGGTATCAAGATCGAGATGGGTCATGACCGTATCAAGATGCATACAGGCCCGGAGCTTTGGCAGTTCCAGGACAATGACCTGGGTGGCCTGCTGGTGCTGAAAGAGTGAACGAGCCAGGAATTCAATACCGTAGATGGTGGTGCGCTCTGACATACCGATTAATACCGTGCCACGTCCCAGAACCAGTACATCGCCGCCTTCCAGAGTGGCATGTTCGTAGTTCAGTGGCTCATCACCAAAGTATTTAATAAACTCGCCATCAGTGAAGGCGGGATGCCAGCGATATACCGCCCGCAGATTATTCGATTCACGCTGGCGAGCAGGTTTCGCCATGGGATTGATAGAGACACCGTTATATATCCAGCAGGATGCGTCACGGGTAAACAGATGGTTTGGCAGCGGTGCCATAATGAAATCCGTCAACTGATGTGTATCAATCGCCATGCTGCTGAAATTTTGTGGGATTTCGCTGTAGGTGAGTCCGCCGGTTAGATATCTGGCTAACTGGCGCTGCGGTTGCCCGGCCAGCCAGTCACGAATATCGGTTGCGAAAGAGGGGCCCAGCAGGTAATCGGAGATTTGTGTTTCCAGTAGCCAGCGCTTGGCCTCCGGTTGATTAAGTGTTTCCGTTAATAAATCGGTAAGGAGTAGAACTTCAACACCTTGTTTACGCAGCGTGGAGGCAAAGATATCGTGTTCTTCTCCCGCCGTTTCGACGGAAAGAACATCATCAAACAGGAGTTCCTGGCAGTTTGACGGGGTGAGTCTTTGCAGACTTAAACAAGGACGATGCAGCATCACAGAACGAAGCTGCCCGATTTCTGAACCGACATAATGTTTATTCATCGACATTTCCATATCTCAGTAAATAACGTTAAGGGGAATATCGTTAGCTGATGATATTCACTAATGATGGATATTATCTTTTGAAGGGGTGAATAAGATGACTGGACTCACGTAAATAGCGAAAAAAATAGTTAAGTAATATGTTTTTGATGACGGTCACTTTATGTTTAATCTGTTTTTTATTGTGGTGAATAACTATTTATGAGTATTGTTTTATTATTTCATTAACATGATTTTTGTATCATTTTTAACGTTAGTGTTTTGTTTATTTATTTGTTTTTTAATGGTTTTATTTGCTCTCTGCATGAATATCATTAAAAGGCGTTAAATTATTTTAAAAAACACATTTTATTTCGGATAATTATTCCTGAGTGGTGTTTTTTTTATTCATATAAAATTGTGATGTAAGTTTGTTTATTATTTATTTTTTACTATTAACAACGGCTATCCAGCAACTGATGCACTATAAGGGTTTTTCCTCTATGCTGTTTTGGTGAATATTTATTTTGCATGAGTTTATGTATAAAAAAAGTAACCAGGATAATTATATGTTCTGAATAATCAGGGGCAGGGGAGAAATCAATTGAGGGGGATTTTCGCTCCGTCTCCGGAGCGAAAAATGCAGAAATAATCAGAGTTGCGATGAAAGTGTCGCGACAAGAACCGCTTTAATGGTATGCAGACGGTTTTCCGCCTGATCGAACACAATGCTGTGCGAGGATTCAAACACCTCATCGGTGACTTCCATGCCATTGTGCAGATGATAATGTTCCGCTATCTGTTGGCCCAGCGTCGTTTGTTTATCGTGGAAGGCAGGCAGACAGTGCAAAAATTTCACCTGTGGGTTACCGGTGAGTTTCAGCATCGCCATATTCACCTGGTAGGAACGCAGCATCGCAATACGGCTTTGCCAGACTTCTTTGGGCTCTCCCATTGAGACCCACACATCGGTATAGATGAAATCTGCCCCGATAACGCCCTCGGTAACCGATTCTGTTAAGGTAATCTTGCCGCCGGTCTGTTGTGCGAGCTGGCGGCATTCAGTCACCAGCGCTTCATCCGGCCAGCAGCTTTTTGGGGCGACCAGGCGTAAATCGAGTCCCATCACCGCGGCTGCTTCCAGTATGCTGTTGCCCATATTATTGCGTGCATCACCTACATAAACCAGTGTCATATTTTTCAACGGCTTTCGCGGCAGATGCTCCTGCATCGTCAGCAGATCGGCCAATAACTGGGTGGGATGGAACTGATTCGTCAAACCATTCCACACAGGTACACCAGCATACTGCGCCAGAGTTTCAACAACCTTTTGTTCGTAGCCGCGGTACTGAATGCCGTGGTACATGCGCCCCAGTACGCGAGCCGTATCTTTGATCGACTCTTTATGGCCGATCTGACTGCCGCTTGGGCCAAGATAAGTGACGTTAGCCCCCTGATCGAATGCGGCAACCTCGAAAGCACACCGGGTCCGGGTTGAGTCTTTTTCGAAGATGAGCGCGATGTTTTTACCTTTCAGGTGTTGAACTTCTTCGCCATTTTTCTTATCGGTTTTTAGTGAGGCGGATAGGGCAAGCAGGGCGTTAATTTCAGCGGGGGTAAAATCAAGCAGCCGGAGAAAATGGCGTTGATATAACTTACTCATACAGCACTCCGTGTGACATCTTATATTGAATTAAAATTCAATTTAACCGAATGAATATTCATATTCAACCCCAGAAAAAAGAAACTTATCTTTTTGTGTAGTGGCGCGAGGGGCACTGTGGGAAAATAATAAAATATTCGCCCGCACTTTTGAGGAATTGAACCATGTCTAAGGAATCACTGTTGGAAGATCAGCGCGAAGAGACTCGTCTGATTATTGAAGAGCTGTTGGATGACGGCAGCGATCCTGACGCGCTCTATACGATTGAGCATCACTTCTCAAGCACTAACTTCGATATCCTGGAGAAGGTCGCCGTAGAGGCGTTCAAACTGGGTTATGAAGCAACGGATGCGGAAGAACTGGAGCTGGAAGATGGCACCAAAGTCATCTGCTGTGATGCGATTTCCGAATGCGCGCTGAATGCGGAATTGATTGATGTACAGGTTGAACAGCTGATCGAGCTGGCGATGAAATTTAACGTTGATTATGACGGTTGGGGAACCTACTTCGAAGGCGATGAAGATGACGAAGAGGGTGATGAGGAAGATATTGATGATGATGAGGATGACGGCGTCCGTCACTAATCTTCCGCGGGCGGCCCGCATGCCGCCCGTTTTACTTACCTGTAACCGGACCGTTTTACCGCAATGAGCTACCAGCAACTCCTCGCCCCTTTACATGCCTTTCTGCACTGCCGTACACCGCAAGCCTGGATCGATGAGGCGTGCAAGCCGGAAAACCTGCCGACGCTGCTCACCGATCATCTGGTGTGCGAACTGAAAGCGGCTCAAACCGCAATTTGGCTGATCCGTAAATATGTCGCGGACAAAGAGAGTGGTGATGCGCTACTGACCTGGCTAAAGCCTTACGAGAATTTCGTTCATAGTGAAAACTATGATCTTCACTTCCTCAATGATCATAAGAGCCTGTCAAAAAATGTAATCATTCGCGGTAATCTTCCCTACGCCGATGAGCTGGTGGAAAAGATGGTGATGTTGATCAAAGAGGAATTGCACCATTTTTATCAGGTACTGGAGATTATGCAGGCGCGTCATATCCCTTATGTCAAAATCACCGCCAGTCGTTATGCTAAAGGATTACTGCGGGAAGTGATCACACATGAGCCGGATACGCTGGTCGATAAACTGATTTGTGGTGCCTACATTGAAGCGCGCTCCTGTGAGCGTTTTGCCAGCCTGGCGCCTTATCTGGATGAGGACCTTGCACGATTTTATACTTCACTGTTGCGTTCTGAAGCGCGCCACTATCAGGACTATCTGGCGCTGGCTGCACGGGTTTCACCGGTTGATATCAGCATGCGGGTCAGGAAGATTGGCGAAGCGGAAGCGCGCTTAATTCAGACGCTGGACAATGAGCTCCGCTTTCACAGTGGGGTGCCCGGTGACGCGCTAAGCGGGGCTACAACGATTTTAACATCCTGACTTCACAGTCGACATGGCCGGTACAGCCCAGTGGGTTGTCAAGATGGTGGAATCCCAGTTTCTCATAGAGCGCTACGGCGCGCGTTAGTGAAGCGGTCGTCTCCAGATAGCAGCGGGTAAAGCCACGTTCACGGGCGAAATCCATCGACTGCATCGCCAGCTGGCGTGCCAGTCCCAGACCGCGAACGATGGGTAAAAAATACATCTTTTGCAGTTCACAGATATCAGGTTCGCTGCCTTGCAGTGGCGCAACGCCGCCGCCGCCGACAACCTCCCCTTCCAGTTCAATAACCCAGTAAGCGCTGTTGGCTGCGCCGTACAGTTCAAACAGACTATCAAGGTTGGGATCGGCAACCGTAAAGCCCTTATCTGCGGTGAGTCCGAACTCGGCAGAGACTGCGCGGATCACGCCAGCGATAGCGCGATTATCTTCCGCTTTGATGGGGCGAATGCGCAGATTGAGTTGTGTGGTCGTTGTCATAAAATTATCGCCAGAGGTCGGGAGGTAAACCTGGACAGTGGAATAGAGTCATCCCCGCCGATGCTGAAAGTGCTACTCCAGTCATGGCGGGGATAAAACGCAAGGTTACTTACAATGCAGCAATGACGGCCTGCTGTTCAATCAGTTTTACTTTTGCCTGTTCACATTCAGCCATACGCTCACGCTCTTTCGCCACCACCGCTTCCGGTGCACGTGCGACAAAGCCTTCATTGGCAAGTTTACCCGCGATGCGACCGATCTCAGCTTCCAGACGAGCAACCTCTTTCGCCAGACGATCCAGCTCGGCGGCTTTATCCACCAGGCCGGCCATCGGGATCAGCAACTCCGCGCCGTCGATCAGCTTGGTGACAGAAACCGGGCCTTTATCGTCCGTCGGCAGTAGGGTAATACTGTCCAAGCGTGCCAGCGTTTGCAGGAAGCTGTTATTGTCGGTGACGCGGCGCTGCGCTTCAGCACTGGCCCCGCGCAACAGCACATCCAGCTTCTTGCCCGGTGCAATATTCATCTCAGCACGGATATTACGTACTGCGACGATAGCCTGCTTCAGCCATTCGGTATCAGCCAGTGCAGCACTGTCCACTTTATTGGCATCAAAGGCCGGCATCGGCTGCAGCATGATGGTATCGGCGGTAATACCTTTCAGCACTTTCACGCGTTGCCAGATGGTTTCGGTAATGAATGGAATAATCGGATGCGCCAGGCGCAGCAACGACTCCAGCACCTCAACCAGCGTGTGGCGCGTGCCGCGCAGTTCCGCTTCTGAACCGCCATTCATCACAGGCTTCGTCAACTCCAGATACCAGTCACAGAACTGGTTCCAGGTGAACTCATAAAGAATATTAGCTGCAATATCAAAGCGATAGCTATCCAGCGCTTCACGATAGGCTTTCACCGTCTGGTTAAACTCCGCCAGAATCCAGCGATCGGCCAGTGACAACACGCGCTCGCCGCCGTGCTGGCCGCAATCCTGATCTTCGGTATTCATCAGCACAAAGCGGCTGGCGTTCCACAGCTTATTACAGAAGTTGCGGTAGCCTTCCAGTCGCTTCATATCCCAGTTGATATCACGGCCGGTTGAGGCCAGCGCCGCCAGGGTGAAACGCAGTGCATCGGTGCCGTGTGGTTCAATCCCGTTCGGGAACTGTTTTTCGGTACGCTTGCGGATTTTCTCGGCCAACTGCGGCTGCATCATATTGCCGGTACGTTTCTCCAGCAGGTCCGGCAGCGAAATACCGTCCACCATATCCAGCGGATCGATGACGTTGCCTTTCGACTTCGACATCTTTTGCCCTTCCTCATCACGGATCAGACCGGTCATGTAGACGGTCTTAAACGGCACCTGCGGTTTGCCGTTTTCATCTTTGATAAAGTGCATGGTCAGCATGATCATGCGTGCAATCCAGAAGAAAATAATGTCAAAGCCGCTAACCAGCACGCTGGTCGGGTGGAAGGTACGCAGTGCTTCGGTATTTTCCGGCCAGCCCAGTGTGGAAAAGGTCCACAGGCCAGATGAAAACCAGGTGTCCAGCACGTCTTCATCCTGAGTCAGCACAATGTCCTGCCCCAGGTGATGTTCAGCGCGCACCTCTTCTTCATTGCGTCCGACATAGACATTGCCGTCTACATCGTACCAGGCTGGGATGCGATGTCCCCACCACAGCTGGCGTGAAATACACCAGTCCTGAATGTCGCGCATCCAGGAGAAATACATATTTTCGTACTGCTTAGGGACAAACTGGATCTCACCTTGCTCAACGGCTTCAACAGCCACTTTCGCCAGCGGCGCGGTACGGACGTACCATTGATCGGTCAGCATCGGTTCGATCACCACGCCGCCGCGATCGCCGTAAGGCACCGTCAGGTCGTGTGCTTTGATCTCATCCAGCAGGCCGAGATCGTCAAGCGCCGACACGATCGCTTTACGTGCCGCAAAACGTTCCAGCTTCTGGAATGGCGCCGGGATAGCACTATCGTAAGCTTCACAGGCTTCGCCATTAGTATCATAAACCTGAGCGCTTTCACGGATATCGCCGTCAAAGGTCAGGATATTGATCATCGGCAGCTTATGGCGGCGGCCCACTTCGTAGTCGTTAAAATCGTGCGCCGGGGTGATCTTCACGCAGCCGGTGCCTTTTTCCATATCGGCGTGCTCGTCGCCCAGAATCGGAATACGGCGATTCACCAGCGGCAGCACGACGAACTTACCGATCAAATCTTTATAACGCGGATCCTCCGGGTTGACCGCCACACCGGTGTCGCCCAGCACGGTTTCCGGACGGGTGGTGGCAACCACCAGATAATCTTTACCGTCGGCGGTTTTCGCGCCATCGGCCAGCGGATAGCGCAGGTGCCACATTGAACCTTTGGATTCGCGGTTTTCCACTTCCAAATCGGAAATGGCGGTGCGCAGTTTCGGATCCCAGTTGACCAGGCGTTTACCGCGATAAATCAGGTTCTCTTTGTGCAGGCGCACAAACACCTCTTTCACCGCGTTGGACAAGCCTTCATCCATCGTGAAACGCTCACGTTCCCAATCGACAGAGTTCCCCAAACGACGCATCTGACGCGTGATGGTACCGCCTGATTCTGCTTTCCATTGCCAGATTTTCTCGATAAAGGCATCACGGCCATAATCCTGGCGCGTCTTACCCTCTTCGGCGGCAATCTTACGTTCAACCACCATCTGGGTGGCGATACCAGCATGGTCGGTTCCGGCCTGCCACAGGGTGTTTTTCCCCTGCATACGCTGGTAGCGGATCATGGTATCCATAATGGTTTGCTGGAAGGCGTGACCCATATGCAAGCTGCCGGTCACGTTCGGCGGCGGGATCATGATGCAGAAGCTTTCCTGGCTGGTATCGCCATTCGGTTTAAAGTAGCCCTGCTTTTCCCAGTGCTCGTACAGCGGCTGTTCGATCTCTTGCGGGTTATATGTCTTTTCCATTTCTGCTATGTCGTTTGTGGCTGCGGTGGCGTGGCCGTATTCAAGTGGAACCCGACGCTGCGATACGCTTTATAGCGGTCGCGCGCCAGCTGTTTAAGAGATGCTTCGTAAGGGACGAAGTCTATCACTTCATAGAAAGCGGTGGCAAAATCTGCGAACTGAGGCAGCAGGCTGATCAGCAGGTCACGCGGTGAATTACCGCGGCGCTGCGGCCAGGCCAGTTCAACCGGTGCGCCGTATTTCGGACCTTCACCGGCCAAATTATGCGGTACGAAAGCGCTGGCTGGACGCTGCCATAAGGCTTCATCCAGCTTGATGGCCTGTTGCTCATTTTCACAGGCGATCAACACGCGTTTCCCTGCGCGCCAGCGCGCTTCCGCCAGATCGCAGGCTAACGCTTCAAGCGCGCTAAGCCCGTCGACCGGCGTCTCGGTGTCCAGCAGGTAGAAGGTCGCGTTTTTCATGTGTGATGCCTGAAGAAAGTGAAAGTAAAACGGGCGGAATCGCTTCCGCCCTGACGGCAGGTTATCGGCAACAGCCTGCGCCGCGCCGTATTATCCATCATTGTCCGATCAATCGTCGCCGTTTAGTCCCGCACGGTTCAGCAGAAACTGCGACAGTAGGGCTACCGGACGTCCGGTGGCGCCTTTTGCTTTGCCGGAGCGCCATGCGGTACCGGCGATATCCAGGTGCGCCCAGTTATACTTGCGGGCAAAACGCGCCAGGAAACTGGCGGCGGTAATTGCGCCGCCGGGGCGGCCACCGATATTGGCCATATCGGCGAAGTTAGACTCCAGCTGTTCCTGATACTCATCCGCCATCGGTAAACGCCACGCGCGGTCACCGGCCTGCTCGGACGCGCTAATCAGTTCATGCGCCAGCGGGTTATGGTTGGAGAGTAACCCGCTAATATGGTGGCCAAGTGCGATCACGCAGGCGCCGGTTAACGTTGCGATATCAATCACCACTTCTGGCTCGAAACGCTCAACGTAGGTCAATGCGTCACACAGCACCAGACGGCCTTCCGCATCGGTATTTAACACCTCAACAGTTTGACCGGACATGGTCGTTAACACGTCACCCGGACGGAAAGCGCGCCCGCCAGGCATGTTTTCGCAGCCCGCCAGCACACCCACCACGTTCAACGGCAGATTCAGCTCGGCGACCATGCGCATCACGCCATACACCGATGCTGCGCCGCACATATCGTACTTCATTTCGTCCATGGCTTCGGCAGGTTTGATGGAGATACCACCGGAGTCGAACGTCAGCCCTTTACCCACCAGCACGATAGGTTTGCTTTCCGGATCCGGATTGCCCTTGTACTCAATTACTGACATCAGTGATTCATTCTGCGAGCCCTGGCCAACGGCCAGATAGGCATTCATGCCCAACTCTTTCATCTGCTGCTCACCGATAACGCGGGTAGTAATATTTTTGCTGTAGTTATCGGCCAGCTGACGCGCCTGGGAAGCCAGGTAAGCCGCGTTGCAGATATTGGGTGGCATATTGCCGAGATCTTTCGCCGCACGTATACCAGAAGCGATAGCCAGCCCGTGTTGAATCGCTCTCTCACCACTGGTCAGCTCACGGCGCGTGGGCACGTTGAACACCATCTTACGCAGAGGACGGCGCGGCTCGGTTTTATTGCTCTTCAACTGGTCGAAGCTGTACAGCGACTCCTTCGCCGTTTCCACCGCCTGGCGTACTTTCCAGTAAGTGTTGCGACCTTTAACGTGCAGCTCGGTCAGGAAGCAGACAGCCTCCATTGAGCCGGTATCGTTAAGGGTATTAATGGTCTTCTGGATCACCTGCTTGTACTGACGCTCATCGAGCTCGCGCTCTTTGCCGCAGCCAATCAGTAAAATACGCTCAGACAAAATATTAGGCACATGATGCAGAAGTAAGGTCTGGCCTGGTTTACCTTCCAGTTCGCCTCGACGCAGCAGGGCGCTGATATAGCCATCACTGATTTTGTCCAGCTGTTCAGCAATCGGTGACAGCCGACGCGGTTCAAAGACGCCAACGACAATACAGGCACTGCGCTGTTTTTCCGGGCTACCGCTTTTTACACTGAACTCCATGCACTCTCCTGAATCTTAAAGACAACGGCGTCGGCTGCGGCTAGAATGTAGCGCTTTCGTAACTGATAAACCGTTGCGTAACGACGTTTAGTAAACGGACGTCAGATTGAGTTTCGGTGACAACGGCTATTTTTTGTGCCACCTAAACGCTTGTGTCATACAATATTAGCTATGACGACGGCCATATTTAACAAAAAATGGCGGGTAAGCGTTGAAACTATCGATTTTCCTGCAAAAAGACAAGTTTTCACAGGCGTACTAAGCGTGATCATCATTAGATATCTGGTTCGGGAAACGCTCAAAAGCCAGTTGGCTATACTCTTTATCCTGTTGTTGATCTTCTTTTGTCAGAAGCTCGTCAGGATTCTGGGTGCCGCGGTGGATGGCGAAATTCCTACAAATTTAGTTCTGACATTGTTAGGCCTTGGCGTACCGGAAATGGCGCAGCTTATCCTGCCGCTAAGCCTGTTTCTGGCCATTTTAATGACCCTTGGCCGCCTCTACACCGAAAGTGAAATTACGGTGATGCACGCCTGCGGCCTGAGTAAGGCTGTACTGGTGAAGGCGGCGATGATTTTGATGTTGCTGACTGCGGCGGTCGCGGCGGTCAACGTCATTTGGCTGGGGCCCTGGTCGGCTCGCTATCAAAGCGAGGTCACCCAAAATGCGAAAGCTAACCCTGGCGCAGCGGCACTGGCTGCAGGGCAGTTTCAGCAGTCAGGCGACGGCAACTCGGTACTGTTTATCGAGAACGTGAAGGGCAACGACTTCGGTCATGTGTTCCTCGCGCAGCTGCGTCCAAATGGGAATGCCCGTCCTTCCGTGGTGTTGGCGGACAGCGGTCATATGGACCAGCGCCGCGACGGTTCGCAGGTCGTGACGCTGGATAAAGGCACCCGGTTTGAAGGCACGGCGCTACTGAAAGACTTCCGCATTACCGATTTCACTAACTATCAGGCTATTGTGGGCTATAAATCGGTGACGCTGGATCCGAATGATTCCGCACAGGCCGGGATTCACGCGCTGTTGACCACCCATAATGCGGATTTTCGCAGCGAACTGCATTGGCGTATTACGCTGATTTTCTCGGTGCTGGTGATGGCGCTGATGGTGGTACCGCTGAGCGTGGTGAACCCACGGCAGGGGCGTGTGTTGTCGATGCTTCCGGCAATGCTGCTGTATCTTATTTTCTTCCTGTTACAAAGTTCATTGCGTTCTAATGGCAGTAAAGGTCGTCTCGATCCGGCCATCTGGATGTGGCTGGTTAACATCGCATACCTGACGCTGGCCGTGGCCCTTAACCTGTGGGACACGGTGCCAATGCGGCGTTTCCGTGCCCGCTTTAGCAAGGGAGGTATGGCGTAATGTTTGGCGTTCTCGACAGATACATCGGTAAAACCATCTTTAACACCATCATGCTTACGCTATTCATGCTGGTGTCGCTCTCCGGCATTATCAAATTTGTCGATCAGCTGCGCAGAACCGGGCAGGGTGCTTACACCGCGCTGGGCGCGGGTTTGTATACTGTGCTCAGTGTCCCAAAAGATATCGAAATTTTCTTTCCGATGGCGGCGTTGCTTGGCGCACTGTTGGGATTGGGAACCCTGGCCCAGCGTAGCGAGCTGGTCGTGATGCAGGCCTCCGGTTTTACCCGTCTGCAGATTGCGCTATCAGTGATGAAAACCGCAATTCCGCTGGTGTTGTTAACCATGGCAATCGGCGAATTCGTCGCCCCGCAGGGCGAGCAGTCGGCGCGTAACTACCGGGCCCAGCAGTTGGTGGGTGGCTCGCTGATGTCAACACAGAATGGCCTGTGGGCAAAGGATGGCAACAACTTTATCTTTATTGAGCGGATTAAAAGTAATAACGAAATTGGCGGCGTCAGTATCTACAGCTTTAATGACGCGAGGCGTTTGCAGAGCGTTCGCTACGCGGCTTCCGCCGCTTATGATGCGGATAAAAAGGTCTGGAAACTGTCGCAGGTCGATGAGTCCAATCTGACCGACCCGCAGCAGGTGCGTGGGAATCAGATGGTGGGGGGCGAGTGGAAAACCGCGCTGACGCCGGATAAATTAGGTGTTGTGGCGCTGGATCCGGATGCACTGTCGATCAGCGGGCTGTACAACTATTCGAAATACCTGAAACAGAGTGGCCAGGAGTCTGGGCGCTATCAACTGAACATGTGGAGCAAAATCTTTCAGCCGCTCTCCGTGGCAGTCATGATGCTGATGGCGCTGTCATTTATTTTTGGCCCGCTGCGTAGTGTTTCCATGGGCGTACGCGTGGTGACCGGTATTAGCTTCGGTTTTGTCTTCTATGTGCTGGATGAAATCTTTGGTCCCCTCAGCCTGGTCTATGGCCTGCCGCCGGTGCTGGGCGCGATTTTGCCCAGTGCGGCCTTCTTTGCCATCAGCGTCTTTATGTTGTTGAAGCGGCGGTAAGTCAAAAGCCATTAAAAAGCGGGGTATCCCGCTTTTTTCTCAACGCCGTTCGCATATCGCTTGTCTGAAGGGGGTTAAGCGCCTAAGCCTGCCTCAGCAATGTATTCCTGGATAATCTCATCAAAATCCTGGTTGCCACGGAAACCCAGCTGTTTCGCATAGGTCGCCAGGAAGTCGCCGGGCCAGGAGTTCACAATCTTCTCTACATTGCTGTCACGCTGATAGTCGATACGTGCCACCACGTCATCACCTGCGACGCGGCGCAGCGCATCAATCATCTGCTGCACCGTAACGGACAGCCCGGTCATATTGATGACGCGTCCGCTGCTGAGCGAACCGGCGTCCAGTTCATGCCCCTGAATCAATGCCTCAATCGCTTTCGCTGGTGAAAGTAACCACAGGCGAGTATCAAGCGCCACCGGACAGCGTGCCGCCTCACCGTTTAGCGGTTCACGGATGATCCCGCTGGCGAAACTGGACGCTGCCTGATTGGGTTTTCCCGGACGTACGACAATGGTTGGCATACGTAAACTACGTCCGTCGAGCCAGCCACGGCGGCTGTAATCGGAAAGTAGCAGATCGTTCATAGCCTTTTGAATCCCGTAGGAGCTTTGTGGCATCCATACCTGCTCGTCGGGGACCTGAAGTGGAAGTTCACCGCCGAATACCGCAACTGAGCTGGTGATCACCACTTTAGGTTTACGCCCTTGCTGACGCAGCCCTTCAAACAAATGGCGGGTTGCATCAAAGTTAATCGTCATGCCCAGTTCAAATTCCTGTTCAGCCTGGCCTGACACGATAGCGGCCAGATGAAACACGGAGTCAATATCCTCTTGCAGCACTTGATCCAACCACGCTTTATCGCTGATATCCCCGCTGCGGATATCGAGACGCGGGTCATCTATACCGCCCAGAGCCACCCGATCACAGGCGATAATGCGCTGAATATCACGGCGCTGCCCATGCTGATCCGTCAGTTGTCCACCCGCCAACAGTGCGGTAATTAATTTTTTGCCGAGAAAGCCTGCGGCACCAGTGACTAATATGTTCATTACGTACCTCGTCAATATTTATCAGTTTTCAGGATGCAGCGTATGGTCCACATCCTGAGAATATTCAGAACAAACCGTTATCGATTCACCATGCGCGCCGGGATCAAAAACACCGCTGCCGCGCCAACAAACAGCGTGGCGGAGATAATCAGCACGCCAGACTGGGTTGAATGCGTCAGGTCATTGAGCAGCCCCATCAGATAAGGCGCTACGAAGCCGGCCAGGTTGCCAAAAGAGTTGATTAATGCGATACCCACGGCGGCCATGGACCCGCCGAGAAAGGCGGTTGGCAGGCTCCAGAACATCGGTAAGGTGCTCAGACCTCCGGCAGCGCCGAGGGTTAAGCCAATCATTGAGATAATCAGGTTGTGGCTGTACATCGCGGAGATCACCATGCCAACACCGCTCAGAATGGCAATAAAGGCTAAGTGCCAGCGGCGTTCCCGGTGTTTATCTGCGCTGCGTGAGGCAACCAGCATAGTGACAATGGCGGCTGCGTAAGGGATGGCGGTTAACAGACCAACGGTAAAAATATCGGTCACGCCCGCGTTATGTACCAGCGTTGGTAGCCAGAAGCCGACGGTATAAAATCCGGCAATCAGGCAAAAATAGATAAAGGTCAGTAGCCAGACTTTTTTATTACGGAACACCGCCCAAATGCTGACGTCATGTGCCTCATGCTGGGCGCTGTCTTCGGCCAGCCGCTTGGTCATCAGATCTTTTTCATCGCGGGTAAGCCAGCTAGCCTGTTCAATGCGATCGGTCAGAAAATAGATCACGATTGCACCAATCAACAGCGAAGGCAGACCTTCAATGATATACAACCATTTCCAGCCTTCCATGCCGTAGCTACCGTTAAAATATTCCATAATCCAGCCGGAAAGCGGGCTGCCAATTACGCCAGACACCGGCACCGCGGTGGCAAACAGCGCAAACATCCTGCCGCGCCGCCAGCTCGGGAACCAGAAAGAGAGATATAAAATCACACCGGGATAGAATCCTGCTTCTGCAACGCCCAGTAAAAAGCGCACGAGATAGAACTGCATTGGCGTGGTGACAAAGGCGGTACAGGGTGCAATCACTGCCCATGAGATGAGAATGCTGCCGATTAGTCGGCGGGCGCCAAAGCGGTGCAGGGCGAGGTTGGTTGGGATCTCAAAGAAAAAATAGCCGAGGAAGAAGATCCCGGCACCTAATCCATAAACGGCATCGGAAAAAGACAGGTCTGCTGACATCTGTAGCTTAGCGACACCCACATTAATGCGGTCCAGATACGCTACGATATAGCAGAGCATCAGCAGCGGCAGAATACGCCACATCACCTTCTTCCATAACAGCTCTTCTGCCGGAGTAATGGCCGCGCTGTCGTACGTGATTGAGGATGAAATCGTCATAATTATTAAGCCTCAGGTAAAGCCTGGTTTGCATAGGGTAGGGTTTTTAAAGATAAGGTTTTGCCCAGCGCAGTCCCGGTAGCGTACCGTTCGCCGGATGATATTCCGTGCCGATATAACCGCTGTATTTCACCTCTTCCAGCACGGAAAATAGCCATGGATAATGTGTTTCTCCGCCGTCCGGCTCATGCCGATCGGGTACGGAGGCAATTTGTACATGCCCGATACGTTGCCCGAGCGTTTTGATCAGGTTGGTCAGATTGCCGTCGACTATCTGCGCATGGAACAGATCCAGTTGTACAAAAACGTTAGTGCGGGAGACGGCATCGCACACCGCCAGAGTTTGCCACTGACTGGAATACAGATAGTTAGCTCGCACCTGAGGGCTAAGGGCTTCCAGCATAATATTTATGCCGAGCGGTGCCGCACGATCGGCGGCATAGCGGACATTATCAATAAAGGTTTCGCGGCATGCAGCGGCATCGGCTGTGGGCGTTACCACACCGGCCATCAGGTGCAGTGAGGGGCAGCCGAGAGCGTGGGCATATTGCAGTGCGCAATCAATATCCTGGCGTGCTTGCGTTTCACGGCCAGGCAGGGTCGCGATCCCCCATTCACCGGCCGCAACGTTGCCCGGCGGTGTATTAAACAGCACCAGCTGTAGCTGGTGATCATCCAACTGCCGCTTGAGTTCATCGACCGGATAGTCATAAGGAAACAGCATTTCTACCGCTTTGAAGCCTGCGTCTGCTGCTGCCGCAAAGCGTTGCATAAATGGCAGTTCGGTAAATAGCATCGAGAGATTAGCGGCAAGTTTAAGCATTGTAGGCGCTCCGCAACGTGGCGATTTCATCGCTACTCAGGTAGCGAACCGGATAGTTTTCCAACGTAAAGAACAGACGAGCCGCTGCTTCCATCTCTTCAAGGTTGTCGGTTGCGTCACGCAGCGTTTTTCCCATTACCACCGGGCCGTGGTTGGCCAGCAGAAAGGCCCGATGCTGCTTTGCTCTTGCGCTGAGGTATTCGCCAATCTGCGGGTCGCCCGGACGAAAATAGGGCACCACGGGAATATCGCCAACGCGCATCACCACATAGGGTGTGCAGGGCGTCATCGCACTTTCCGTATTCAGATTATTGAGGCAGGAAAGCGCCGTCAGGTAGTGGCAGTGCAGGTGTACAATCGCCAGACACGCCGGGTTATGGTTATACAGCGCCAGATGAAAACTGACCTCTTTTGAGGGCTTCTTACCTGAAATCCATTCGCCGGCCAGCGTCACTTTTGACAGGTCATCCGCCTCCAGTTCACCGAGGCAAGAGCCGGTTGGTGTCGCGAGGATCGCACCATCCTCCAGCAGAACTGAAAGATTGCCGGCTGAGCCGGTCGCATAGCCACGTTGGTAAAAAGAACGGGCGATGGTGACCATCTGCTGGCGCTGTTGTTGTTCATTCATGATGTAAACTCCTGGTGTTGAGCGCGGGCAAAGAAGTTGATATCGCCAAAGTTGCCGGATTTAAGCAGCAGATAAACCGGTTGGTTAATTGCCTTAATCCATGGCACACCCGGTGAGACGGATGGGCCAATATGGAAGGCATGTACGTTCAGCGTTTGGGTAATGGCGCTGGAAGTTTCGCCTCCTGCGACAATAAAATTGCCGATCCCGGCCTGGCAAAGCTCCCCGGCGAGACGGGAAAAGAGGGCTTCAATCACCGAACTGCTTTTTTCCACGCCAAAACGCTGCTGAATAACATGCAGCACTTCTGGCGCAGAAGTGGCATACACCAGCGGCGCAGGCGAGGTGGGTTGTGCCAATACCCACTCAGCAAGGGTATGGGCATAGGCCTCTACGGTGAGTTCGCCAGCCAGCAGCGGTTCAACGTCTACGCTTTGTGAGGGTGCCAACTGACGATAGTGTGCGACCTGCTCGTTGGTGCGTTCGGAACAGGAGCCGGACAGCACCACGCTACGACCGGAACGCTGCCACATCGCGCCCTGTAACGGCGGCAGAGATGTTTCACGTTGCCACTGACGCGCGATACCGATAGCCAGCCCGGAACCGCCAGTCACCAGTTTCATATCGGCCACGGCAGCGCCTTGGGTAATAAGATGTTGTTCAGAGAGCGCATCAAGCACGACATAGCGGAAACCCTCCGCCTGGCGCTGGATCAGTTGCTGTTTAACGGTCTGTACGCCGCGTTCAATACTCTGCGCATCAATGACGCCGCACTTACCGCTGGCCTGGGCATCCATCAGACGGGGTAAATAGCTGTCGCGCATTGGGGTGATCGGATGGTTACGCATACCCGATTCTGCAAGTAATACGTCACCGACAAACAAATAACCTTTATAGACGCTGCGTCCATTCACTGGCAGCGCCGGAGAGATAATGGTCAGCGTTTCGTCCAGCGCCAGCAGCAGCGCATCGGTGACCGGGCCGATATTGCCGCGCTCGGTACTGTCGAAAGTTGAGCAATATTTAAAGTAAAAATGGCTGCAGCCCTGCTGCTGAAGCCAGCGCAATGCATTCAGGGCGGCGCTCACGGCAAGGTCTGTTGGGCAAGATCGCGTCTTCAGGCTAACAACCAGTGCATCGGCCTGTTCGGTAAAACCCTGAGTGGGGCAGCCGTTAAACTGTACGGTTGCCATGCCGTTATTGACCAGAAAGCTGGCAATGTCGGTTGCGCCGGTAAAATCATCAGCAATTACACCAAGCCTCATATGCTTTTATTCCCCTGCAATGGTCACTCGCTTTGACACCGTTCCGTGAGTGTGAAATTAAGTTAAATGATGTGGTTTAACGTTAAGATAAAATAATGCAGGATGAGATATTGTGGGTTTAATCACATTTAAGAACGTTTTTTAACAATAAATAACACCAAGAGAGGGCGTTACTGCGCAGGAAAGGGAGGGTGGCATGCTTTTTAGCCTCCTTGTTGTGAAATAATGTTGTCCAGTGCGATATCCACGTTAAAATAACGCGCAACAGACGACAGGATGAAAAACGTTATGCTTCCCATTGAAAGACAACAGCAAATTCTGGCTATGGTGACGGAAAAAGGTGTGATTAGCCTGATGGAGCTGATGGAATGCTTTCAGGTTTCTCATATGACCATCAGGCGCGATATTCAGAAGCTGGAAAGCCTGAATGCGATTGCGATTGTCTCTGGCGGTATTGCCTTACCTGAACGTCAGCGGCTACTGGCGGAGCCTTCGCATCAGGATAAAACCGTGATGTATCCGCATGAGAAGGAAGCTATTGGACGGGCGGCGGCACAGTTGATCCCAATGAACAGCAGCATTTACCTGGATGCGGGCACGACGACGCTGGCGCTGGCGCATGCGCTGGCCGGACGCGATGATCTGCTGGTTGTGACCAATGACTTTGTGATTGCTGCATTTATTACGGAGCATACACGCTGTCAGATGGTGCATACCGGCGGTACGCTATGCCGCGAAAACCGTTCCTGTGTTGGCACGTTAGCAGCTGCGATGCTGCAAAACCTGTTTATCGATATCGCCTTTATTTCTGCTGCATGCTGGAACGAAAGAGGGATCTCGACTCCCCATGAGGATAAAGTGGCGGTGAAACAAGCGGTGGCGAAAATCAGCAGCCGCCGCGTGCTGCTAGCTGATGCCTCAAAATACGGCAAAATTGCGAATTACCTGGCGCTGCCGCTTTCAGCTTTTGATAGCATCATCAGCGATGAGCATCTCCCCGCGACGGCAATCGCGCACATCCACGACCGGGGAATTGAACTGCATCAGGCCTGACCGGTGCCGGGTTGACCCCCTCGCTGGTAGCAATCGCCTTCAGGCGTTGCCACTGGCGCAGGGATTACCCCGAAAATGCTATCCAGTGCGGCAACTGCGAAAGCAGATACAGCAGCAGGCCGATCGTACCGCCAACCAGCGTGCCGTTGATGCGGATAAACTGCAGGTCTTTACCGATATTCACTTCAATCTGATGGGAGAGTTCGCGCGCATCCCAGCTTTTAACCGTGTCGGTAATATGGCGAGTTAAAAAGGTCGAGAACTCAGGCGCCAGGCTGCTGGCGGCTTCTTCCATGTGTTGATTCAGCGATGCGCGCAGTGCAGCATCATTAAGCAGTGTTTCACTGAACCAGTGCCCGGCTTCGGTCATTTTTGCCTGTACCGCAGAGTTTTCACTCTTTAAATCGTTTTTCAGCCAGCCGCGCAGGTCGCCCCACAATTCGCCGATATAGCCGTTCAGCGCCTCGTCTTCTTTTAACCAGCCTTTGATCTCTTCGGCGCGTTGCGCCATCTCGGGATCGTTTTTTAACTTTTCAATCAGCCGCTGCACTGCACGGTTAAAGCCAAGCCTTAACTCATGCCCCTGATCCTGTTCCACATCGTCAAGAATGGAGTTGACCGCGCGTGCGACCAGATCGGCACTGTGCTCGCCAAGCCATTCGCTGGGTAGCATTTTTTCTTTAATGGGATGTTCGCGCTTCAGCCAATGCACTATCTGCATGGCGATAAACGCGCGGGTTGTCGGGCGATTGACTAACGTGAGTAACTGCCGGATAGCGGAATCCAGCAGCACCTGATGGCGGTTATTTTTTGTCAGGCTTTCCAGCAGCATCGCACTGGACTGGGTGAAATCGACCTTATCAATCGCCTTATGTACCGCGCGGCGGATAAAGTGCTGGATACGGGTATCATCGGTGAAATCAAGAAAGCCACGCATTGCCTGCAGCACATGTCTGCCGAGCCGCCCAGCATTTGCGGGTACATGCAGCCAGTTAGCAATCATCAATGCCGGATCGTGGCGACGGATCAGCGCCAGCAGTGAGGGCGTATCAAGGAACTTCTCCTGCACAAAACGCCCCAGATTTTCACCGATGCGATCTTTATTACGCGGAATGATCGCCGTATGGCGAGAAATCAGCGGCACTGGCACGCGGCGGAAGAGTGCAACAACGGCAAACCAGTCCGCCAGCGCGCCCACCATCGCCGCTTCGGCAATGGCTTTAATCCCGCTAAGCCAAAAGTTTGGCGGAAAGAACAGCGTGGTGACAAAGGTTCCTGCCGCGATAAACAGCAGCAGCAGGGGAATTCGCTTAACACGCCGGAGCTCGTTTTCTTTATCCATTATCCTTTCCTTGTTGGCCGCGCCCTGATTTTTCTGAATGCCCACAGAGCGCTTTCCGCAGCATGCGTTAGCGGCGGCGTCCTCCCATAATACTGCCCAGTACGCCACGAATAATCTGATTGGTTATCTGCCGGGTGGCGCTTTTCGCCACGGTTTGCACCAGTCCGTCATGCTTGCCGCCGCGCGGCCCGGTCGTACCAAACAGAATATCTTTGAGCCCGCCAAGAATACCGTTATCCACCGCCACGGATTCCCCTTTCACTGGCGGTGTCTTCTCTTTTTCCGTTGCGTTCTGCATCCCTTTTTGCAGCATTTCATAGCCGGATTCACGGTCAACGGCCTCATCATATTTGCCGTACAGCGGTGAGTGATTCAGCAAGCCGTTGCGCTCGTCATCAGTAACTGGCCCCATCCGGGAGAAGGGCGCGATAACAGACGCGCGTTCCACGATGGTCGGGCTGCCTTTTTCGTCCAGGAAAGAGATCAACGCTTCGCCGGTACCCAACTCCTGAATGGCGCTAGCGGTATCGAAATCCGGATTAGCGCGCATGGTTTCTGCCGCGCTTTTTACCGCTTTTTGATCCTTCGGCGTAAAGGCACGCAGCGCATGCTGCACGCGGTTACCTAACTGACCGAGGACGTTATCGGGAATATCTGACGGGTTCTGTGAGACAAAATAAACGCCGACGCCTTTGGAGCGGATCAGGCGGATAACCTGTTCGATTTTATCCAGTAACACCGTGGGCGCGTCGTTAAACAGCAGATGGGCTTCATCAAAAAAGAACACCAGTTTGGGTCTTTCCAGATCGCCCGCTTCCGGGAGTTGCTCATACAATTCAGAAAGTAACCACAGCAGGGTAGTGGCATAGAGTTTTGGCATCTGATACAGCTTCTCTGCCGAGAGAATATTGACAACGCCGCGGCCCTGCTCATCGGTACGCATCCAGTCTTTGATATCCAGCATCGGCTCGCCAAAGAAGTACTCTGCGCCTTCCTGTTCCAGCGAGAGCAGGCCGCGTTGAATCGCACCCACCGACGCGCTGTTGATATTGCCGTACTGCGCCTGAAAAGATTTGGCATTTTCGCCGATATACTGCGTCATGGCGCGCAGATCTTTGAAATCGAGCAGCAGCAGGCCCTGATCGTCGGCGACGCGGAAGATGATCTGCAATACGCCAGACTGCACCTCATTCAGATTCAGTAGCCGACTCAGCAGCAGCGGGCCGAGATCGGAGACTGTTGCCCGTACCGGATGGCCTTTTTCACCGAAAATATCCCACAGTACCACCGGATTACTTTGCGGCGCCCAGTCGGTGACGCCGATGCTGGCTAAGCGCGCCTGTAACTTCTCTGAGCTGCTGCCCGCTTTGGCGATGCCGGTTAAATCCCCTTTCACATCCGCCATAAAGACCGGGACGCCGATGCTGGAAAAAGACTCTGCCAGCTTCTGTAACGTCACTGTTTTACCGGTACCTGTGGCACCGGTAATCAAACCATGACGGTTGGCCATATCAGGCAACAGGCAAAGATCTTTTTCTGTCGATTTAGCAATAAGCAGTGGTGTGGTCATGAGGATTTCCGTCTGATGAAATGTACCCGCGGCATCGAATACCCGCTATCTAAGAATAGCAACGCTTCGGCACTTGCTTCGCATAGCAATGTGAATTATTGAGGGGGAGCCCCGTCATCCTTGAAACAGCCGAATTGATTCGCTGCACTCAGTGACGCAAATTATTAAAGGTAAACGTCTTCACGGCAACTGAATAATCCGAATGAAGGCGCGAAGAGTACGCCTGCAGCCCGGATTATTCAGAACATTGCGTGATTATGAAAGGAAGGATTTACCCTGCTTCAATACCACATCGCAGGCTTTGGTTTTCACTTTCTGTGCAACAGGAGAATTGCCGAGGCTTTTCAGATCCAATTGCTGACCGTTACCTGCGTTAAGCAGGCCCATCAGCCCCTGTTGATAATCGGTTTGCTTCGCTTGCTCCGTGCCGCTATTAAGCCCCAGCTTGCTCAGCACCTGATCTTTTACCGATGACGCGCCATTCTTCACCACATTATTTTTAACGCAGTACTCCATAATACCGGCGGCGTTGGTCATGGTGTTTGAGCTTACCGCCTTATCGCCACCGTTCAGCAACCCGGTCAGCGAAGAGAGCGACAATCCCCCCTGCGCTGGTGTCGCGTTGTCTGCATTTTTTTGCGTCAGCTCGGATGCTGCGCTGCTTAACTGATCCTGCCAGCTGGCTGCCATGGCGCTGCCTGCCATTAATACTGAAGAAAGGCTCAGAGCCAGGACTAACCGCTGAGTGGTACTTTTCATGTAAAACCCCTGTTTGTTTTCCGTATGCACAGACCCGTGATACTTCACGTTACTGGCTTATTATCCCGACTGCGTAGCGTATGGCGAGGATAAGTATAATCAACATCAACTGCGTGAATGACAGCATCGGCTGCCTGACGGGGCAGGCATAACGCAGAGTTCGCGCTAACGGTTCTCGCCGCGTTGGCCCTGTTATCGTCTTTTTCCGATCGCCGGTTTATCAACAGCCTGCGGTATAAAAGAAAGCGAGCGTCAGAGCCATTGGGACTTTTTCGCGATGCAGAAGTTCCCATGTCAGCGTAGATGCTGGCGAAAAAGCGGATAAACAGGATTTATCCTGGTGATGCCTTCACGTGTACAGACACTCCCCGAGGTGAACGCCGGGATGGATAACAGAAGCCAGGAAGGTGGCACACCCGAAACCCGTAAGTGAAGCATCAGGCACAGCGGGAGAAACACGAGTCAATTGGCTTTGCCACAAGCAGGACGCTGTTTTTTTCAGCATTCAGATCGCAAGCTGAATGATTAAGGTTGCGCACGCCTTGTGTAACGGTATAATCCCCAACGTTTTCCGCATACCTCTTCGTGCCGAAGTGGCGAAATCGGTAGACGCAGTTGATTCAAAATCAACCGTAGAAATACGTGCCGGTTCGAGTCCGGCCTTCGGCACCATTAGTATGTAAATAGACCTCAACTGAGGTCTTTTTTTATGCCTAAAATCCAGTCCCCGCAAGGCTTTACCCCGCTTTTCAGTCAACATAAGTCAACCTGATTCAATCTACATCAACTTACTGATGTGGGTACATCTGCGGGTATATCCCGGTTCGATTATGTTTGTACCCACACAGATCCCTTGAAAGGATACTCATCATGGCTCTGAGTGATGTGAAGGTTCGTTCGGCTAAGCCTGAAGAAAAAGCCTATAAGCTTACTGATGGAACCTGTTGAGATTAAAGCATTGCGCGAGAAGCTAAACGTTAGTCAGCCCGTTTTTGCCAGTTACCTGAACACCAGTGTATCAACGGTGCAAAAATGGGAAAGTGGCGTAAAGCGCCCGAGTGGATTATCACTGAAACTGCTTACTGTGGTGCAGAAGCATGGGTTGAAGGTGTTGGTTTGATTTAGTCGTTGTGCGGTTTGACAAAATGCTGGGCATATATATGTATAGCCTCTTATAGAGGCTATACTGGTGCTGAGAAAAAAGCTCAAGGATTAGACTATAAGGCATAGCTTAACTTATGCATTGATATGGATCTGAAATATGTGTTCCACTTCATCGCTGCGGCCAACGATATGAAACATGGTGCGCTATTTTAAATGTATCAGAAGTTCTGAGAAAAACTTATTGAAAACAAGGAAGTAAGAAATAATGTATAGTGTATTAAAAAATCTGGTCACTGGAAAATTGAGTTTACCAATGACTTTTTGGGGATGGGGATTCTGTGGAGGCTTCTTTCTTGGGTTAATAGGGATTGCAGGGATTCATAGCAATTACCCTTTTTTAGTCCCTGTAAGTTATCTTTTGAAAGTAATCCTTTTTTGCCTGGTGCTTTCAGGCTTGACGTTTATTTTAAGGCGAAAAATCACTTTTTTGGGAACAATATCTTTTCTCATTGTTCTATCCCAGGTAATAATGGGTATGGTTATGTTTATAGGCCTTTTTTCGTTATTATTTAAATGAGTCTATTTTAAATGGATAGTGATTTATTTTTTAGAATCATGCATAAAAATAATTTTTTGTGATTTTTTTATTTTAAATTCGCGCGGAGAAATACAGGTACACCTGGTGTTGTGTGCCTGACTGAACAAACTCAGTGTTATATTTTGCTAAGTCGCCTATTATATCAGTATCTTTTTGGTATATTCTCTTCCGTGATACCGATTGCATACATCCGGTTTGTCGTTAAATTTAATGTTTTCTTCAGTGTCATTTATTATAATGGTTCGTTCCATTCCTGGTTATTACTAACGGCGACCGCTCTGACTGTAAGCATCGGAGTATGCATTCCCTGTAACGTAAAATTGTAATGGGAAAGTAATCCCGCTTGTTGTGGATAAAATAACCGCAAACGAGGAGCCTTATAACGACCGGCATAGGTATAAAGCTGATACATGTCGCTGCTGGAAACGCCTAATTTACCGTCTTCTTTATTCAATAGTTTCCACTTGGCATCTGCAATCAATTGTGGAACATTGTCGTCATCAACCAATGCAATATCTGGCCGTAATTGAAATTGCCGGGAATCATCGTCGCGCATTGCGAGATATTTTCGTGGCCCCTGTGTACGAAGATGCCAGCCTTGCTGGTGGGCCCAAGGTTTTAACTTATCTGCCACCCACGCTTCAAATAGGCGATTCATATCAAACAGCAGCGAGAATAGTGGTGTACTGCCCGCTAACACATCCGGTTTAATTGCAGAAATAAACAATCGACACTGTTCAATAACAGGCTGGAATCGCTGAGTAATGCGATCGCTTTTAAGTAAGTTAAATGATTGTAAAGTGATGAGCGAATCACTGATGCCGTCAAAATGCATTAATAGTTCGGTTAACACCTTTTTGGTTTTCCCGGAGCCTGCCCATGGCATTAGCAGACGCAGGGTAAAGCGGAGTATCTGATTCAGCAGTATATCTTCGCTAAACTCGTCGAAGCGGCAAAAAAGCCGTTCTTTGTGTACCTGATTGTGTCTGATATGTTGTGGGATAACCAGGCGGCCACGCATAACTGACAGATTTTCTTCCTGTTCTATGTAATTACGTAACTTGCCCTGAAGGATCTGCATATTCAAATCATGGCAAAAGTGCTGGATAAAAATATCCAGCAGGGTGTATTGCTGGGTATTGATGCCTGCCTGCGCGCCTTTATGCATACGCATAATTCGGGCGGTGTGCAGCATTTGTACCAATGCTTCACGACACGATTCAGGCTGTTCCTCTTTACCATGGATTTTCGGCAGGACCTCTAATGTTAAGTCGTCTAACTGAATTACACCACAGAATTGCGCAAAGCGAACCGACTGATGTCCCCAGCTAAAGGTGCCGGCAGGAAGATTCGGTGACAACTTTTCCAGCAAACGGGTATGATGAACGCCAAGTGCGTGCTGGGCGGTTGCTCTTTCAGCAACAACCTTCAGCGAGCTATGTTCAATAACCGATAATATTTCCGCCACGGCTTAATCCTCGTAGATTTTACGTATTGAATCGGGCGTAATCTCATCCGCAGCCGTAACATGGTATTCAATTACGTCTTCAAATTCATCGTGCGTGAAACCGAAGACATCTTTACTAGCGTATTTTTTGAAACTGATCAGTGGGATATCCACTAAGTTTCCAGTGGCATTAATATCACCGAAAACCAGCTGGATTTTGTGCCAGTCTTCGTAAAAATATTCCTGTAACAGCGGGATTAATTGATCCAGAAATACAGCCTTTAGCTGTTCAAATTTTTTAACCTTACAAAGATAAGCATGGCCGAGCATGAGATCGCGGCTCAGAAGAAAACGGATACGGTGGTTCATCGCATCCAGAAGTTTGCGCAGGTTAATCAGGTTGCCATCCCCATCAGGGATATTCCCGGCATCATCTGAGCCAGCAATTTTGCTGCTGTCCGGCATAAGTTCCTTAAAACGGAAGCGACGGCGTAAAGCGGTATCCAGCAGTGCAATTGAACGGTCGGCGGTATTCATCGTACCGTAAATATCCAGATTTTCAGGTACGCCAAAAGGCTCGCGAGAATAGGGCAGCGTAATACGCATACCTTTGTCGCCGTTAGTTCGTTTATCCGTTTCTATCAGCGTGATCAATTCGCCAAAAATTTTCGCTACGTTGCCGCGGTTAATTTCATCGATAAAGATAGCGTAACGATGCTCGGGATTGGCTTCGGCACGCTGACAGATGCGACGGAATACACCATCCTGCGGCGAGTAGCTTAATTCACCGCTCTCTTCGTCCAGCTCAGGGCGAATACCTTCCACGAAGTCTTCGTAACTGTATGCTTGATGGAAAGTGACAAATTCGTAGCGGCTGACCGCTTCTGATGCGGCTTGCAACTGCTTCAACTGTTTGCTCAGTACAACCAGCTCTGCTGATTCCTCTTGAGCATCAGGCAGCGTAATCCAAAAACTATCATCAGTTTTATCAAACAGATAAGGTGGAACCCGGCGAGCATATTTAACCGTAGTGGACTCTTCCGGCGTGTGGGTTTGCAAAGTAGCCCAAATTATTGAATTGAGTGCGGTACTACGCCCTTGAGCTTTGCTGAGCACATATTCATGGGCGGCAATTTGAGCAACTTTCGCTTTACCGCCAATATCTGTCAGTGCCATGAAAATGACGTCATGCCATGATTTTTCTGCAAGCTGTTCGCCCAGCCATTGCTCACGTGTGAGCGCCTGCGCTTCACTGACATATTTCGCTTTTAGCTGGTTTAGCGCATAAGTTTTACCTGTTCCCGGTGGACCGAATAAAATTAAGTTCAAAGGCTCGATGATTTCTGGCTGCGTGAGTACGTCATCAATGGGCGCGGTTGCCATCGGTTTCTCAGTAGGTTCTTCGCGTTTTTGCCAGATTGCCGATAGTGGTGTAACGTAGAAATCGAGCTGCTTACTATTCAGTTTTTCTTCCTGCTCACCTCTGATCTCCAGCAGCGTTCTATCCATCGTCACAGCTGACAGATTTTCCTTATGCTGTGGTTTAAAGGCGCGGATAATCATACGGCGATCGTTATTGCTGAAGATGCGTTCAAATTTATCGGGGAACAGCATAAATACTAGCATATGCCGGAACTGGCGACTTGCGTTTTCAGGGATCGCGCTGAGCCATTCTGCGAAAGAGAATCCCTCATTCAGGTGCACTTCGCGTTCAAATGAGGGTAGCGCTAATAGCGCTTTTAAGACGTTAATAAGATAAGTAAATTCACGCGTGCGGAAGGTATTAAAGCCTGTTCCTGCGCTGCCGACCCCTGAAAGTACCTGGCTTTGCAGCATGAGATGATCGTCTTGTAACGACTCGCCAGACAGATCCCAAATAGCGGTTATCTGCTCACGTTTGGTTCTGATGCTGATATTACAGGGACAAAGAAAAAGCAGCCAAAGTATTTCAGCGGCAAGTTGTTTTGCCTCAGGTGAAATATTAGCGATTTGCTCCTTAAGGCGAGTAATAAAATTACCCTCCAGTTCGCGTTGACTATGGATTACGTCGCGCTCAATTTCTGCCAGATACTGGCTGCACCAGAGATTTTTGTTGCTGAAAAGCGAACCGCTATTAATCAGGCAACGTTGCCGCCATTCGCTGGCGGCTTTTAAGATCTGCTCTGCTTGTTCTTCTCCGGTATAGCGGCTCATCCTTATATTCCCCTTATATGATTTCAGCAAGTTATTGCAGTTAACTTATTCGATACGCGCCATCTTCCATTTTTACGCCATCCGTTTCAGCATCCCTTTCAAACATCATACGGATGCTGATATCCAGAACATCCCCTACGGATTCAGATTTATCTTTTTTTAAAGCGGCTTGCAGTTGTGAGAGGTCACCCGTGCTGTCGCCCAATGGCCAGAGTGCCGCCCGTGCTAAGTTTCTTTTACGGGACATTAATCCTTGCAGCAGGCAGTCAAAAGAGTGCTCCTGATAGCCGGCATGGATGGCCATCGGCATGTGGATGTGGACGGGATACTTTTGACCAATACGGTGCACGCGATCATTGCATTGCTCTTCAACCGCTGGGTTCCACCAGCGAGACAGATGAATAACATGAGTGGCAGCCGTCAGCGTCAGACCTGTTCCTGCGGCTTTCGGGCCGAGAACTAACAGATCAAAACCCTCATCTTGCGCAAGGTGGCGCTGGAATTTTTTTACAATTTCTTGTCGTTTCTTAATGGGTGTATCGCCGTTGATATGATCAATCTTTTCAAGGCTGAATTCCTGCCGAGCCAGTTCCATAAAGCGGAATTGCATCTTACGGTGTTCGATGAAAATAAGGGCTCGCTCGCCTTTTGATTTAATGCGCCGCAGAATTTCAAAGCATGCATTTAAGCGGGCAGAAGCATCAATAAAGCGCTGATTATCGCCGTGCATCTCCATCGCTGGATGAACAGAAACGCCACGTATATGTTGCAACATTTTCAGCGCGGCGCCAGCGCCGCCTTGTGAAAGTTTGAGTCGGGCCGTTTCATAGGCAATGGCTTGCCCTTCAGGCATCAGGCGCGGATGAAGAAAACGTATTTTTGCTGGCAATTCTTTTGCCACATTTTCTTTTAAGCGGCGGAACGCTAATGGTGGTAGCTGATTGCGGGGTTCAAAAACATGCTGGTACAGCTGAAGCATATTCTGCTCATCAGGTTCGCTGTAAAGGCGATTGAAGTTGCGCTGCGTATCCAGCGCGCCGGGTGCCAGTTGATCCATGACCGCCCATAAGTCAGCAGTAGTATTTTCAATCGGCGTGCCGGTCAGGCCCATGCGATAGTCAGCATTTATGGCACGGGCCGCGTGAGCTCGTAGCGAATCGGGGTTTTTGATCGCCTGTATTTCATCAAAGACCACGGCGGAGAAATGGATCTTCGCGAAGGAGTGTTGGTAATTAGTGAGTGTCGTATAGGTGGTTAAAATCCAGAAGCGATGGCCTTTACCTTCGTTGATGGCTTTATTTAACTTTTTGAAATTTAATAAGACATTGCCATCTTTGGTTTCGACACCCTTTGCATCTAAATTTTTATACTGACTTAATGATGAACCATACAAGCGGAGTAACCAACCGAGACCCTCCTCATCAGTATGTTGTTCTACTTCTGCACTCCAGTTTTCCAGTAGTGAGGTGGGAGCCACGATCAATATTGGGCCACGTTCTTTGTTACTGCTGGTGCTGATGGTGTTGTTTTCTTTTAACCAGCGCAAAAATGCGATGGTTTGCAATGTTTTACCTAAGCCTTGTTCATCCGCATTTAAAATACCCGGCATACCTGATTTCCAGGATGAAAGTTGTAGCCTAAAGCTCTCCAGTTGATGTAGCCGTAACGCAGTTTTTACGCCAACGGGCAATTGCTCATCAATAAATACTGTGCGTGCTTTACGTTCAGGCTGCCAGGATAGCACTTCAAAATTGTCTTTGGTATCCAGAATAACCGTGGCGAATGGTGCGGTACTCACTTCAGGATCCACTTCCTTTTCGGTTATTTCCGCAGTTTCTTCCATCTCTTTAAGATTGGCCAACCGTTTTTCAAGTGCGCGTAACGTGTCTTCTGTGGCTTTAATGGAGTGAGACGCCACTTCAATATTTTCATTTGATGAATCAATGGCCTCACGCATCTGTTGGCAGACGCTGGCTAAAGCATGGGCATCCATCGCATCGATAATTTTGGTCAGCGCATCAGGAATAATTTCAGGTAGCCAATCCATTTCGCTTGTTAAAGGTGCTGAAGCAGCACCTTTTTGGTAATGCAAAATACCTTTGACCCGTTCGGAATATTCAACGGTTTCGATAAATGCAGGTCCGGCTGCCGCTTCGATGGCTTCTTCTTCACCTACATCGTCGAGCCCATCCAGCTTGCCCGATTGTCTTAGATACTGTTCGACCGCATCGGTAATGGCTGGTCGTGGGTTTTCAATAAACGCGCGTCGTTCTTCAGGTGGAGACTTTTGCTTTTCCACCATGACATCAAGGATAGGGCGAGCGCTTCGATCAATGACCAGATAATTACCTTCGCCGACTCGATAAGCGGAAAGCGCTCCTTGCGTTCTGACGCGCTGCTGGAAACGACGTAACCGTTGATCACTTAACTCACCGATAGCTTCGCTAACAGTTTCGCCGCTGTTTTCCAGCTCCTCCACGTTCCTGGCAGAAAAAGGAACGATTTCGAAATCGTCAGCGCCATTTGCGCTGGTAGAAATAGAGAAGCGATCGGCAATGCGGACTTCTAAACCTTGCATAAAGTCGGTCATTGAGACACGGACGGCATTGATTTCACTGCCCATCTGGACGCCAGGATCAAGGGCCTGGCGAAAGCGCGCCAGCGATTCCCAGTCGGAGGCTTCGCCACCACCGGGGGTAAAGTTTTCGGCAACGTCAACGGCCTCCATCATCCATAACGGTAATCGACGTAACCCTTGTGAGGTCTTCAATATAGAGCCCCTGCGAGATGGAAGCTGGCGAACACCGTTACGTAGCCATTCATGATGTAGACGGAAGGTATCGCTACCGAGTGCGCCTTCAATATCGGTTTTCAATGTCAAATCGACGAGAGAAGGTAAGCCCAGCGTCTGCGCGGTTTCAGAATCCAGTCGGCCAGCTAACCGGTGGCTCATCACAATGGCGTCATGACTCATGTGCAAGGGTTCTTCGAATTCTTCTGCCAGCGCTTTTAAATCGGCGATGGCGAACGCTAAGGTGCGATCGTCGTGTGCCAGCCCGGATAGGGTCACAGATTGCTGCCGTTTAAACAGTCGGCTAATTAAGCTCTGCTTCTCTTCCGCAATATTGAGGGAAATTATTTCGTCATTATGATGAAAGGTGAATGTCATGACAGATACTCAATGTGTTCGCGCACTTTATCCTGCCAGCCGCTGTAATGTGGAATCGCAACAGGATTTGGTAACGAGCGGATATTTTCGCAGTCGTAGGTTAATTTAAACAGTTCAGGTGCTTTTTTATTATCACCGCTAAAAAGATGCACTTTGTAGTTATGGGAGCCCTCAACGACAATGCACCGTCCAATTTTCAGAATAAGCAGCGACGTATTTTTTCTTCCAGTTGCGACTTGCCGCCCGAATGTTAAGGTAGCGTTGTCTCTCATCGCTCTTTTAATTGATCTGGCGCGTATATCCGCTTCTGCGCTGAAAGCCACCCACGCAGAATCAATCTTACCCTGATGGTATAAATTGAGCCAAAACGTGCGTCGGGGTTCCCACATATGGCTGTCTTCAACGTCAGATACCACATCCAAAAAGAAAAGAATATTCTCGCGCGTTAGCCAGCTAATGATCAAATTCCGGCAGGCTTCATCGACGCTTCCCCAAACACCACCGCGGCTCAGGCGCGGGTCATCATAAAAGGCCACCAGCGTTTCGGTCAGATAGCGTGAAAGGGTTTCGTCGGGTTGCTTTTGCAGCCAGTGTGATAACAGCGCGTTGATAGCTTCAGCGGCGCCATTCATCAACGCACGACCTTTGCCATCAGGTTTTAACCAGGTAAACAGCTTTTCAATGTCCGATCTTTCATTGAGGGCAGGCGCAAGCAACGTGATATACGCCAGATGGGCATGAGCCATTAAGCCCGGATCGTGTGGGCGTGTGATACCAAGTTGTTTGAGCTCTTTCCATGGCGAATCCATCGTCATCATTTTCCGGGCCATGGCATGATGTGCCTGGTTAGCGTCAAAAAGTTCGGGCACGTTTTTGAGAACCGCTCTCCATTTGCTACCCATATGCTTGCTGGCGATATCAAGACCATTTTTTATCTTGATTGTGTGCGATGCACCCGGTTCATAGCTGCGGATATAGGCTGAAATCATTGCGGAAATAAAAGGTGAGGAATCTGTAGCAACGGTTTCCCGCAGATAAAACTCCTGCAGTACAGCAAATTCATCCTGAGTTCTGAACGCTTTATCAAAAACAATTGGGGCACCGGAGCAGATAAAGGACATATTTATGCCGTCCCACTGCCAACTTTCGACATAACCAAGCAGCTTACGTAATATTTTTTCACGATCGCGCTCGTCAATTTCTCTGACGACATCGGGCCAGCGTGCGTGAATCGCCTGGATCCTGGCAGACAAGCTTTTTGAAACCGGTAGAGCAGGCCTGAATAGAGAGAGGGGACTAAGAAAAACATCGCTCAGTTTCATGGCGTACTCTTCTGCAGTGGTTCAATCAACCGTTTGCGAATCTCTTCAATTTCCGCAGTATTAGCGGGAGTATGCATAATGATGCGCAGATCGATACGGCGATTCATTGCCATATTTTGCGGTGTATCATTAGGCTTAACCGGGCGCATCTTGCCGTAGCCTGCCACTGAAAGGACTGGCTGATTACGCATATTGAAATGTGCAACCAAATCCGGGGCCGCGGTGAGCATGCTGGTGAATGTTGTTATGGCACGATTAGTTGAAAGGTTCAGGTTATATACATCTTCCCCTTTAGCATCTGTATGTCCTTCAATCTGCACCGCTTCAATAATGGCAGATGAAGGATTGCAGCTTTTATCCCAACCTACATGATGGCTGAAGGTATAGCAGGGCAGCAGGGCGTCGAGGGTTTTTGCCAGCGCTTCAACAATCTTTCTTTTGTCTTCACCTAACGTATAGCTATTACTGGTAAAAAGGCCTTCGCCCTGAAAACGCAGCGTCCCTTCTTCAGGAATGACATCAACAGGTAATTCCGGAAATGACTGCTTAAGGTTATTGCGTAACTGATAAAGGAGATTGAGTCGGGCAGCCGCCGCCTGTGATATATATTGTTCCAGCGGATCGACTTGCTTTAATAACGCAATCTCAGCGCGCAACTCGTCGATTGTTTTATCGCGTGTTTGCACAGCTTGTTCATATTCATCACGCGGTACGGTGTTTTTATCGTTGTAGCGACTGGCAAAAAAAGCCAGCAGCACCATGACAATAAAAAGGAAACTGACCGTCATATCCGTCATCGATACGAAGACGGACTCTTCTTCCTCTTCATGTGAGTGCTTGCGGCTGGTGCTGCCTCTCATGACATTCGTCCCTGTTTCGGAGCAAAGTGCTCAGCCTGATCGACGATACTCTGCATTGTATCCAGTGCTGGCATTAGCTCATTTTGCATAGTTTTAACGTGATCGAAGAGTGTTTCGACCGAGGTTGCAACTTGCTGTTGGTAGTTATCGAATGCTTTGCCAAGCTTCTCATCAATGCCATCTAACCGTTCGCCCTGGCCGCGTAACGCAGTAATCAGTGATTGGAGATTCGTCAGCGTGGATTCCACAGCACGATGTTGCCCGCCCAGCGTTTCCTGTGCGGTGGATAGCGCCATCGCAGATTGTTCAGCGTTGGTTTTTGCTGCATTAGCGATAGCTGAAAGACTATTTTCACTACTCTCACGTAACTGGCGCGTACTGACTTCGATGCGCTCCATCATCGCCCGAATCGGATCGGCTGCGTTGGTTAGAGACTGTGCCGATGTACGGAAAGTGCCGGACGCATTTTCTGAGGCGACGGCCCCCTCTTTAATTCCATCGGAGGCGCGACGCAGGGCGGTGCTGGTTTCTGTCAGCATGCCGGTCACGCCTTCCAGTTTTTCTGCGATGGTGGAAAGGGGAGAAAGTAGTTCACTATTGGCTTTCTGTGTCATCGCCTCGGTAGCTTTGGTGATTTCTCCGGCAGTATTACCAAATGCGCTCAGCACCTGAGTTGCCGCGTGTCCAATCGCGTCGCTGGCCTGCGACGCCGACTCGGACATACGAGCCTGTGCTGCCTCGGCGCCCTGTTTCGCTGCGGCTTCCAGCTCAGTACGAATACCGGATGCGGCAGCTTTCATATCAGCAGCGGCCTCACCCATGGCCCGCGCACCATCACCGGTATTATCCCTGATACCTTGCAGAGTTGAGTTCATGGTTGCCAACAGGTTTTCAGCACCCTGATTAAACGCCGATGTTGCTGTGTCCGCCGTTTGTTGCATGCCGTCACGCAAGGTTGCTACCGCCTGACCTAAACGACCAATGGCGCTTTCCATCTCACTGCCCATTTTGCCTGAACTTTGATCCATGCGCTCTGCCAGCAATTTAATCTGGTCGCCTGCCAGTGAAATGCGTTCGCTGGCTTGTGTTAAGGCCCGGCCAACATCTTCAGAAAAACGTGAGGAGAGGCTCTGCACCATTTCACCGACGCCATCATTGCCCAGGCGGCTTACCTGTTCGATAACGGGAGTAATGGCCGAACTGATCGATTCTGATATCGCACGGGGAAGATCTTCGCGCAGCGGGCGCCCAATCTCCGCTACCATTTCCAGCCCCAGCTTGCGGAAATGCTCCCGACTTTCAATCGTCGCTTTTAGCTGTCGGATGGAGAGGTCTTCCAGGCTGATAAATGTCAGGCGCTTTTCAATCAAGCTATTAAGGCTATGAACCGCTTTCTCCTGCTGTGACACACCGCGACGTAACCCAATGGTAAAGACGATTGAACAGCACAGCCCCGTCAGTGACATGATGAATTTAGCGGATGCGATGGTCAGTAATCCTTCCAGCGCTGTGCTGCCGCCATCGTCAAGAGAAGTACTCATCGAGTTAAGCGCAGAAATCAGGCCGAGGAAAGTAAGGGATAGGCCAACGGTTACAAATAACCCTGGAACGATACGCCAGAATCCTTGCGTGAAGTGCAAATCCTCCAGATTAAAAAACTGGCTGGGACGCACGGCGTTACGCACGATCAAAGTGCCGTCCTGATCGTCGATAACATGGGTTTCGCGATACTCTTTCCATGCCTCGGCGACATTTTGCTGCTCTTCAGTCGCATTTAATGCGGCGATATCGGCATCGACGTCGGCAACGTGTGGACTAAATTCATCTTCAGGGGTTTTGGCAATAATGGCATGGATGCTGTTAAGCGCAGAGCAGCGGTGTTTAACCCGTTTCCGCCAGCCTACAACGGCAACGCAAAGTAAGATGACTAAAATAATAGTTACATAGCCTGGCGCAGCTGCATTTTTTAAAATCGAAGCAATAGACAAAATGCCATTACGCACCAGAACGCCAGGCAGCAGCAAGGAATCCATGTTTACACCGTAATCAATGATAAATCGTGTGGGATTATTTTGGGAATACTCTAATGGATTTTGGTGATCTTATCTATATTGAGGTGTTGCTAGTGTGGTAATATTTTCACGATGAATTTAATCTATATAAATCATATGGTTGTGTTTCGTTGATGTTATTTGTCATTACAGCTGGCGGCATGAAACATTAGTATCTCTACGCTATGCTCGTTCTTAAGCTACCAACACCTTACGATATTTGTTACTTGTGCTCACGCATACGCGCTGTATGATTTTGTCCAACTTATTTATTGCATCCGGCGTTTACGCGGCCGACAAATTTGTCGATCGTCCGTGTGAATCGCTCAACGCTTTCGCGGAATCATTATGTCTGACAACACTTTCTCACAAACCGCTGCCTTTATCTGGTCGGTGGCTGACCTGCTTCGCGGTGATTTCAAGCAATCTCAGTACGGGCGTGTGATCCTGCCATTTACCCTGTTACGTCGCCTGGAGTGCGTGTTAGCGCCGAGCAAAGACGCGGTGGTTGGGGAAGCAGAGAAACTGAAGGCCAGCCCGTTGCCGGAAGAGGGACGAGAGAAGTTTTTGTTGCGTGCCACCAACGGCCTGTCGTTCTTCAATACTTCGCCGATGGACCTCGGCAAGATGGGGCAGAACGACATTAAAGACAACCTGGAGAACTATATTCAGTCGTTCTCAAAGGATGCGCGCGAAATATTCGAGCACTTCAAATTCAGCGAATTTGCTGGCCTGCTGGAAGATGCTAACCTGCTCTACAAAGTGGTGAAGAAATTCGCCACCACCGATCTCAGCCCAAAAGCAATTTCTAATCATGATATGGGTCTGGTGTTTGAAGAGTTAATCCGTCGTTTTGCGGAAAGCTCCAACGAGACGGCCGGGGAGCACTTTACTCCGCGTGATATCGTGCGTTTAACCACCTCGCTGGTGTTTATGGAGGATGATGAGGCCTTGTCGAAAGATGGCATCATCCGCACCATTTACGACCCGACGGCAGGCACCGGCGGCTTCCTCTCCTCCGGCATGGAATATGTGCACGAACTGAACCTCAATGCGGTAATGCGCGCCTTTGGTCAGGAGCTGAACCCGGAATCCTACGCCATCTGTAAAGCCGACATGCTGATCAAAGGCCAGGACGTCAGCCGCATTAAACTGGGTAACACCCTCTCTAACGACCAGCTCCCGCAGGATCAGTTCGACTACATGCTGTCGAACCCGCCGTTTGGCGTGGACTGGAAGAAAATTGAAGGCGAGATTAACGACGAGCATTCGCAGAAAGGTTTCAACGGCCGTTTCGGGCCGGGCCTGCCGCGTGTTTCCGACGGCTCCCTGCTGTTCCTCCTGCACCTGATCAGCAAAATGCGCGACAGCCACAACATCGACGGCAGCGTAAGTAACGGCGGGCGTATCGGAATCATCCTTAACGGCTCCCCACTGTTTACCGGCGGCGCAGGCAGCGGTGAAAGTGAAATCCGCCGCTACATTCTGGAAGCAGACCTGCTGGAAGGCATCGTCGCGCTGCCAACGGATATGTTCTACAACACCGGCATCGCGACCTACGTCTGGATCCTGTCGAACAAAAAAACCGCCGAGCGCAAGGGCAAAGTGCAGCTGATTGATGGCACCAACCTGTGTGGAAAAATGCGTAAGTCTTTAGGCTCCAAGCGCAACCTGATGGGCGAGGACGATATCCGGCTTATTACCGAAACCTTCGGTGCATTTGAGATCGTGGATGCGACACCTCTGGAAGAACTGGGTCTGGAAAAAGCCGCCGAGCAAAAATCTAACCGGGGCCGCCAGCCCGCCACCGCCAAAACCGACGCGCCGAAAACCTTCGCCAGCAAAATCTTTACCAGCACCGACTTTGGCTACCGCCGCCTGACCATTGAACGCCCGCTGCGTTTGTCTGCTCAGGTGGCCGATGAAGCGATTGCCAGCCTGCGCTTTGCGCCGAAGCCGTTTAACGCCCCGATGGAACGCCTGTATGAAGAGTTCTCCGCCCAATGGCAAGCAGAAAGCTACGGTGATTTCTCCGGGATTGAAGCGGAAGCGCGCGCCATCATCAAAGCTGAATTTGCCGAACTGAAAGAGAAGCAGATTAAAGACCTGCTCGACGGTAAACTGTGGCTGGCGCAGCACGCGCTGATGGAGAAAGCGCAGCAGATTCAGGCGGCACTAGGTGCGCAGCCGGGTGGTAAAGACGTAGTCAGCAACGACTTCAACCAGTTCCAGTTAACCCTGAAAGGGGCCATCAAAACGGCTGGCGTGAAACTGGATGCGAAAGAGAACAAGCAGTTTATCGACGCCATCACCACCAAAAATCCGGATGCCGAGCCGGTGGTGAAAAAAGTGCTGAAAGAAGACGCCCAGCCGCTGTACGGTGCATTTGAATACAAAGACAAAGTGGTCGAGTTTGAGCAGGACGGCGATCTGCGCGATAACGAGAACGTACCGCTAAACCCGGCAGTGTCCACCAGCGACCTGATTGAGAACTACTTCAAAGTGGACGTGCTGCCGCACGTAGCAGATGCGTGGATCAACGCCGACAAGCGTGATGCGAAAGATAACGAGGTCGGGATTGTCGGTTACGAGATCCCGTTTAACCGCCATTTCTACGTTTATCAGCCGCCGCGCCCGCTAGAAGAGATTGATGCCGATCTGGATGCGGTCAGCGCCGAGATTATGAAGCTGCTGAAGGAGGTCCATTCCTGATGGCGAAGTATAAGGCGTATCCGGAGTATAAGGAGTCTGGGATGGAGTGGTGTACTGTCTTACCACTTGGATGGAAACGGACAAATTTGAGGTGGTTATCCAGCATCTATGCAGGAGGTACCCCATCGAAAAATGTTATAGATTATTGGGAAAATGGCACAGTTCCTTGGATCAATTCGGGGGCAGTAAATCAAAGTTATGTTACAGAACCATCAACATTTATTTCAAAATCTGCCTTTGAAAATAGTAGTGCTAAGTGGATACCAAAAGAGGCGCTAGTTGTAGCTTTAGCTGGCCAAGGTAAAACTAAAGGTATGGTTGCGCAGCTTGGTATTAATACCACATGCAACCAGTCGATGGCGGCAATTGTATTTTATGAAAAAAAACTCTCTCGATATATCTACTGGTGGCTCACATCTAATTACCAAAATATACGCAATATGGCTGGAGGTGATTTAAGAGATGGATTAAATCTTGAACTTTTAGGCGATATACAATGCCCTCAGCCTAATAATGGTGAGTGTATTCGAATTTCTGCTTTCCTCGATCACGAAACCGCAAAAATCGATAACTTGATCGAGAAGCAACAGCACCTGATTGAACTACTAAAAGAAAAACGTCAGGCGGTGATTAGCCATGCTGTTACCAAAGGGCTAAACCCTGATGTGCCGATGAAAGATTCTGGTGTTAAGTGGTTGGGGGAAGTGCCGGAACACTGGTTATGCACGAAAATAAAATACATAGCATTGCTAACACCTAAAAAATCATCGGTTAATTTTAAAAATGACGATGAATGTACTTTCATCCCGATGGAAAAGCTAAAAAGAAACTCTCTTGTAACAGATGAGAGTAAGATGATTCGGGATGTTATAAGTGGCTATACTTACTTTGAAAACGATGATCTTCTGTTGGCTAAGGTTACGCCATGTTTTGAAAATAAAAATATTGCTGTAGCCAGAGGGCTGGTTAATAGTATTGGATTCGGCTCTACTGAAATATATGTTTTGAGGCCAACTAAAAAAATCCGTGTGAGTTACTTATTATTTCGCCTTCAAGAGGAAAATTTTATCCGTGCCGCAACAGGTGCAATGACAGGTGCTGGTGGACTAAAACGTGTACCTTCAGATTTTCTGCTTAACTATCCAATTGCCATTCCACCAAAATCAGAAATGGATGCAATTGTTGCTTATCTCAATGAACAGGAAGCTCGGTATGACTTGATGGAGAGGAATGCAACTCAGGCAATACAGCTCCTCCAGGAACGCCGCACCGCCCTTATCTCCGCCGCCGTCACCGGAAAAATCGACGTACGCGACTGGGTAGCGCCCGCCACTCAAGACGCAGAGGTATCTCAGGAGGCCACCGCATGAGCATGGACAGCACCAAAGAACTGATTTTCCAGAATGACATTATCCAGCAGATGGAAGCCAAAGGCTGGATTCTCGGAAAAACCGACGGCTACGATCGCGAACGCGCGCTGTACTCGCAGGATGCGCTGACCTTTGTACAGACCACACAGCCGCAGGAGTGGGAGAAGTTTGCCAAGATTTACCCGACTGATACCGAACGCCATTTCCTTGATGCGCTGGTGGCGCAACTGAAAAAAGCGGATATCAACGCCACCGATATGCTGTCGCGCACCTACGGTACGCTTGGCGTGCTGCGTCACGGGATTAAAAGCCATAACGCCCGTTTTTCCCTGTGCCAGTTTAAGCCGGAGCATAACCTCAACCCGGAGACCTTGGCTCGCTATCAGCGGAACATCTGCCGCATCGTGCCGGAGCTGGTTTACAGTCCGCATGCGTCTAAAAGTGCGTTTGAAGAAACGGGCGTCAAGGCGAAGAAATGGCGTATCGACCTGGTGCTGTTTGTGAACGGCCTGCCGATAGCGACGCTGGAGCTAAAGTCTGAGTTTAAGCAGATGGTGCAAAACGCCATCATGCAATATAAGAAAACGCGTTTGCCGAAAGACCCCGGCACCAATAAACCCGAACCGCTGCTGACTTTCAAACGCGGGGCGCTGGTGCATTTTGCCGTCAGCCAGTACGAAGTGTTTATGGCGACCAAACTCGACGGTGATAAAACCTTCTTCCTGCCGTTTAACAAAGGCACGCATGACGGCGGGGCGGGCAACGACATCCCGGAAAATGAAGACGACTACGCTACCCGCTACCTGTGGAATGAAGTGCTGCTGCCTGACAATCTGTTGAAAATTATTGCCAGCTTTGTGCACCTGCAAATCGAAGAAAAAGAAGAGTGGAACGGCCTGAAGGGCAAAAAAGAGAGCCTGATTTTTCCGCGCTATCACCAGTGGGACGTGGTGAATAAACTGCTCACCGCCGCGACTGTAGAAGGCACGGGTAATAAATACCTGATTCAGCACAGCGCGGGTTCAGGTAAATCCAATTCGATTGCCTGGACCGCGCATCAGCTTTCCCGTTTGCACGATGAGAAAGGCGAAAAACAGTTCCACTCGGTGATTGTGGTGACGGATCGAACCGTGCTGGACGATCAGCTCCAGGACACCATTTATCAGTTTGAGCATCAGGACGGCGTAGTCGGGCGCATCAACAATAAAGAAGGCGACGGCTCGAAGTCAGACAAGCTCGCGTTCGCGCTGGAAAACTCACAGCCGATCATTATCGTCACTATTCAGACCTTCCCATTTGTATTAAAGGCGATTGAAAACAGCGTCAGCCTCAAGCAGCGTAAATATGCGGTGATTGCCGACGAAGCGCATTCTTCACAAAGTGGCTCCACGGCGCGTCAGCTGAAAGAAGTGCTGATGAAAGAAGAGGCTGATGACGATGTGGAGCTATCTTCCGAAGATATCCTGGACGCCACCGTCGCCGCGCGTAAAGGCAGCAGCAACCTGAATTACTATGCTTTTACCGCCACGCCAAAGGCCAAAACGCTGGAGCTGTTTGGCCGCCGCCCTAACCCGCTTGAACCCGCCTCAAAAAGCAACAAACCCGAAGCGTTCCACGTTTATTCCATGCGCCAGGCCATCGAAGAAGGCTTTATTCTCGATGTGCTGAAAAACTACACCAACTACAAAGTGGCCTATAAGCTCCTGCAAAAACTGAACGATCCGGATCGAGAAGTGGACAGCAAAAAAGCGAAGGTCAGACTGAACCAGTGGGTCACCCTGCACGACCATAATGTTTCGCAAAAAGTGAAAGTCATCGTCGAGCACTTCCGTAAGCATATCGCACATCTGCTTGGCGGGCAGGCCAAGGCCATGGTGGTCACCAGCTCACGTAAAGCTGCGGTCCGCTATAAGCTGGCGTTTGATAAATACATCGCCGAGAACAAGTACCAGAAGATTAGCGCCATGGTCGCTTTCTCTGGAGAAGTTGAGTTCTTTGAAAGCGACCATAACAGCCTCGCGCTACTGAACCAGAAATTTACCGAAACGAACATGAATCCCGGACTGAAAGGCCGGGATATGCGTAAAGCGTTCGATAGCGATGATTACCAGGTGATGCTGGTCGCCAATAAATTCCAGACCGGTTTTGATCAGCCTAAATTGTGTGCCATGTATGTGGATAAAGCGCTGGGTGGTGTGGAATGTGTCCAGACGCTCTCACGTCTTAATCGCACTTATCCCGGTAAAAAAGAATCCGGGACCTTTGTGCTCGATTTCTATAATGACCCGGACGATATTCTGGGCTCGTTCCAGCCCTATTACCAAACGGCAGAACTGACCGACGTCAGCGATCCGCAGCAGGTCTTCGAGCTGTATGAGAAACTGCGCACCAGCGGTATTTTCCTGTGGAACGAAGTGGAGCAGTTCTGCGAAGCATTCTTCACTAAAAATAAATCCAATGCGGCAATCAGCAATATCTGCAAGCCCGCCGTTGAACGCTGGAAACAGCGTTACAGCTCGGCTATTGATGCTTATGTTCTGGCAAAGGAATTATTCGAACGCACCAAAAAAACCGGCGATGTGGTGCTGATCACTAACGCAGAAAACAGCTTTAAGGCCTGTAAGCAGGAAAAAGACAAACTGGATATCTTTAAAAAGGATCTCGGCAGCTTTGTCCGTTTCTACGAGTTTATGTCGCAAATTGTCGATTATGATGACAAGGATCTGGAAAAGCTGAGCCTGTTTGCCCGTCACCTGCGCCCGCTGCTGCATGAACAGCGCGTAGAGGAAGACGAGATTGATTTAAGTAACGTGGAGATGAGCCATTACCGTTTATCCAGGCTGCACGAACAACATCTCAAGCTACAGGAAGATGCGGAAGAGTACAAAATCACCCCCGCCAACGATATCGGCACGGCAAAGCCGAAGGACAAGAAAGAAGAGTTTCTGTCGAATATTCTGGCACGCCTGAACGACCTGTTTATCACCGACAATCTCAGCGATAAAGACATGATTAACTATGCCTTTACCGTTCGGGATAAGTTATCGGAAAACAAGGCCGTGATGACTCAAATAGCCAACAACACGCGTGAACAAGCTATGCTGGGGGACTTCCCGAAAGCCATTGATGATGCCGTAATGGACAGCAATGACGCTCAGCAGGAGATGATGATGCAGTACCTCTCCAACCCGGAAATCGCCCAGGGATTTGCGCGGGTGGTGTTTGATATGTTGAAAGGTGCATAATTTTTAGCGAATCGGGAATCCGCGTTTCGCGATTCCCTCACGAATGCCAAACGGCCATTCCCCGGCAGTCCAGGCACACCGCCAGCAGGTGACCTTTGGCTTGATGACGACAGCATCCGTGATTCCAGGGATGGTTTTACGTGGGTGTCACGGCTAAAAAGCTATCATAAGAGGCAGCCGGAACGGAACGTAGGCCTGGAAAATCGAGAAGCTGGCAACCGGAAGGTCCGGTTACATTGAATCCGGAACGGGAAAAGCAGGCGACGTAAATTAACCCGGGGTGACAACTCTCTTAACGCTGAGGGATAGCCTCCAGAAACCCCGGTGCGATTCAAACCGTGTGGTTTCCTTTTGCGTTTTTTATCCGAAACAGATGATATATACCCGTCATACTTCACGTTGCTTGTACGTTGGCTTTCCTCGTTCACCCCGGTCACTGACTCCAGTAAGCTCCCGGGGATTCACGGCGTCGCCGCGTGATTCGGCCTTATGGCCTCACCTCTTCGGGGCCAGCGCAAGCGCTGTTCAAAACGATCCGCCGTTTTGTCAGGCAACTCGAATTATTTAGGGTATATATCTCTTCATTCGTCCAGGAATATGCCCCTCTGGAATGTATTTATTAATTATCGCGGTTAAGTTAGCGTTATCGGGGACATTTTTACTTGACGATGACAGGAACTTTTGCCACTAATCATCATGTCGTGTTTACTGGTCTGGTACAGGTGAATAATGGAAAAAATCGAGAATTTAATTCCGATGGTGGTATTCGCGCGTGTAGTAGAAACGCTGAGTTTCACCGAGACTGCACTCTCTTTGGGAGTGTCAAAGTCATCCGTTAGCCGGGATATATCCACGCTTGAAAAACGACTAGGTGCGATGCTGCTTAAGCGTACTACCCGTAAAATAGAGATAACGGAACTGGGGTTAAGCTACTATCAGCACTGCTTTAAAATACTGAATGAGTTGCGCGCAGCGGAGCGTTTTATTCGGGATTATTATGAGGAACCCGCAGGAACGATAAAAATACTTGCCCCTGTTACGTTTGGGAAAGAGTATGTTGTGCCAGCGTTAAACAAGTACTTAGAAAGAAATATTATGGCCAACGTAGACCTCGATTTATCAGATAAAGCGGTAGATATCAAAGAGAGCCCGTACGATCTGTCGGTCATTGTAACTCAGGATACGCCGACCCATGAACATACTAAATTTTTGTGCTCAATCCAGTGGGGGCTCTACGCTACACCTGACTGCATCGCCAGAATGCGGCCGATCCTGACACCGAAAGATCTCCCTGCGCACAATTTTATCCTGTTTCGCGGGGTAGCGTACACGGTTTCCTTGTCGTTCAGAAAAGAGAAGCAGAAGGTCAATATTGACGTGCAAAGCCGCTTCAGAAGTAATAACAGCGTCGCGTTGGTCAATATGGCGCTCTCTGGGCTTGGTATCGCTTATCTGCCGAATTATATTGCTCGTGAGAGTATTTCAACAGGGCGACTCGTTCGGATCTTACCTGGCTGGAAAATGGATGAGTATAAAGTCTGGTTACTGTCGAAAAACAAAAATACGATGACGTCAGGTATTAAGCGATTTAGTGATGAACTCCAGCATTTGGTTTCCGCTGCGGAGATTAAAGAAAGCGGCTGATATCCAACTCGCCGTGTCGGATGACCGATACTTTATCGTCCAGTAAAGAGATATGTGTGGTTGCCATCCGGCTCGGATTTTTGCAATTGGATGGTACGACCAGATCTACAATGTCACCCATATCTTCCCGGGCGAGCGTAAAGCTGACAAGGTCGTTCTCATCCTGGGGATAACCTGCCGGAATAACCACCAACGGTCTGCCAAGCCGACTAATGATGTTTCGCATCTGACTATTTTTTACACATACTACTGGCAGGATAGCACCTGTTCCGACGAGCGCGGTTGCCCGTGGGTTTTTCCGCAGGCTGATTTTCAGGGGACCGGGCCAACAGGCCCGGCTGAGCGTTTCAATTTTGTTTCTTTGCCACGGGCTGACATCCACCCATTCCCATATGTCGGCCACATCGCAGAAGCAAAACGTCAACTCTTTTGCACAGAGTGATGTTTTTAACAGCGTCATTTTTTCCACCGCATCCGGGCAGAATGGGTCGGCTGCAAGAGCAAAATGGGTATCAGTGGGAATAAGGATGGTTCCACTGTTACGCAAAACGGTGGTGGCTTTGTCTACAAATGACATGGCTATCCTTCTCCACTATGACGCTGAAAAAACTGGGCGCTTAATAATAATCGCCGTGGCGATAATCCCAGGAATTAAACTGAGCTGACATGAAATTAATTATTTTATTCACGTCCAGGCCTTTGCGAATTAATACCGGGCAAGGTGTGACTTTTCTGGTTCCGGCCTGCTCAGGGACCAGTTTTCCCTGGCTGTCCACCATCGATACCATCACGCCTTGTTCGTACCGGCTCTCCTGAGTTTCATCAGGCTGAATAGATTTAACATAATCATTGGCGCAAATAATTAAATCCGCGTGCGTTTCAATACGATCGCCAATCAATTCCACCATGCCACGATTACCTTTTCCTGACGGATTAGCAGAGCTGGCGAATGAGAATTTGTGGTGCTTTTCCCACAGCTCTTTAGCAATCAACTCTCCAGGCTTGCCAAATTTAATCACGAAGCAGCTGGTTTTTCTGCCGTCCATCATCAGATCTTTCAGACCATTTTCCGGTAATTGATCGATAGCTTCCTGACGCCATGGCAAAATACAGCCCAGTAAGATGTCTGCATCCCAGTGAGTCTGATAAAATGCCTCAATCTCAGGATTCAGAACCGCCAGCGATTTCAGCTGCTCCATGCTTCCGCACAGAACCACGCCTGGCTTATTACGGTTTCGCTGTTTGGCTTCGAATTTTCTTTCCAGCCCCTCTTTATCTGAAGTCATAATGATATAGCCCACCTTAGTTGGGCAAACAATCATACCACCGTCAGCAGATAATACCGTAATGGCTTCTTGCTGAACCTGACCATTCCACTCGATTTTCTTATTCATCATTGATTCTCCCCGCACTGCACTGGTGTCATAAATTAAGAGCAAGGATGTCGATTAAAAACAGTCTGTGCAATTTGCAGAGAAATTTTCACAGCATTGTTTCAATGTGGGAACAATATAGCCTTATTCCTGGGCAATTCGCCAAGTTGGTTAATTCCATTACCAGTTTCGCTTTTCATCGGTTACCAATATGACCACCCACTGGCACATGCCGATTCCTTAAAAGAGTTCTACGCTATGAAACTATTAATTGAAGGTCTGAATGACTACAGTTATCTCTCAAAAGAAAACGAATATAATGATTTTGGTGGAAAAGGCGATAATGTCTCTCCAGCGCTATGCTGGCAGAACTCGCCGCAACAAACCAAAAGTTTTGCTGTTACCGTATATGATCCTGATGCCCCTACGGGTAGCGGTTTCTGGCACTGGGTCGCCTGGAATATTCCCGCCAGTGCCATCACTCTTGCGGCGGGGGCCGGAAACCCTGAGGTCGCATCTGGCATTGCACAGGCCCGTTCTGATTTTGGCGCCTTTGGTTATGGGGGCTGCTGTCCACCAGAAGGCGATATTCCTCACCGCTATATTTTTACCCTGCATGCATTAAGTTGCGATGACTTGGGCGTTACACCGGACCTGCCGAATGCCGTTATCCGCTTCCTGATTAATATGCATACCCTTGAGAAAACCAGCGTCATCACGCTTTACAAGCGTTAATGAGGCGGGCGTGATTAACCCTATTAGACGTGTTTTTACCCGGCGTACCGTTTTCAGAACCTGCGTGGTGGGCGTCGTGTTATTGATCCTTATTGTGCTTTTTTATGTCGGTATCGGGGTCTCAAGTAAGGAAGCCTTTATCAATGGCCGAATATCCACGGTGCTTTCTCCGCTGCCCGGACAACTTATTTTGAGGGAGGAAATAACGCCCGGTCAGGTGGTTCGTATGCAACAGCCTCTGGGAAACGTACTAACGACGCAGGCTAACGATCAGATCCCGGGATTAGTGGCCCAGAAAAGTTTGCTGGAGATTCAGCGTGCCGATCTGGATAAACAAATTACGGGGATCGATCGGCGCCTGCAGGCGTATCAGAAGCAGCAGCAGCAGTATCTTGCGGAAAGCCGGGTGCAGCATCAGCTCGGTGAGAAGCAGTCGGATGCGGCTTTCGTGCAGCTGAAAGAGGAACTTAGTGCGATTTCAGCCCAGGCTACATTCTCCAGGCAGCAGCTCCAGCGGTATGAAAATCTTTTCAGGCAGCACTTCATCAGTCGCATGGAGTATGAAGAGCGCAAGAGCAATACGCGAGTCTTGCAGGCGAGCCAGGAGGCGAAAGCGGCTGAACTACGTCAGCGGCTGCTGGAGGTGAATGCCGCGAAATCAGGGCTTCAACTGACGGGGCCCAGAACGCTTGATGCACCACAGCAAAACCAGCGTGATATCTCCCTTACTATAGAGAACATGCAGCAAGAAAAACTACAGCTGATTGCCCGCCTGCAGGCGACAACGCAAAGCATTCAGGAAGTGGCTGCGCTGCTTCACTCACGGCAACAGGCAACGTTACTCAGCAGCGTTGACGGCGTCATCTGGGATATTAGCGAGGAAAGTGGCGCAAGTGTGGAAAACGGCACGCGGATCATGCGAGTTCTGGATTGCCATACCCGATGGGTAGACGCATTTTTTGATGAGGCAGATGCCGACAAGCTTCTGCCGGGTATGGCCGTAACGGTTCGTCTGACGACATCACCGTCGGCGACATGGAAAGGCACGATCAAAACTCTCCGTGCGGGTAGTGGGCGGGTAGCCGTGGGTGAAAGAGATGTTCAACCACCGCCAGAAATTGCACGGCGGCAGCTGCCGGTGAAAGTCCTGACCGCTCATATCGATATCGACTGGAAAGACGTGCCGGATCCTGCGAGCTTTTGTCTTGCGGGACGTAGCGTTACGGTCAACATTTAACAGGAAAAAAGATGCAGCATATACACAACACGGTTGCCGCCCTTAAACGAGGCGATGTGGTCCTGGTTCCTACTGACACCAATTACGCACTTGCTGCGGATCCGTGGAATAGTGAAGCGTGTAAGAAAATCTACGACCTCAAAAAGCGCGATCGACAAAAACCTCTTACGCTATTCGTTGCCCAGCCAGACCAGGTATGGGACTACATTGATGTTTCTCAGGTCCTTCATCGCGATGCTCTTAACAAACTCATTGCCGTGATGCCCGGAGCGCTGAACCTCGTGGTTCCGGCATCGGATAAGGTTCCGCTAAATCCTTATCTGAAGCCGGAGTCGGTCTCGCTGGTGTGTAATCATCAGAGGGTACTTCAGCAGGTCATTGCGCTGTTTGGTCGCCCGTTGGGGATGAGTTCCGCTAATCTTTCAGGGGAGGAGTCTGGCTGTCTGATTGACATTGACGCTGCCCGGCAGACGTTTGGTACACGCGTAGGTTATATTTTGCCCGCGTCGCAGCGTCCTGTAACAACGCTCTCCAGTACCATTGTCTCTCTGCTGGGGAAGGAGATTACAATCCTCCGTAAGGGTGATATTGATATTATGTCGATACTTTCGTAATGACGTCGCGCCAGTTACATCCCGGGTCGGGTAACCATCGGTTATTTCTGGCCTACCGTATTGTATCCCGCTGCTATTTCCATCTCCCTGTGTTATTGCTCTATTTTTGGTCGATAGATATGGGGATGTACCGTATTATTTTTCTACTGGCGCTGTACGGATTGACGAGCACGTTCAGTAGTGGAATACCAGGGTGGCTGCTGTGTTTTTGCACACCCAAACAGACGGTAATCTTTGGCGAACTGATGAAGGCGTTGGGGATGGGGGTGATGCTATGGAGTACCCGACAGAGTGAGGTTAACCTCCCTCTGTTAGTCGTGTCGCAGCTGCTTGGCGGCGCAGGATTTACTATCGCCCTGACCACGGATGCCGCTCTGCTGCGCCAGCTAACTGAGGGGGATCAGCATCGATTTATGCAGATCCAGACGACGTCACAAAGCGGTATGTTTATTGCCACGCTGATTGCTGGTTCGCTGGGTAGTATATTGTTTGACTATAACCCTCAATGGCCATTTATGGCAGCGATCGCCGTGAGTATGATCTCTTCTGGATGTATATTTGTGATTCGTACTCAGAGTGGAGGACAAAAATTAGCTCAATCTAATGATAATCCAGCGTTTTCCCCCAGGACGGATCAATTGTTCTGGATGATGTTCTATTCCATCTCAAGGAGTTTTACGCTCGCACCTTTTATTGGCTTTATTCCTTTTTATTTTATTATGGTGAATGTCGATCCTCTGCTTTTTGGTGCGGTTCTGAGCTGCTTTACGCTCTCTTCCTGGGGAGCAATCAGGATTGCCGGCCCCTTTATTACACGATTTGGCGTTGCTGCACTTTTGACGACGACAAGCCTTTTCATGTCGGCAGCGCTTGGGCTTTTTGCTTGCAATGAGTGGTTATCAGCAAAAGGGATAGACTATTTTATTTCGGGTTTACTGGCGCTGGTACTGCTGGGGTTTGGTTCAGGTACGATCCGTCCGATAACGCTCGCCAATCTTGATCTCTCCGCGAACTCGCCTGCTGAGCGCATGCACATTTTTTCCCGCATGGAACGGGATTTCGGTTTGATCAATACGTTCTTACTGGCTGTGGGGGCCTGGTTGTTAGTCAGTAAAGGTTTCACCACGTTGATGCTGATCTTCTGTTTGTTCTATATTTCGGTGGTATGCGTATCAGCTGTATTTTACTTAAAAAACTTGCGGAGTAGAGAGCACAGTTCCATCTGAGCAACAATCAGTACGTATACTGAAACTAAAAGCGCTTCTTATGGATTCGCGTTGAAAGCACATCTTTTGTGCGGTGTAATTTCCTCATTAGATAATGAGGAGAGTAAAATGAATATCCACGAAACTGAAAATTCTGCCTCGATAAATATCGAGTATGGAATGACGTTAACTGAAAAAATAATCGCGAAAGCCAGTAACCGGGCGCATGTTTCACCCGGTGAGGTTATTTTCGTGAATATTGATATTCTGATGTCTCATGACCCTTGCACACCAGGCGTCGCCAGCGTATTTAAAAAAGAATTTGGCGAAAATGCAAAAGTATGGGATCCGGACCGTTTTATTATGATCCCCGACCATTTTGTATATTCTGCGGACCCGCAGGCAAATCAGAATATTCGAGTGATGCGCGAGTTTGCAAAAGAGCAGAGCATTACCCATTTTTATGATGTCGGTACTGCCGATTATAAAGGCGTATGCCATATTGGTCTGGCCGAAGGGGGGCATACCCGCCCTGGAGAAGTGTTACTGGGTACCGATTCCCATACCGTTACCGCCGGTGCTTTTGGTACCTTCGCCATTGGCGTTGGCATTACAGACGGTGCGTATGCATTGGGAACAGGGGAAATACCGCTGATGGTTCCTGCAACTATCAAGGTGAACTACTTCGGGAAAAAAGCAAAAAGCGTGCAGGCAAAAGATTTAATTTTAGTCTTAATGAAAGAGCTCGGCGTGGAAGGCGCGACCTATAATGCCATCGAATTCTCGGGGAGTGTTATCGATGAATTATCGGTCGAAGAACGGATGACAATGTGCAACATGGTTGTGGAGTGCGGCGCTAAAAATGGCATTATGGTGCCGAATCAAGCAACGCTGGATTATTTAGATGAGAGAACTAAAATCCCTTTTACCGTTGTGACACCGGACGAGAATGCCCGCTATATCCGGACAATAAATATTGATGTATCGACATTAACTAGCGTTATCGCACGTCCACATTCACCGGATAATGTTGTTGCGGTTATGCAACTCGAAAATATTGCCATTTCGCAGGCGTATATTGGTTCATGCACCGGAGGAAAAACCGCTGACTTTATCGCCGCTGCACAAATACTGTGGCAGCGTAAAGTGGCCATTCCAACCTATGCTGTACCTGCGACGAAAGAGGTTTTGCATAATCTCATTACCACTCAGGTAAAGGGCGTTTCTGTTTACGAGATCCTTACGCGTGCAGGGGTAAAATTATCTTCCGAACCGGGATGCGCGGCCTGTTGCGGCGGCCCCGCGGATACCTTTGGCAGGGTCCGCGATCCCATCAGCGTCATTTCAACGACTAACCGTAACTTCATTGGGCGAATGGGTAATAAAGGCGCGATGATTTATCTGGCTTCACCTTATGCTGTTGCTGCCGCTGCAGTTTCCGGTTTTATTACTAATCCAGAACGGTACTTAACCAATGACTATTAATAAGGTAATACGCGGTACAGTTTATGTGTTAGGTGACAATATCGATACCGATCAGATATTAACAGCTGAATATTTGAAAATTAATCCAGCCTCTGCTGAGGGGCGTGAAGAATTGGCTTCGCTTGCTATGTGTGGATTGCCAGAAGGTGCCCTTCCTTTTATTAATCCGCAGACCCTGCGGGCTGGGTACGACATTATTGTTGCCGGGAAAAATTTCGGCTGTGGCTCTTCACGAGAACACGCTGTGGTGGCGCTGGGGGCATCAGGTGTGAAAGCTGTCATCGCTCAATCATTCGCCCGCATATTTTTTCGCAATTGTGTATCCACGGGACAATTAATGCCCGTCACTCTGAGTGAGGGCTATGATACAGATGTGCTGAAAACAGGCGATATTATCGAAATAGATTTAGACGCTCATCAGATCGGCACTGCTGATGGGGTTCTGAAAACCGCTCCGGTAGGGGAACTTGCGAATATTGTCACTGCGGGTGGCTTGTTCGCTTATGCAAGGCAAACAGGAAAGATATAATCCACTACAACCAAAAGACTCAAAACAAGACGCCTTACTTTCTCAGGGTGCAGCGCCTGTTTTGAGTGTACACAAGGCAATCAAAATATGATTACCCAGCTAGAGTTTAACGATCTTCAAAAAGATGAGCTATCAAAACTTATCAGCAGCATCACGATCAGCCCCTATACAGACTATAAACTGTTCAAACAATCCATAACTAAACTGATTGAAAATGGGTTGGTGCCTGTTTTTTTTGTTCGGGCCTGCGAGCGCGTCAGGCAAGAGCGTAAAGATCATGGTATCAACGCGCATTTGCTGAGGAACGTTCCACTCGATACGATCCTACCGGAATTCGATCAAACGAATCCCGTTAATGATAAATATGCAAAAAAGCTGACCTTTGTGGGTGAGGCTTTGCTGGAACTATTTGCTCAGCTCACTGATTCCCCATTGCTGGCGTACCGAACACGCAACAATGGTGATTTTTTCCATGATGTTTACGCCGATAAAAAATACAGCAACACACAAACTCAAAAAACGGATGGCGAACTGTACTTCCACAACGATCGTACTGCTCACCCTGTGCGAGCCGATTTCCTGAGCTTATTAGGCATGCGTTGCAGTGCTGAAAACCTGATTTTTACCGGTTACCTGGATGGTAAAGCGATTCTGGAGAACCTGAAAGCGGAATCGCAGGAGTGGTTACGCAAACCTCTGTTTATTACCCCTTTCGATGAATATTCCCGCGATTCTAACTCCAGTCAGGTTGATTCTGAACTGCATCCCGTCCTTGAGAATATTCACACGTTCCGTTACTACGACACACGAACCACCTATGCCCCGGATGCACCAGCGGAAGCGATTAAAGCGCTGATTGACCTGAAAGTATCCATCACCAAAGCGGCCAAAGGTCGGGTAGCGATTAATAAAGGCGACCTGTTCTCCTTTGCTAACCAGGACTCTTTGCATAACCGGGAAATTATCCAGGTCAATGATCCTTATTCGGCGGAAAAACGCTGGTTGCTGAAAACATACAGTTTCCGTAATCCTGAAGTGATGAATACATACCACAATTACTTCGATTCTGATCTGCCCGGTTTTGTGGTGGCAGAGTAAGCCCGACAGGCACTTACAGAAATAAAAAAAGCCCGCAGGGCTTGTAATATGCGGGTTTTCAGTATGTTATCGGATGACTCTGGTAATCACTGATGGATAATTTTAGGCTGACGGAGCCTGAATTTGTTGTTTAATTAGGTTAACTTGTCATTCTATTGGTCAACTAAAACGCGACTTTTTCATAGAGATCACCCGCCGCGCGCGTTTTTTTGTTAATAGCAGTTAAAATCCTGCTATTTTATCACCACTTAAAAACGAGAAAACAAAAAAGCCACTCTGTAGAGTGGCTTAATTATATGATTTTGAAGCTAAAATTTGGTGGCCCCTGCTGGACTTGAACCAGCGACCAAGCGATTATGAGTCGCGTGCTCTAACCAACTGAGCTAAGGGGCCGTGGGGCAGGATTATAAAGTAACTCTGCGGTGCAATCCAGCGCTTAGCATTCAGTTGCCTGTTTTTACAGCAATTAAGCCGTATCATAACGGTGCGGGAATATAACGTATTCATTGGTGTGGGCCCGTTTTGACCCGCATGAAGGAACAGGGTGAGGAGGAGGACGTTATACTTTCTATTTTATTGCGGTCTGAATAACTGAGAGTATCAGCGTTGAACATCTTATCAGGCGAGGCGGCCGCCGATGCGTGCAATCGGCGTGCTCCAGGCTGCGGCGAATAGAGGATAGCAGGACTCAGAATAGATGAACGAAACGAACAACAATCCGATTACCGATATTCTTGCACCGGGTTTGCGGGTGGTATTTTGCGGGATTAATCCAGGGAAATCGTCGGCGCATAAAGGCGTTCACTTTGCGCATCCGGGGAATCGATTCTGGAAGACGATCTGGCAGGCGGGGTTTACCCTGAACCCGCTGAAGCCCGAAGAGGAGCTTAAGCTACTGGATACGGGCTGCGGGATCACCATGCTGGTGGAACGGCCGACCGTGCAGGCCAGTGAGCTGTCGGGTTCTGAACTGCGAGACGGCGGTAAGCTGCTGGTTGATAAAATGCTGCACTATCAGCCGCGGGCGCTGGCGATTTTGGGGAAGGAGGCGTTTAAGCGCGCTTTTCGTCAGAGTAAGGTGGAGTGGGGCAGGCAGTCGGTTACCATTGGGGAAACGGAGGTTTGGGTGTTACCCAATCCCAGCGGGCTTAATCGGGCGTCGCAGGAGGAGATGGCAGACGCTTATCGCGAACTGGAGCATGCGTTGGCGATGCGAGGCCTGTAGCCGATTAGCCAATAAAAAACCCCGGAGGTCCGGGGTTTTTCGGGCGTATTGCTTGCTCAGACGATTAATCGTCGAGGAAGCTACGCAGCACTTCAGAGCGACTTGGGTGGCGCAGCTTACGCAGTGCCTTCGCTTCAATCTGACGGATACGTTCACGGGTCACGTCAAACTGCTTGCCCACTTCTTCCAGCGTGTGGTCGGTGTTCATATCGATACCGAAACGCATACGCAGTACTTTCGCTTCACGCGCGGTCAGCCCCGCCAGAACGTCATGCGTTGCGGAACGCAGGCTTTCTGAGGTGGCGGAATCCAGCGGCAGCTCCAGCGTGGTGTCTTCGATAAAATCACCCAGATGTGAATCTTCATCATCACCAATCGGCGTCTCCATAGAGATAGGCTCTTTGGCAATTTTCAGCACCTTGCGGATTTTGTCTTCCGGCATCAGCATACGCTCGGCCAGCTCTTCCGGCGTTGGCTCACGGCCCATCTCTTGTAGCATCTGGCGCGAAATACGGTTGAGTTTGTTGATGGTCTCAATCATATGCACCGGAATACGGATGGTACGCGCCTGGTCGGCGATAGAGCGAGTGATAGCCTGACGGATCCACCAGGTGGCGTAAGTTGAGAACTTATAGCCACGGCGATATTCAAACTTATCAACCGCTTTCATCAGGCCGATGTTACCTTCCTGAATCAGATCGAGGAATTGCAGGCCACGGTTGGTGTATTTCTTGGCGATAGAAATAACCAGACGTAAGTTCGCTTCAACCATCTCTTTCTTCGCACGGCGCGCTTTCGCTTCACCGATTGACATACGACGGTTAATATCTTTTACCTGCTCGATCGTCAGGCCGGTTTCTTCTTCAATCTGTGACAATTTTTGCAGGCTACGATGCACGTCATCTGAGACTTCATTCAGTTTTTCAGACCACGGTTTATTCATCGCCAGCGCGGCTTTAAACCAGGTTTCACTGGTTTCGTTGCCGGTGAACAACGTGATGAAGTTCTTTTTCGGCATTTTGCACAGTTCAACACAGAGTTTCATGATGAGGCGTTCCTGAGTACGAACGCGATCCATCATGGTACGCATGCTGTTGACGAGGAAATCGAACTGCTTTGGTACCAGGCGGAACTGTTTGAACACGTCGGACAGGTTCTGGATCTCAGCGGCTGCTTTCGCGTGGCTGCGCCCATTAGCTTTAATCACTGTGCGTGTGACTTCGTACTGGGTACGCAGTTCAGTGAACTTCTCACGCGCCAGTTCAGGATCGATGCTGTTATCGTCCTCAGCATTGTCATCTTCGTCTTCGTCTTCGTCATCATCGTTATCGCGCTCTTCTTCCGTGAGCTCTGAACCCACATGGGTTGCAGTAGGCGCGATATCTTCTTCGGCGTTCGGATCGACAAAACCGGTGATTAAGTCAGACAGGCGAGCTTCGCCTGCTTCAACGCGGTCATACTGTTCTAGCAGATAAGTAATCGCTTCGGGGTATTCGGCAACGGAGCACTGTACCTGATTGATACCGTCTTCGATACGCTTAGCGATGTCGATTTCGCCTTCGCGCGTCAGCAGCTCAACGGTACCCATTTCGCGCATATACATGCGAACCGGATCGGTGGTGCGTCCAATTTCAGATTCAACGCTGGATAAGACTTGAGCGGCAGCTTCTGCTGCATCTTCGTCGGTATCGCTGCTGTTCTCGTTCAGCATCAGATCATCGGCATCAGGTGCTTCTTCTACAACCTGAATGCCCATGTCGTTGATCATCTGGATGATGTCTTCGATCTGATCGGAGTCGACGATATCTTCCGGCAGATGGTCATTGACCTCGGCATAGGTCAGATAGCCTTGCTCCTTACCACGGGTGACAAGTAGCTTAAGCTGTGACTGCGGGTTTTGCTCCATAAGACGGTATCCACACTTCTGTTAATTAGATTGGTGTCGGTCAGCTATGCAGCCAACAATAACAGTTGAGGCTTTTGGATTATTGCCGCTGCCTTCGTTGCGGCTTTCGGGTTCTGGACCCGAATGATAATCGGCACTTAAGCCGCTAAGGTTCTGCTCGCTGCCTGGTGGCTGTCATCGTAAACGCAAATAGCGTTCAGGCTAACGGTGCCGTTGTACTGCTCTTGCCAGGACAGTCATTATTTATTTCTTTGCACGGGCTTCGGTAATCACCCGCACTTCTTCGCGTTCAGCCTGAGTTAACCCTTGAGTGCGTGAACGCGCGATCAAATCGTTGAGCCGGAGCTCTAGCGCGGAATCGAACAAATGATCCAGCGCGTCGGTAAAGGTTTTTTCTGCAATGTCCCTGTCTGCTATATCGTCCCACATCGACAGCTTTTCAAGGGTCGCGGCTTCTTTTGTGCCACGATAATGTTCCAGAATCTGTCCGGACGTCAGCCCGGGCTGCGATAAACAGTAGCCGACCAGCTCATTGAACAGGCGTAAACCCGGCAGTTTGGTCTCATCCAAGCCTGCCAGCGGTGGTACCAGTGGTGCCAGTTCCGGATTTTGCAGCAGCAGTCCTATCAGTATACGCATAGTTGTGCGTTTTAGCTGGGGCGGCGGCGCGACTTTGCTATTTTCTGCTGCCTTAGGCATTAAGCGTTCAAGCTGGCTGTCATCAAGAATGCCCAGCTTATTTCCCAACTGCTGACGCAGATAGATACGTAACGTTTCGCCAGGGACTTGGCCGATTAACGGCAGAGCCAGGGTACTTAACAGCGCACGACCATCCGGGCTGCTGAGATCCACCTGCGGCATCAACGTTTCAAACAGAAACGTGGAGAGCGGCATCGCCTGCTCCATCCGCGCTTCAAACACGGCTTTGCCTTCCTTACGCACCAACGTATCCGGATCTTCCCCATCAGGAAGGAACATAAAGCGTAGCTGACGTCCGTCAGTCATGTAAGGCAATGCGGTTTCTAATGCACGCCAGGCAGCTTCACGTCCGGCACGATCGCCGTCATAACAACAAATTACGTTATCGGTGGAACGAAAAAGAAGTTGGATATGGTCAGCTGTCGTTGAGGTGCCAAGTGAGGCAACCGCATAATCGATGCCGAATTGCGCTAACGCCACCACATCCATATAACCTTCCACAACCAACAGACGAGCGGGTTCTGGATGGTTCTTTTGCGCTTCGTACAGGCCATAAAGCTGGCGGCCTTTATGAAAAATGTCGGTTTCCGGTGAGTTAAGGTACTTCGGCATTCCATCACCTAATACGCGTCCACCAAAACCGATAACTCTTCCGCGTTTGTCATGAATCGGGAACATCACGCGCTCGCGGAAACGATCGTAGCTACGTCCTTGATCGTTGGTAACCAGCATGCCAGCATCAATGAGTGACTGACGATCTTCTTTATCACGACCAAAGCGTTTTAGTGCGTTATCCCACCCTGCGGGTGCAAAGCCGATAGCAAAATGTTTGATGACGTCAGTGCTTAATCCGCGTTGGGACAGGTAATCACGTGCGTTAGCAGCGTTCTCCTGTGCCAGCGACTGTTGATAGAAGGTACTTAAGCCTTCCATTAACTGATACAGGCTTTGGCGCTGATGCCGTTCTAACTGGCTTGGGCCATTACCGGCTTCATAAGGCACTTCCAGCCCGTACTGAGTCGCCAACTCTTCAATACTTTCAACGAATTCCAGTCTGTCGTAATTCATCAGGAAATCGATAGCATTGCCATGGGCGCCACAGCCGAAGCAGTGATAAAACTGTTTTTCACCATTTACGGTGAATGAGGGGGTTTTCTCGTTATGGAACGGACAGCACGCATGGTAATTTTTGCCCTGCTTTTTGAGCTTCACGCGTGCATCGATAAGATCGACGATGTCGGTGCGAGCCAGCAAGTCATTGATAAATACGCGTGGAATTCGTCCAGCCATAAGCCCCGATTGTTCTGCTCATAAACGAGAACAAGCCGCGCATTCCTTCCGGAAAGCACGGCCTCTTTAATGACTCTGTCTGCGTTGGTCACGCGATGGAGGCAAGCCTCCAGAAGAAATTAGTACAGACGAGTGCGGCGTGCGTTTTCGCGAGCCAGTTTCTTCGCGTGGCGTTTTACTGCAGAAGCTTTAGCGCGTTTACGTTCGGTCGTTGGTTTTTCATAAAACTCACGACGACGAACTTCAGCCAGAACGCCTGCTTTCTCACAAGAACGCTTGAAGCGACGCAGTGCTACGTCGAATGGCTCGTTTTCACGTACTTTAATTACCGGCATGTAACTCTCACCTCGATAAATTCGGTTTTGCGGCTGGCGTCAGTGCCAGCTCATTTCAAAATGGTGCGGAATTTTACTCCAACATACCCTGCGTTGTAAAGCACCATGAGCTAACGAAACCAACAGAAGCGCATGCGCGGCTGCCAGTTTTTTCAGGGCGCTGATTATACATCAATCAATATTGCTGCGTTGGAATATTTTTTCTTGCGTGGCGGGTCGCCGGTTGGCGTGCAAAAGTGCCGCTGACAACCGCACGATTATGCTACACTGCGCGCCGCGAGAAAGAGGTGAAAAAGTCATGCGTGTACTGGGAATTGAAACGTCCTGCGATGAAACCGGCATCGCGATTTATGACGATGAGGCCGGTTTACTTGCCAACCAGCTCTATAGCCAGGTAAAAATTCATGCGGATTATGGCGGCGTGGTGCCGGAGCTCGCTTCGCGCGATCACGTCCGTAAAACGGTGCCACTGATTCAGGCCGCATTAAAAGAGGCCGGATTAACCGCTCAGGATATTGATGGCGTTGCTTATACCGCCGGTCCTGGTCTGGTGGGCGCATTGCTGGTGGGAGCCACCATCGGACGTTCGCTGGCCTTCGCCTGGGATGTGCCTGCCGTTCCGGTTCATCACATGGAAGGGCATCTGCTGGCGCCGATGCTGGAAGATAACCCACCGGACTTTCCGTTTGTGGCGCTGCTGGTATCCGGCGGACATACGCAACTGATTAGCGTAACGGGTATTGGTGAATACCACTTATTGGGTGAATCCGTGGACGATGCCGCCGGGGAAGCTTTCGACAAAACGGCCAAGCTACTCGGGCTGGATTATCCTGGTGGGCCGATGCTGTCGAAAATGGCACAGCAGGGCACGATCGGCCGTTTTATCTTTCCGCGTCCAATGACGGATCGTCCCGGGATGGATTTTAGCTTTTCCGGATTAAAAACTTTCGCGGCGAATACCATTCGTGAAAATGACGACAGCGAACAAACTCGTGCTGATATCGCGCGTGCTTTCGAAGATGCTGTTGTGGATACGCTATCGATTAAGTGTCGACGCGCGCTTGAACATACCGGTTTCAAGCGGCTGGTGATTGCTGGTGGTGTGAGCGCAAATCGCACATTACGTGCAAAACTGGCTGAGATGATGCAGGCACGCGGTGGCGAAGTCTTTTATGCCCGCCCGGAATTTTGCACCGACAATGGCGCGATGATCGCTTATGCCGGAATGATTCGTCTGAAAGGTGGCTGCTGCGGTGAGTTGAGCGTTACGGTTCGGCCACGCTGGCCACTGGCGGAACTTCCCGCTATTTGATGTAACGGCAACGATAAAAATCCGCTTCAGGCGGATTTTTTCTTTTTCTTCTTCCAGATTTTTGTTTCTTGCCCACGCCAAAGACGCTGAATGTTGTCGTGATGACGCAACAAAATCAGGCAGGAGAGCATGGCCACAGGAAAGGTGAATTGTGGCTTAAACCACCAAACATAAAAGGGGGCAATCAGCGCGCTGACAATCGCACCCAAGGAAGAGTAGCCGCTGAGCAACACGGTAAGAAGCCAGGTGCCGGTCATCAGCCCGGTCAGGTCCCAGCCAATAGGCGCAATGGCTCCAAACGCGGTCGCAACGCCTTTACCACCTTTGAAATGAAAGAAAACCGGATAGATATGGCCTAAACAGGCAGCAATTGCGGTCATACCAAGGTAAATAGGCGAGACGCCAAGAACATAAGCCAGCCAGACCGGCAGCATCCCTTTCACCACATCAAACAGCAACACCATTGCTGCCGCTGCTTTCCCACCAATACGAAGCACGTTAGTGGCACCCGGATTACCGGAACCGTTATGACGGGGATCGGGTAAACCTGTGAGTCGGCATACCAAAATCGCACTGGAAATGGAGCCGCACAGATACGCGAAAATGATCATACCAAGCGCGATAGCACTCATAATACCGTTCCGTTTCGTAGGGGTCGTTTTGTTCTCATCATCTGTGGATAATACGCATAAACCACGTGAAGTGGTATCCGACTAACGTAAAAACAGAGATTCTCATCATGGATATCGTATTTATTGAACAGCTTGCCGTTGTTACTACCATTGGAGTTTATGACTGGGAACAGACCATTCAACAGAAGCTGGTGTTCGATGTCGAAATGGCGTGGGATAACCGCAAAGCGGCAGCCAGTGATGATGTCAACGACTGTCTCAGCTATGCCGATGTTGCTGACGCCATTATTGCCCATGTTGCCAACGGTAAATTTGCACTGGTTGAACGGGTTGCGGAGGAGATTGCAACGCTGCTACTGTCGCGCTTCGCTTCGCCGTGGGTACGTATTAAAGTCAGCAAACCTGGAGCGGTAGCACATGCGGCGCAGGTTGGTGTCATTATTGAGCGCGGGACTAATCCGAAATAAGGCTAATGTGATTGCCATCACAATGAAACCAAACCACATTATTGTGTGTCATACAGCCTGATGGAAAATGAGCTGGCATGAATTTCTGGCGGTTACGTGTCACGCGACCGCCTTTTTAGTGGTTTTAGTCTCGTCATACTTCAAGCTGTATTGGTGTTGCCTGTGCGAGCTCACCCTAACGGGCCAGCGCAGGCGCTGTACAACGTGGTCGATCGATTTATCGGTCGCCGGGCACCTTACTGCAACTCGAATTATTGACGAGATATCTATGAGGGTAGAGGAAATTTGATGGCAGATATTCATCAGCTTTGGGTGGCCGCGATTCTGGGCATCGTTGAGGGGCTAACCGAGTTTCTCCCGGTCTCATCCACCGGCCATATGATCATTGTCGGTCATCTGTTGGGGTTTGATGGCGACAAAGCCGAAACGTTTGAAGTCGTGATTCAGTTAGGATCGATTTTGGCCGTAGTTGTAATGTTTTGGCGGCGTCTGTTTGGTTTGATCGGTATTCATTTTGGTCAAGTCAAACACGAGGGGACAGGAAAAGGGCACCTTACCCTGGTCCACGTTTTACTGGGCATGATCCCCGCGGTGGTGATAGGACTGATATTTCACGACCAGATCAAAACGCTGTTTAATCCAATCAACGTGGTATATGCCTTAGTGGTTGGCGGCTTCCTGCTGCTGGCAGCGGAGTTCTTAAAACCCAAACAGCCAAAAGCGGTCGGAATTGATGATATAAGCTACCGCCAGGCGTTTATGATTGGTTGCTTTCAGTGTCTGGCATTGTGGCCGGGTTTTTCCCGCTCAGGTGCGACGATTTCCGGCGGTATGCTAATGGGGGTGAGCCGTTACGCTGCGTCTGAGTTTTCGTTTATCCTGGCCGTGCCAATGATGATGGGGGCCACCGTGCTCGATCTCTATAAGAGCATGGGCTTTTTGACGATGGCGGATTTCCCCATGTTTGCCGTCGGCTTTATCACCGCCTTTATCGTGGCGCTGATCGCCATTAAAACCTTCCTGCACATCATCAAACGTATTTCGTTTGTTCCCTTTGCTATCTACCGCTTTATCATTGCTGCGGTGGTTTACATGGTATTTATCTGATGAATTGCTCAGGGCTGGCTTTGCTGGCCCTGCGCTTCTTGCCAAAGGGCGATAGCAAGAACACGTCTTTTCGATAACTCCTCCCGAACGGCGGGCCCTTTGAATCCTGCCTCCACGACGCTTTTACTGGATACGTCGGCCGCAATCTGAAAGGCTTCGCGCAAGTAATTACCCTGCGGATAAGGTTTCGCTTCAAGTCCGCTGCGTCCACGCGCATCGGCTTCACTGGTCAATGCAATTTGCTCAACGCGGTGTGGTTTACGCCAGGCATCAATGCGATCGAACAGCTGGATGATACTCTCTGCTGCACGCTGCTCAATGGTGTGGACCATGTCGTGAAATTCGGCGACGAGCATAGCAAGATCGCGTATTGCATTCGGCACACGTAGCCGCTGGCACAACCCTTCAACGAGTGCGACTCCGGCGGCGCCATGTCCTGGATGGCTGGGCCATTTTTCCACCGGCGTTAATGCTTTTCCGACATCGTGGCATAACGTCGCGAAACGGACATCAATTTCAGGACTGAGTTGGGCTGCGATAGCGAGCGTCATCAAGGTATGTACGCCGGTATCGATCTCCGGATGCCACTTTATCGGCGCGGGGACACCGTAAAGATTATCGATTTCCGGGAATAAAATGGCGAGCGCATGGCAGTCGCGCAGAACCTGGAAATAGACGTGGGGATTACGGGACTGTAATGCATTTTCTGTCTCTTTCCAGACGCGCTCAGGGGTTAAGTGTGCCAGTTCACCGCTTTCGGCCATATGGCGCATTAGCGCCAGGGTTTCATCCGCAATGCGGAAATTCAGATGCGCAAAACGGGCGGCGAAACGGGCCACGCGCAGTACCCGCAGCGGATCTTCTTTGAATGCATCGGAGATATGACGCAACAGACGTTTTTCGATATCGTCACGTCCCCCGTAGGGATCGATATAAGCGCCGTTTTCATCGCGGGCAATCGCATTGATGGTGAGATCGCGGCGTTGCAGATCCTGCTCAAGCGTGACGTCAGGCGCGTACCAGGTGACGAAGCCAGTGTATCCCTGGCCTGATTTACGCTCGGTACGCGCCAGCGCATACTCTTCGCGGCTTTGTGGATGAATAAATACAGGAAAGTCACGCCCGACTTGTTGATATCCTTGTTTCAGCATGACTTCCGGCGTTGCACCAACCACCACCCAATCTTTATCTTTAACGGGCAACTTTAACAAATCATCGCGTACCGCACCGCCGACGAGGTATTTTTTCACTACAGATCTCCATTACGTCTACAACGCGATTTTGGTATTTATGGCAATGAGCATAATTGTCGCACAAAAGCAGGAAAATTGCGGGCACAGCAAACAGGACATCCGAAGATGTCCTGTGAGGTTGGATCACAACCGTCTGGTCATCCAGACGTGATAGCGTCACCGCTATTGGCGGATAATAATACCGCGGGTTATCGCCGATTGATCAGTTCATCCAACGGTCTTTTTTCTTCCTGCTGGGAATCATATGTGGCAGTAAAAGGCCCAGCAATAAGCCAACTCCGGCTACGCCCCCACCGTACATAAACCATTGCATAATAATGGTGCGTTGCTTGTCATCCAGTTGTACGTTGGCGGCATTCACTTTTTTCTGCGCAACGATGAGTTCATTTTTAAGCTTTTGATTTTCATCCTTAAGCCCGTTAATGACGCCGTCACTGCCTGCCACTTTTTTCTGCATGTCTGCCGTACGTTGGTTCCAACTACCATCAATATTTGCCAACTTGTTGGTCAGATCCTGTACCTGCTTTTCTAATTCAGGAACACGGGTTCGCAGGCTGGGCTGATCGCTTAATTGCGCTAGTGGGATCCAGGTGGTACGTCCGCTGGTATCACGGATTTGACCATATTTTGTATTGTTATTGGATTGCAGCAGGGTGACCTCTTCACCTGCATTTAGCGTGCCGATCAGACGATAATCGTTACCCGGGCCGCTACGTACCCACGTTGTTAATTCATCGGAAATATAACGCTTTTCTTCGGCGTGGGCGGGAACAGTAACGCTGAAAGCCAGCAAAGTCAGGCCAATAAGATGTGATTTCTTCATTCGATATCGTTTTAGCATAAAATCCGGGAAAGTAGGGGCACAGTCTGGAGAGGGTTCGCAAAAATCTGAATGAGAACTATCCTGGTCTCGGGCTCATGCGTGGACACACATGAAAGCGCAAGAAATTCAGGACAGCGGCAGGCTTTCTGCATTACTCTTCCTCATACCCGTCATATTTCCAGCTGCAGGGTGATAATGTCACCGGGTTACCCGACTCTGCCGGGGGCGCCGCAGCATAGCGTTACTGCTCTCAAAGAACAGATTTAACGCGTCAGTCACTTACCTGAGTAAGCTTCCGGGAACTTACAGGGCGGTCACTGCCCTGCAACTCGAATTATTTAGGGTATATAACAGTTACATGTGCCAGTGGGTTTTGAATAAAAAATTATGACCATAGAAATCGAATTAAAGTTCATTGTAAAGCCAGAAGCTGCGGCAAAACTGGCAGAAAAGCTCGCATTATGGCCCCATCAGCATACTCCTGCTGTTGCGTTGACCAATATCTATTTTGAAACCGAAGATAGCCAACTGCGGCGTTGGGATATGGGGCTACGTATCCGGGGCTATGGTGAGCGCTATGAAATGACGTTAAAAACGGCGGGCCAAACCATCGGTGGGCTGCACCAGCGGCCGGAATATAATGTTGATTTAGCCACGCCGGAATTAGATATTCGCTTGCTACCCGCCAGTGTCTGGCCAAAAGCGTGCGATCTTGAGGCGTTACAGCAGCGGCTTAGCGCACTGTTTAGCACCCATTTTCAACGTGAAAAATGGCTGGTGAGTTTTCAAAAAAGTGAAATCGAAGTGGCTTTTGATCGTGGCGAGATTTCGGCGCGTGGCCTGAGTGAACCTTTATACGAAGTGGAGCTGGAGCTAAAGCAGGGTGAACGCGATGATTTGCTGGCTTTTGCCGATGCATTATCCTCGATGGGCGGCTTGCGGCTTGGTAGCCTGAGTAAAGCGGCGAGAGGTTATTATCTTGCGCAAGGGAAGCCGCCGCAGGCACCGCGTCCGGTACCCATTCTGCGAGTTAAGTCAAAAGCTACCGTGGAAGAGGGCATGCGTGCAGCATTTATGCTGGCTCTAACCCAGTGGCAATACCATGAAGAGCTCTGGCTACGCGGTCAAACGGATGCGCTGCTCTCGGTGCGGGAAGCGTTAGAAACATTCCGCCAGGCTTTTTCACTGTTTGGCGCATTTGTTCCACGTAAGGCCAGCAGCCTACTGCGTCAAAAGCTGACCGAACTGGAAGACGCGTTGCTGGAAGAGAATCTGGATGCGGATGTGACGTGTTATAGCGCCTTGTGGCTTGATACCCAGTTAGCACTCACTAACTGGTTGGCGACGGAGCGCTGGCGCCAGTTTATTGATGCCAAAGCTGACGCTAAGTTGCAGGGATCATTTAAACGTTTCTGCGATATTATGCTAGGCCGCATCGCTGCCGATTTAAAAGAAACCTTCGCTAATGTTCACCAATTGAACGAGTACCATGACAAATCAACCCGACTCTCTCGCCAGCTTTTGGCCGTACATTTGTTAGCGGGTGCTTACGATATCGCTGCGGTTGAAGAATGGGTTGGTGCCTGGAAGCAACTGCTGAAAGCGATTCGAGACGAGCAAAGCGGCTGGCTGGAAACATATTGTCGTCAGGCAATGAAGCAGCCGGTGTTCTGGCTAAACGGTAACGTTAACGCGCGTGCCGATGAACAGTAGCGTTGGGATGTATCACAAAAGTCAGTGAATCTGACAACCGTTAGCGATTTGAATAGTTTAATGAATAAACCTGCAGCGTGAAGTATAACGGCGAGATGTCAACGGAGCATACGCTGCAGGGTGGATAGCATTCTGAAGTTCAGACGTTGATTGAGGGAGTGTTTATGGTGCCATTGTTATCTCAGCCACTGCCGGGACTGCTGAAAGAGCAGGGAGTTCAGGCGGCTGAACGCCTGAATCTGACGCGTGATGCCCTCAGCGATGGGGAACTGGCTGCGCTGGCATTTAGTGATTTTATTACTGAAAGCCTGGGGCAACATCCGGATTGGTTTCTTCAGTTGCAGCAGCAGCCGCCACTGGCGAATGAGTGGCAGTATTATGCCCAATGGCTGAATGAGAAACTCGTGAGCGTCCAGGATGAAAGCGGGCTTATGCGTGAGCTCAGGCTATTTCGACGTCATATGCTCACGCGAATTGGCTGGATGCAAACGCTGGCATTGAGCACTACCGAAGACACCTTACACCAACTTAGCGTGCTGGCCGAGACGATCATCGTGACCGCGCGTGACTGGCTTTATCAGGCATGCTGCCAGGACTTTGGCACACCGTGTAACAACGAGGGGGAACCGCAGCCGCTGCTTATTTTAGGCATGGGTAAGTTAGGCGGAGGCGAGTTAAATTTCTCTTCTGATATCGATTTGATTTTTTCCTGGCCAGAAAATGGCACAACACGTGGAGGACGCCGTGAGTTAGATAACGCGCAGTTCTTCACGCGGCTGGGGCAGCGGCTCATTAAAGTGCTGGATCAACCGACCGTCGACGGCTTTGTCTATCGTGTCGACATGCGGCTGCGGCCGTTTGGCGACAGTGGACCGCTGGTACTCAGTTTTGCTGCGCTGGAAGACTATTATCAGGAGCAAGGGCGCGACTGGGAACGCTATGCCATGGTGAAAGCCCGCTTAATGGGCGGCGATGACGATCGCTGGAGCCAGGAATTGCGCCAGATGCTGCGGCCATTTGTTTTTCGTCGTTATATCGATTTCAGCGTTATTCAGTCGCTGCGTAATATGAAAGGTATGATTGCACGGGAAGTGCGGCGTCGTGGACTGACCGATAATATAAAGCTGGGCGCGGGAGGGATCCGTGAAACTGAGTTTATCGTCCAGGTTTTTCAGCTTATTCGCGGCGGCCGTGAGCGTGCGTTGCAACTGCGTTCTCTTCTGCCAACGCTGCAATCCATCAATGAACTAAACCTTCTGCCGTCCGTACAGGTTGATCAACTGCACGATGCTTATCTGTTCCTCCGTCGTCTTGAAAATTTGTTGCAAAGCATTGGTGACGAGCAAACACAGACACTGCCCGCCGATGAACTGAATCGGCTGCGCTTAGCCTGGGCGATGGGCTTTGATCGCTGGGAACAACTGCTTGTTGTTCTTGAATCGCATATGGCGTGCGTGCGCGCTATTTTTGATGAACTCATCGGCGATGATACTCCAGAGATTGGTGAGAACAGAATCTCTGCCGACTATGATGTGTTGTGGCAGGATAAGCTGGAAGAAGCTGAGCTGTCACCGCTCGTGCCGCATCTGGATAGTGCGCGTCGGCAAAGTCTCTGGCGGGCCATTACGGATTTTCACCATGATGTGGATAAGCGGACCATCGGCCCACGTGGTCGTCAGGCGCTGGACCAATTAATGCCGCGCCTGCTGAGCGAAGTCTGTCCCAGAGAGGATGCTGCGGTCGTGATTAGCCGTATTACGCCGCTCCTGCTGGGGGTGGTCACGCGAACGACCTATCTGGAGTTGTTGACTGAATACCACGGTGCACTTAAGCATTTAATCCGCTTGTGCGCCGCATCACCGATGCTGGCGAGCCAGTTGGCGCGTTATCCGCTATTACTCGATGAACTGCTCGATCCCGCTACGCTCTATCAGGCTACCGCAACCGATGCTTATCGTGATGAGCTTCGCCAGTATCTGCTACGGATTCCGGAAGATGATGAGGAGCAACAGCTTGAGGCGTTGCGGCAGTTTAAACAGGCGCAGCATCTGCGTATTGCGGCGGCTGATATTGCCGGAACATTGCCGGTAATGAAGGTCAGCGATCATTTAACCTGGCTGGCAGAAGCCATTATTGAATCCGTAGTGCAGCAGGCGTGGCACATGATGGTACAACGCTATGGCCAGCCCGGCCACTTAACCCGTGATGATGAACGAGGTTTTGCCGTTGTAGGTTATGGCAAACTGGGTGGCTGGGAATTAGGCTACAGCTCTGATTTGGATCTGGTTTTTTTACATGATTGCCCGGCAGATGCGGTAACGGATGGCGAACGTAGCATTGACGGACGCCAGTTCTATCTAAAACTGGCGCAGCGTGTGATGCATCTGTTCAGTACCCGCACATCCTCAGGTATTTTGTATGAAGTCGATGCCCGGCTACGGCCATCCGGTGCTGCAGGCATGTTGGTGAGTACCTTTGAGGCGTTTGATGATTATCAACGTAATGAGGCGTGGACCTGGGAACATCAGGCGTTGGTGCGTGCGCGTATTGTTTTTGGTGAACCCGAGCTTACGCAGCGTTTTGACCATATCCGCCGCGGTATTCTCTGTCTACCGCGTGAGACCGAACAGTTGAAAACCGAAGTGCGTCAAATGCGGGAGAAAATGCGGGCGCATCTGGGGAATAAGCATAAAGGGCGCTGGGACATCAAAGCGGATGCGGGGGGCATCACTGATATTGAGTTCATTACCCAATATCTTGTGTTGCGCTATGCGGCGGAAGAGCCGCGCCTCACTCGCTGGTCGGACAATGTACGCATCCTTGAACTGATGGCAAACTACGGCAAAATGGCAGATGACGAAGCAAAAACGCTAACCCAAGCCTATGTCATGCTACGTGATGAGCTGCATCACCTGGCTTTACAGGAACTGCCCGGCCATGTTGCGGATGATGCATTTATTGCCGCACGTACATATGTAAGCGAAAGCTGGGCACGCGGATTAGAAAATTGACTTCCTGGCAGGGTGGGATTAAGGCCATCGACAAGTGTGCTACTATCCCGCGCAATATTTTTACAGTGGTCTGGAGTATGTCGAATGAAAGTAACTCTGCCCGATTTTAACCGTGCAGGCGTGCTGGTTGTGGGTGATGTCATGTTGGATCGTTACTGGTATGGCCCCACCAGCCGTATTTCTCCTGAAGCCCCGGTTCCGGTGGTGAAAGTGGATAATATTGAAGAACGCCCGGGTGGCGCTGCTAACGTTGCGATGAATATCGCCTCTCTGGGGGCCGAGTCTCGCCTTATTGGTCTGACCGGCATTGATGATGCTGCGCGCGCGTTAAGTGAGAGCCTGAGCGGCGTAAATGTGCAGTGTGATTTTGTCGGCGTCCCCACGCATCCAACGATTACGAAACTTCGTATTCTTTCTCGTAATCAACAGCTTATACGGCTGGATTTTGAGGAGGGTTTTGAAGGCATCGATCCTGAACCTCTCCATGCGCGTATTGCCGCTGCATTACCTAAAATGGGCGCGTTGGTGCTTTCCGATTATGCTAAAGGTGCACTCTCCACCGTGGAAGTGATGATCAAACTGGCACGCGCGGCGAAAGTACCGGTGTTAATCGATCCCAAAGGCACTGATTTTGCGCGATATCGAGGCGCAACAATATTGACACCGAATTTCTCTGAATTCGAAGCCGTGGTGGGTAAATGCAAAGATGAAGCGCAGATTGTAGAACGTGGCATGAAGCTGATGGCGGATTATGAGTTATCTGCACTGCTGGTGACGCGTTCTGAAAATGGGATGACTCTGCTACAGCCGGGTAAAACACCTTTGCATCTGCCAACCCAGGCGCAGGAAGTGTTTGACGTTACCGGGGCGGGTGATACGGTCATTGGCGTGCTGGCCGCGGCTTTGGCAGCGGGTAACTCACTGGAAGATGCCTGTTTCTTGTCGAACGCTGCAGCGGGCGTGGTGGTGGGTAAACTTGGGACATCAACGGTGAGTACCGTTGAATTGGAGAACGCGATTCGCGCCCGCCCGGAAACCGGTTTTGGCGTGATGAATGAAGCTCAACTGAAGGAGGCGGTTGCATCAGCGCGTAAGCGTGGCGAGAAGGTGGTCATGACTAATGGCTGTTTTGATATCCTGCACGCCGGCCATGTCTCTTATCTGGCGAATGCGCGTAAATTGGGTGACCGTCTGATTGTTGCTGTTAACAGTGATGCCTCAACTAAACGATTAAAAGGCGAAGGCCGACCGGTCAATCCATTGATTAACCGAATGATTGTGTTAGGTGCTCTGGAGGCCGTCGACTGGGTCGTTCCTTTTGAAGAGGATACCCCACAGCGTCTTATTGCTGATGTTCTTCCCGATTTGCTGGTTAAAGGCGGCGACTATAAGCCTGAGGAGATCGCGGGAAGCAAAGAAGTGTGGGCTAACGGCGGAGATGTCCGCGTGCTTAATTTTGAAGATGGTATTTCCACTACGAATATCATTAGAAGCATTCGCGCTAGTGACAGCTGATGGCAGGCTCGATCAATCAGAGACGGTAGAACGTCTCTGATTGATCGGTGTTTGTTACTGCGGATCTTCTGTTTTAGCTATATCGGCAGGTGCGTTGGTTGCATTTTCCAGTGCTGCGAGGCGTTGCTCGAGCACCGCCAGTTTTTCACGGGTACGCAGCAGTACCTGTGTTTGAACGTCAAACTCTTCACGATTTACCAAATCCATGCGGGTTAACTGTGCCTGTAAAACCTGACGGATTTTCTTCTCGACGTCATCACCAAACTCGCGAATGCCTTTCGGCATTGATTCATGAACCTGACGTGCAAGTTGTTCAATTTTTTTTGGGTCAATCATGGCGGTATTCCTGGTCGCAACAAGTATGTGCTAAGTGTAATCCCTGGAGCCAAAAGGATAAACCTGAAAACGAGGGTGCCTCAATTTATCCCTGCAACACCACGGACTATCGCTATGTTAACCAGATTATCAGATTGGCATCTCAGGCGAGGCAAGCCCCTTCCTGGCCCAGCAGGCATCAAGCCAATCATTTGCACTTTTTGTTCATTGCTCTGCCTTTTTATTGGCGTTATAGTAAGTTCGCTTATTCTCAGGGCGGGGCGAAATTCCCCACCGGCGGTAAATCAGCAATAGCTGAAAGCCCGCGAGCGCTTCAGAACGTAAAGTCTGAAGGTCAGCAGATCCGGTGTAATTCCGGGGCCGACGGTTAAAGTCCGGATGGGAGAGAGTAACGGTTCTTGTCGGGTGTGAGCCCGCCTCGCGTTATCTTTTTGTCACTTCATGACACTCCTCAAGATCGCCCTGGTTCTGGTAACCCATATATTTGATAAGGTTTATTTACCATGAATCAGACGCTACTTTCTGAATTTGGCACGCCGGAACAGCGTGTTACTTGTGCAATTGCCGCATTACGCGAAGGACGCGGTGTGATGGTGCTGGACGATGAAGATCGTGAAAATGAAGGTGATATGATCTTCGCTGCGGAAACCATGACCGTGGAGCAGATGGCGCTGACAATCCGCCACGGCAGTGGGATAGTGTGTCTCTGCCTGAATGAGGCGCGCCGCCAACAGCTTGAATTACCCATGATGGTGGAGAATAACACCAGCGCTTTTGGCACCGGTTTTACCGTAACGATTGAAGCCGCAGAAGGTGTGACCACCGGCGTTTCTGCCTCCGATCGCCTGACTACTATCCGCGCTGCAATTGCCGACAATGCGAAGCCTGCCGATCTGCATCGCCCCGGCCATGTTTTCCCGCTGCTTGCCCGTGAAGGTGGTGTACTGACGCGTGGGGGCCACACGGAAGCAACAATCGATTTAGTGACGCTGGCAGGTTTCAAACCCGCAGGCGTGCTGTGTGAGCTGACTAACGATGATGGCACCATGGCGCATGCGCCAGAGGCGGTTGCCTTCGCTAAACAGCACCAAATGCCGGTTGTGACAATTGAGGATTTAGTCGCTTATCGCAATCAGCACGAAACGCGTCAGGCAAGCTGATACTGAGCAGGCCGGTTACCGTTTCCGGCCTGAGTCCTTTCCCCCGCTTCAAATAATCAAATTTATTGACGATCATCATCACCGTTATCCGAGTTCATCCTGCCGATAAAACGCGTACTGTAGCCATCACTAAGACAATGACGCTTTCCGGGGATAACCATGCTTCAAACTCGTATGCCGGCTCTTTTCCTGGGTCACGGCAGCCCAATGAATGTTCTGGAAGAAAACACCTATACTAAAAGCTGGCGTCGGCTGGGTGAAAAATGTCCGGAACCTAAAGCGATAGTGGCCGTTTCCGCGCATTGGTATACCCCCGGAACGGCAGTCACCGCGATGGACGCTCCCCGTACGATTCATGATTTTGGTGGGTTCCCCCAGGCACTTTTTGATACCCGCTATCCGGCAGCAGGTTCGCCAGAGCTGGCCAGCCAGATCGCTAAAATATTATCGCCAATAGATGTGCAGCTCGATGGCGATTGGGGACTGGATCATGGTGCGTGGGGAGTGCTAATCAAAATGTATCCGGAAGCAAATATACCGGTCGTCCAACTCAGCATTGATGGTACTAAACCCCCGAGTTGGCATTTTGAGTTGGGCCGGAAGCTGGCGGTTCTGCGTGAACAGGGCGTGATGATTGTTGCTAGTGGTAATGTGGTCCACAATTTGCGCATGTTACGCAGACAAGGTGAGACTGAAGCATGGCCGTGGGCGACCGCATTTAATCAGTACGTGCGTGACAACATTGATTGGCAAGGGCCAACAGCAGATCACCCTCTGGTAAACTTTATGCGCCATGAAGGTGCCGCGTTATCGAACCCTACACCGGAGCACTTTCTTCCTCTGCTGTATATTCTGGGTGCCAGGGCAGAAGATGAGGCCGTGTCTGTTGCTGTTGATGGGATTGAAATGGCATCAATCAGTATGCTGTCGGTGCTGGTTGGCGACATATCGCGTTCGGCCCATCCATAGGCCATGTGACGAAGGGAAAGGGCTTCCCTTCGTGGGGTTATTCTATAAACGCGTGCGGATAAAAACGGGAAAGATCCTGGGTAATCAAATCACGATCTTCTCGCAGCCCGATTCCGGCTGGTTGATCGTCGATCAACCAACTGCCGATTAAGGTATAACTATCACCAAACTTAGGCAGGGGATGGAATTGCTGAACAATCATGCCTTCTTCCCCGTAAGGGCCGTCAACACGTGCGATTTCCTGACCGTTTTCCACGATATGAATATTGGCTCCTTCGCGGGAGAATAGAGGCTTCACCACATATTTATCCATTGGCGGCACATCATCTTCAGCAAAGTAAGCCGGAAGCAAATTAGGATGATCAGGGAACATCTGCCACAACAGCGGCAGCAGTGCCTTATTGGAAAGGATGCTTTTCCAGGCCGGCTCCAGCCAACGTACGCCCGCGTCTTCCAGCTTGGTGGAGAAGACCTCACGCAGCATAAACTCCCACGGATAGAGTTTAAACAGGTTGCCGATGACCTGGTCGTGGACGTCGGTAAATTGCCCCTTTTCTCCTAAGCCAATTTCATCAATAAACAGAAACTCACTCGGTAGCCCGGCCTCCGTCGCACAGTCCTGCAAATACTGTACGGTACCGCGATCTTCGTCGGTATCGCGGCAGCAAGAAAAATGCAGCCAGCTAAAGCCGTGTTGTTGATGCAGTACGCGGAAACGCTCAATGAGTTTTTCCTGCAAACTATTAAACTGGTCGCTCCCTGTGGGGAGCAGGCCTGAATTTAGCTGGTCTTCCAGCCAGATCCATTGAAAGAATGCAGCTTCATACAGAGAGGTGGGCGTATCCGCGTTATTCTCCAGCAGCTTGGCATCCCCCTGGCCATCCCAGGCCAGGTCCAGGCGTGAATAGAGTGAAGGCTGGCTGGTTTTCCACGATTGCCGCACGAACTCCCAGGTGTGCTTAGGTATGCGAAATTTGGTTAACAGCGCTTCACTGTTAACCACTTTTTCTACCACCTGCAAACACATTTGATGCAGCTCGCTGGTAGTCTCTTCCAGATAATCAATTTGCGGTAGCGTAAATTGATAATAAGCATCTTCACACCAGTAGGGTTCACCGTGCATGGTATGAAAACGAAAGCCGAATTCAGTGGCTTTTTCACGCCAGCCTGGACGCTCAGAAATAGCAATGCGTTTCATCAGGCGGTTAGCCTCCGAAAGAGCGGCTGGAGCCTGAAGTCGCACTGCTTCTTTGCATGCTGCTCTGCTTCGCTACGCTGTCACCAAAGCCGCCGCGCGTCACGGTGCTGGTCGTCATCGGTTTTGGTGCCAGTGCTGTTTTAGGCACCGTTACGCTGCGGCCAGATGTTGCATTACCGTAGTTGCGGCCAGAAGCGTCAACAAATTTGCCATTAGCCGGGCTTGCCGGGTTTTTAGAAGTGAACAGCGGTTGCTGAGCAAAACCAGCTCCTCCCCCCATCATACGGCCCATCATATAGCCAGCCATCAATGGCATCCAGAAGCTGCCGCTGCTTTGCTGAGCTTCAGCATTATTACCTGTACCAATACCCGCCTGAGCTGGAGTTTGTTGGCACTGGTTTTCACCAAATTCGGCAACGCAATCTTCACGCGTTGCGTATTTCGGTGCAGTTTTTTCAGCTTCTTTCAATGCGTTATTATAAGCGGTAGTACATTGTGCACTTTGGTCCGGGTTAGCTTTAGAGCAATCGTCGGCATTTTGGTACATTGATACAGTTTCATCTGACTGCTCACAGCCAGCCAGCATAAATACAGCGGTAACGGCCAAAGCAACTGGCGTTAAATGACGTGCGCTCCAATTCTTGCGAAAGGATGCGTAATTAATATATTTAGTCCGTTTCATAGCAATCTGTCCTGTGCCCAGAGGTAGGCATAGAATAGGTGAAGCGTGGTGAAATTTGAAGCGATGGAGGCCGATGATAAGGGGATCTTTACGTAGTTATACGTTTATCTCCTGCATCTTTCAGACTGTCACTTTGTTGGCCGCCTTCGCTTGCCCCGGTCACGTAGTTTTCTGCGCTCCCGGGGATGCGACCGGCTCTAATTAGAGAACGGGTTACGACCGCTGTTGTTGGCAGGGGCAGGAGTGGAAATGCGTGTTGCCGCTGCTGGCGTCGCATCTGGCTGTGAAGGCGACGCACCCGTCATCATTGCATCCTGATTGGCTTGTGCATTCTGCTGTGCATTTTCTGGTGCAACTGCCTCTGGGGTGGTGGGAATATCTTTGCCCAAGCGATTATTCAGAGAGGCTAAATCCTGCTCGTTCAGAGTACCCAACGCTGATTTAATATTCAGTTCATTAATCAGGTAGTTATATCGGGCATCAGATAACTGCTGCTTCGCATTGTACAAAGTCGTAGTCGCGTCCAGTACATCGACGATGGTGCGTGTACCAACCTGATAACCCGCTTCTGATGCATCCAGTGAACTCTGTGCAGAAACCACGGCCTGTTTGAATGCGTTAATGCTGCTGATAGAGGCATTAACGTTATTAAATGAAGATCGGACGGTCTGCACTGCAGAGCGATGTGCGCTTTCCAATTGCTCGCTGGCGCTGACAAAGGCGTACTGCGCTTGCTTAACCTGGGAGCTCACCGCACCGCCGCTGTATATCGGCAGCGAGAAACTTAAGCCAACCTGGTTGCTACCTGCAATATTATCGGAGTTTGAACTGGATTGGTTCGCGCGGCTACCGCCAAATCTGCTGTTAGACAAGCCGGTAGATGCCGTTAAGTCCAGCGTCGGCATATGACCCGTTTCCGCTGAGCGAATCTGCTCACGAGCCAGATCCTGGGATAAACGTGCAGATAATAAATTCAGGTTACGGCTTTCCGCCTCTTTCAGCAGCGCAGTTACCGCCTGAGGTTTATCCGTCTGGAAACGATCGATATTGAGTGATGCCAGCGTAGGATAATAGTTACCCGTTACCTGGCGCAGCGTCTCTACCGCATTATCCAGGTTATTGCGTGCAGAAACTTCGTTAGCTAATACGCTATCATATTGTGCACGCGCGTTTTGTACGTCAGTAATCGCTACCAGGCCCACGTTGAAACGCTGGGTGGTTTGATCTAATTGACGATAGATCGATTGTTTCTGTGCTTCAGTAAAGGAAAGCGAGTCAATCGCCCTTAGCACATTAAAATAAGCGGTTGCGGTGTCCAGTATGAGAGATTGCTGCGCAGTCTGGTAGGTGACATCCTGAATGCCAGCCGCTTTTTCCTGTAGCGTTAACGCCCGCCATTTCGACATATCGAAGATGGTTTGAGTCAGTTGCAGTGAACCGCTGGTCGTGTTGGAATGCACGCCGCTCGCGTCGCGGTAACCGTTATTATAGGTATAATCAGCCCCTAAACCGAGCTGAGGCAGCAATGGGCTGCGAGCTTCATTGATTTTCTCAAAAGCAGCATCACGATCGGCTGCAGAGCTACGAAGGTCGGGGTTAGTCGTCCGCGCCTGCTGGTAAACTTGCAGCAGGTTCTCTGCCTGACTTGCGACGCTGAAGCCGCCCAGGCTTAGGCCGATAAGTAGTGGGAGCAGTTTCTTCATTTGCATTCCTTGTTGTGCAGCAATATGACTGTGGTAGCGCTGACATAAGCCAAAAAAATAATCGCTGATTTTAGCAGAATCTACTGTTAGACGACGTTGGCTTAACGTGCCATCTCCGCCTAATTTACGTAATTAATTCAGAAAGAACCATACTTCAGCGGAATTGAAATTTGATATCGTCAATTTTGCCCCCAATTTGCAGAGGAAAGGTTACGATGGCCAGCAGTAAAAAATTCCCGGTGACTTTCACTAAAAACGATGTAGAAATTATTGCACGCGAATCACTTTATCAGGGTTTTTTTTCTTTAGTACGTTATCGTTTTCGCCATCGTCTGTTTAGTGGCGCAATGAGTAACGAAGTTACGCGTGAGATTTTTGAGCGCGGACATGCAGCAGTCCTGCTACCTTATGATCCCTTACGTGATGAAGTCGTCCTGATTGAACAAATCCGTATTGCGGCGTTTGATAGCAGCTCCACGCCATGGTTGATAGAGTTGGTTGCCGGCATTATCGAACCGGGTGAAAGCGTCGAAGATGTTTGTCGTCGTGAAGCGATGGAAGAGGCAGGGTTAAACGTCAATCGGCTGAAACCCGTGATGAATTATCTTGCCAGCCCTGGTGGAACCAGCGAACGCTTATCCATTATGGTGGGAGAAGTGGATGCCAGTGTGGCAGAGGGAAGCCACGGTCTGGAGGAAGAGAATGAGGATATTCTTGTCCATGTGGTTAGCCGTGAACAGGCTTATCAGTGGGTGGAAGAGGGGAGAATCGATAATGCGGCGTCTGTCATCGCTCTGCAATGGCTTGCGTTGCACCATGAAAAATTACGAGAAGAGTGGAATTCCAAATGACCAAGCGCTATACCCCTGACTTTCCCGAAATGATGCGTTTGTGCGAAACTAATTTTGCACAGCTGCGTCGCTTACTGCCGCGTAATGATGAAGCGGGAGAATCGGTGACTTATCAGGTTAACGGCGCCCGTTACAGCATAACCATTCTGGAATCGACGCGTTACACCACGTTAGTCGAGATTAAGCAAACCGCGCCAGCCGTGAGCTACTGGAGCCTGCCTTCAATGTCTGTGAGACTTTATCACGATGCGATGGTCGCGGAAGTGTGTTCGACGCAGCAGATCTTTCGCTTTAAAGCACGCTATGATTACCCGAATAAAAAGTTGCACCAACGCGACGAAAAGCATCAGATTAACCAGTTCCTTACTGATTGGCTGCGTTACTGTTTAGCGCACGGCGTGATGGCCGTTCCAGTCTGTTAACGGCGTTGAAAAAGCTGAAATGGCGTGGAGACTAAGGATACTCTTTGAACAGCCTGTTAAAAATTCCTGTGGCGAGCGGGGCCAAAATCAGGATCTTACAAATCACGGATACCCACCTTTTTGCAGGTAAAAATGAAACGCTGCTGGGTGTGAATACCTGGGCTAGTTATGATGCGGTGCTTGAAGCCATTCAGGCGGAACGGTGTCATTACGATTTGATCGTTGCAACGGGCGATCTGGCCCAGGACCATACCGTCGAGGCCTATCAGCACTTCGCTGAGGGTATTGCGCGTCTGTCGGCCCCTTGCGTCTGGCTACCGGGCAATCATGACTTTCAGCCTGCGATGTTCAGCACGCTGGCTGAGGCCGACATTGCCGATGCTAAACATGTCTTGCTCGGTGAACACTGGCAAGTCGTGCTGTTGGATAGCCAGGTCTTTGGTGTGCCACACGGCATGCTCAGTGATTATCAACTCGAATGGTTGGAAAATACGCTGAGCCTCTACCCGCAGCGTCATACGTTGGTATTGTTGCATCATCATCCGCTGCCATCGGGATGCAACTGGCTCGACCAACACAGTTTGCGTAATCCTCATGCACTTGATGCGATACTGCAAAAGTATCCGCTAGCGACTACCCTGGTTTGCGGTCATATTCATCAGGACCTCGACCTGCACTGGAACGGACGTCGCATACTGGCTACGCCTTCAACCTGTGTTCAGTTCAAACCCCATTGCACAAACTTTACCATTGACTCTCTCGCTCCGGGCTGGCGAAGTTTTGATCTGTTTGAAGAGGGGCGAGTTGAAACACAGGTACATCGTCTACAAACCCAGCATTTTAGTCCCGATCTGGACTCCGAGGGTTATTAAACGATGGCAACACTGCTCTATCTTCACGGTTTCAACAGCTCTTCTCAATCGGCTAAAGCCTTACAATTGCGGCAATGGCTGGAGGAGTACTACCCGAAGATAGAGATGTTAACGCCTCAGTTACCGGCCTTTCCCGCCGATGCGGCAGCGCTACTGGAGAACCTGGTAATGGCGCGAGCGGGCGAGCCATTAGGCATCGTCGGTTCCTCATTGGGGGGCTATTATGCCACTTGGTTATCGCAGTGTTTTACGCTGCCCGCTGTTGTTGTGAACCCATCCGTGCGCCCCTTTGAGCTACTGTTGGACTATTTGGGAAGAAACGAGAACCCATACACCGGCCAACAATATGTGTTAGAGTCACGCCACATTTACGATATGAAAGTCATGCAGATTGACCCGCTTGAGTCGCCGGACCTTATCTGGTTACTGCTACAAACGGGTGATGAAGTGCTCGATTATCGCCAGGCATTAGACTATTACAGCTCCTGCCGACAAACGATAGAAGAGGGCGGAAACCATGCCTTTATCGGATTCGAACGTCATTTCTCGCAGATTCTCGACTTTATTGGCCTGAATCACGCATAAGGCGCGAGCGGGATATGACTAACCGTTTTTAAGCCACCAATCAGATTTATACGATGACTCAATCCAGCTATAACGCTGATGCCATTGAGGTACTCAGCGGCCTTGAACCCGTTCGCCGTCGTCCGGGAATGTACACCGACACGTCCCGCCCAAATCATTTGGGCCAGGAAGTTATTGATAACAGCATCGACGAAGCGTTGGCGGGCCATGCCCGGCGTGTTGAGGTTATTCTGCATGCCGACCAGTCACTGGAAGTGACTGATGACGGGCGAGGTATGCCTGTGGATATCCACCCGGAAGAGGGGGTAACCGCCGTTGAGTTGATCCTGTGTCGCCTGCATGCCGGTGGTAAATTTTCTAACAAAAACTACCAATTTTCGGGGGGCTTACACGGCGTTGGGATTTCAGTGGTTAACGCCCTGTCAAAACGCGTGGAAGTCACCGTTCGCCGTAATGGCGAAATCTATGATATTGCTTTTGAAAATGGCGATAAGGTACAGGACCTGACGGTAACCGGCACGGTGGGTAAGCGAAATACCGGTACCCGCGTGCACTTTTGGCCTGACGGTACGTTCTTTGATAGCCCACGCTTTTCGGTGACGCGGCTTACCCACGTGCTGAAAGCCAAAGCGGTACTCTGTCCGGGCGTCGAAATCATCTTTAAGGATAAAGTCAATAATACTGAGCAGCGCTGGCTGTATGAAGATGGGTTGACTGACTATCTTGGCGAAGCGGTTAATGGTTTGGTGACATTACCCGAGCAGCCTTTTGTCGGCACTTTTGCTGGTGATGTTGAGGCGGTGGACTGGGCGCTGTTGTGGCTGCCTGAAGGCGGCGAATTACTCACCGAAAGCTACGTCAATTTGATTCCGACGATGCAGGGGGGGACGCATGTTAATGGTCTGCGTCAGGGGCTATTGGATGCGATGCGGGAATTTTGTGAGTACCGCAATATTTTACCTCGCGGCGTTAAGCTATCGGCGGAAGATATCTGGGATCGTTGCGCTTATGTCCTGTCGGTAAAAATGCAGGACCCGCAGTTTGCCGGCCAGACGAAGGAGCGCTTGTCATCGCGTCAGTGTTCAGCCTTTGTTTCTGGTGTGGTCAAGGATGCATTCAGTCTGTGGCTGAATCAAAACGTGCAGGCTGCGGAGCAGCTTGCCGAACTGGCTATCTCCAGTGCTCAACGTCGTATGCGCGCAGCAAAAAAAGTGGTGCGTAAAAAGCTCACCAGTGGCCCGGCATTACCCGGAAAACTGGCGGATTGTACCGCACAGGATTTGAATCGAACCGAGTTGTTTCTGGTTGAAGGTGATTCGGCCGGCGGTTCGGCTAAGCAGGCACGCGATCGTGAATATCAGGCGATTATGCCGTTGAAAGGTAAGATCCTGAATACGTGGGAAGTCTCTTCAGATGAAGTGCTGGCCTCGCAGGAAGTGCATGATATCTCCGTAGCAATTGGCATCGATCCTGACAGTGAAGATCTAACGCAGTTGCGCTATGGCAAGGTGTGTATTCTTGCTGATGCGGACTCCGATGGGTTGCATATTGCCACGTTACTTTGCGCACTGTTCGTACGCCATTTTCGTTCGCTGGTAAGAGGTGGGCACGTGTATGTGGCGATGCCACCGCTTTACCGTATCGATCTGGGCAAAGAGGTGTATTACGCGCTGGATGAGGAAGAGAAGGCCGGCATTCTTGAGCAGTTGAAGCGTAAGAAAGGTAAGCCAGGCGTGCAACGCTTTAAAGGTTTGGGCGAGATGAACCCGCTTCAACTGCGTGAAACCACACTCGATCCTAATACGCGGCGTCTGGTGCAGTTGACCATTGATGAAGATAATATCGATCAGACTTTAGCCATGATGGATATGTTACTCGCCAAGAAACGTTCAGAAGATCGCCGTAACTGGTTACAGGAAAAAGGTGATACGGCTGACATCGAAGTATAATCGGACCGAATCACCATGCTACGGTCGTGAAGATGCAGGATGGCTTTTACCGCACAGGATGATGGATGAGAATGATGTCTGAAATGCGGGGAGAGGGGGGAATGATCCTCCTCCGGGACTTTATTGTCGCGATTCCCGCAGTGAACGTAGCGCTATAACACAGCGGCTGAATCCTGTCTGTATTCGCTCCGCACAGGATTCAGCCGCTAGCTTCAAGTGAAATTAGTATGCGGCATCAAGTACAAAGATTTTCACATCGAGCACATCATCTTTAATGTTTGCGCGATGCGCTTCCATATGCGCTATTTGCTGGTGGTGTTCCAGGTGACGCAAAGACTCCCAGGTTTCCAGCATAAAAATTGAGTCAGGCGAATGCTGTTTCCATGGCACTTGTGCATTGTGATCAACCAGCGCGTCGTAACGGCCGCATCCTTCTTCCTGTAATACACTTGGTATTAGCTTCTCAATAGCCGCTAATACGTGTTCGCGACGACCAGGTTTAACGCAAATTTCAGCAATGACAGTTAGCATGTTATTTCCCTGATGATATTGTCAGCCTTCAGACTGCCGGGATGCAGCTTCGGTTATGACGGGTATAAAGAGATTAAGCGAAAATTTCAGCCAAATGTTGTCGATAACGGACAATATCATTGGCAATATCCGGTTGTTTAATTACATCGTTACAGATAAAGGTCGGTAAACTTTCCATTCCCAAAAACTGGTTGGCTTTATGGAAATGCAGATAAAGGCCATCTACCCCAACGCCTTCAAAAAATTGGTTTGGATCGGTAAAAGCTTCCAGTGGCGCATTCCAGGTTAGCGAAAGCAGATATTTTTTTCCCTGAATAAGCCCGCCGGAACCGTAAAGTTTTGATGTATCGGAACGGGAGCGGCCGTCGCTGGCGTACAGCGAGCCATGACCTTCAGTAAAGACTTCATCAATGTATTTTTTCAGGATCCAGGGTTCTCCCATCCACCAGCCAGGCATTTGATAAATCACGACATCGGCAGCAAGGTACTTTTGTACTTCGGTAGCGATGCTGTAGCCATTATCGACTTCGGTGATGTCAACCTGGTGGCCTTTATCGCGCAGAAAAGAGGCTGCGATGTGAGTCAGCGTGTGATTGAGTTCGCCCTTCGAATGAGCAAATTGTTTTCCCGCATCAATAATTAAAATCCGGCTCATGTTTTCGTCCCAGTTCATAAAGTGGCGTGTAGTGTACGTACGCAGATGACAAACAAAAATGAGCGCGGGGTAACAAGACTTTTGCTTCAACAGCAATAATCAGCCGCTTTGAAGGAAGCTATTACTCTTAACCTGTTGATCGGTAGCGATATCTGCTGATGGTAACGAGAGGGCATCAGCAAAGTTCAGAACAGCGGCTGCGGCGATAACAAGATCGCTATGTATAAATCCACTGGACGACGGGGCCCTGCATGATCACTCTGTGACATAACCTCTCCAGATAAGGTACTATCCTCACCAAACTTGCCGCCGAGCGGCGTGTCGATGTTAGCAATATTCGCGCTGCGATGTGAGGACAGAAGATCAATGAGTGACCTGACGCAGGATGGTGCAGAGCGACGTGCCCTGCATGCTTTTACAGAGGATGCATACCTTAACTACTCGATGTACGTCATTAAGGACAGGGCGCTTCCCCATATTGGCGATGGCCTGAAACCGGTACAGCGCCGCATCGTTTATGCCATGTCGGAGCTGGGGCTGAACGCCAGCGCAAAATTCAAAAAGTCTGCACGCACCGTTGGTGACGTACTGGGGAAATATCATCCGCATGGCGACAGCGCCTGTTATGAAGCGATGGTGTTGATGGCGCAGCCTTTCTCCTACCGTTATCCACTGGTTGACGGTCAGGGCAACTGGGGCGCACCGGACGATCCAAAATCTTTTGCAGCGATGCGTTATACCGAGTCACGCTTGTCTAAATATGCTGAAGTGCTGTTAGGCGAGTTAGGGCTGGGTACTGTTGACTACGTTCCTAACTTTGACGGCACTTTGCAGGAGCCGAGGATATTACCTGCACGGTTGCCGAATATTTTACTGAACGGCACTACCGGCATCGCGGTCGGTATGGCGACGGATATTCCACCGCATAACCTGCGTGAAGTCGCGAAAGCGACAATTGCGCTGATTGATAATCCGAAAACGACACTGGATGAGCTGCTGGATATCGTACAGGGGCCTGATTATCCAACGGAAGCTGAGATCATTACCCCACGTAGTGAGATCCGGAAGATTTATCAAAGCGGTCGTGGTTCCGTACGGATGCGTGCGGTATGGAAGAAAGAAGAAGGCGATGTGGTGATTACCGCGTTGCCTCATCAGGTTTCTGGTGCTCGGGTACTGGAGCAGATCGCAGCGCAGATGCGCAACAAAAAGTTACCGATGGTAGAAGATTTGCGTGATGAATCCGATCATGAAAATCCAACGCGGTTGGTGATCGTTCCACGATCGAATCGTGTGGATCTGGAGCAGGTGATGAATCATCTGTTTGCCACCACCGATCTGGAAAAAAGCTACCGTATCAACCTCAATATGCTTGGGTTGGATAAAAGTCCGGCAGTGAAAAATCTACTGGAGATCCTCAGTGAATGGTTGATTTTTCGTCGTGATACCGTACGCCGCCGTCTTAACTATCGGCTGGAGAAAGTACTCAAACGCCTGCATATCCTTGAGGGTTTGCTGGTTGCCTTTCTGAATATCGATGAAGTTATTCATATCATCCGTACTGAAGATGAGCCCAAACCAGTGCTGGTATCACGCTTCGAGCTCAGCGAAACGCAGGCTGAAGCAATCCTCGAATTAAAATTGCGCCATCTTGCCAAACTCGAAGAGATGAAAATTCGTGGTGAGCAGGATGAATTAGCCAAAGAGCGTGATCATCTGCAGGCAATTCTGTCCTCTGAACGCAAAATGAATACGTTGCTGAAGAAGGAATTGCAGGCTGATAGCGACACTTACGGCGACGATCGCCGTTCACCGTTATGTGAACGTGGAGAAGCGAAAGCGATCAGCGAGCATGAGCTGGTACCATCAGAACCGGTGACTATTGTGTTGTCACAAATGGGGTGGGTGCGCAGTGCGAAAGGTCATGATATCGATCCTGGTGGATTAAGTTACAAGGCGGGCGATAGCTATCGTGCTGCCGCACGCGGTAAAAGCAATCAGCCAGTGGCATTTATTGATTCCACCGGAAGAAGCTATGCGTTGGATCCTTCGACCTTGCCATCAGCACGTGGGCAGGGTGAGCCGCTAACCGGCAAACTGACGCCACCACCGGGTGCGGTGATTGAGCAGGTGTTGATGGAGTCCGATGAGCAGAAATTGCTGATGGCTTCAGATGCGGGTTATGGCTTTGTCTGTACTTTTAGCGACCTTGTGTCGCGTAATCGTGCCGGTAAAGCATTACTGTCACTGCCGGAAAACGCTAAAGTAATGACGCCAATGGCGGTCCATAGCGATGATGATATGCTACTGGCCATTACCGCCGCAGGCCGCATGCTGATGTTCCCGGTAGGAGACCTGCCCCAGTTGTCAAAAGGCAAGGGCAATAAAATTATCTCAATTCCGCCCGCGCAGGCGGCTAGCGGTGAAGATAAGCTGGTGTGGTTGCTGTTACTTGCCCCGCAAAGTGCGATAACGCTGCATGTTGGCAAGCGTAAACTGACGCTGCGCGCCGAGGAGATACAGAAATTCCGTGCTGAACGTGGACGCCGTGGTACTTCATTACCACGCGGTTTGCAACGGATTGATCGAGTTGATGTAGATACGCCAGCGCGTCCGCTGGTAGATGATAGCGAAGAGTAATGTCGCGTCTTTTCAGTGCGCAGTCAGGAGCTAAACTGCTGCTGCCAGAGTGACTTACGCCTTGCGGCTTACCCCGGCAAGTGCATCCGTTTTTGCGCTTGCCGTCTTGATGCAGTTTCAATAAGTTAGAGTATATACTGAGCGCGGGAGCAAAAATGAGGTTGCTATGTTGTTAATTTTACGTGTTGCCATTGTTTTTATTTGTTCTTTTCTACTTTGTATATTCGGTAGTATTTACTGCTTGTTCTCTCCCCGTAGTCCTCGCCATGCGTCTAAGTTTGCCCACATACTTGGCCACTTGCCGCGTGTATTGGGCGTGAAAGTGGAGCCACGTAAACCGGCCGGAGCGGAAAATTTTGGTAATGCCATTTACATTGCCAACCACCAAAGTAATTACGATATAATCATTGCGGGAAGTATTGTTCAGCCCAATACCGTAACCGTAGGGAAAACGAGCCTGTTATGGATCCCCTTCTTCGGCATTCTTTACTGGCTCTCGGGAAATCTATTAATCGATCGGAATAACCGAGCGAAAGCACACGGTACGATTGGTGATATTGCGGCGCAATTCAAGAAGAAAAAGATCTCGTTCTGGATGTTTCCGGAAGGGACGCGCAGCCTTGGGCGCGGTCTGCTACCGTTTAAAACCGGTGCGTTTCATGCTGCCGTTGTTGCAGGTGTACCGATTATTCCTGTGGTGGTTTCAAACACCCATGAAAAATTCAACTTCAACCGTCTGAAGAATGGCCTGGTGATTGTTGAAATGCTGCCACCAATTGATGTGACGGAATACGATGCGCGGTCGGTGCGCAAGCTGGCAACCTACTGCCGTGAGTTGATGGACGCCAAGCTTAAAGAGCTTAATGCCGAAGTCGCGATGCGCGAGGCAAACGATACGGTTTAATCGTGTCTGGTCCGGACCAGGGATTTACGGCAGAAGCTGAAACGAAAGCCGGTTGGCTGACAGGTTTTTCAATTTAGATGATCCGGCGGAGAGAGAGGGCTATCAGTAATAGTTCCAACCTCTCCGTAGCCTGAAAGGCTATGAGTATAAAGCGTCAAAAATATTCATCTCCTCACAATCATAAAAAAGGAAAGCGGCCCCTCTGCAGCCGCATTTAGGGTACGGAGTCTTTTTATGTCCTTCAGTCGACGTCAGTTTATACAGGCATCGGGCATCGCCCTGTGCGCGAGTGCACTGCCCCTGAGCGCCCGCGCAGCCGGTAATGGTACGCCGTTGCCGGTTCCTCCCTTGCTGGAGTCACGTCGCGGGCAGCCGCTTTTCCTCACGTTACAGCGCAGCAACTGGTCATTCAGTGGTGATAATAATAAAGCGCCAGTATGGGGAATAAATGGCTTATATCTCGGCCCAACTGTGCGCGTCTGGAGCGGCGATGACGTGAAACTTATTTATAGCAATCGTCTGGATGAGCCGGTTGCGATGACCGTCAGTGGCCTGCAAGTGCCTGGAGCCTTAGCGGGCGGTGCGGCACGGATGATGTCGCCAGGCGTCGACTGGTCGCCAGTGATGCCCATTCGTCAGGCTGCGACAACCTGCTGGTATCACGCGAATACACCCAACCGTATGGGGCCGCATGTCTATAACGGGTTGGCTGGCTTGTGGCTGGTTGAAGATGAGATAAGTAAGTCTTTACCGATTCCTAACCATTATGGCGTGGATGATTTTCCGCTGATCATTCAGGATAAGCGCCTCGATAACTTTGGCGCGCCACAGTATAACCCACCGGAAAATGGTGGATTTGTAGGGGATACGTTATTAGCGAATGGAGTGCAGAATCCCTACGTTGAGGTTTCACGTGGTTGGGTAAGACTACGCTTGCTCAACGCTTCTAATGCACGTCGTTATCAGCTGACCATGAGTGATAATCGTCCTTTTAATGTGATTGCCAGTGATATGGGTTTTTTACCGGCACCGGTTGCGGTGCAGCAGCTGTCGCTCGCGCCGGGCGAACGCCGCGAAATTCTGGTCGATATGTCGCAGGGGGAAGAGGTATCGATTATGGCTGGTGTAGCGGCGGGTATTATGGATCGCTTACGTGGCTTTTTTGAGCCCTCCTCTATTTTGACGTCTACGCTGGTGCTGACGCTGCGCCCAACCGGTCTTTTACCTCTGGTGACGGACAATTTGCCCATGCGCCTGTTGGCCGATCAAATCATTGACGGTTTGCCGAGTCGGACGAGAGAATTCCGTTTTGACGAGGCTCTCCCGGGGATTAACGGTGCGATTTGGGATATGAACCGCGTTGATGTGCAGACGCAGCAGGGGAGCTGGGAGCGCTGGATTATTCATTCTGACACGCCGCAATCTTTCCATATTCAGGGGGTGATGTTCCTGGTGAAAAGTGTCAATGGCGCACAACCGATGGGTGAGGATCGCGGCTGGAAGGATACCGTCTGGATTGATGGTGATGTTGAGCTGCTGGTATTTTTTGCACAATACGCTTCAGCGCATTTTCCTTTTCTTTACTATAGCCAAACGTTGGAAATGGCCGATCGTGGAAGCGCCGGACAGTTGCAGGTACAGCCTGTGGGGGCTTAGCCAGGCTGAGTGCTTCAGTTGTCACTGATACGGGCGGTTGAAACCGCCCGGTAAATCTTAGTTAAAAGCTTCTGGATCCGGGCCTAAGCGATTGCCTTTATCCAGCGTGGCGATGTCAGAGATTTCCGTTTTCTCAAGGCGGAAATCAAACACCTTAAAGTTTTCTTCAATTCGTGATGGCGTAATGGATTTAGGAATCACGACCAATCCACTGTCCAGATGCCAGCGAATAACAACCTGTGCCGGGGTTTTACCGTATTTTTTCGCCAGATTTTTAATCACGTCCTGATCAAAAACGCCTTTGCCGCCCTGTGCCAGCGGGCTCCAGGATTCAGTCTGAATCTGGTGCATGGCATTCCATGCATGAAGCTCACGCTGCTGCAACATTGGGTGCAGCTCAATCTGGTTAACAACTGGCGTCACGCCCGTTTCATCGATCAGACGCTTTAAATGAGCCTGGTTGAAATTACACACACCGATGCTTTTTGTCAGCCCCTGTTTTTGCAGTTCAATCATGGCCTTCCATGCATCGACATAGTTGTCTTTTTCCGGACAAGGCCAATGCATCAGATAAAGATCGACGCTCTCTAACTGCAATTTTTTCAGGCTGGTTTCAATGGCCTGCTCCGCATTAAGCTGATCATCGTTCCACAATTTAGTGGTAATGAAGATATCGTCACGCGGTACGTTAGTTTCCTGAAGTGCCTGGCCAATGGCCTCCTCATTCTTATAGATAGCTGCGGTATCGATGGAGCGATAGCCGACTTCCAGCGCTTTCAGGGCCGCGTTACGTGCATCTTCAATGCTGGCCTGCCAGACGCCAAGACCAAATTGTGGCATTTGGTTACCGTCACGGAGTTTAATTACGGGTTGATCTGCCATGATATCTCCTGTTGAACCCTTATCTTTGGCAACACCGCTGTGCTAACAGTGACGACGACTGCCATTGTGTAGACAACAGAGTACAGACTGCACTTAATGCTTGTATCTCGTGAGTCTTTTGCCGTATTGCCTGCGACTTGGGTTATCTGTGGTAGTCGGTACCAACAGCACCGACTGAAACTAAGAGTTTAAGTTTAGTTAAGAATACGCATTTCGGTAAAAATATCGCTTACTACAGGCTGCAGAAGCCGCCTGTAGTGATACTTATGCCGTGGTGAAAGCGTCCGGATATTTCGGATATTTGAATCACCATACTTTCAAGCGATCAGCGCGCGTCTTCGTAGATTTTGCGGCTAACTTCCAGTGTGATGTCTTGATGCTCACCCAGTTGCGTAAGCCCTTTTTCTTCCAGTTTGCCCAATAATGCAGGGATAGAACTGCCATCAAGCTGGTAATCTTTCATACGGGTTGGTACACCCATGGTTTCGAAGAATTCGCGCGTAGCAGCAATAACGTTATCAATGCGCTGCTCTTCGCTACCTTCCGTGATGCCCCAGATACGTTCTGCGTATTGCAGTAATTTCCCACGTTTCTGTTCGCGTTTGATGTTCATCAGTGATGGCAACACAATGGCCAGGGTTTGGGCGTGATCCAGATCGTGCATAGCGGTCAATTCGTGACCCAGCATATGGGTTGCCCAATCCTGTGGCACGCCAGCGCCGATTAAGCCATTGAGGGCCATGGTGGCGCTCCACATCACATTGGCGCGGACATCGTAGTTTTCCCGATCTTTAAGAGCCTTAGGACCGTCTTCAATCAGTGTCAGCAATAAACCTTCGGCAAAACGATCCTGTACTTTGGCATTGACCGGATAAGTCAGATATTGCTCAATGGTATGGACGAAAGCATCAACAACACCGTTGGCGATCTGACGATCCGGCAGAGTATAGGTATATACCGGATCGAGCACGGCAAACAGCGGCTGAACAAACGGAGAGTGGAATGACTGCTTATCGCCGGTCGCACGGCGCGTAATGACCGCACCGTTGTTAGATTCGGAACCGGTGGCAGGCAGCGTCAGTACTGAACCCATTGGCAGCGCCTGTTGGATAGTGGTACCGCCCGTTTTCAGAATGTTCCATGGCTCATCGCCGTAAAATGCTGCAGCGGCAATGAATTTTGTGCCATCCAGCACTGAACCACCACCCACGGCCAGCAGAAAGTCAATTTTCTCAGCTTTCACGACTTCTACTGCTTTCATCAGGGTTTCGTAGGTTGGATTTGGCTCAATACCGCCGAACTCTTTTACATCGAAGTCTTTCAATACACTGTATACCTGATCCATCACGCCAGTTTTTTTCACGCTACCACCGCCAAAGGTGATCAGAACTTTGCTACCAGCTGGAATTTCTTGGTTCAGATGAGCAATCTGGCCTTCGCCAAATAAAATGCGGGTTGGAGTATGAAGAGTGAAATTATTCATTATTGTTATCCTTATATCAGTGCATTTACGTCATTAAACTGGTCACCATTGTCAGGATTATCGCGCCGTCCCTCAATGCTCATTCCTGCATGAATATTGCCTGTTTCTCCTGCTGTCTGGAGAATTGTGCAGATAAGAGGCATTATGCAAAGGGTATTTTATATGTAGAGAGAGAGGAAAAATGGATCGTGAAGCCATCTGTATCCGTCTGGCACAACAGGTTATTGGCTTGATGACGCATGGTAAAACGTCGCTGGCACCAGTAGCTGATGTCAATCTTATCTATGCCAGCAGCCCGTGTATACGTACGCCTGTGATGTACAAACCCGGTATCATTATCCTGTTTCAGGGACAGAAAACGGGCTACATCGGACCTAGCGTATTCAAATACGATGCGACAAAATACCTCATGTTGACTGTTACCTTACCCTTTGAATGTGAAACTTTTGCGACGCCGGAAACACCGTTGGCCGGGATTTCCATCCATGTTGATACCATGAAATTGCAGGATCTGCTGATCGATATTGGCAACGACGACAGTTTTCATCCTGAACCGAAGCACTGCGGCATTCATTCGGCATTGCTAACTGAAGAGATGCTTTGTGCCGCTGAACGATTGCTGGATGTGATGTCCAGCCAACGTGATGCGAGAGTGCTGGGGCCGCAGATTGTGCGAGAAATTCTCTATTATGTTTTGATGGGCCCCTGCGGTGGGGCATTACTGGCGCTGGTTAGCCGACAAACGCAGTTCAGCCAAATTGCTCGTGCGCTGCGTCATATTGAACATAACTATACCGATAACCTGAGCGTTGATCTGCTGGCATCCGAGGTGAATATGAGCGTATCGGCATTTCATCACAATTTTAAAGCCGTCACCAGCACGTCACCGCTGCAGTACCTTAAAAGCTACCGTCTGCATCAGGCGAGGATCATGATGCTTCATGATGGTTTAAAAGCCAGCACGGCGGCGATAAAAGTGGGGTATGAAAGCGCCTCGCAGTTCTCGCGGGAATTTAAGCGCTATTTTGGTGTAACGCCCGGTGAAGAAGTAACACGTATGCGGCAGTCCAGTTGATCGGGTGCGCTGCGATGATATTGGGTACAGCAAAACACCGGGACGCGGTCATCCGCCCCGGTGTTTTTTTATCCGGCGTGGCGTTTCTTAAGTTTCTGTTTCCAGATGACCAGAATGCTGCCAGCCAGCCCGATAAACAACAGCGCCACGGGTAAAATAATCAATACTGCCATCACCTGGTCTTCATGGCGTTTGATAAAGGGTACCTGGCTGATACCGTAACCAAAGGCCACGACAATCGTGACCCAGAGAAATCCACTAAGCCAGTTGAAGAACTGAAATCGCCCATTTTGTAGACCAGAAATACCCGCCATGGTGGGCAATAAGGTGCGTACAAAAGCGAGAAAACGTCCAACCAGCAGCGCCATCAGTCCATGGCGGTTAAAAAGCTGCCATGCCCGCTGGTGGTACTGAGCGGGAAGGTGCAGTAGCCACCCCTTAACCAGCCGCGTATTGCCCAACCAGCGCCCTTGCAGGTAACTCAACCAGCAGCCAAGACTGGCTGCAGTGGTAAGAATAACCAGAGTGGGGACAAAATCCATCACCCCTTTCGCGACCATAGCTCCCGCCAGTAGCAGCAAGCTGTCGCCCGGTAAAAAAGAGGCGGGGAGTAAACCATTCTCAAGAAAAAGCGTAATAAACATTACGCCATATACAATCCAGACAACATCCGGATTGGCCAGCGCAGCAAAATCGTGATGCCAAAGCGCCTGAACAATCTCATGCAAAACACCCATGTTATATCCTGTTTACTGCCGTTACCTTGTAATTGTAACCGCAAATAGGCAAGCACCATCTTGATCTATAACGCGAAGAGCCGCGCTGTCCGTGTCCTGACTCTCGGCAACAATTACCCTTGCTGGTGATTCGATGCTGCTGACTAATTGGCGATGGCGCTCATTTTTCTGCAACCCGAATGACGCAGGATATCTGTTATACGGCAATTCGCGTAAAACCTGCGGCCAGGTCATCGATAAGATCTTCAACGTTCTCGAGACCAATATGAAGGCGAACCAGCGTCCCGCTGAAGTCGACGCCTGCAACGGGACGGATTTCCGCGAGTTCTTCCGGCTGATTAGCTAAAATCAGTGATTCAAATCCGCCCCATGAGTATGCCATGCTGAAGTGGCGAAAATGATCCAGATAATCGGCAAGCTGGGCAGAAGTGAGCTTTTGTTTCAGTACAAACGAGAACAGACCGCTACATCCGGTGAAATCGCGTTTCCAGAATTCATGGCCTTTGCACTGCGGCAGAGCGGGATGATTCACCACGGCTACTTCAGGGCGTTCTGCCAGCCAATGGGCAATGTGAATACTGCTCTCCTGGTGCTGGCGCAGGCGAACGGCCAGCGTGCGCAACCCTCTGCTGGTCATATAAGCCGTATCAGCATCGACCATCTGTCCCATCAGATAGGAGTTCTCGCGCAATTGCGGCCAGCAACGCGCGTTGGCCACCGCCGTGCCAATCATGGCATCAGAGTGGCCGACCAGGTATTTGGTTCCTGCCTGAATCGAAATATCAACACCGAAATCGAGGGCGCGAAACAGAATGCCCGCGCTCCATGTGTTATCCAGCATGATGATCGCTTCAGGGGCTTTGAGACGAATGGCCGCAACGATAGCCGGTACATCCTGAACTTCCATCGTAATGGAACCCGGGGACTCCAGAAATACAACTTTGGTATTGGGCTGCACCAGCTCAGCAATCTCGGCTCCGATGCAGTGGTCAAACCAAGTGGTTGATACGTTCATTTTGCTCAGGATTCTGGTACAAAAATCCTGCGTTGGCTCATAGACCGAGCCGCTCATTAAGACGTTGTCCCCAGCCGCCACAAACGCGAGGATGGCATTGGCCACTGCCGCCGCTCCACAAGGGTAAAGCGCGCAACCGGCACCGCCTTCCAGCTCAGTCATGGCATCCTGCAGTGAAAAGTGCGTTAAGGTGCCTCGGCGTCCATAGAACAGTTCACCACTGGCACGGCCTGCTGTCGCTCGCTTTTTATCGGCGACGGTATCAAAGACCAGTGAAGAGGCGCGTTGAATCACGCTATTGACGGAGCCATGAGTGAATTTTTTTGCTCGACCTGCGCCGATAAGCGTGGTTTCAATTTTCTTCGTCGTCATACCAAAGACGCCCCGCTAAACCCTGAATAATCGTGTTGATAACTTATCACGTTTCCTTGCTGCCGGATCATGTTGATTGAGTATAAACATCATGAAATAGCATAAAAAAATGGCCGGGAGAAACCAGCCATTTTTCAGCAGAGTGGGTGACGAAAGAGGCGTCGTTGCCATCCCTGATATCGGCGTTACAGGACGCCCATGACGCCCGGTAGCCACAATGAAATTGCCGGGATATAGGTAATCAACATCAGCACGAAAAACAGCAGGCAATAGAACGGCACCATGGCTTTCACGACCTGTTCAATTTTTTGCTTGCCTACCGCACTGGCAACAAACAGTACTGAACCGACTGGCGGTGTAATCAAGCCGGTGCCGAGATTGAGCATCATAATCATGCCGAAATGTACCGGGCTGACGCCTAAGGCTGTGGTCACTGGTAACAACACCGGGGTCAGAATCAAAATGAGTGGTGCCATATCCATCAATGTGCCGATGAGCAGCAGCAGAATGTTAATGCACATCAAAATGACGTACTTGTTATCAGAAATGCTGGTAAAGAAATCAGTAATCAGCTGCGGCAGCTGCATAAAGGTCATTACCGCGCCAAACCCTGCGGCGAAGGCGATTAGCACCATCACAATCGTTACCGTTTTGATAGTCCGGAACAGCAGGATATGCAGCTGATTCCATTTAAAATCACGATAAATAAACATGGTAACGAAGAAGGCCCACAGGCAGGCAATGGCCGCAGACTCCGTCGCGGTAAAGACGCCAGTCAGGATCCCTCCCAGGATAATCACAATGGTGAATAACCCCCAGAAGGCGTTAAAAAAGATCTTCACGGCCTGGTTAAACGGCACCCGTTCACCTTTGGGATAGCCCCGTTTACGGGCAAAGCCGATACACATCACCATCAGGCACAAGCCGAGCAGTAATCCTGGGAAGATCCCGGCAACAAAGAGCGAAGAGATAGTGACCGTGCCGCCAGTTGCCAGTGAATAAATCACCGAGTTATGGCTAGGAGGCGTTAGAACCGCCTGTACTGAACCACTGGCGGTGACGGCGGTGGCAAAATCCCGAGGATAACCTTTTGCTTCCATTTCCGGGATCATCACCGAACCAATTGATGCCGTATCGGCAATCGATGAACCGGAAATGGCACCAAAAAAAGTTGAGGCGACAATATTCACCAGCGACAGCCCACCGCGAATAAAACCGACAAAAATATAGGCAAAATTGACCAGCCGCCGAGCGATACCCCCCTCCGCCATAATCGCGCCAGCGAGAATAAAGAAAGGGATAGTGAGTAACGAGAATTTATTGATGCCGTTAGTAATCTGAATCACTACCGCCTCTGGCGGCAGTTCAATCCACCAGGCACCAATAAAAGCACTTAACCCTACGGCGAAGGCCACCGGGAAACCAAAAGCCAGTAACACCAACAGACTGCCAACTAAAATCAATGCATCCATGATGAACTCCGAATCAATGGGTACCACCGAGTACGACAAGTGGACGCTGTGATTGCTCACCACACACCAATCGTTCAATAACAAACAGCAGGGTGAACACGGCGCCAATTGGAATGGGGAGATACATTTCGCCGAAAGTGACAGCGGGCATTGCCGCCAGTGGCTGGATCCACATGGCCTGACACAATCCGTAACTGGCGAGAAAAACCACGATACAGGTTGCGATCATCAGCAGATCGCACACAATATTTGCCAGGCGTTGGCCTTTTGGTGAAAGTCGATCGGTGATCATGGAGACGCAGATATGCGTACCCGCACGGAAACCTACGGGAGCCCCGATAAAGGTGAAAATAATGACGCAGACAATTGCCACCGGTTCTGGCCAGGAGAGTGCATCATCCAGTGCGTAGCGAGCAAAAATACCGATGGGGATAATAATCACCATGATCATTAAGGCAATCGCGGCCACCACCATGCACAGCAGATAGAGCATATCCATCAGTCGTGAATAAGCAGACATAGAAAGTTACCCGGATAAAGTGCGCCAGAACATCGCTCTGGCGCGGAGGAGGATTATTTGACTGCGGCAATCTTCTGCATCAAATCCTGATAATTCTTACCGTATTGATCGCGTACAGGCTGCGTGGCTTTCACAAAATAATCACGGTCGATATCCTGGAATGTGACGCCGCCCGCTTTCATTTTCGCAACGGACTCATCGTTATATTTTGCCCACAATACGCGTTCCTCATCTTGGGCTTCTTTACTCAATTTTTTCAGCAGGGCCTGATCGTCTTTCGACAATTTGTCCCATGAGAGTTTGGAGAAGAGAATCATCTCCGGCTGAATAAAGTGGCCAGTCAGGGTGTAGTATTTGGTCACTGGCATATAGTTGTGGGCGACAAAAGTGGGTGGATTGTTTTCCGTACCGTCCACAACGCCGGTTTGCATAGCGCTGAAGACTTCACTGACGCCCATCCCCACGGGATTCGTGCCCATAGCTTTTAGCGTTGCCAGGGATATCGGACTGTTCTGAACACGGATTTTCATTCCTTTAAAATCTTCCGGTTTCTGCACCGGTTTTTTGGTGATCATGTTACGTACCCCGGCATCCGTCCAGCCGAGGAAAACCATGCGTGTATTGGGATCACTATCGAATTTGTCGGTGATTTCTTTGCCGACATCGCCATCCAGAACTTTATGCATATGGTCTACATCACGGAAAACATACGGCAGAGTGAGTACGCTGGTTTCCGGTGCGATGGTCGTGACGGGAGCCAGAGACACGCGAATCATGTCGATTGCGCCAATTTGTACCTGCTGGAGCGTTTGGTCTTCATCCCCGAGTACGCCGCCCGCAAAGACTTTTATTTCCAGGCGGCCATCAGTGGCCTGTTTAAGCTTATCCCCCATATGCTGTAAGGCGACAACGGTGGGATAACCCGCAGGCTGAACTTCAGCCACCTTTAGCACTTTTGCGCTGGCGGCTGTTGATGCCATCATTGCTGTGGAAACCAGTGAGACCGCGAGTATTAGTTTTTTCAACCGCATTTTATTTTCTCCTGCGCGTAATGAGGAATCCCGTATTGGCGCCATTGGGCTTTGAGGTATGAGGTCAGATGCCACCGGGGCTGTTTCAATATAGAGAAAATGTGTTGGTTAAAAATTGCCTTCTTGTCAATTGGATGAATCGCATCACATTATCAAAACGATGTTTTAATAATTTTCTATTCGATATCACAAAAGCAAAACATACCAGGCTCTCCGAGGCGTAGAAAACAGGTTTTTGCCTGGCATAGTCAGGTAACTTTGTAAATAGTAATGAGAACCACTATCAATTCAGCGCTAATTTGGTATGATCCGCGACTGTTTTCTGTGTGTGGTTAAAAAGGTTGGAGACGCAGAGTGGTGACCGATAATTTGATGCAAACGGACCTTTCCGTTTGGGGCATGTACGATCATGCCGATATCGTAGTAAAGGCGGTAATGATTGGGCTGTTGCTGGCATCCGTTGTGACATGGGCCATCTTCTTCAGTAAAAGCGCAGAGCTATTATCGGCAAAACGTCGCCTTAAGCGCGAACAGCAGGCGTTAGCAACGGTACGTTCGCTGCGCGAAGCGGCAGAAACCTGTAACAGTTTTTCCGCACAAAGCTTAAGCAAGCAATTGCTGAATGAAGCGCAAAACGAGCTTGAGCTTTCTGCCGGTTCAGATGATAACGACGGCATTAAAGAGCGTACGGGGTTTCGTCTGGAGCGTCGAGTGGCGGCGTTGAGTCGTTACGCAGGGCGGGGCAACGGTTTTCTCGCAACAATAGGTGCTATCGCGCCCTTCGTCGGGCTGTTTGGTACCGTTTGGGGCATCATGAATAGCTTTATTGGTATCGCAAAGACGCAAACCACGAATCTGGCCGTTGTTGCTCCGGGTATTGCTGAAGCCCTGCTTGCCACGGCAATTGGGTTGGTTGCAGCGATCCCGGCAGTCGTTATTTATAACGTTTTTGCCCGTATGATCGCGAATTATAAAGCCTCTTTAGGTGATGTTGCGGCCCAGGTTTTGTTACTGCAGAGTCGTGACCTTGATTTAGCTAACAGCGCAGATTCGCACCGTGTTTCTGCCGCCCAGAAACTGCGGGTAGGTTAAGTATTATGGCCATGCGATTAAACGAAGATCTCGACGGCAACGGTGAGATGCATGAAATTAACGTCACGCCATTTATCGACGTGATGTTGGTTCTACTGATCATCTTTATGGTTGCCGCACCTCTGGCAACCGTCGATGTCCGTGTTAATTTGCCTGCTTCGACCAGTGCCCCTCAACCGCGGCCGGAAAAACCCGTTTATCTTTCTATTAAAGCGGATAAACAGCTGTATATCGGCAATGAAGCCGTAAATGCTGATGACCTGGTACGCGTACTTACCACGCAAACCGAAGGTAAGAAAGATACGACTATCTTTTTTCAGGCAGATAAAACGGTCGATTACGAAACGCTCATGGGCGTAATGGACTCCCTCAGACAGGCGGGTTACCTCAAGATCGGTCTGATGGGAATGGAAACCACCAAGAAATAGTTCGGTAGCGGAAGGGAACTCCTCTCTCCGCTACGCCCTCTCATTTCGATTGTTGTGCCCCGCATTCGCCCCCCTTTGATGTCATATTTGTTGGTCTTTAGTTACTAATTTTGCAGATTTGTAAACTGAAATGGTGATTGTTGTCACATTAAGTGACTGCTTCTCGCGCTAAAAACAAGGGGGAGAACATAAGGAAGCAAGCAATGACTATAACCACTTCAGTTACCAGGACGTCACCGAGTGGCGCAAAAACTATCTTCAGCGCAACCAGCGGCAATTTTCTGGAAATGTATGATTTCATGGTATTTGGCTATTACGCTTCAGCCATTGCCAACACTTTTTTTCCGAGCGACAACCCCTTTGCATCACTGATGCTAACGCTAATGACCTTTGGCGCTGGCTTTTTAATGCGTCCTTTAGGGGCCATTATTCTCGGGGCTTACATTGACAATCGTGGGCGGCGTAAAGGGCTATTGCTGACACTGGTATTGATGGCCATAGGAACACTGACTATTGCTTGCGTACCTGGCTACGGAACTATAGGTGTGGCCGCACCGATTTTGATCCTGCTTGGTCGATTGTTGCAGGGTTTTTCCGCGGGTGTCGAGCTCGGGGGAGTATCGGTTTACCTCGCCGAAGCGGCACCAAAGGGTCGTAAAGGCTTCTACGTTAGTTGGCAGTCGGGCAGTCAACAAATTGCGGTTATCTTTGCCGCACTGCTGGGGCTTCTGCTGAATCACATGCTGGAGAAAGATCAGGTAACTGAATGGGGGTGGCGCATACCCTTTATCATCGGTTGTATGATCGTCCCGTTTTTGTTCTGGATCCGCCGTATGCTCGAGGAAACGGCAGCGTTTAGTCAGCGTAAGCATCATCCACCGATGCGTGAAATCATGCGGTCAGTCGCAAGCAACTGGGCACTGGTACTGGCGGGCATGCTGATGGTAGTCACGACCACAGTGATGTTCTACATGATCACCGCTTTTACGCCGACGTACGGTAAGACCGTTTTGATGCTGAGTGATAGAGCCAGCTTCCTGGTGACCCTGTGCGTGGGTATCTCTAATCTGTTTTGGCTACCGGTCATGGGGGCGCTATCCGATCGTGTGGGACGCCGGCCGCTTCTGATTTTTTTTGCGATTCTCATGATTTTTACGGCATGGCCTACGCTGCACTGGCTGGTTGGCGCACCTGATTTAATACGTTTGCTGGAGGCTGAGCTCTGGCTGTCGTTTTTGTACGCCAGTTATAATGGCGCAATGGTCGTCTACCTGGCTGAGATCATGCCGGCGGAAGTTCGGGCGTCTGGGTTTTCTATGGCTTATAGCCTGGCAACGGCACTGTTTGGCGGTTTCACCCCCGCGATGTGTAGTTACCTGATACATGAGACGGGTGATAAAGCGATGCCTGGGGCTTGGCTGACGCTGGCTGCGCTGTGCGGGTTAATCGGTACATTCATCATTAATCGACTGGTACGGCAATATCGGATTAAACATCATACTGATCCAGCGGCTGCTTGAGTCTGGCAACGGGTGTATTGGGAACAGGCGATGCATCCGTTGTCTGCATTGAGTGACAAAAGAGCCGAATGACCTATAATAATTATCCCCATCTTCAATCTGGCCTGTAACAGATCGTGGCAAAATATCAGCAGTTGGTCCATCAAATCCGGGCTCAAATTGAAGCGGAAGTGTGGCACCCCGGAGAAAAACTTCCTTCATTGAGAGAGCAGGTCGTGCTGAGCGGACTAAGCCTGATGACGGTAATGCATGCTTATCAGGTGCTGGAAAGTCAGGGGTGGATCGTTTCCCGGCCACAGTCGGGCTATTATGTTGCGCCACGAGCAGACTTTCTGAGCCAGCCGGTAAATCACCAAAAGGTCCAACTGGCTGAAACGGTCGATATCAACGCTTTTATCTTTGATGTACTGCAGGCTGGCCGTGATCCGCTGATGATGCCTTTCGGCTCAGCATTTCCCGATCCGGAATTATTTCCCCAACGCCAACTGATGCGCTCTCTGAATAGTGTTTCTCATAGCATGACACCAGGGGATGCGCTGAATAACCTCCCACCCGGTAATGAAGCCCTTCGGAAAACATTAGCCCAGCGCTATGCACAGCAGGGTATATCCGTATCGCCGGATGAAATTGTAATTACCAATGGTGCGATGGAAGCATTGAATTTAAGCCTGCAGGCGGTCACGGAACCGGGCGATTGGGTGGTGATTGAGAATCCCTCTTTTTATGGTGCGCTACAGGCGATCGAACGTCTGAAGCTGAAAGCGATTGCCATTGCCACCGATCCTCAACATGGTATGGACCTTGATGAGTTGAAAAGGGCGCTAAATCAGTGGCCGATTAAAGCGTGTTGGCTGATGACGAATCAGCAAAATCCGGTGGGTTTTACGCTCTCCAGAGAGAAAAAACAGCAGCTGGTGGCGCTACTTGATGCGCATAATGTGGCGATGATTGAGGATGATGTTTATAACGAGCTCTATTTTGGCGGTGAGAAACCATTACCTGCTAAAGCGTTTGACAAGAATGGTCATGTGTTGCACTGCTCCTCGTTCTCGAAAAATCTGGTTGCGGGTTTCCGGGTTGGCTGGGTGGCTGCTGGCAAACATGCTTTACGAATCCAGCGTCTGCAGCTAATGAGCACGCTTTCAACCAGCACCCCGATGCAATTAGCTCTGGCGAATTATCTTGGGACCCGCAGCTACGATAGCCATCTGCGTAAGCTGCGTCAGATACTTGAACAGCGTAAAAACCTGGCCCGCCAGTCATTAAGAAAGCATCTGCCTTATGGCACGCGAATTAATGACTCTCGGGGAGGATATTTTTTATGGATTGAATTGCCGAAACAGGTCAATGCGACAGAGCTCTACTATCGTGCGCTGAAGCACCGGATCAGTATCGCACCAGGTAGCATGTTCTCTTCCGGGCAGCAATATGCTAACTATTTTCGCTTTAATGCGGCGTGGGCGTGGGATGATGCTTCAGGTGCGGCCGCGGCGATTCTTGGCGGCCTGATTGCCGCCATGATGTGATTTAAACAGCTGAAGCGCGGGCACGTCCCCAGGTAAGTGAGTACACATCGTAGAAATCGACTTCGCCTTTCATATTTAACAAATTACGAATACCGGTTTTCACATTTTCTGGCGTTGCATGATGATTGAGAATTTCGTTTACTGCCTCGTCCGAAAGCGTGCGTACATAGTACCATTCGCCGTTATAGCAGACGCGTAAATCAAGCGTATCAATATCTTCAAAGCGATACTTAGGATTAATGTCCATCAGCATCAGCACGCTCATCACCAGTATGAAAATCGTAGCCCCCCAAAAGGCTGGCCAGCCGAGAAAATCGGTGGTGAAAATCAGTGCAACGCTCAGTGCGTAGCAGATGTACATTGACAGCCAAAGACCGGGATGCGTTTTCAGAAAACCAAAACTAAAGCGCGGTTTGTTATCGCGCAACTCTTCGCGATTCAGGGTGTCAATTTCACGCTGTAATATCTGTTTTATCTCATCCATTTTCTTCACCTCGGTCTTATGACTACTGCCAGGATATAATTAGAACATGCGGTAAATTACAGTAACAGACACAGTTAGCGGGTATTTAACTATAACAGTTTACAGACAGGTGCATCTCGGTTACCGCGGCTGATATGCCCTTGCTCTTGCTCAGGGAGCGGTAGTGGCAGCATCAATACAAAACTGTGCCGTGAAGGCTTCCCTGAAACTGAGATTCCGGTACAGGGGCGAAGTTCCTGAGGGAACAGAAAGGGCTATATGGCGCGCAAGTGGGAATGCAGATGTTATCCTGCCGAAATAGGAAGATAAGCTTTCATTGCACCAGACAATTACGTTTTGCCATTTCATTTATTTCGACGATATTTTTAATCTCCAATTTATGCATGATCTTCACCTTATAGGTGCTGATCGTTTTATTGCTTAATGAGAGTTGTGTTGCGATCTCTTTGTTGGACATTCCTGAGGCAAGCTTTATCAGAACGGAGAGTTCTCGTTTTGATAAACTCATTAGCCGCTGGCTTTCAAGGCTATCGCCGGGCCGCGGGGGCATTTTTTCTTCCGGGTAGACATATTGCCCTTGCTCAACTTTCGGTATTGCTTCCAGTAGAGTATTAATCTCATTGCTTTTATAAATAAAACCTTCGACGCCGAACTGCCTGCACCGCTGGCGGTGATACTCACTTTCTAACGCCGTCAATACGATGATTTTCTGATCTTTATTAATACGCTTCAGGCTTTCAATAATTTGGATGCCATCCCGACCCGGAATATTCAGATCCATAATGATCAGGTCAGGTCGATGCAGTCCGACCCCTGCAATCACCGCTAGCCCGTTATCGACGACGCTGACAACGTTATAGCCGTGCGATCGAAGTAATGCTCGGACACCCATGGCAATGATAGGGTGATCATCAACAATAAAAATGGAATTAATCATATTATTACCAGAGTTGTATTGAATTATATTACTATTATCACTGTCACTACTGCTTACATATTTGAGACTTGTCTCTAAACGACTTTTATTCAGTGATAATATGAAACATATCGCATATTTTTGCGCTTATTCAGTCGGACGAATCTTATCCTTAACGATACTTTTTATAGAATAAAATGAGAGGGGAACATGTGCTGTCGTTGGTCATGTTCCCCGATATTATTTACTGAAACAACTAATAATAACTTTGATTTTTATCATCTTTACTGCCGATCATGCCCTGATATTGTGATGGCATTAGCGCCGGTCTGTGTGTCCGCTTGTCGTTGACGTTTTCCGGCTGATGCCCGCGATTTTTGGGGTGTTCAGCGCGGTTGGTTTGATATCTTTGTGCAGGATCAGTTATTTAGCGTTACCGGATGCTATATATTTCGGGGGGCATCCTGCTGATATGAATAAAAATAAAAACAGCCCTTTATTATTCAGACAATAATGTAAATATGCGTACCCCGGAAATCGATGCGCCCGCAGGCACCAGCCCGGAGCATCGTAAAAAATTTTGACGTGCTGTGTAACGAGCGTAATAGCGTTATCCAGTGGCACAAATAATGATGTCAAAATATTTTTTGACATAAAAATGTCACAGGAAGGCATTAGCCTGCCGATTAAAAAGCGTTACTTCTCACTTACAGGATCCCGTTCTATGCGCATTTCCCTTCCTTTGGCCATCGCTGCGTTGTTAGCAACGCAGGGTGCTTATGCAAAAAGTTTTGATTATTCCCAAGTCACGACAATTGTGGATACCACAACACCTGCCAGTGATAGCCCTGCATTCGTTGAACTGGAAAGTCAGATATTACAGAGCTTACGCCAGTCACTGCAGAACGGCGAATCCAGCCTGACACGTGGACAATTAGAGCAGGCTAAGCAAGGGGATAAGTTAGCCGATCGCGCCTGGTTAAAGGCCAGCGGCTATGATTTTCAGCCGAAGGAAAACGCGCAGGCGGGAATTGCACTGCTGGAATCTTTTAATACGTTGTCGGACCAAATAAAAGCACAGAGTTTAGCGACGGTAACACGAATTAACCGTGATGCAACGGCAGGAGAGCGCCATCAGGCGCTGGCCGATGCAGAAGGCATTAGCTATCTCTATTTTCTTGCAGATGCGATGGGACCAAAGCTGGGTAAAGCATTCCTTACCGCTTATGACAAGGGCGAATTGAATAAAGCTGCTGCCTTAATTAAGGCAAGTGAAGTCAGCACCTCTGCGGCGAAAAAACACTTTAATTATCCTCGCCCATTTTTGCAGCCTGATAACCTGATTCATAAAGTGCCGGATGATGTCGTTGTAAAAGATAACCAGCCTTACAGTGCGGACGGTGGGGCTTTCCCAAGCGGTCACACGAATACCGGCTATACGGATGCGCTGCTGATGGCACAGATGATCCCGGAGCGTTATGTCCCTCTAATCGATCGCGGGGCACGCTATGGCTATTCACGCATCGTACTTGGTGTGCACTATCCACTGGATGTTATGGGATCGCGAATGATCACCGAGCGGAATGTGGCGCATTATCTTAACGATCCGAACTACCGTAAACTGTTTGAGCAGGCGAAAGCAGAGTTACGTAGTGCATTAGAGAAAGAGTGTGGCATGAGCCTGTCGCAGTGTGCGAAGAGTGATGCACAGAGTGATCCTTATGCTTCACCTTCGATGAAAACCTTCTACCGCTTTACTATGACCTATCAGCTACCAAAATCGCCAGCTGTGGTCAATAAGGTTGACGTTCCGCCGGGGGCTGAAGTTTTACTTGAAGCGCCGCTACCTAATCTGAACCCTGCACAACGCCGGGCGCTGATGGTAAATACGGCGCTGGCAGATGGTTACCCACTGTCTGGTGGGAAGGGTGAGCAGAATTTTTGGCAGCGTCTGAATTTACATGATGCGGTAGAGTCTGCACATTCGCGTTAATGGAAAGCGGGGCCGGCATTTGCCGGCCCGAAGAATCAGGCCGCAGGACCGTGATTGCTATTGCCCATCTGAGCCAGATCTTTATCAATAAAGAACAAACTCTTACCGCTATTACCCACCAATGCCAGTTTATCCAGCACCGATTTAAACAGCTTCTCTTCTTCGTGTTGTTCAGCAACATACCACTGCAGGAAATGAAAGGTCGAATAATCTTGTGAGGTCATTGCAGCATGTGCCAGCTCGTTAATTTTGGCTGTAATATGTTTTTCATGCTCGTAAGTTAATTCGAATACGTCGGCCAGTGAGTTAAAGGCGATTGGCGGCGCAGCAATGCTTCCCAGCACTGGCATCGCACCTGTGTCACTCAGGTAATCAAACAGACGTTGCATATGTTCCATTTCTTCACGTGAGTGTTCTTTAAGAAATGCGGCTGCGCCTTCAAACCCTTTATCGCTGCACCATGCGCTCATTTGCAGATAAAGATTGGCAGAGTAAAATTCCAGATTAAGCTGATCATTCAGCCTGGCGGTCATTTCATTCGTTAACATAGCGATTCCAATTATTTAGAGTAAAGCGATTATTTAAACGCGACACCCCTGTTAGCAGCAAACGTTCACTGGGTTGATGCCACACGGGTTATTCAGGAAATATAATTTTCAAACCGTGATTATGCATTACGAACCGCAAAAGTGATATAGGTTTGTTATGCGAATGATAAAATTGTAGTCATTTGTTTTTAAATATAATTATTCCCTTTTTGTAATGAAATTGATTCGCATTTCAAAATAAAAAAGGAGATGAGCTGTAGGGTTATATATTTAATGTCAATGCGTTTATTTTCGTCATGTTTAAATAATGAAATGATAATAATTCCTAATTTCACTCTATTTTACATTTAAATAAAATGTGTACTTTTACAGGAAATAATAACAGCTTGGGGAAATACTCATGTCTCCATCATGATGGTGAAGGCACCTTAAGGTTCGCCGGGCGGGCTTCTCGCGGGCTGTCAAAGCCACGTATATGGATGCTCCGTTTCGCGTCAGTGCTGATACGAAAGGGATTACCGCATTGCCTTTGCCGCCCGCTTAGAACCGGTCATAACGTAGAAATCCGGCTTCATGCTGATGATTTTTTCAATATTGATGTAACCGGTCGCTCCCACCAGTAACTGGGATCCGATATCGGTTGCCTCAGTGGCCTCGACCAGCCCTCCCCAACCATTATGTGCATGCGTAAAGCAGCACGCATCGTCGGCGCTTCCCACTCCTGCGGCAGGTTCAATAAAAACACGGGGTTTAGTGGAAACGGTTGCTGTTTTTTGCTGGATAGCCTGGAGATGCTGCTGATAGAAATCAGTATAGGCCTTCGCATTCTGTTCCTGATTGAGCACTTCTTCTAACAGCATAAAGCTGATTTGGGAAAGGGGATCGTACTGAGGAAAACCGTAATAACCCTCATGCTGAATGCTGGTGAGGTACAACCTCCTCACCAGCGGGCTTACGCGTTAAAAGCTGTATTAACGCTGTATATTACAGAGTGCTCTGCGGCTTTTACTCTGCCAACTCACGCATCACTTTGATCAGATCGGATTTCCCTTCAAACCCAATTCCCGGCAGCTCCGGCATAATAATATGCCCATCGTCGACCTTCACTGAATCAGGAAAACCACCATAAGGCTGGAATAGATCCGGGTAACTTTCATTGCCACCTAATCCCAGCCCGGCAGCGATATTTAATGACATTTGGTGACCGCCGTGGGGAACACAGCGCGATGAAGACCAGCCAAATTGCTTGAGCACATCAAGCGTACGGAGGTATTCACATAGCCCGTAAGATAAGGCGCAATCGAACTGCAAATAATCCCGATCGGGGCGCATACCACCATACCGCAGCAGATTACGCGCATCCTGATGAGAAAATAAATTCTCTCCTGTTGCCATTGAGCCTGGATAAAATTCGCTGATTGCAGCTTGAAGGGCATAATCCAGTGGATCACCGATCTCCTCATACCAAAATAGTGGATACTGGCGCAGCATTTTCGCATAAGCAATGCCAGTTTCCAGGTCGAAACGACCATTGGCATCCACCGCAAGACGCGCTTCATTTCCGATTTCTTGTAACACCGCTTCAATACGCGTACGGTCTTCTTCAATTGAAGCGCCGCCGATTTTCATTTTTACAACGTTATAGCCGCGGTTAAGATACCCTCGCATCTCTTTTTTAAGTGCTTCCAGATCCTTGCCCGGATAATAATAGCCGCCAGCTGCATAGACAAAAACGCGGGGATTGGCTTCAATACCTTTTCTCTCGGCCAGTAATCTGAAAAGCGGTTTCTGCTCTATTTTTGCTACTGCATCCCAAATCGCCATATCCAGGGTTCCAACGGCCACGGAGCGCTCTCCATGACCACCGGGTTTTTCATTAGCCATCATTGCATGCCAGATTTTATCAGGATCTAAATTCGTGCCCTGGCTGTTCAGCAAAGAGTCGGCGTCAGCATTAAGAATACGATCGCGGAAGCGTTCCCTTATTAATCCTCCCTGCCCATATCGTCCATTTGAGTTGAATCCATAACCCACAACCCGGCGACCATCACGGACTACGTCAGTCACTACGGCAACCAGGCTGGCTGTCATTTTTGAAAAATCAATATAGGCATTGCGAATGGGGGAGGAAATAGGCTTTGTGATCTCTACTACATCGGTAATACGCATGTTCATCTCCTGAAAATAACAATATATTATGCGGTTACGGTTCCTGGGTTTATCAGTTATGCGTCTGCTTGATTCGCTGCGCATGAATAATTTCGTTTGCCTTAGACTGGTCAAACGTATTTTCCCATTTCGCGATAGCAATGGTTGCTACGGTATTACCGATAAGATTAACCACCGCTCTGGCTTCATTCATAAATCGATCAACACCGAGCAATAAAACCAATCCGGCAACAGGAACAGTGCCAATGGAGGATAGTGTTGCGGCTAAAGCAACAAATCCAGCTCCTGCCACGCCTGCAGAACCTTTAGACGTTAATAATAAAACGGCCAGCAACATAATTTGCTGTAGAAGTGAAAGATCGGTATTGGTAGCCTGCGCGATAAACAGTGCCGCCATAGAAAGGTAAATAGACGTTCCGTCCGCGTTAAATGTATAACCAGTAGGCAGAACCATTCCTACCGTCGCTTTATTAACGCCTGCATTTTCGAGCTTGACCATAATTCTTGGAAGGACGGCTTCTGTCGAGCAGGTTCCTAACGTGACAAAAATTTCATCTTTGATATACCGCATTAATGCGATCAGTGGGAACCCCGCCCAGCGGGCAACCGTTCCCAATACCACGACAACAAAAATAATTGAGGTGACATAGACGGCAAGCATTAAATAGCCAAAGGACAACAGCGTTGAAATACCATATTTTCCGATGGTAAAGGCGATGCCAGCACCGGCGCCTAATGGGGCAAGCTTCATAATGATATTAATCATTTTGAATAGCCCTTGCAGACCCGAGTCGATCATATCTACAAGTTTTTCTCCACGTTTGCCAATCTGTAGCATTGCGATGCCAAATAAAACAGAAATTAATATAACCTGTAGCATATTGCCTTGAACAAAAGCATTAGCAATGGTGGAAGGAATGATCCCCATAATAAAATCAATAAATCCACCGCTGCTATCAGCAGTATGTACATAAGTAGAAATAGCGCTGGTATCAATATTTCCAGTGTCGATATTCATCCCTTCACCGGGTTTTACGATATTGGCAACCACAAGCCCGATCAACAATGCGATAGTTGAAACGATTTCAAAATAAATTAACGCCCGGGCACCCGTTTTGCCCACTTCTTTGATGCTTCCCATTTTTGCGATGCCAACCACAACGGTACAAAATATTATCGGAGACAGCATCATTTTTATTAACTTTATAAATCCCTCTGCGATAGGTTGTAGCGTAACGCCAACGTGAGGCCACAGAAAACCCACTGCACCCCCGATGACAATAGCGATCAATACCTGGATATAGAGTTCTTTAAGCAGTCTGAATCGTGACGAGCTCTGCATAGCAATCCACTCCCACAGCATCTGTTATGCCGTTTTATTAGTTTATATATGGTGGTGGTATGACATCGGGTACGAATCAATGCCTTGTCAGAATTCATACTAGGAGCTTATGGTGCACTCTATCTAATGCAAAAAAGGGACCCTGTAATGCAAAATCGGCATCACCTGGAATTAACATGGCTTGAGGACTGTGCGGCACTTGCGGAGTCACTTAATTTCTCAAAAGCAGCGGCTTCCCGATATGTGACGCAACCCGCATTTAGTCGTCGCATCCAGTCACTTGAAGAGTGGGTTGGCACGCCGCTGTTTGAAAGAAACCGCCGTGGGGTGCATTTGACGATCGCAGGCGAGTTTTTCTGTAAACAACTGCCTGATTTAATCCGCTCTTTATATTCATTGAGAAGTGAGACGCTTGATATGGGGGGAAGTGGCACACCAAGCGTCATATTTACCGCAACCCACGCCCTGTCTTTTACCTTCTTTCCTGCGTGGCTAAGGCGCAATGAAAAAATTGCACGATTCGGTTCGTTCCAGCTGGTATCAGATACCATGAGGGCCTGTGAGCGTATGATCAATCAGGGAGAAACACAGTTTCTGCTCTGCCACTATCATCCACATATGCACGTGAATTTAGACAAAGAGAACTACTTTAGCGTAAGAGTCGGAACCGATTATCTTATTCCCTATTCAGCAGCGATAGAATCTGATGAGCAAGGCTCAATAACGGCTAAATGGACAATAGATAATCACGCTGAATTTCCGCTGTTGTCATACAGCAGCGAATCAGGGTTGGGGCGAATTATTTCTAATATCTCGTCGGTAAATCGAGCAAAGCGCGGTATGAATGTGGTCTTCACTTCAGATTTAGCCGCGACATTGCTTGCGATGGTCAGAAGCGGTGATGGTATTGCCTGGCTCCCGCAATCGCTGGCACAGCATGATGTTGATATGGGGAAAATTCTGCCAGCAGCGGATAACGCAAGTGGCATGTCTATCCCTGTAGAAATACGCATCTACCGACCCGCCAGCAAAATGTCGCGTGGGGCGGAACAGCTATGGGAGATCTTCGTTGAGGGCCAGCAATAATGATGTTTATTGGTGTCGCAGCTGGCCGATATGAAGATAGGAAATAACATTTTCCTGGGCTTACAATATCAAGTTCTCATGCGGTAGACTCTTGCTTCCCAGGGACGCAGGCCGGTGTCATCGCCGCTGGCTGAATAATTGCTCAGCAGCAGCGTTTGACCAACCAGCATTACGGTATCATCTTGCCAGCTGGCGTATTCCCCTGAGAGGTTGCAGATGATGAGTATCCGATCGTTTTCCCCGTCACGGCGGTAGGCATACAGTTGGCGATGATGTTTAAGCACCAGCTGGTAGCGCCCCTGCACCAGCGTTTTCTCCTGTTTGCGCAGCCTGATCAGCGCTTTATAGAAGTTTAGAACCGAGAGTGGATCCTGCTGCTGATCGGCGACGTTGATTTTTGGATAATTTTTATTCACCCGCAGCCACGGCGGCGCATCGCTAAAACCTGCGTTCTGGCTGTTGTCCCACTGCATCGGGGTACGATTGTGGTCCCGGGCGGTATGGTTTAACAACTGCAGGATTTGCGTTTTATCCACGCCTTTACTCAGCAGATCGGCATATTGATTTTTAGCCGAAACATCATCGAAATCCTCGATGGTCGCGAAATGGCTATTGGTCATCCCGATCTCCTGCCCCTGGTAAATAAATGGGGTGCCCTTCATCAGAAAGTACATGGCGGCGATGGCGGTGGCGCTTTCCCGCCAGAATTCACGGCATGCTCCCCAACGCGTCACTACTCGGCTAACATCATGATTTTCAACGTACAGCGCATTCCAGCCTTTACCTTCCAGCGCATCCTGCCAGTGGGTGAAAATATGCTTCAACGTGTTCACAGAGGGCGGTAAGCATTGCTCATGCTGCCACAGGCGGACATGTTCAAATTGAAAAATCATATTCAGACGATTGTGGTTTTCCCCGACCCAGGCTTCACCCTGATCGGCTCCGATACCGTTCATTTCGCCGATGGTAACAATATTGTAGTGGTCGAACACCTGGCGACACATATCATCCACATACTCCAGCAGCCCGTCATAATTCAGATGGCGATCGAACGACGGAACGTAACGTTGTCCTTTAGGGTTTGGCATATCGCTCAGCAGGGGATCTTTTTTCATATGGCAGATGGCATCAATGCGAAAACCGTCCACACCCTTATCCAGCCACCAGCGCATCATGCGGTATAGTGCCGCACGCATATCGCGATTTTCCCAGTTCAGATCGGGCTGACGTGGGGTGAACAGATGCAGATAATACTGTGCGGTAGCCGTATCGTATTGCCAGGCAGAGCCTTTAAATATGCCCTCCCAATTATTGGGTTCGGCGCCATTTTTGCCCTCACGCCAGATATACCAGTCGCGCTTGGGATTGGTACGCGATGCACGAGACTCCAGAAACCACGGATGTTCATCAGAGGTGTGGTTGATCACCAGATCGATCACCAAATGCATCCCGCGGGTATGGACTTCATCCAGTAAACGATCGAAATCCGCCATGGTGCCAAACTCCGCCATGATTTGCTGATAATCGCTGATATCATAGCCATTATCATCGTTGGGGGATCGATACATCGGGCAGATCCAGATCAGGTCGATTCCCAGATCCTGCAGGTAATCAAGCTTCTCTGTAATACCGTTTAAATCACCAATACCGTCATGATTAGAATCCATAAAACTGCGTGGATAAATCTGGTAAGCGATCGACTCCTTCCACCAATCTTTCGGCTTTCGGCGAGTAAAGGTTGTATTCATCTGATGATCCTTTAAGCGATGGCGTTGACGGGCTGGTGCCGGTTAATGTGGCAGCATATCGGGTGGGCTATCATCGCGGCGATAGAATGCCTGGCCTTCAGCATCGAACAGATAGCAGCACGCGGCGGGCAGGCGTACGCCAGCTTTTTGTCCGGTAGCAGCAGATTGCGTATTCGCGTGGCGAATAACCAGCGGATCGGCACCGTAGCCGCCGTTCAGATAAAGTAACGACTCATTGCCCATATGTTCGATAAACAATACTTCCGCTTCAATATCCCCTTCTGCCACGCTGCACAGCTGCAGATGTTCCGGACGAATACCAACGCTAACGGCTTGGCCTACCGCTGCTTGAGAAGTTGTAATAGGAAGCGTCACGATCGCACGGTTTTCCAGTACCACGGTGCTGCGATCGCCGAGACTCTGTTGCAATATTCCGCGGATCAAATTCATTTTGGGGGAGCCAATAAACTGTGCAACAAAAGTATTTGCAGGTCGGTTATACAGTTCAAGTGGCGAGCCGACTTGCTCAATATGTCCCTGATTCAGCACCACAATACGATCGGCTAATGTCATCGCCTCCACCTGATCGTGCGTGACATATAAGATCGTGGCGCCGATTCGCTTATGCAATGCAGCGATCTCCATGCGCATTTGTACCCGCAGTGCGGCATCCAGATTGGACAGCGGTTCATCAAACAAAAACAGGCTGGGTTCACGGACGATAGCGCGGCCAATTGCCACCCGTTGGCGTTGGCCGCCCGACAGGTCTTTAGGCCGCCGGTCCAACAAATGCTCCAGCTGTAAAATATGGGCACTGTTACGCACGCGCCGGTCTATTTCTGGTTTTGTCAGCTTTGCCATTTCCAGCGCAAACGCCATATTCTGGTAAACCGTCATATGGGGATAAAGTGCGTAAGATTGAAACACCATGCCGATCCCGCGCTCAGAAGGCGAATCATCATTCACCCTGATGCCATCAAGGAACATATCACCTGAGCTGATCTCTTCCAGGCCGGCGACCATACGCAGCAGCGTAGATTTTCCGCAGCCGGAAGGACCAACCACCACCACGAACTCACCGCCATTAACCTGTAAATCGAGCGGCTTAATGACTTCGGATGAGCTGCCGTAACGTTTTTGTACTTTTTCGAGAACGAGCTGCACCATCGTTTTATTTTCCCCGAAGTTAACCTTTAATTGCGCCGCTGGTCAGGCCGCTAACAATGCGTTTCTGAAAAATCAGAACCAACAGAATAATCGGGAGCGTCACGATCACCGACGCGGCCATGATGCTACCCCACGGTAGCTCATAGGGTGAGGCCCCCTGGAACATGCCGATGGCAACCGGCACCGTCCGTTTATCGCCGGAGATAATAAATGTCAGGGCGAACATAAATTCGTTCCAGGCACCGATAAACGCCAGCAGCCCAGTCGTAACCAGTGCCGGTGCCATAATCGGCATAAACACCCGGCGAATAATGGTCCAGGTGCTGGCACCGTCAACGATAGCCGCTTCCTCCAGTTCTACCGGAACCGAACGCATAAAAGTCGTTAGCACCCAAACGGTGAAAGGCAACGAAAAAGTGGTGTAAGACAATACGAGTGAGCCCAGCGAGTCATACAGCCCAAGAAAACGTACCAGTTCAAACATGCCGGAGAGTACCGCTACCTGCGGGAACATCGACACGCAGAGAATGGTAAAAAGCATAAATTTTCGGCCGCGAAACGGGATCCGCGCCAGGGCAAAAGAGGCGGTGATCGACACCAGCAGGCAGAGCGTGACGGTCAGAGTTGCGACGACCAATGAATTAACCAGACTCCGGGCGACGCCATTTTGTACCAGAGCAATGACATAGTTATTCCAGAAAAAACCATCCGGCAGATAGTGGGGCTGAAACAGGTCTTGGCCGCGACGAAACGAGGTCAAAATGGCATAGTAAAAGGGAAAAATGCAGACCGCACAGGCAATGACGGAGGAGAACAAAATCAATAGTTTCAGGCTCCACTGGCGTTGACGGCGGCTCAGCTTCATGTGTTTTTTTCCTTCTCATTAAGACGCTGCACATAAAGGAAGCTGGCGGCGATACCGGCCACCATCATAAACACCAAAACTGAGGCGGCGGAGCCGCTGCCCATATCCTGGTAAGTCATGATCTGCTGACGGGCGTAACTGGAAACAGACATAGTGGCCTCGCTGTTTGAGGTCAGTACGTAAATCAGATCAAAAATGCGCATGGCATCCATAACTCTGAAAATAAGCGCAACAATGGCAGCAGGCATAATGAGCGGCAGGGTAATGCGACGAAATCGCTGCCATGCGCTGGCGCCGTCGACGCGTGCGGCCTCATACAGATCCGCGGGGATCAACTGCAGCGCCGCCAGCAGCATCAGGGCCATAAACGGCGTGGTTTTCCAGACATCGGCAATCACCACCGCCCACATTGAAAGGGCGGGCTCAGCAATCCAGGCAAGATGGCTTTTCATACCAAAAATATGCATGAGCAGATTATTTACCACGCCATACTGATCGTGAAACATCCAGCCCCACATTTTGGCGCTAACAATGGTCGGGATCGCCCATGGGATTAAAATGGCTGTACGTACCAGCCCCCGGCCACGGAATGGTTGGTTCATCAACAAGGCCAGTAGCATGCCGAAAATCAGCTCAAGCGAAACGGAAATAGTGGTAAACCAC